>JAFNVC010000018.1 GCA_017379935.1 Clostridia bacterium
ACAAAATTCATTCTACTATAGAGTTCACAAATCCTTTATTGTAAATCTACATTATGTTACGGGATATAAGTATTCAGAACTTTTCGTTCAGAACAATGTAAGAATACCTATTGCTTCAAGAAGACAAACGGATTTTCATAAGTTTTGGTTTGCGTATCTGAGGAGGAGATAATGATATGCATAATATAGTACCATCTGTTTTGGTTTATTTTTTTGAAATGCTGATTTCTTATGTTTTCTTTTCAAGAGTCAGTAAAAGCAAATATAAATTATGTAAAGCTGTTTTAATAGGAAGCGGAATTTTTTTATAGGTGCAATTATAAATATCATCTTTAAAAATTCAATATTAGTAAACACAATATCATATTCTGCTATAAGTTTTTTGTTTTCAGTTATATGCTTTGATATAAAAACAAAAAAGCTCTTTTCTATTCGGTATTATCCAGTGCTTTTATGTGTGCAACAGAACTTATTGCCATTTTTTCAATTTCAGCTCTCTTTAATATTGAATTAACAAGCTATAACGACAACATATATATTCTTTTAGCTGATGTTTTAACAAGTAAGTTTTTGTATTTTATTACGCTGCTCATTTTGTCCGGTATTATCAATAAAAATCAAAAAACATCAAAAATACCACTTAGTTTTTATCTTTTTCCCACAGCAGCCTTGTCTTCTTTGGTAATGTTCTGGTACATCATGACAACATATCAACTCAGCAAAAACACTATGATTGTTATTACCTGTGTAAGTGTCTTTTTGTTTTTATCTACAATTTTGTTGTTTATATCATATCATTATAACGCAGAGAAAGAACAAGAGCTGTTATTATTAAGACAAGAAAGTGAAAAACTAAACACCGATTTAAAGTATTTTGATATATTGGTGAATCAAAACAACAATCTCAGAGCTTATGCACATGACACTAAAAATCATCTGTCAGCCATAAGGAATCTCAATACAAATTCCGAAATAGAAATGCATCTTTTAAAAATGAGTGAAAGTCTTGCCCAATACAGCAAGGTCTGCCATAGCGGAAACCATACGCTTGATGTTGTAGTAGATAAATATGTAACAGAATGCCGATTAAATGGTTTGAATTTTGAGTTCGACATCAAAAATAATAATCTGTCAACGATTGAACCTTATGACACGGTAACTATCCTTGGCAATCTATTGGATAATGCTCTTGAAACAGCGAAAACTTCCAAACAAAAGACAGTAACATTTGAAACTGATTACAGAAATGATTTTTTTGTAATAATCATTTCCAACTCTTGCGATACAAACCCTATACTGAACGGGAAAGCTTTACCTTCAACTACCAAAGCCAACAAACAGCTTCACGGCTTCGGATTAAAAAGTGTCAGAAACACCCTCAAAAAATATAACGGCGATATTTCGTTTGATTATGATAATAGAGAAAAAGTTTTTGTTGTGACGGTTATGGTTGATGCGGTAAACAAATAGTTCAAATCTAATTAAAACCGATAAATTTATGAACAGCAAAAAGTAAGTAGGTATTTCGATTATGGTAGTATATGATATATTAAATGATAGTATATTAGATGCACCGCGTATAGTAGGTGCCATTTCGGGTGTTGTTATGTGCGTGTTGTTTTTTTCTTTACTAATTTCGATGAGAAAAAGTTTTGAAAGCAAAAAAGAATTTTTAGGAGTATTGATGTTTTTGTCTGTAATAACTTTTTTCCAGGTAACAGGATTAATCGGCGAATGGTCAAATTTTAAAAATAACGATTATTTATATTTATATGAATCCGGTGAATATGAAATTATTGAAGGAATGGTTAACGATTTATATAAACAGGGAGATAATGTTCTTGATTTTTCGGTCGATGGTGTTGAGTTTAGTACTATTTCTAACGGGTATAATAACAGGGGCTTTCACACAGAAGACTATGATGATTCATTTGTAACGGACGATGTTATCAGAGTGTATTATATTAACAAATTGGAAAATTCATATCATAATTACAGTGAAAAAGTCATTGTCAAAATCGAAAAATTCACTTAATAAAATGGTTCTTAAACTTTTAAGCGTTTTTTGATATATTAAAAGTTTATTTAGTTTAGTAGTATAATGACTATAAATGTGGTGTTGATATGGATAACCAAAACAAGCAAATGAGAAAAATTATATTTGTTAATAAAGTGATGATTACTTTACAGTGCATATTTCTAATAGGTACTGCTGCATGTAATTATCTTTTCGCTAACGATATCACTTTTTGGATAGTCTTGGCACATGTAGTGATTTTTGTTGTGTATAACATTATAGTAGAAAATATTACAACAAGTTTTTTGCGAAAAAAATACTCTAACCTTTTTGAACAAATATCTTATAGTTGCAGGGAATTTTATATTCAAATGCTAATATACAAAACTGCAAAAGAAAACAAAGACAAAATATCATCCACCTTAATTATTCAACTTTTTGTAAAATATAGCATTATTATTCTAAACATAGCGCTGCTTGTTGTTATGGTTTCTTTTGAATAGAAAATAACTCCGAGCAGACTTAAATCTACTCGGAGTTGTTTGTTAGATTAACACTTATATGTAAATCAATTCATTGCAGATAATTTCCCTTGCTCTTGATTCAATGTTACTCATACAGCATACCCATTCCAACTGACTTTCTTCTTTCAGTTGTTCGGTAACACTCTCAGTTGCTTTCATCTGTTCCACAAGAGAATCAAACATATCTTGTGCCTGTTTTTCTACCTCGGCACAGTGCTGATAAAGTTTGCCCTGAGTAAGTAGAGCCGAGAATAATACTCTCTTATTTTTCAATAAATAATCCTTGTGCATCATTCCCCATTTACCAAGGGTAACGCTTGCTTCTTCGGGTGGCAATACGAGATTCGGGATGAAATAGTCGCCGACTCTACGGTAGGTTATCTTTGATTCGTTTTCCATAATTGTCATCCTTTCTTGTTTTCGATAAAAGTGTCGTATGTAAATCTTGCTCCGATTCTAAATCCTGATATAAAGCTGTCGGTATTGCTTGTTGTTGTAAATTCAATGTAAGCTCCTACGTAGTTTTGAAACAGCTTCTTATCTTCACCATTCAATCTTGCTATAAGCTGTTCTTCTTTTTCGGCAAGGTTACTCAGTTTCTTCTTGAGTTTTGGTGTTAATTCTGAATTGACTTCTTGTGGCTCAATATTGCCGTAATAGAAATCCTCTATGATATTAGCCATAATATCACCACTTTCAATTTTTACTTTTATCAATGATTTTCAATAACAATTCATCAACATCCTCGGTGGGTAATCCCTCCGCCAAAAGCATATTGCGAAACTCATTCATACCGTTGATAAGTAAATTGCACTCAAAATCCGTTAACTTGATTTTTGTCTTTCTGCTCATAAAAATGACCTCCTGTTATTTGGTAGCTTTATTCTACCTTATAACGAGAGGTTAGTCGAATGTGTGGATTTAGCTGTAAAAAGAAAGAGAGAAAAGCGTTAAACTCTTCTCTCTGCTCTTTGACTCATCGCAATGCTCGTATTCTTAAGTTAGTGTCCTTAAGAGTACGGCGCATCGGAATCGTCTTTTTTCTTACCCGTTGCGAAGGGGAGAACAGGGTGAAATGAAACTCTGTTGCTGTACCTGCTCCGGTGAGGCTCGGTCCGGTATCGTTTAATGAATAAGGATACCTTCGCTTTTATAAAAAACCAGTGCATTATAAAGGTATTGACAAAACCGTAGAGTGTGATATAATTTTTAACGTTAATATTGTTTGAAAGGAACCAGCTGTCTGCAGAGGATATTGGTTCCTTTATGTTTTTTTGAAGAAAAATACAAATACTATACATTATTATAAAGGAGACTGCATTATGGAAATTCAACTTCAGGAACTTATTGAGCAGATCAAAAAGGATGGTGTGGATGCTGCTGAAGCTAAGGCGGCTGATATACTTGCAGCTGCAAAGGCTGAAGCGGAAAGAATTGTTGCCGATGCTAAGGCTCAGGCGGACAGGATGATTGCCGATGCTAAAAATGAAAATGCAAAGACCGTCAAGTCGGGCGAGGATGCAATCCGTCAGGCAGGCAGAAACCTGCTCATCTCGTTCAGAGAAAGTGTTACAAGGGAGCTTAAGGCGATTGTCAGCGACAATGTCAATGCTGTTTATTCTTCAGATGCTTTTGCAAAGCTTATCGTGAATGCCGTTGAAAGCTGGATGGGCAAGCCCGAATCGGATGATGTTTCCGTTATTCTTAACAGTGCTGATCTTGCAAAGCTTGAAGAGGCTGTTCTTGCGGAGCTTAAGGCAAAAATGCTCGGTGGCGTTACACTTAAGGCTAACGATAATTTTGACGGCGGATTCCGCATTGCCGTAAACAATGGTGCGGTTTATTACGATTATTCTGCCGAGGCTGTTACCGATATGCTTTCCAACTATCTCAGCCCCAGAGTTATCGCACTTCTGAAAGAGGCTGAATAATTATGGCTGAATACTATCTGATATCTCAATTACCGTCACTTGACGGAATTAATGAAAACACACCTCTTCCGATAACCTCGGAAAGATTTGAAGAGCTGTGTCAGAGATTCCTCGGTAAAAAGGCGCAGTTAGAATCGGAGAGGATTACTCTTTCTCCGCCGAGAACACCCGAAAAAGCAGCGTCCTCAGTGATTGAGGGCTGGAATGAGGGTGAACGCGCCCTGCGTCTCGCTCTTGCAAGGCTCCGTGCAGACAAGATGAACAAATCCTTTGATGCAGACATCCAGTCATTTTCTCCCGTGCTGATGCAGGCGGTACGCACGGCGGTCGAAATCGAAAGTCCGATGGAAGCGGAAAAATTCCTTAACAAATACCGCCTTGATTTTCTTGAAACGCTCAGACCGATGGATTCATTTTCGGAGGATTTTGTTTTCTATTACGGATTGAAGCTGAGACTTCTTGAAAGAATCAGAAAATTTGACGAAGAAAGCGGCGAAACCGCATACAGAAATATCTATGACTCCATTATGAATGGGGACAGATCGGAGGTTATACAATGACCGAAAACAAAGGTAAGGTAGTCAGCATTAACGGTAACCTTGTTTCCGTAAGGTTTGACGGCAGCGTTTCGATGAATGAAATCTGCTATGTTAATGTTGATGATAAAAAGCTCAAAAGCGAGGTTATCCGTATCCGCGGTGACATCGCACAGATTCAGGTTTATGAAATGACAAACGGCATCAAGTGCGGTGACGATGTCGATTTTACGGGCGATATGCTTTCCGCACAGCTCGGACCGGGACTTCTCGGTCAGGTTTACGACGGACTTCAGAATCCGCTGCCCGTTTTAGCTGAGCAGGCAGGCTGGTTCCTTGAAAGAGGAATCTATGCCGACGGACTCAACGCCGAAAAGAAGTGGGAGTTCACACCCACAGCCAAGGTCGGCGATACTCTCCGCGCGGGTGAGTACTTCGGTACAGTTCCCGAGGGTCCGTTCACGCACAAGATTTTTGTTCCGTTCTATCTTCTCGGAAGCTATACAATTAAATCTATCGCTGAAAAGGGCGAATATACGATCAGCGAGACGGTTGCTGTTCTTGCAGATGAAAGAGGCAGGGAAATTCCCGTTTCAATGTCCTTCAAGTGGCCCGTCAAGAGAGCTGTCAAATGCTACAGCGAAAGACTCGCTCCCGTTGAAACAATGGAGACGAAGGTACGCCTTATCGACTCATTCTTCCCCGTTGCAAAGGGCGGTACCTACTGTACTCCCGGTCCCTTCGGCGCAGGCAAAACCGTTCTTCAGCACACAACATCAAAGTACGCGGACGTTGATATCGTTATTATCGCAGCCTGCGGTGAGCGTGCGGGTGAGGTTGTTGAAACGCTGACGGAGTTCCCCGAGCTTACTGACCCGAAAACCGGCCGTTCGCTTATGGAGCGTACTATTATTATATGTAATACATCGTCGATGCCCGTTGCATCGCGTGAAGCATCCGTTTACACCTCGGTAACTCTTGCAGAGTATTACCGTCAGATGGGACTTAACGTTCTTCTTCTTGCAGACTCAACCTCGCGTTGGGCACAGGCTCTTCGTGAAATGTCGGGCAGACTTGAAGAAATTCCGGGCGAGGAAGCCTTCCCCGCATATCTTGAATCGTACATTGCGGCATTCTATGAAAGAGCAGGATACGTCCGTCTTCCTGACGGAAGCAAGGGCTCTGTTACGATCGGCGGTACGGTTTCTCCTGCGGGCGGTAACTTCGAGGAGCCCGTAACTCAGGCAACGCTTAAGGTTGTCGGTGCTTTCCACGGTCTTTCCCGTGAGCGTTCGGATGCGCGTAAATATCCCGCAATTGATCCGCTCATTTCGTGGTCAAAATATAAGACAGTAACAGATCCCGCAAAGTCGGCATTCTGTAAAAATATTCTTCTTCACGGTGACGAAATCGGCTCAATGATGAAGGTTGTCGGTGAAGAAGGAACAAGCCTCGAGGACTATATCGTATATCTTAAATCAGAGATGCTCGATTCCGTTTATCTTCAGCAGAACTCCTTTGATCTTATTGATGCGAACAGTATGAAGGAGCGTCAGCGCTATGTTACGGACAAGCTGGTATGTATTCTCGGCAGCGATTACACGCTTGAAGACAAGGACGGCGCAAGAAGCTTCTTCAACCGTATGAGACAGAAGTTTATCGACTGGAACTATACGGAATTTATGAGCGATGCCTTCGTAAAGGCAGAGGCTGAAATTGATGCAATGTATGCCGACGGTCAGGGCAAAGCAGGCCGTGAGGCGGAGAAGTTGTTAAAGGACGGTGAGTGAGAATGAATAAGGTTTTTAACAGAATTGAATCCATTACCGGTAACGTTATCACCGTCAAGGCGGAGGGTGTACGCTATAACGAGCTTGCACAGATCAATACACGCTTCGGCAAATCTCTCGCTCAGGTCAACAAGATTGACGGCGATATCGTTTCGCTTCAGGTTTTCGCAGGCGGTCAGGGTGTTTCAACGGGTGACGAGGTACGCTTCCTCGGTCACGAAATGCGCGTTTCCTTCAGCGAGGATCTGCTCGGCAGAATCTTCAACGGCTCGGGTGAGCCGAGAGACCGCGGCCCTGCGCTTACAGATAATATGCAGTCTATCGGCGGTCCCTCCGTCAATCCGACAAAGCGTATTCTTGCAAACAGAATGATGAGAACGAACATTCCGATGATCGATATGTTCAACACTCTCGTTGTTTCACAGAAGCTCCCGATTTTCTCAATTTCGGGTGAGCCCTATAACCAGCTTCTTGCCAGAATTGCCCTTCAGGCTGAGGCGGACGTTATCGTCCTCGGCGGTATGGGACTTAAATATGACGACTTCCTCTATTTCAAGGAGGAGCTTTCAAACGGCGGTGCACTGAGCAAAACCGTTATGTTTATCCACACTGCATCCGACCCGACGGTTGAATGTATGATGATTCCCGATATGTCTCTTGCCGTTGCGGAGCAGTTTGCATTACAGAATAAGGATGTCCTTGTCCTTCTGACCGATATGACAAACTTTGCTGACTCAATGAAGGAAATCGCTATCACTCAGGAGCAGGTTCCCTCTAACCGAGGTTATCCGGGTGACCTTTATTCACAGCTTGCTTCCCGTTATGAAAAGGCGGTTGACTTCGACAGCTCGGGCTCGGTAACCGTTCTCGCCGTTACAACAATGCCCGGTGATGACGTTACTCACCCCGTACCCGATAACACGGGCTATATTACCGAGGGTCAGTATTACCTCAAGGGCGGCCGCATAGAGCCCTTCGGCTCACTTTCGCGACTCAAGCAGAATGTCAACGGCAAAACCCGTAAGGATCACCGAGCACTTATGGATGCAATGATCCGTATGTATTCCTCCTACAAGGAAACTATTGAAAAGAAGAATATGGGCTTTGCGATGACACGCTGGGACGAGAAGCTGCTCAGATACGGCGAGCTTTTCGAAGACAGACTTATGGATTTGTCCGTCAACCTTACTCTTGAGCAATCTCTCGACACGGGCTGGCAGATCCTTGCAGAATGCTTTGAAAAGGACGAAACAGGAATTAAGTCAGACCTTACCGAAGAATTCTGGCCTGTTAATTAAGGAGGGAAGACTTTGGCAAAGCTCAAACTGACTAAAAATGAGTTAAAGATACAGAAGGATGCCCTTAAAATGTATCGGAGATATTTGCCTACCCTGACACTCAAAAAGCAACAGCTTCAGGCTGAAATCCGGACGATTGAAGCAAAGGCTCAGGCGGTAAGAAAAGAGCGCAGAGAGCTCGAAAAGGGCTTTCGCTCGTGGATTGCCGTTTTCAGCGAGACGGATGCCTTCCCCGACGGAATAATCACGGTCAGCAATATCCGCAGAGGAGTCGGAAATATCGCAGGTGTTACGATTCCCGTCTATGAGGGTGCGGACTTCTCACGCGGAGATTATGATTTATACGAAACACCGCTGTGGGTTGATTTAGCCGCAAACCATATGGAAAGGGCTATGTCGCTTGACCTTGAAGCTCAAGTGTTGGATGAGCAGGTCAGACTTCTGGAGCAGGAGCTTCGTGCAACGGCACAGAGAGTCAATCTGTTCGAAAAGGTTAAAATACCCGAGACTGAGGGTAATATCAAAAAAATCTCAATTTATATGGCGGATCAGCAGGTAAGTGCTGTTGTCCGTTCAAAGATTTCAAAACGCAAAATCGCGGCACGAAATGAAATATCTTCGGAAACGGAGGTGTGCTTATCATGATAGTGCCTATGAAAAAGGTTTCTCTTATAATTATGGGAGATAAAAAATCCGAAACGCTCAAAAAGCTCCGCAAGCTCGGAATATTGCATATTGAAGCCGTTGAGGGCTCAGGCAAAAAGCTCGAGGAGCTCAAGGAGAGGGTATCACTGCTTGAAGGTGCACTCTTCAGCATTTCGGAGAAGAAAAACAAAAAGATAAAGCAGGAAAGCATCGAGGCAGAAAAGGCTGCTTCGATCGCAGAGGAAATCGTCACGCTTGAGGATGAAAAAAAGCTGTGCTCAGCCGAAAAAATCACTCTCAGTGCCGAGCTTGACAGACTTGCCGGTTGGGGTGAGCTTGATCCCGAGAGCTTCGGCTCGCTGGCAGGAAAGGGTGTCAGCCTTTCGCTTTATGAAATGCCGAAATCGGAATACGATAATCTCGGCGACGGAATAAAAACTCTTGCGCTCGAGAAAACAAAGACTTCCGTAAGATTTGTCCTGATAAGAACGGGTGCGGAGGGTGAGCAGGAGATTGTCGATTCCTTAAAGCCCTTCAGGTTTGAAATGCCCGAAACGTCAACGGCTGAAATCAGAGAAAAGCTTAAAAAGCTCGACAGCCGTATGCAGGAGATTGACGGAAAAATCGCATCGTTCGCAGGCTTTGCGGACGGCATAAAGAAGGCAATCAAGGCTTGCGAAAAGGATATCGAATTCGAAACCTACGCTACGGGTATGGCGAGCGAGGATTTATCCGACGGCGGAAAATCCGTGGCATACTTCACGGGCTACGTTGAGGAAGAAAATCTCGGAAATCTTATGCAGACCGCGAAGGAAAATTCGTGGGGACTTCTCGTTGAGGATCCGACCGAGGAGGATAATGTCCCGACAAAGCTGAAAAATAATAAGTTTGTAAGCCTTATTTATCCGCTGACCGATTTCCTCGGAACGGTTCCGGGATATTTTGAATATGATATTTCCGGCTGGTTCTTAGGCTTTATTCTTATATTCTTCGGAATCATCTTCGGTGACGGAGGCTACGGACTTCTCATCTCAGCCGTTACGGGTGCGCTGATTGCAAAATCCCTTGCGGCAAAGAAAAAGGTTCCGCCCGCATTTCTGCTCATCGGGCTTTTCGGACTCTCAACCATTGTCTGGGGTACGGTTACCTGCACCTGGTTCGGACTTTCTCCCGAGCAGATTCCCGAATGGCTTCAGAAGCTGTCGGTTCCCGTTATCTCGAACGTTTACGCGGATAAAATCTGGTATCCGTTCTGGACGAACGGTGAGGCAGGACTCACAACGGCGCAGAATCTTCAGATTTTCTGCTTCTCGCTGGCTCTCGTTCAGCTGACGGTGGCGCATATAAAGGTTGCTGTCCGTAACAGAAAATCAATCAGGATTCTCGGCGATATCGGCTCGATAATGCAGCTTATCGGTATCTTTTACGTGGTGCTGAGCTTCGTTGTAAACGCTCAGGTTTTCCCGTTCGGACTTGTGATAGGCGGTATTCCCGTCGGAACGGCCGCTCTTGTGATGGTTATTGCGGGCTTCGTGATGAGCTTTGTTTTCTCGAATTACGAGGGAAGCATCGTCAAGTCAATTCTCGAAAGCCTCAAAAACATCGTTTCCGTTCTGCTCGGCGTTGTCAACGTCTTCTCGGATATAGTTTCTTATATCCGTCTGTGGGCTGTCGGTCTTGCGGGTGCGGCAATTTCCGCAACCGTCAACGAGCTTGCAAGCCCGCTGCTCGGCAACTTCTTATTTATGATAATCGCGATTGTGCTTCTCGTGTTCGGTCACGGACTTAATATGATACTGAACGTCCTTTCGGTTATCGTTCACGGTATCCGACTTAACACACTGGAATTCTCATCGCATCTTGATATGTCCTGGAGCGGACATAAATTCAAACCCTTTGAAGAAAAAATTGAAAATTAAGGAGAGTTATTTATGAATTTCGGATTATTAGCAACTGCTCTGGCAATGGGTATTGCCGCAACAGGTTCAGCAATCGGTATCGGCATCGCCGGTCAGGCATCAATTGGCGCCTGGAAAAAGTGCTATATGAGCAACAAGGCAGCACCGTTCATTCTTACGGTTTTCGCAGGTGCGCCGCTTACACAGACAATCTACGGCTTCCTTCTTATGCAGCAGATGAGCTCATCAACAGCTGACCCTGCATTCCTTCTCGGTCTCGGTATCGCATCAGGTGTTGCGATGGCAGTTTCCGCTGTTGTTCAGGGTAAGGCAGGTGCCGCAGGTGCAGATGCTCTTGCAGAGACAGGTAAGGGCTTCTCACAGTACATCACGGTTGTCGGTCTTTGCGAAACGGTTGCACTTTTCGCACTCGTTTTCAGTATGGTTGCACTCGGCTAAAAAGAGAATCGGAAAGAGCAGGTACGCCTGCTCTTTTTCTTTTATGTTGAGGATTTATAACGGATGTGATATAATTGATTTACGACAACCGAAAGGGGATTTGTTATGAACAGGGAAAAGCTTTTCCGCAATGCGAAATGGGTCGGCGCGGCTGAGCGCACGGCAGAAGACTTTGCAGTGCTAAGAGGATTTTTTAATATTAAGTCAGCGCAACACGTTACGCTTAACGTGCTCGGACTCGGATTTTTCAAGTGCTTTATCAACGGCACCTGCATCAATCCCGATACCTTTCTGCCCTTGTCCTCCGATTTCGAAAGCACCTGCGACCCGGTGGATGAGAAGCTTTCCGCACACAGAGTTTATGTTCCCGTATTTGACATAACCCCGTTCGTGAAATCGGGTGAAAATACAATCGATATCCATTACGGAGGCGGCTGGTATACCCACAGGTCACGCACATTCGGTCTGCCGAAGGCGATTTACTGTATCACCGCCGAGGGCGACGGCACGGAATATTTTGTTTCCGACGAAAGCTGTCTTATCGGTAAAAGCCTCGTCTCGCAGTACGATTTTACAAGCGAGGAGCATCACGATTACAGCGGTGATTTTTCCGTGTGGGAAAACGCTGTCGAAACAGAGTCTCTTGATACCGAGTATTGCTCGACGGACTGTCCGTGGGATAAGCTGATACGCGAGTTACCCGTCAAAAAAATCAAGGAAAATGTTTACGATTGCGGTGAGAATACGACGGGCTATCCTGTGCTGAAAATCACGGCAGAAAAGGGCGAAAAAATCGTTGTCAATTTTTCCGAGGAATGTCTGCCTGACGGTAGCCTTGACCCGACTCATATCCACGGGCAGCAGTTTACGGTGATTTCGGACGGCACGGAAATGCTCGTTCAGCCTGAATTCACCTGGTTCGGCTTCAGGTATTTTGAGGTTATCGGCAAAGTCGTGCCCGAATGTGTCAAGGTGATTTATGTCGATGTGCCCGTTTCGTCAACCTTTGAATGCGACAACGAAACGCTCAACTGGATTTACAAAACATTTATACATACAATGCTTTGCAATATGCACACGGGACATCCGTCAGACTGTCCTCATCTTGAAAGACGCGGCTACACGGGTGATGGTCAGCTGACCTGCAACGCGGTGCTGACGGTGCTTGACGCAAGACGGCTCTATGAAAAATGGATGCAGGATATTGCCGACGGTCAGGACGTCCTCAGCGGACATATACAATATACCGCGCCGTATATCCGAAGCGGCGGCGGTCCCGGAGGCTGGGGCTGTGCGATTGTCGAGGTGCCGTATCAGCTTTATAAGCACTACGGCGACAAGACCATGCTTGAAAAATACTACGGAAATATGCGCCGTTACATTGACTATCTTGAGGCACATTCGGAATACGGCGTTGTCACAAGCGACAAAAAGGGCGAGTGGTGTCTCGGCGACTGGTGCGGTCCGAATATCCTTTACCCCGACAGGGATATAACTTCACACAATCAGCAGGTTATTCTGCCTGCACCGATGGTCAATACATATTTTATGGTCAAATCTCTCACACAGATGTGCGAGATTGCCCGCATAATCGGCAGGGAAGAGGATATCGCGGAATATGAAAAGAAAATCGACTACCGCAAGGGTGCCGTTAAGGCGGCATATTTCAACACCTTTGACGATAACTTTGTTATGAATGTTCAGGGTGCAAACTCCTTTGGTGTTGATATCGGTCTCGGCAACGAAAAAACATATCAGAATATGGTCAGCTATTATAAAAAGCTCGGTCATTACGATACGGGAATTTTTGCAACGGATATTGTTACCCGCCTGCTGTTTGAGAAGGGTGACGGCGACCTTGCAGTTGACCTTATGACTCACGACGGCGAGCAGGGCTATGAGCACTGGCGCAAAAACGGCGCAACAACCTTCCACGAATATTGGGACAGCAATCGCAGCCGCTCACACAGCCACCCGATGTTCGGCTCGACCGTTGCATATATTTTTGAATATCTGCTCGGTATCAGGCAGGCAGAAAATACGGCCGGATACACCTCACTTGTTATTGCACCGCAGTGCGTTGGCCGATTCGGAAGAATGAGCGGAAGCATCACGACACCGAACGGAGTTGTTGCAGTCAGCTATGAAAATAAAAACGGCGCAGTGAAATTTATAGTCACAATTCCGCAGAACACAAAGGCAATATTCAGCTATGCAGGCAAAGAATACGCTCTTTCGCAGGGTGAAAATGAGCTTGATTTCTGATTGATTTATTTGACAATAAATGTTATAATTCTTTTATAGTATTTTGGGAGGGAATATGATGAATTCGATTCCTGCTTTTTTCCTCGCGGTGCTGATTGCATACGGCTCGATTGTGTCGATTTTTATGCAGCCGTCAGCGCCTGAAGATACGGGTGATTTCACACCCGTTACCCGTTTTATCGTCACGAGCGATTCGCACATCACAACTATCGGTGACGTGCAGTCATCGAGACTTGAAAAAATGATCAAAATGGGTTACAGAATAGCAAAGAAGGATAAGGAATATAATTCTCTCGATGCCGTGCTTATCGCGGGCGATGTTACCGATATGGGAACAAAAATCGCTTTCGGCAGCATCAAGGCGGCTACAATGCCCGTGTTAAAGGGTGACACTCAGTTCCTCGCTACAATTTCGACATCCCACGATGACCGCAATCTCGGCAAGGAATCCCTTGAGCTTTATGAGCAGATTATGGGTCAGGAGACTGATTTCCACCGTGTTATAAACGGTTTCCACTTTATCGGTATTTCCGCGTCCAAAACCGAGGGCGAGCATTACAGCGATTATCAGAAGCAGTGGCTTGTGCAGGAGCTTGACAAGGCTGTTGCAGATGATCCGGATAAGCCGATTTTTGTTCTTCAGCACGAGCATATTTCAAACACCGTTTACGGCAGCTCGGATTTTGAGGGCTGGGGAATGCCTGATTTTGCTGAAATTCTGAAAAATTATCCGCAGGTTGTTGATTTTTCGGGCCATTCGCATTATCCTAATAATGACCCGCGTTCAATCTGGCAGGGTGAATATACCGCTATCGGTACGGGCGGCCTCTATTATGCTGAGGTTACCGTTGATGATATTAAAACCGTTCATCCCGCAGGCTATCGCTTCGCTTCAACCTTCTGGGTTGTAGAGGTTGATGCAAACAACCGCATCCGCCTTCGCTCGGTTGACCTTGTTTCACAGGAATATCTTTGCGAATACATCCTCGAGGGACCGCTCGACAGAAGCTATACTCCCGAAAAGCAGCTGTCACGCTCATCTGCACCCGCTTTCAGTGCAGATGCAAGGCTCAGGGTGAGAAACGGCAAGGCTGTTTTCGATGCCGCTGAGTCTACTGACGGTATGCCGATTTTCCTTTACCGTGCTTTTGCGGTGGATGCTGAAGGCAACCGCACACCCGTCGGCAAGGTCGTGCCGAAATATTACAGATACAATGTTCCCGATACAGTTAAAATTACGCTTGAAAATCTGCCCGACGGCGAATATACAATCGAGGTCGTTGCAGAAAATTGCTACGGTATACAGTCGGAGCCTCTTAAATAAGGCTACCGCATTGACATACATTATAAAAAAGGAGAGTGCAACAAATGAAAAAAATCATTAAAAAGGTGATTGCTATGGCACTTTGCATTTCTATGCTCGCATCCTTGGGTGCGGTGGGCGCTTCCGCAAAGGTGGAAACTGAATGCGGCGGCAAGTGCGAGTATTCGCCCGTAATTGTTCTTCCCGGCATCAATCATTCACCCACATATCTCTACGACGAGAACGACGAGCCGTTTATGGTCAACGGCAGCCACCTCGGCGGTACGCTTCTCATTATCAACGAGGGTGCACTTTCAGCCCTTGCTATCATCAAGGCTGTGGCAAGCGTACTCGGTACACTCGGCCTTCAGATGAACGTCGGTCTTGATAAGGTTGCTTATGACCTCGTTTCTGAGCTTTTCAAATATCAGAGATGTGACGAAAACGGCGACCACGTTGAAAACCTCAAGACAAAGAGATGGAACCATTCGCTCGAATATATGACTCAGGATGACCTCGACTGGACATACAGAATGGTACCGATGAAGGCTCTTGTTGATGAGATCGGCGAGGATCACGTTTATTTCTTCACCTTCAATCTTGTCGGCGATCCGATGGATTCTGCAGATGAGCTTAAGGAATATGTTGAAATGGTAAAGGAGCAGACAGGCCACGATAAGGTTTCCTTCCTTCCTGTCAGCCTCGGCGGTACAATCCTCACAGCTTACCTTGAAAAGTATGGCCACGAGGACCTTGACCAGATTGTCAATGCTGTTGCCTGCCTTGACGGTACGGACATCGTTGCTGACTTTATGGCAAGAGAATGGAGACTTGAGGACGAGTATCTCTATCATCAGTTTATCGCAAATATTTTTGTTGAGTCAGAGGATAAGCCGACTCTCGGTTACCTTATCAATACTCTTCTTCACATCTTCCCGCGCGCAGGCGTTGACGGACTTCTCTCGGGCGCAATGAGCGCAATCCTTGATACTCTTATGATCAACTGCCCGCAGTTCTGGGCAATGCTTCCGTCATACAGATACGAGGCTCTCGCTGAAAGATATCTTGCTGACAAGCCCGCTCTCAAGGCAAGAACAGATGCCTTCCAGCAGGCAAGACTTAACCTTAAGCAGAACATCCTCGATGCTGTTGCAGACGGTGTACGTGTCAACTCAATCGCAGGTGCAAACCTTGACTTCGGCGAGCAGATGTATACATATTTCAACATCGTTGCTTCTGCAGAAAAGTATAATTCAGACGGTATTGTAAACCTTAACTCAACAACACTCGGCGCAACAGGTGCTGCACACGATCAGACACTTGCAGATGTTGATTACGAGAAGAATACATACTGTGACGATCCGAAACATAACCACGTTTCACCCGATAATATGGTTGACGTATCAACAGCAATCCTTCCCGAGAATACATGGATTTTCCTTGATCAGCATCACGAGGTAGGATACAATGACGTTGTTCTTAACCTTGCAAAGGCTATCTTCCTTAATGAGATAACGGACGTTCACTCAGACCCCGAGAACTATCCGCAGTACAACTATCCCTGCTATACACAGAGTCTCCGCCGTTGGAAGCTTCCCGATGCAAAGAGGGTTGATCAGTCAGCACTCAATGCAGAGGATAAGGCAGAGCTCAATGCCGCTATCGCAGAGGCAGAGGCAGTTCTCGCAATGACGGTTGCAGACCAGCCGAGAGTTGAGGCAGCAGAAGCAAGACTCATCGCTATCCTTCACAAGGTTGGTGCAGAGGGCTATGAAAATATCGCGGCGGATGAGCCGTCAGCACTCGATCCGATTCTTGAAAAGCTTACCTATGCGCTCAGCCAGGGCTCACTCATCATATTCGGCGGCGGAAGCCCCGTTGATAAGTTCCTTGAGCCCGTAAAGACTCTGGTTAAGACAGTTTTTGAAATTATCATCAAGAAATAAATTACAAAAAATAAAGGAGTGTTCACTGAACACTCCTTATTTTTTATGCAAAAGGATGAAGAAAATTATAAATCTTTTCCAATACATTATAGAAGGTCAACGCGATCGGATTGATTGCATCCCATATCGGTTCATCGTAGAGGGTGATCCACGTATAAATGCGCCGAGTCATATGCCTTAAATCATTATCCGAAAGAATATGTCCCGGCATTTCACCCATTCGCGTGACGCCCATTTCCACCAGATCCGCGTAAAGCTCGCGGTTTGCCTTCATCTGAAGGTAGAGGCTTTGCAACAGCGAGAATTCGGAACGCTTGTTAGCGCACTTCCAATATCTCCAGCAAAGCTCGGAGCGGTTGATCTGAGCCAGCTGCTCTTCGGTCTCTGCCTTTTCCTTTGCAAGCGCCCACAGCTCATCGCAACGCTTAACCTCCCACGGCATCATACCCGGCAGGGAGAATCGTGAATCCTCACGGATGTAGAGGTGCTTTAATCCATTTACGGCGTGGTCGGTCACTATGTCGATGAATTCCTTGAGATGCTCACCGCCCGGACCGTAAACGCCTTTGAGATATCCGAGCATTTCAGCATCAAAGTCGAGGTATGGGTCCTGCATCAGCTTTGATAGAAGATATGTTTTCATCTCGCCGAATTCAGCGTCACATTCAGAAATATAGAAAACGCCCTGCTGATAAATTCCTTTGACATTGTGCTCATAGAAAATCTGAGTATTTCTCTGCATCGTGCCGAAGTTTGCGTAGATGTTAGCACTCTCGTCGGTGTTGAGATTGTAGCTCCAGATGTAAAGTCGGTCGCAGATTTTGCTCCAGTCCTCAAGGTCCTTCATAAATTCGGCGTTCGGCCTGCACTTCGGGTCGTCGAGCGTGTGGCCGAAGCAGCATTCGATAGAGCAAAGGCGGACAATTACATCATCACGCGGAACAACGTTTGTGGGCGCTGTTCTTGTGTACTGATAAGCGAAGGTGTCGATAACAACGTTGTCATACTTGCCCGTTGCCTTTACACGCCGTGCAATTTCGTTTGCGAAGGTGATCATCGTTCCTGCGTGCGAGCCGTTGGCGTTATCAAGCGCGGCACAGCTTTCGCACTGGCAATATTCACTGTTATCTGCCTGAGTGATTGAGAGAATCTGCATTGTAGCTTCGGGCTTGTGCTGCTTTTCAAGAACGGCAAGTGCCTCTGCGGTTACGATATCCTTTACATCCTCGTTAGTAAGACAAAGCTGACTTGTAACGCGGGCTCCGCCGTGGAGTGCAAAATATTCGGGATGATCTTCGAAATAAACCGACGGATTACAGTAGAGGCCGGTGAGGGTGTGGCTCGCTCCGCCGAGATAATCAACATCTCCGCCCTGCTCAGCGGTAAGGTTTTTATAAATACCGCCCGTCAGTCCGTTTGCGAGCGAAAATTCGGGATCGCGCGAGCTGGCCGTGTCCGTCTCCGTATATTCAAAAAACGGAGTGTATTCAACGTCAATGTCTGCAGGCACCGTAAGCTGTGCGTTTTCGGGGATGATAATCACCTCTGACTCGTACCAATGGCAGCCGCAGATTTTTTCAAGGAAGGCGTAAACGCCGTTGATCGTACCCTTGTTGCCTGCGCCGTCAATGATGATTTCGTCTGCTGTAGAGGTTATGATGTAGCTGCCGTCATCCGCACCTGAAAAATCTGCATCAGAGCGGTCGGTTGCACCGACGGAAATTACAAACTGCGCATCCTCGCTGTCGGGCAGAATTTCAATATCACCGCCCGTGATTTTGTCGAGGTAATATTTAAGTCTTTCAGCGGCATAATTATCGGTTATGCTTGCATTTTCGTCAATGACGATAAACGATTTTGTTACATCAAATACCGCTTCGGCTGCACTGCCTGTTACGGCAAAAACCGAAACCGATAACACGGCGCAAAGGATTATGCTTATCAGCTTTTTCATAACATTATCTCCTTTTTTATAAAAGCCTGTTTTCTCAAAAGGGGAAACAGGCTTGTTTTTTATTCTGACCACGTACTGTCTGCGAAGCGTGTTGCGCGATAGGGGAAGGCACGGAAGAAATCATCCGCGTTGCCCTTGATTTCGACTCCGTCGATGTAAGAAGCGGTCTGTGCCGTGTGTCCCTCGCCTGCAAGCATAAGCCTTGCGGCGGCGGGTGCGGTGAGCGCGATGTCGTAATCGCCGTCCGCTTCACGCGTGATTTTTACATTGCCGTTTTCATATTCGACGGTGAAAATACCGCTGTTACGCTCGAGTGGATCAATGCTCTTTAATCGGAATTTGCCGTAAGCATCAGGATAGGTGTTGCTTTCAAGAAGCTTCTGCAGATTGTAAATTCTGCCTGCGACAGTGCTGTCGCTGCTGTATTTGACCTCATCGATGCGGTCGACAAGACAGCTGAAGGGTGAGCCCTGATACTGCTTGCGGACGAGAAGAGTCTTGACAATTCCGTCATAGGTGCGAAGGAAGCCGATGATTCCCTTAAGTGCATCGGGAGTGAGGACGTAGAGATCCTCGACCCTCAGCTCCTCGGGACGGCTGATTGTGAAGCGCACATAACCGTCGGCCTTACCCGTGCTGTCGCGGTGGATGTAGGTGTAATCCGCTTCCTCAAGCGGAGTGGCACAGAAGTGCTTGACATCCTCGCGCATTGTCATCAGATTTTCGTTCATCGCACATTTGTTGTGAAGCTCGCACAGCTCCTCAATCTGACTTCCGTCAAAAAGCTCGACGTCTGTGCTGAACGGGATATGCTTCAGCCTTGCAAAAGGAACCTTAACGGTAAACATACGGTTGAGATTTGCAAAGCCGAATTTTTCATAATACTCAATCGAGAACGGATGAAGGAAGCCGAATACCCAGCCGTGCTCGTCGGCGGTGCGGGCAACCTCCTCAAAGATTTTTCTCACTCCGCCCTGTCTGCGGCATTCGGGAATGCTGCAGACACCGCTGAGAACAACCGCGTTCAGAATATTTCCGCAATAGTTGCAGGTAAAATCGTAAATCTCTACGCCTGCAATCAATCGCTTGTCGTCAAAGGCGGCAAGCACGGGGCAATTGACCGTGTTGTCCTCCTCTGCATTGAATTTAAAGATAAAGGAGGCGGCAGAAACCCGATGGTAGTCGATAGCCTCCTCGGGTGTTATGTATCTGATTTCCATAATTAGTTTTCTCCTACCGATGCAAGGCCGAGCACGTTTTCGGTATCGCTTCCGAGCTTTTCGGAAACGAGCTTGCGGCGCGCAATAAGCTCTGCATACATTCTTTCTTTCTTTTCGTTATCAAGATCATAGAAGAGCATCGGGATGATGCCGAGTGAGCCTGTAACCGCGGGAATAATCGTGAACATTGCGAAAAGGAAGAACTTGACCTTATCTGTCTGTTCCTTGCCCGTGCGGAATGCGTCAGCCTCATAGCCGATCATTTTCTTGATAAATGTTGTAACAACTGCGCTCGTGTTCGAAGAAACCTTCGCGGCAATACCCTTTGTGACAGAAGCCATAGCCTCTGTACGGTAGCCGTTTTTCCATTCGCAATAGTCCATAGCCTCGTTATACATCTCTGTACCGATAACGGATTTAAGACCGAAGAAGAGTGTCCAGATTATCTCCCACAGTGCCATTGCAATGCCCATAGGAACGATTTTCTGATACATACCGCCTGAATAGTCGCCCTTCATACCGATACAGCCGAAGATGAATACGGGAATGTAAAGGATGTTGCCGATTTCCTTCGCGAGGATGTAGAGAAGTCGGCTCGAGAAATGCTTTCTCATCCACGGAACCCACGAATAGCTCAGGGGACTGATCGGTGCGGCGGGGATACCTGCCACAAGTGTCATTGACGAGAAGTGGAGAACGTCGGTGTAGTAATCATCCTCGCTGCCCTTGATTGCGAAGCCGCTGAGGAAATCTGAGAGTGTTATGAGCAGCAAAGGCTTGTTGCTGACAACAGATTTGATTGACTGCATAACGCTCGGTGTCTTGACAGACTGCATAACTCTTTCCTTTGAGTTGTAGAAGAACCAGAAGGAAGAGATGCTTGAAGCAACAGTTGTGAAAATACCCATTCCGACAAAAAGATTGGTGTAAGCCTTTGAGAGCTTGAGCGGATGCTTCTGATACATACTGCGGAAAACGTCGATAAGGATTGTTACCGCCTGCTCGGGCAGCTTCTCTCCGAAGAAGCCCGATGCAAAGTTTGCGATAGTGATAAGTCTTGTTCGGTCGATGGGATTTGGTGTGATTGTTGCCATAAGTCCCGTTCGCGAGATTGTCTGGAAGGTTGTAACACCCTCACGCGAAACCGTAAGCAAGAGGTAGAAAATAAATTTGATAATGCTGGTTGATGATGTGCCCGCAAAAAGATGGGGCATAAGCCAGTAGAGTGATGTGAGAATACATCCGGGCAATGCAAGGAACAGCAGATACGGGCGGAATTTACCCCAACGGGTACGGGTTTTATCGACGACTGCACCGAAAATCATATCATTGATGATATCCCATACGCTGTTGATTGCATTAACAATAGTCTGAAAGCCGAGGTCGACGCCTACGATGCTTGTGATAAATCGTGTTGAATAAATATTGATATTGAAGCTTTGTGCCGCATCCCAGATAATGTATCCGAGAGTTTCTTTTGAGCCGACATAGCGGCGGTTGAGGACACGCTTTGCAACGTCAGCCTCATCCTGCTTTATTTCGGCGGAGCGTATTGCTTCAAATTCTTTGGCATTTGATTTGGTTTCGTTTGCCATAATTTTCACTCCTAAAAATTATGCTTAGTTTGCCTCTTCAACAAGAGCATTGATTGCACCCATAATCGTTGAGCCTGTAAGGCTGCCTATAGAGAGCATTTCCTCGTAGTGATGCTGAGGCTTACCGAAGAGCTTTTCGCCGAGCTCTGTGTTCCAGAGTGAATCGGCGATGAAGGGTGCGAAGTCGTTGTCGGGGATGATGTAGCCGATTGCATCGTTGCAAAGTCCCATAACAAGCACTGTCTTGTCGTCGTCAACAAGGTCTGTTGTGCAGTCAAGTTCCCAGTCTGTGCCGAGATAGGATTCGCTTGCATCCACCACATTGCCGTAAACCAGCTGCGGAATAAGCTCGCCGGGCACGGTGAGCATTATAAGGTCTGTGCCGAATTCAAGATAACCGACCTCAGTAATGATTGAATAGCCGCAGGGAGCGGATTTGTCCTTGACGGTTGTAAGACCGAGAAGGCTTGAAATTGCGCCGAGCTCCATAAGTCCGTATTCCATCGGAACGGTAACCTCTGCCATTTTTACATTAATCATCGGTGCAACGCGTGTTGCGTTCTTCTGTGAATCGAGGATGAGTCTTGCGAATTCGTAGCCGAGTGTTTTTGCGCTCTCATAATCAGCAACTCTCGGGTCGGCAGCGATCTGTGCGTTAACCTCGTCAATAACCTCCTGAGTTGTGACACCGCCCTTGTTGACGGAAATCGGAGACTGTGCGCCCTGAATGAAGGCAAAATTCATTCCTGCGGCATTCACCTTTTCCTCAATGTAGTGAGGATAATCTGCGGAGAGGAGCTTTGTTGCCCGGTTGATTGTTGTCGGATGTCCGCCGAGGTTTGCAAGAACTGTCGGTGCGGAAGCCTTGTTATCGGGAACAAACTTGAAGCATGCGATAACGTGCTGATAGCCTTCCTTGTCATATCTCTTGTTGAATATGTAGCCGTATTCATCGTCGAGATAATTCTGGTTTCTTTCGCTGTAGCCGATACCCGGCGTTTCGAAATAGTAAAGCTCACCCTTTTCCATATTGGTGTAAGCCTCAACGATTGCGTCGGATGTGCCGTCAATCATAAGCGGGTAGAAATCGTCGTCGATGCTTCTTGCTTTTTCAATGAAGGGGAGGAAGGAGAAAAGATTGTTGAATATTTTTAAAAGGAGAGTACCGAGACCGAAGCCCTGAGTATCAATAACCGTATGGCAGTGAGTTGCGCTGATGTTGATTGCAACGATGTCGCTGTCGACACCCATTTCAGCGAGCTTGCGTTCAGCCTCTGCACGGATTGTGCGCACGTCTTCGTTGCAGATGCCGACACCGTCAACAGTAACCATAACGACAGTACCTCTGCCCGAATTGTCGGAGAGAGCAACTGCATTTGCGCCCTGATCGTCGTAAACGCCGTTGATTTTCTGAGTGAAATATCCGCCGGTGTAATATTCCTTTGAGCCGTCGCGGAGGCTTTCGGGAACCATACTTGCCTTACCGAAGCCAAGCTCCCATTTTGCTCCCTTTGCGGGTGCATCAAGGAAGGTGCTCGTTCCGGCATAGAAATTTTCACTTCCGTTCTCGTAGTATTCTTCAACTGTACGGAAATCCTTCGGGAAAAGTGCGCCGAAGCCCATAAATACGGCATTGAGAACACCGTTGATAAGGTTGGAGGTGAAGATAATTCCGCGGTTGCTGCCTGTGCCGTCAGCGGCGAAGGCTACGGTTGAGCCTGTGAACAATAATGATATTACAAGCAGAACCGAAATCAATTTCTTAACTGTTTTTTTCATTTTACTGTTCTCCTTTATGATTTATCTGATGCTGTCATAAATGCTGTAGAATGTGCCGATGAATTTTGTTGCGGCGTTTTTGCCGTAAGAGATGAGGCACCACGTATCGCTGTCGAATACGCCTGTGAACTCATTATACTGAAGACCTGCAAGAACATAGTTTGCGGGGTTTGCAACGTAGCCTGCCGCATCATTCATAAGATCCATAATGATGACGTCCTCACCCGTATATTCGCGGATGGGAGAAAGCTCAAAGCCGTCTGCTCCGCTTCCGCCGAGGAGAAGCTCACCGAAGGTTTCGCCGGGACTCATATAAACCTTCATATCATCGCCGATTTCGAGGTAACCGACCTCGGAAACGGTGTAGTATCTGCCGTAATCATCCTTGAGAACGAAGTTGTCGGCAACGGAGGTTTTGCCGAGAAGAGCGATGATGTTGTTTTCGATTCTAACCGTGAACTGCTCAAGCTTTATGTTGAGCACGGGCTTGACGGCTGTCCTTTCAGCTGTGGGAAGACCGTCATACCACGGAGTGTATTCCTCGTAAAGGTCAGCGTCGCTGATACCGAGTCTGTCACCTGTTTTTTCGTTAAGAGCGATTCTTTCCGCCTTTGTCATATTCAGACCGAGGAGGATGTAGCCGATTTCGTAGCCGTAGCGGACTGCGGAATAGTGAGCCGACTGCTCAACGCCGTCGCCGGAGAGGTGTCTTGTAGATGTGACGGTTGAAACATTACCCTGAATGAAGATGAAGTTGTAGCCTGCAGAGTTGATAACCTTTTCGGCATACCAGATGAAGTCAGCCGTGAACTTCTTGTCAAAGGAAAGCGGCTTGTCGGGATCTGCACTCGCCCAGTCGTAGCTTGCGGATTCGGGATGAACGCCGAGAGTTGCGACGATTGTGGGTGTGTCGTTCTTATCAAAGGGAACGAATTCGAGCTTGTAGATATTTTTGTCGAGTGCGATGGGAGCGGTTCTGTCGTGAACGTATTCCTCAAGCTCTGTCTGAGAATAGTAAAGCTCGCCCTTTGTCATATCTGCGAGTGCCTGCTCGACAGCCTTCTTCGAGCCTGCAACAACGGAGTCGATAAACGAGCGCTCAACGCCGTACCTGACGTTGGGGCTGATGATGTTGTTGATAATACAGCCGATCGGATCTGTCCATACACCCTGTGAGTCGATACCCGTATGGATATGTGTGCAGGAGACGTTGATGCTGACGATGTTGTTTTTCTCTGCAATATCCTTAAGAGCCTCTCGGATAAGACGGACGTCGGCATTTGCAAAGCCCATTGCATCAAGTGAGATGAAAACGACATTGCCTCTGCCCGAGCCATCGTTCATAACGATTGCACGCGCCATAAGGTCTTCCTTCTGTCCGTCCTCGTCCTCATACATATCGTTGCCGAAAACGTAGGGGAGGTAAGCACCCTTGGCGTAGCTCTTCTTACCGAAATCAGCAGGAAGAACGGATGCCTTGCCGTAGCCGAGACTCCACACCTTTTCGCCCTGAGGCTCATCAATGAAGGTATCCATACCCGGGTAGAAATTGCCGTATTCGCCGATATTGAATTCCTCATAATCCACAACAGCGGCGGAATCGGGAAGAATCCACTTCAGCGCCGTGCCGAGAATGCCGTTGAGGAAGAAGTTACTCAGCGAATTAAGAAGCTTTGAAAGCTCGATTTTAATTTGCAGGCCTGTGTCATTTTCAGATTCTTCAACATATTCCGCAACGGAATTGTAGGTTGCTTCGTCCTGCGCCGCAAATGCGACCGTAGGCATCATAAGACAACAGCAAAGAACCAGTGAAAGAATAATTCTGACTGTCTTTTTCATAATGTTATCGCTCCTTTTCAGGAAAATGCTTTTTCGACATTAAGGTATTTTATATATAATACCATTAAATAAAGAAAATGTAAACATTTTTGCATAATTTACACAAAAAATATCGCAGATGAAAATTATTTTTATCAAAAGTTTTTCAGGGGCGAAAATTAACGAAAAATGACGACAAAATCAATGCAACCTTGACCTAAAAATTTTTAAAATTTTTTCTCACTCTTATACATTTTCACCAATGACAAACGCATATCATTGTGCTATACTATCAGCCGCAAAGGAGATGTATTTTTATGCAGGCTTTATTAAGTTTGTCTGTTTGTCTTTTTGCCGGACTTATGCTTTCGCGTCTGGCAAAGCTCGTTAAGCTTCCTGCCGTTACGGCATATCTCGTAGCGGGTATCATTGCAGGTCCTTATGTGCTCGGTGCGCTCAATGTGCCCGGCCTCGGCTTTACAAGCATGGAGGACATCAAAACCTATGAAATTATTCCCGACGTTGCGCTCGGCTTTATCGCCTTTTCGATCGGTAACGAGTTCCGCCTTTCCCAGCTTAAGGCTACGGGTAAGCAGGCAACGGTTATCGGTATTTTTCAGGCGGTTTTTACAACGCTTCTCGTTGATGCCGCACTTATCGGACTTCATTTCCTGATTCCCGATAAGCTTCCGCTTCCGTCAGCAATTGTTCTCGGCGCAGTTGCATCTGCAACGGCTCCTGCCGCAACGCTTATGGTTGTCAAGCAGTATAAGGCTAAGGGTCCGCTTACGGATATTCTTCTTCCGATTGTTGCCCTTGATGACGCTGTCGGTCTTATGCTTTTTGCCGTTTCCTTCGGCGTTGCAAAGGCGCTCATTCACGGTCAGGTTGACATTATTTCCGTTGTGCTTGAGCCGATTCTTGAGGTTGTGCTTTCACTTGCACTCGGATTTATTATGGGTGCGCTGTTTACCTTCTTTGAGAAATTCTTCCACTCGCGTTCAAAGCGTCTTGCGATGTCCGTAACCTTCGTTTTCCTTACGGTTGCTCTTTCTATGATGGAGTTTGAAATCGGCGGAGTACATATCGCATTCTCATCACTTCTTGTCTGTATGATGCTCGGCACGGTCTTCTGCAATATGTGTGATTTTTCCGAGGAGCTTATGGACAGAGTTGACCGCTGGACGGCACCGCTTTTCATCCTTTTCTTTGTTATCAGCGGTGCAGAGCTTGAGCTTTCAACGTTCAAGGATCTTCTTGTCGTATGCATCGGTGTTGCATACATCCTCTTCCGTTCAATCGGTAAGTACCTCGGCGCACGCTTCAGTGCAAAGGCTGTGAAATGTGACGATCATATCGTGAAATATCTCGGCATTACTCTCTTACCGCAGGCAGGTGTTGCTCTCGGTATGGCGCTCAAGGCTGAAACACTTGGTGAGGAAGGCGTTATCGTAACGAACATCATTCTGTTCTCCGTGCTCATTTACGAGCTTGTCGGCCCGTTCCTTACAAAGGTTGCACTTACCAAGGCAGGCGAAATCAAGCCCGACGGCGCAGTCAGCGCAAGACGTCCCGATGTTATTGAGCCTGAGCTGAGAAAGAACAAGCAGAAATAATCTGAAAGCACACTCTGAAAAGGGTGTGCTTTTTGGTATAAATTTTAATTTGTCGTGCTTAAACAGAGAAAGTAAAAATGCAACCCGAAGTTTACACATAAATTCTTGTTATGTAAACTCGGGTTGATTGATTTTTGAAAAAAGTGTATTATTATATAAGGTGAAGGGGTGATAAAATGAGTGCCAAAAAAATTTTTTATTTCGCGCTTCTTGCGCTTGCGCCATATCTCGGCATTGCGGCGATGTATTTTTTGTCAGAGCAAAAAATTTTATTGCTTGTCCTGATTGCTTTAATTGAAGGTCTGACGTTTACGCTGACGCTCATCTGCGTTTATAAAAGTCAGAAAAACAGGTGGGACGCCCACGCTTTGGCAAAAGCGGTAATGATAGTGAAGCTCATACATATTCCTGCGTACGTTATGAATTTTGTTTTTGCCTGTCTGTGTTTGATGATGCTGTTTACTTTTCCCGGCGCTCTGATTTATTTTATCACCGATTGCATTGCTCTTATGATGAGCGGACTTGTTGTGACATCGGCAATGCTCCGTGCGATGAGCGAAAATCCGCGGATTTGCGGCAAGTATCTTTGGATAATTCCGTTACAGTTCGTTTTCTGCGCAGACGTATTTGCGACGGTTTTCCTTTACAAAAAGCTGAAAGAGGAAAAAGAGAATAAAATTTTAAATCCTTGACAAGGATTACTAAACGACACTTTTTTGTCGGCTATATTTATAATACTTTCCCTTAATCGGTAGATAATATTAAGGAAATATTCTCGAAAGGCATTGACTATTCCCTTAAACTATATTAAAATATAAGGGAATAGCGAGGAGGGTAAGGAGATGCGAAATTTTAATTACTCGAAAATCAAAGAGCAAAAATGGGATTCTGATGTTCTTGGGTTGATTGCCGCAATATATAAAGAAGCCGGAAAACAGGAGCTGTATCTCAAACAACAGCCTGAAAAACTCGAAAAGCTTGTTGAAATTGCAAAGGTACAAAGCACGGAGGCTTCAAATGCTATTGAAGGTATTATCACAACTAATACCCGTGTCAAACAATTAGTGGCAGAAAAGACTGCGCCGAAAAATCGTGATGAGCAGGAGATTGCGGGCTATCGCGACGTGTTGAATATAATACATGAGAGCTTTGATGCGATTCCTTTAACGACGAATTATATACTTCAGCTTCACAAGGTGCTGTACAGCCATATGAACAATCCGATGGCCGGGAGAACCAAAAATGTGCAGAATTATATAAGTGCCACATATCCTGACGGACATACACAGACCGTATTTACTCCTCTTGCACCGTTTGAAACGCCGGATGCGCTTGACAGAATATGTGAAGAATACAACAGGGTTATCGGGAATATGGAGGTTGAGCCGTTGATAGCAATTCCGATTTTTATCCACGATTTTCTCTGTATTCATCCCTTTAACGACGGGAACGGAAGAATGAGCCGTTTGCTTACAACTCTGCTGCTTTACAGAAACGGCTTTTATGTCGGAAAATATATTTCACTTGAAGCTAAAATAGCGAAAAACAAGGATCTTTACTATGATGCGCTTAATAAGGCTCAGGAGGGCTGGCACGAAGGAGCCGAGGATTCGGTTGTTTTTATCAAATATCTTCTTGGCACAATTCTTTCGGCATATAAGGATTTTGAAGAGCGGTTTGGCTTGATTGAAGAAAAATTATCTGCAGTTGAAATCGTAAGAAAAGCGACACAGCTAAAAATCGGTCGATTTACAAAGCAGGATATCCGCGAGCTTTCTCCGTCGCTTAGCATAAGCTCGATTGAGGGTGCTTTGCGAAAAATGATCGAAGCGGGCGAGTTGAAGCGTGAAGGTAACGGAAAGAATATATGTTATTATCGGCTGAAGTAAATTGTAGTGTTAGAATGAATAGGAGAGTATAAATATGTTTAATGATATTAAAAATCCTGGTGGAGAGCTTAAAGCAATAATAAAAATCATATTTATAATTGAGGTCATTTCGCTGGTTGTTACCGGAATTGTGTTGTTGTGCAACTACGAATCAGATGGTTTATTGCCTGCGATTGCTTGTTGGACGGTGGGTATCGGAGCGGCTTGGTTCAGCGCCTTTTTGCTTCACTGTTTTGGTCAGCTTATAGAGAGTTCTGATATAACCGCAGGGCGGTTGACATTAGATGAGGTCGCAGGGAATAAAGAAAGAGCAAAATGGATTAAAACATATATGGATGATATGCAAAAGGAGAAAGCTGTAAAAGTAACATCACAAAATATATCAAAGCACAGGAACGAGCAGTTGGAAGAAAAAAGCAAAAAGGCCGATACATATAAAAAGCCGGCAAATTATGATGCAACTCCGGTTATACCGTATTATGAGGCAGGAAACCGACTTGGTGTTATTTGTCCTAAATGCAAAGAGAATTTAGTTTTCTTTAAAAATGCAGTCAAAAAAGGCGAATTATATGAATGTGCACACTGCGGGGAAAAGCTCAATCTTGATAGTGCAATGGAATAATTGATTTGAAGATTATCCTGACCTACATAAGTGGGGCGGGATTTTCTTTTTTAAAATAACTCTTCACATTATAAGCATATTGTGATATAATACTTCGGCATAATTTGTAAAAGGTGGGGTTTTGGTGTCAAGAAATGAGATTTACGCCGAAGGGCTTTCAAAAATTATTCAGGTTGAGACAATTTCAACCTTCAACCAGACGGACAGAACAAAATTCTACCGTTTTCACGATTTGCTTCGTGAAATGTTTCCTCATCTTTTTGCTGTTTGTACCTTTGAGGACTTCAATGGCAGCTTTCTTCTGCGCTGGCAGGGCAGGGGTAAGGGCGAGCCGATAATGCTTATGAATCATCACGACGTTGTTGAGGCAACGGGCGAATGGAAATATCCGCCCTTTTCGGGCGCGATTGCCGAGGGCAAGGTATGGGGCAGAGGTACTCTTGATACTAAGGGCGGTCTCTGGGCTATGCTTCAGGCGGCCGATGAGCTTGCGGCAGAGGGCTTTACTCCCGAACGCGATGTTTATTTTGAATCCGCCTGCACGGAGGAGTGCGACGGCTCGGGCGCGGATATGATTTCAAATGAGCTTCTCAGGCGCGGAATCCGTTTTTATATGATTCTTGACGAGGGCGGAATGATTCTCGAGGAGCCTGTCGGCGGTGCCAAGGGCAGATTCGCAATGGTCGGTGTCGGCGAAAAGGGCTGCGTGGATCTTAAATTTATTGCACGCTCGTCAGGCGGTCACGCCTCAATTCCCGACAAAAACACACCGCTCGTCCGCCTCGGTCAGTTTATGGCAGAGGTCGAAAAGGGTAAGCTTTTCAGAGCTGAAATTTCCCCGACGGTTGCAAAAACTTTTTCAACCGTTTCCGAAACGATGGACGGTCCGCTTAAGGTGGTTCTTGCGAATTCGAAGCTTTTTGCACCGCTTCTTAAAAGGGTTATGCCGTCGGTTTCCGCGGCGGGCAATGCGATGCTCAGAACAACTGTCGCATTCACAATGGCTGCGGGCTCTGAGGGCACCAACGTCCTTCCGCATGAGGCGTGGATTGTCGGCAATATGAGAACCTCTCCGCATCAGGGCAGCGAATCCAGTATTGCGGAAATTGCGGAGCTTGCGAAGAAATTCGATATTGAAACGGTCGTGCTTGATCCGGGGGTGGATTCAACCGTTACGGATTACAATTCCGGGCAGTTCAGGCTCATTGAAAAAGCGGTCGAAAAACACTTCGACGGGGTCAGAACGACGCCGTGGATTATTACGGGCGCAACCGATTGCAGATTTCTGTGCCGTGTCAGCGATCACTGCCTGCGTTTTGCTCCGTTCTTTATGACGGACGAGCAGGTTGCAAGCATCCATGCGATTGACGAGAATATCGAGGTCGAGCAGCTTTCAACGGCTGTCGATTTTTACAAATATATCATTACGGAGGCTTAATATGGAGAATAAACAGGAAAAAGGACTCAACATAGGTGTCAAGTCCTTCATCACTGCGATTGTGGTCATTTTTGTGCTTATGGTTGCATCGTATGTACTGACCCTCGTTGTCCCCGGCGGTGAATACGTCCGCTTCAAGGATGCGAGCGGTAATATGCTCATCGACGTCAACGGCGGATATTATAACGTTGAGGGCGGTATTCCCTTGTGGAAATGGGCGCTGTCACCGATACTTGTTCTCGGTGCTTCGGGTAGCGGCACGCTGATTGCGGTTATAGTTTTCCTTCTTGTTATCGGCGGTATTTTCAACTCGCTTGACAAATCGGGACTGATGAAATATATGCTCGACCGTATGGTAAAGCGCTTCGGCGCGGTACGTTACCGTATGCTTGCTGTCGTGACCTTCTTCTTTATGGCAATGGGCGCTATGATCGGCTCGTTCGAAGAGGTCGTACCCCTCGTACCGATTGTGGTTGCACTTGCGATCAACCTCGGCTGGGATTCGCTAACGGGTGTCGGAATGAGCCTTCTTGCCGTCGGCTGCGGCTTTGCCTCGGGTGTATGCAATCCGTTTACGGTCGGAGTTGCACAGCAGCTTGCAGGGCTTCCTATGTTTTCGGGCGCGTGGATGAGATTGGTTTCATTCGTGCTTATTTATGCGCTTCTTCTGGTTTTCGTTATGTTCCACGCAAAGAAGGTTGAAAAGCCGATTGCACTGCAGAACGGTATTGATACGATAGCAACGGATAAAAAGATGGATAAGGGTCTCATCTGCTTCGTTTCAATCCTCGGCGCAGGTATTCTTACGATTCTCTGCTCGGGCTTCATCCCCGCATTGCAGGATTATACAATGATTATTGTTGCGGTTATGTTCCTTGCGGCAGGTATTACGGCAACTCTCGTTTCGGGAATGAAGGGTAAGCTTCTTGCAAAGACCTCCTTTGAGGGCGTCAAGAGCATTTTCCCTGCGGTTATAATGATTCTTATGGCATCGTCAATCAAGTTCACGCTTGAAGAGGCGAACGTGCTTGATACTATTCTCCACGGTGCGGTCGGACTTGCACAGGATATGCCGAAATGGGCGGTAATTCTCTTTATTTACCTCATCGTTCTCGGTATGAATTTCTTCATTCCGTCGGGCTCGGCAAAGGCGTTTATGCTCATTCCGCTCATTGTACCGATGGCGCAGATTTTCGGCGTTTCGGCACAGCTTTGCGTTGTTGCATTTGCATTCGGTGACGGCTTCTCAAACGTATTTTATCCGACAAATCCAGCTTTGCTTATCGGTCTCGGAGTCGGAGACGTAAGCTACAGCAAGTGGTTCAGATTCAGCTGGAAATTCCAGGCAATGAACCTTGTGCTGACAAGCGCATTGCTCCTCTTCGGACTTGCGGTGGGATATTAATACATAAATTAAAGGAGTAATTAAAAAATGTCATCTTTTTTAAACACTATGCCGTTCGGATTGTTTGTATTGGCAATGCTTTGCATTATGGCTGTGGCTGTATATGAGATAGTTAAAATAAGAAATGATGAAACAAAAGTACATAACAAATATATAATGTACACACTTTTGATACTTTCTCCTATTCTGATATTGAAACGTTATATGTCCGAAAATCCCGTGGGCAATGTATTTGAAATAATAATCAATGTATTGCTCGCTTTGGGAGCAGTTATGCTTTTCGGTTCCTTGTTTTATGCTTGGAAAAAGTCAAGAACATTTGTTGATTCGACCACAGCTAATCAGCAGAAAAATCTGCTGTTGACAATCGGTATAATAATGGCTGTTCTTATAGTTTTTATCTTGTTTGTTTACTTTTTCTTATAAGATAAACTGATAGCGGCAAAAAAATTGGGCAGGGATTTTCCCTGTCCTGATTTTTTACAAATTTTAATTTATCAGGGAGTTTTATTTTTAGTTATCGCTTTCTTTGAGCAGGCTCCTTTGTAAAGGAGCTGTCCGAAGGACTGAGGATTGATAAAAAGTTAATTTTAACAATCAATCATCCGTCACGCTACGCGTGCCACCTTCTTTCCAAAGAAGGCAAACGCCCTGACTGATTCTGCGCGGTAGGGCGGTGGCTTGCTGCCGCCGTTTTATAATCGCGGCGCAGTCCCTTAATGTTTGCAACGCAAACACATCATTCGCGAAGTGAACATCATTCATCATATCCGCATTGCGGATATATCATTGCAAAGTCAAAGACTTTGCAGGACAAACCCCAATTTACAAAAAAGAACTTCCGCAAGAAACGGAAGTTCTTTTGCTTTTATAAATTACGCTACAATTTTCTTTATCCACTTGCCCATACCGACGAAGGTCAGTCCCAGTGCCGCCTTGAGAGCGTTGACTGCCTGAACGCAGGCATAAATCGGAAGGATTGTGAGTGATGTGAAATTACAAAGTGCGAACGCGAGCGGTGCCATAGTTGCCCAGACGAAGCCCGAATCGAAGATAATTGTGATAATCGCCTGACCGCCCGAGCGCAGAGTGAAATACGAGGCGTTTGCAATCGCATCAAAGGGGACCGCGAGTGCGCAGATCTGCATCATTCTTGTTGCAAGAATTTTTACATCGGGGTCGAGCTTGTAAAAATCGGGGATAAATTCCGCACTCACGAAGAACAGCGCCATAACCGCAAGGCTGACAAAAACGGAGAAGGTGATGAGCTTGACGGAGGAGTCCTTTGCTTCCTTGATTTTGCCCGCGCCGAGAAGCTGACCGAGTACGATTCCGATTGAAACTCCGACCGCCTGGAATGCGACGGCAAAAACGTTGAAGAAGGTCATAACAATATTATTTGCCGCAACGACTGCAAGCCCCTCGCCCGAATAGCACTGATTGGTGAAGGCAAGTCCCGCCGCCCACATCGTTTCGTTGAGCATAAGCGGAAGTCCCTTTTGTGCAATCTTTTTTACGAGGTCGAGCGGAACGCGGATGCTTCTGTATGCACCGACGATGAATTTATTCGTATCCTTGTTTTTATGTGTCCAGCCTGCAACGATTGCGAGCTCGACGAAGCGCGAAAGCACCGTCGCGATTGCTGCACCGACAACGCCGAGTTTCGGTGCGCCGAAATGGCCGAAGATAAGAATGTAGTTGAAAACGAGGTTGACCGCAACAGCGATAAGTCCCGAGACCATCGGGGGCATAGTCTTGCCCTCCTCGCGCAGGGTGCTCGAATAGCATTGAACGAGTGAGGCGGGGATAAGTCCGACGAGCATTACGTTAAGATAGCTTCTGCCTGCCGTAAAGGATGCGGAAATATCCTCTGCAGAGCCCTCACCCTTGAGGTAGAGATTGATGAGCATATCGCCACCGAAATAAAAGAGCGCGATAACACCCGCGGTCAGCACCGTGCAGAAAAGCACCTTGAAGCGGAAGGTGTCGCGCAGACCCTTTGTGTCACCGCTTCCGACGTATTGCGCGCCGAAAATTCCTGCGCCCGAAACTGCGCCGAAAATGCAGAGATTGAAGACAAAAATCAACTGATTTGCAACGGAAACGCCGATCATCTCCGTCTGACCTACCTGACCGACCATAAGGTTGTCGAGCATATTGACGAAGTTGGTTATTCCGTTCTGAATAAGTATAGGTATCATCAGGGCGAAAACGCGCTTATAAAAGCGCTTGTCACCGATAAATTTTTTAAGCATTACTGCAAGCCTCCGTGAAAAGTGTGCAACGCTGATTTTAACACAAAATATAAGGGTTATCAAGATATATAACTTTCATTTTTGCAATAATCGTGATATAATGCAGGGGTGAGGTGGTTGTGATGAAAGATAATATAGGATTCCAATACCTTGATAAAAAAGATTTTGCCTCACTTTCACGGCAGATTTTTGATATTCTTGCGGATAATATGTCGGTTATTGCTCCGACGGGAAACAGCAGGGAGGAAGATTTTAACTGTTGGTTTTCTGCCGTCAGTGACGGACTTGAGCGCGATGAACGGCAGATAATTCTCATAAAAAACGGTACGGAAATAATAGGCTTTTTTCAGTATTATGTGAACGAAGATACTCTTGCGATGGAAGAGATACAGTTGGCTTCGGAATATCACGGCAAAGCGAATGCTTTCAGAAATCTGTACGGATTTTTATTTGAAAACATACCGCACAGTCTTCAATATGTTAAGGCTTTTGCTAATAAGAAAAACGAAAAATCAATTTTAATTCTTCAGAAACTCGGATTGAAAATTTCGGGTGAAAACAAAAACGGTAACAGTTACTTGTTTACGGGAGATTTTGCAGACCTGTTAAATTGGTACAAAGGAGAATAGCTATGACATTTGAAATTAAAAACGGTGATTTTATAAAGGACGGCAAGGCGATAAAGCTCATCTCGGGTGCGGTGCATTATTTCCGCAATATGCCCGACACCTGGACGGATATTTTCAAGAAAATGCGTGCAATGGGCTGCAACTGCGTTGAGACCTACTGCGCGTGGAATATGCACGAAAAACAGCCCGAGCAGTATGATTTCACGGGCAATCTCGATATCGCATCCTTCCTTAAGGCGGCGGCAGAAGAGGGGCTTATGGCAATCGTGCGCCCCGGTCCGTATATCTGCTCGGAGTGGGAGTTCGGCGGTCTTCCGTGGTGGCTGCAGACGGACGAAAGTCTCGAAATCCGCTGTATGAATAAGGCTTATATCAGGCATTTTGACCGCTATCTTGACCGTATGTGCGAAGAAATTCGTCCGCTTCTCGTTACAAACGGCGGCAACGTGATTATGGTGCAGTGCGAAAACGAATACGGCTATTACGGCGACGATAAGCAGTATCTCGAGTATCTGCGTGACGGCTTTATCCGCCGAGGAATCGACGTTCCGCTCTTTACCTCTGACGGAACGAGTGAGGACGATCTGCTCGACGGTACGGTTGACGGATGCCTTGCAACGCTCAACTTCGGCAGCAGGGTAGAGGAGAACTTCGTTGCGCACGATAAGCTCTTCCCCGATATGCCGAAAATGTGTATGGAGATGTGGAACGGCTGGTTCGACGCGTGGGGTGACGATAAGCATCACACAACCTCTGCCGAGGATTACGCGAAGGTCGTTGACGATATGCTCAAGCGCGGCAGCCTTAATATGTATATGTTCATCGGCGGAACGAATTTCGGCTTCACCTCGGGCGCAAATCACTATGAAAAATTCGCTCCCGACGTTACGAGCTATGACTACGATGCAATGCTGACCGAATGCGGCGACGTAACCGCGAAGTATTATGCCGTTCGTGATGTTATCAAAAAATATGTTGACGAGCCTCTGCCCGAGGTGCCTGCAAACCGCGAGAAAAAGGCTTACGGCAAGGTGGCTCTCACCGAACAGGCAGGCTTCTTTGATAGCCTTGATAAGCTCTCCGCGCCGATTTTATCCGACGTGCCGAAGTGTATGGAGGCGTACGGCACGGGCTACGGATATATAGCATACACAACCATTCTTAATCGAAATTATAACGATACCGAGCTTGAGCTTGCCGAAATCGGCGACAGAGCGCAGGTATATATCAATAAGGATCTGGCGGGCATTATTTATGTCAACGACGACGAGCTGAAGCTGAAATTCTCCGCGAAGAAGGGCGACAGACTGACGATTCTCTGCGAGAATATGGGCAGAGCGAATTTCGGCTCAAAGATGATGCGCAAAAAGGGTATCGCAGGCAGATGCTTGCTTGATGACAGAATCCATTTCCATTGGAGCGTTTACCCGTTGCCGATGGATAACCTTGACAAGCTCGTATTTTCTGCGGAAAAGCCAGAGGAAAAGAGTGCGTTTTATAAGGGTAAATTCACAGTCGAGGAAGCAAAGGACACCTTCCTTAAGACCGACAATTTCACAAAGGGCTTTGTGACAATCAACGGCTTTAATATCGGCAGATATTGGGAGATAGGCCCGCAGAAAACGCTCTATATTCCCGCATCTCTTCTCAACGAGGGCGAGAACGAAATCGTGATTTTTGAATCTGACGGAATCAAGGGAAACCCCGAGGTCGAGTTCTGCGCCGAGCCTGTGTTGGAGTAAAATATGGATACAGAATTGCCGAGAAGAAAACGCCCTCATCTGAAGGATTATGATTACAGCTCCGAGGGCGCGTATTTTGTGACCATATGTGTTCAGAACAGAAAGAAATTATTATCTCGCGTGGTAGGGCGGGGGCTTGCTCCCGCCGAAATTGAATACACAAAAGTCGGTCAGATTGCAAAAAGGCAGTTGCTTTTGCTTGAAGAACGGTATTCTTTTCTGAAAATTGAAAAATATGTGATTATGCCTGACCATATCCACGCAATAATTATTTTTGACGAAAAAACGGCGGGAGCAAGCCCCCGCCCTACCTTGTTTGATGTAATCTGTGCGTATAAATCTTTAACTACAAGAGAGTGTAAAAAGATATACCCGATTGATAAATTGTTTCAGACATCTTTTGTTGAACACATTATCAGAAATCAGGAAGATTATAACGACCGCGCAAGATATATCGAAGAAAATCCATTGCGATGGTTAATGAAAAAACATAGTGCAGAGAACAACAAAAACTTATGATATAATGTCAGATGGGTGATGATGGTATGCCGAGCTTTTGGTCTTATATATCAAACGGAATCTTTACCGTAGGTTGCACGGGGCAGACTGTATATATTTATGATGAAAACGGCAAAGAAAAAGCAAAATTTAAAGACTTGATTTATGCCTACAATGCGGAAATATCTCCTGATTCCCAAAAAGCAGTGATCAAGGCGACCGACGGAAAACTTGCGGTGTATTCACTTGAAGATATGAAGCTGTTAAATAAGTTTCGCTTTTCAAAAGTAGACGGTGGACAGCATGCAGGATTTTGCTTTTCGGCTGACGGAAATTTGTTTTTCAATCTTGAAAGTCACGGCGATGGATTGGAGCATTGTCTGTCTGTGTATGAAACGGAAAATTTCACGTTGATTAAGCAGTTGTTTTACGGCAAGGAAAGCTGTATTTCTTGCATTGAATATGATAAAGAATATGATTCATATTTTGTTCTGGGCATTTTTTACCGAAGATTCAGACGTAATAAATATTTTGCGGCTGAATTCAGAGATGACGGTCTTGAAAATATAACTTATATTAACGAAAAGGACTATAACTTTTATCACAGCTTCAAAGACCTTGAGAAAAGTGGATTCACGCAAAAAGCGTACAGATGGTCTCATATGTATTATGAAAAAATAGCATTTGAAGGTCTGTCCTCACAGAAACACAAGATTTCAGATTTGATTAAAAGGTAGCAGTAAGGAGAGTTTATGTTGTACTACGCAATGGTTATGGCGGCGGTCGTGATGTTCGGCTTGCAGTTCTTCTGCAACCAGCAATACGAGCGCGAATGTAAAAGCGGACTTTCCGCTTCAATGATGTTTATTTTCGGCGGTGCTGTGGCGGGTCTCGTTGTCCTGCTTGCGGTCAACGGCTTTAAATGGGAGTTTACGCCCTTTACCGTTTTAATGGCTTCGCTTGCCGCGCTCGACGGTATGGCTTTCAGCTTTTGCAGTCTGAAGGCACTCGGAAAAATCAATCTTTCTTTGTATTCGCTTTTTTCAATGCTCGGCGGTATGGTACTTCCGTTTTGTCTCGGTGTTTTCTTTTTCGACGAGCAGTTCACCGTCGGCAAGGCAATCTGCCTCGTTGCGGTTATCGCCGCGTTGCTTATGAGCGTCGAAAAGGGCACGGCAAAGGGCGGAACGGTTTATTATATCGGTGTATTTGTTTTTAACGGACTCTCGGGCGTGATTTCAAAATTCTTTCAGGCAAGCGAATTGCCGAAAACGAGCGAGGCGGCATATTCCGTATGGACGGCTGTTATGACAGCGTTGATATCGGGCGTGATTCTTGCTTTCGTGTGGAAAAAGTCACCGCTTAAATTGAATGCAAAGGCCGTTGTCAGTATGGCGGGCAACGGAATACTCAACCGAGTTGCGAACTTTTTGCTTCTGCTGTCGCTCGCATATCTGCCCGCATCCGTGCAGTACCCGATGATAACGGGCGGAGTTATGATAGTTTCAACGCTTCTCGGATATTTTTCACCGAACAAGCCGAAGGCAAGGGAATGGATTGCGCTTGCGCTTTCGTTTGTAGGAATTATGGCGCTTGTTTTACTTTAATTAAAGGACTGTTGAAAATGGATTTATACATAATCAGACACGGCGAATCGCAGGGGAATGTGGGCATCGAGGTTGATGACCCTCACCTGACCGAATTGGGACAAAAGCAGGCTGAGCTTCTCGCTCTGCGCTTGCGGAACATAAATTTTGATGCAATTCTTTCGAGCCCTCTTACCCGTGCGGTACAGACGGCAACGCCCCTTGCCGAGCTTCGGGGAAAGGATATAACCGTTCTGCACGAGCTTCACGAGGTTGGTGCTTACGGCGAAGAATCTCTTGCAGATGTACAGAAAAGAGCCGAGCGTGTTGTGAAAAAAATCCGCGCGGAGTACGGTGAAAAGGAAAATGTTATCGCCTTTGCGCACGGCACATTCAACAATCATTTCATCAAAGCCGCCTGCGGAATTACGAGCGGCGAGGACTTCAATTTCTGCCAGGAAAACACGGGTGTGACGATTGTGCGGTTTATCATCGACAACGGTAAGCCGAGAATAAAGCTCGAGCTTGCGAATTGCGGCAAGCACTTAGAGAACTTATAAAAGCCTTCCCTGAAAGGGAAGGTGGCACGGCAAAGCCGTGACGGATGGGTGGGGAAAATGGATAAAGATTTTGAATTTACGGGATATAATAAAAAGCTGAAAGAAAATTCACAGAAATTGCGAAAAGAAATGACTCCTCAAGAGAGACGCTTGTGGTATGATTTTCTTAAAAACTATCCTATAAGATTTAATCGCCAAAGACCTATCGGAAATTATATTGTTGATTTTTATTCATCAAAAGCCAAATTGGCAATAGAAATTGACGGTTCACAGCATTATGAAGATAAGAATAAAAAAGAAGATGAAGAAAGAACGCGCATAATTAAAAGTTATGGTATAGATGTGATTCGTTTTTCAAATTATGATATAAACACAAATTTTGAAGGTGTTTGTATGGAAATTGACAGAGTTATTTGTGAAAAACTGCGTATTTCAACACAGATTTTTTAAACCCCTCTGTCACTGCGTGACATCTCCCCTTTCAGGGGCGACTGATTAAGCCTTCCCTGAAAGGGAAGGTGGCACGGCAAAGCCGTGACGGATGGGTCGGAACAGGTATTTTGACTTTGTTGACTAATATAGTGACTTGTGATAGGATTGAGAAAAAGGGAGGAAATAAAAATGTTTAAGTCTTTAAAAACGACGGATAGTCAAAATCTGAAGGCGTATGTGGAGTTTGATAGTGCAATCATTAGCGATAGTAAAGTGTACGGTTCGATGTTTTTCAATATAGTTGTTTGTCTGATTGGTGCTTTTTATATCGATTCTGCGAATATAGTCAAAATTGCAGAAATTGCTTTGATTTTAATCTGTAGTGTTTTTATGCTGTGGTTTAAATTTAAGGTCAGCAAAACCCAAGTGAATTTGAGACGTTATTTTGTTTCTTTTACGACTGTTATATCTGTTAATCTGTGTTATGTTTCGTGTCTTTTTTTCAGCATGTCGCAAATAGGCTTTTTAATTCCTGCTGTGATTTATGCGATAGCAGTGCCGGTAGTTGCTTTTGCTATAATAAAGTCAGATTGCAACAAGATAATCAAGGGTGCTTATCTGAACAAAGAACATAAGGTTAGTCCCGCTATAGCGATTGCATCGTCTTGCGGTGCATATATAGGTGTTTTGGGTTCCAGATTTCTTTTTGATAAAATCAGCGAAGGGATCGTGTTGGGTTTTGGCTGCGGCGTTATAGGGCTGATTATGTCTATGTTTTCATTTAATTTTGTTAAATGGTACTGCCACAAATTATTAGAACAAAGAGAAAAAGAATAATTTTTATAAAAGCAAAACCACCGATTTCACTGTGAAATCGGTGGCAATTTTTATTCAAGAATCTTTAAAATCTCGGGAAAGGGTTCAAGGCTTCTTTTCAGAATACCGTGCATCTGTGCGATTGCGATACCGTAGTTTACAATCGGTACGCCTGCGTTTTTCGCAAGCTCGATTCTTCTCTGCATTTCCTTTTCGTTGAGCATACAGCCGCCGCAATGAACAATCAGCTTATACTCCGAAAGATCTTCGGGAAAATCTCCGCCCGAGGTGAAGCTGAATTCGGGCTCGGATTTGGAGTAATTCTTTATCCAGCCGGGCATCTTCACCGTGCCGATGTCGTTACATTGGCGGTGGTGGGTACAGCCCTCGCTGATGAGCACCTTGTCTCCGTCCTTCAGCTTGCCAAGCTGTGCCGCACCGCTGACGAGTGCCTCAAGGTCACCCTTGTAGCGTGCAAAAAGAATCGAGAACGATGTCAGCATTATGTCATCGGGTGTGTCCTTCGAAACTCTGCCGAATGCCTGCGAATCCGTGATAACGAGCTTCGGCTTTACGGCAAGTGCGCTGAGCATCTGTGTAAGCTCGGTGTCCTGACAGCACATAACCGCACAGTTAGCATCAAGAATATCGCGGATTGTCTGCTGTTGGGGGAGGATGAGCCTGCCCTTGGGTGCGGATTCGTCAATCGGGATAACGAGCACAACCACATCTCCGTCCTCTATAAGGTCGGCAACGATCTGCTTTTTGTTTTCGGCGGTTTTTGCAAGACTGCCGATTTTATTTTTCAGCTCGTCTATATTTGTGCCGAGTGTTGCGCTGACAAAAATTGATTTTTCATCCGCTTCGGGAACTGCGCCGAGCAGATCGGACTTGTTAAGAGCAACGATATACGGAATTTTTCTTTCTTCAAAAAGCTTTATGAGTCCGTTGTCGGTTTCGTCAAGTCCCTTTTCACCGTCAACAACAAGCACGGCAACATCTGTTTTTGCAAGAATCTGCTTTGTCTTTTTGACGCGAAGCTCACCGAGCATTCCCTCGTCGTCAATACCCGGTGTGTCGATTATCACAACGGGGCCGATAGGCAAAAGCTCCATCGCTTTTTTTACGGGGTCTGTCGTCGTGCCCTTGACGGACGAAACAACAGCAAGCTCCTGACCCGTCACGGCGTTGACAACGCTCGACTTGCCCGCATTGCGCTTGCCGAAAAAGCCGATATGCACGCGCTCGGCGGATACTGTATCATTAAGTCCCATAGTGCTAACCTCTTAAAACCTGAAATCTCTTCTGTTGGAATTTTTGATGTCGCGGATATTCTCCTCGGCGATTTTTCTTACCTTTTCCTTCGGAATCTTCGTCAGCTCTTTTTCGATAAGCTCGAAGCCTGTTTCCTTTGTCCATTCCTTGGCGTAGTCCGTGAGGTATTCCGTCAGCGTCATAAGCGCGTTCGGGTGACAGCAGTTAAGAATCTGTCCGCTCTTGCAAAGGGACATAAAGCGGTCGCCCGTTCTGCCCTCGCGGTAGCATGCCGTACAGAAGGAGGGGATATGGCCGTTTTTCATCAGCCAGTGAACAACCTCGTCAAGCGTACGCTGGTCGGAAACGTCAAACTGCTCCGTGTCGTGCGGACGCTCCTCCTGAGTATAACCGCCGACGGATGTTCTCGAGCCGCCGCTGACCTGTGAAACGCCGAGGCGAAGAAGCTTCGAGCGTACCTCCTCGCTCTCTCTTGTGGAGATGATGATGCCCGTGTACGGTACTGCAAGGCGGATACAAGCCGTGATTTTCGCGAAAATTTCGTCAGAAATCGAATTGTCAAATGCGCCGGGATCGATATCATCGGCGTGCTTGATTCTCGGAACGCTGATTGTGTGCGGACCTACGCCGTGAACAGCCTCAAGATGCTCAGCGTGCATAATCAGTCCTGCAAATTCATACTTGTAAAGCTCAAGACCGAACAGAACGCCGAGTCCGACATCGTCGATACCGCCCTCCATTGCTCTGTCCATAGCCTCTGTGTGGTAATCGTAATCGTGCTTCGGGCCCGAGGGATGAAGCTGGAGATAGCTTTCCTTGTGATAGGTCTCCTGGAAAAGAATGTATGTGCCGATGCCTGCATCCTTTAATTTACGGTAGTTTTCAACCGTTGTTGCGGCGATGTTGACGTTAACACGGCGGATTGCACCGTTCTTGTGATTAACGCTGTAAATTGTGTTGATACATTCGAGGATGTATTCAATCGGATTGTTTTTGGGATCCTCGCCCGCCTCAATAGCAAGACGCTTGTGGCCCATATCCTGAAGCGCGATAACCTCAGCCTTAACCTCCTCCTGAGTGAGCTTCTTTCGTGTGATGCACTTGTTCTGTCTGTGATACGGACAGTAAACACAGCCGTTGATGCAGTAGTTGGAAAGATAAAGCGGTGCGAAAATTACGATACGGTTGCCGTAGAATGCGAGCTTGATTTCCTCCGCGATTTTATAGATTTCCTCGATTTTTTCGGGAATGTCGCAGGCGAGAAGCACGCTTGCCTCGCGGTGTGAAAGACCTGCGCAGACGTAGCCTGTCTCCGTCTTTTTCGGACGCGCCTTTTCGAGAATCGAGTCGATAAGCTCAATGTTATTTTTGTTAGCCTCAGCATATTCGAGAGTCGCGCGGATTTCACCGTCGTTGATAAATTCTTCGGCCTTTAATGATTTCGGATTAAATTCAGCCATTTTTCACATCTCCTCTGTCTGTTACGATTTCGTAACCGATTTTTTGTATTCTTTGGTTAAGGCTTTCCTTGCACTGTGCCGATTCGTCACCGTCGGAAAGCTTATTGTTATAAAGCTCATATTTTTTTCGTACGGATTGCGGGGAAAGGTTGGGCATAACAACGTTTGCGCCCGCGAGAATTCCTTTTTCGCGTCCGTCGGAGTCAATGGTACCGAGTGCCGTTGTGGACGGTAGAAGCACGCTCGGATGAATAAGACGGATTATCGACAAAAGATAGCAGGTAAGCTCTGCGCTTCCGCCCGCTTTGTCTGCGAAGGGTGTATCCTTGTGCGGAATAAAGGGACCGATACCGCACATATCGGGCTTGAATTCCTCGATGAATTTCAAGTCCTTGGCAAGCATTGCCGTTGTCTGGTAGGGTGAGCCGACCATAAAGCCGCAGCCCGTCTGAAAGCCGATTTTTCTGAGCGATTTCAGACAGCTCATTCTGGTATCAAAGCTCATCTCTTCGGGATGAAGCATTGCGTAATGCTCACTGTCGGCCGTTTCGTGCCTTAAAAGATATCTGTCTGCGCCTGCGTCATAAAGTGCCTTGTAGCTTTCCTCACTGCGTTCACCCATCGAGAGAGTGACAGCGCAGTCGGGGTACTTTTTCTTGATTGATTTTACAATATCGCAAAGCACGCTGTCGGTAAAATAACCGTCCTCGCCGCCCTGCATAACAAAGGTACGGAAGCCGAGGCGGTAGCCCTCGTCACAGCATTCGAGAATTTCTTCCTTCGTCAGCCTGTAACGGTTACAATTTCGGTTGGAGCGTCTTATGCCGCAGTAAAGGCAATCGTTCTTGCAGATGTTGCTGATTTCGATAAGACCGCGGATGAAAACGGCGTTGCCGTAAATTTCACGTCGGATTTTATCTGCCCTTTCCGCGAGGATTTTTGCCGCTTCATCAGTTCTGTTATCGATAAGATACTGATATTCGCCGAGCGTGAGGGAATGCTCTTTTTCGAGCTTCTCAATAAGGGATAAGATATCAGTCATTGGAAATCACACCCGAATAAGCGGTTTTGACGCTCACTCCGTCCAGTCTGCCGATTTTGCCCGAAAGAGCAGAAATCATATCCTGCGGTGCGTCGATTGCGATGCTTATTATATTTATATTTCTTGCGCGGTAGGGGATGCCCATTCTGCCGATGATGTAATCGCCTGCCTCGTGCAGGATTGAATTGAGCTTTTCTACCGAGCCGCTTTCTTCAACGATAATGCTCATAACAGCAACTCTTGTTTCCATAATTACCTCCAAAAAAATGCCGCACCCGAGAAAAAGGGTGCGGCAATACAAATTTTCATTAAAATTTCGCCGTCACCTTTCAATCAGAGAAACCTTAGTTATGACTTTATGTCAGGTACAGTTTGTATGTATATTATAACCTATTGTTTATTTTTTGTCAATCTTTAATCTTCGACGGATTTCCATACGAAATGAGCGTCTCCCGCGCCGATTTCAAAATGATATTTAGCGATGCCGAGATCCATTTTTGCATAAAAGCCGAAAAGCGTTTTTGCCGTGACCTCGTTTCCGTCGAGGATGAACACGAACTTCTGCTGATTGATGGCTGTCGGTGCGAGCTTGACAGCCTCCATTGCCTCTCCGAACCATTCGGGCATATCGCCTTTTACGATTTTGCAAAGCTCCTCAGTGCTCTTCGTCGGTCTTTCGTGACCGGGGGTCTGACCGTAGCCGAGGGTTATGACAATGAGCAGCTTTTCGCCCTTTTTTGCTTTATAAGATGTCTTGGATTTGTTGAAGGTCAGCGCAACCCAGCAGGTGTTCAGTCCCAGCTGTTGTGCGCGGAGCACGATTTTTTCGCCGTAATATCCGCATTTTTCATCGTCGCCTTTTTTGCCGACGATCGCTATGTAGTTACTGCAGTTTTCAAAATTGCCGTATTTTGCCATACCCGAGCCAAATGCCTCAGGCTCGTTCAGAATAAGCTGGATATTAAGTCCGCTGAGGCGGTTGCATTCGTCAATTGTTTTCTGCAGCTCGGCGGCGGTTGCTTCGTCAATTTTACGGTCGGTATACCTGCGAACGGAATGTCTTTGCGCGATAGCTTCCTTAAGAGTCATTTTGCACACCTCTCAAACGTTTTTTCTATTGTAGCATAATTTTATGCAGAAACCAACAGAAATTTGTTGTTGAAAGAAAAATCGCGTTTTGCTATAATAAAGAAAAGGAGAGATTTTTATGAAATCAATTGTTGCGGTTTTTACCGCTATCATCACCTTCATCAGCGGTGTATGGGGAGCGGGAATGGAATTTTTAAATCATTACAGCTTCACCGTTGACACATCCGAGGTCGGTGATGTGCTTGTTAATCCTGCAAGCAACGTCAACATCTGGTCGATACAGGGAAATCCCTTTGTCGGCGCAAAGGTGAACGAGGAGAATAATATCTTCGAGTTTGTTGATTACGTTCAGTTTATGCAGTGCACGGGCGGTAACGCTGACCGCGACCTGTTCATAGATCCTTATGATAAAACCGTGCTTGACGATTACGATTTCACCGTGCTTATCGAAAATTGCCGCGGTGTTCTTGAGCTTGGCGCAAAGCCGATGCTTAAATTAGGAAGCGTTCCCCTGAAATATTCTGCAAAGGCAAGTGCTGATCAGTATTTCGGCACAAACATTTACCCGCCCGATGACTATGATGTTTATTATAACTATATCGCCGCTATCGCACAGGCGCTTGTTGATGAGTTCGGAGTCGAAGAGGTACTCACGTGGCGCTTCGGTGTTATGACGGAATACGAAAATTCCGACTGGTTTATGGCGAACAGCGGAAAGCCCGAGGATGCAACGGTAGAATATTGTAAGCTCTATGACTACACGGTGCAGGCTCTTATTGATGTTATCGGTGAGGATGTTTTTGTCGGCGCTCACGCTATGGTAGTTACCGAGGGACATTGGGACGAGCGTATTTTTATAAACCATTGCGCAAGCGGAACAAACTACAAAACGGGCGAAAAGGGCAGCCGCATCTGCTATCTGGCGGCATCGTTCTACGACTCCGCTCCGGGCAAGGAAACAAGCGGAATGAATTTTGAAAAAACGATGAAGCACCTGAAAAAGGCCGCTGATAAAGCAGGGCTTGAAAACCTTATCTTCGGTGTTGACGAGGGCAGACTTCTTGTTGGTAACAGTCATGGTACAGATGACAATCAGCTTCTTACCCGAACTGTCGGATATACTTATCAGGGAGCCTATGATGCGCGTATTTACCGCACGATGTTTGAAAATAATATCAACTATTTCTCCTCGTGGTCGTTCCTTTCGGGCGGACTTTTCAACGGAAATCCGACGGTCAGCTATCACGTTGCGAGCAACGCCGCAAAATTTGACGGTGCGAATCTCGTGAAGACGAGAAAGCTTTTGCGCGGACTTCTGCCGAAGGTAGAGGCTGATGCAGTCTCAGCTTATAACGCGGAGACCGATACCGTTCACATTATGGCTTATAACTACAAAAACGATGTGGACTATAAGCGCAGCGCAACGCTTGATTTCAAGGTGAAGGTACCGCAGCTTGACTGCGACAAGGTTAAGGTTACGGCGTATGTCATTGACGACGACTGCAACTATTTTGACGAGTGGCAGGAGGACAGAGTGAAGTATAATATCACCGACGATTGCTTTGCATGGTCACCCGATGACCCCGAAATCGGAAGCACAACAACGCTTAAGGATGGCTGGGCAAGAGAGCTTTATTTCAATGAGCTCGAAGCGAAATACAAGGAATGCTCACGCCTGGAGCCTGTAACCGAGGAGCTTGAGGTTAAAAACGGCAAGGTGAAGCTCAGCATCACGCTTGACCCGAACGCAGTAGTATTCTACGAAATCACTCCCGTAAAATAAAAGAAGAAGCCGTCGGCATCAGCTGACGGCTTCGTTGTTTTTATCAAGTCTTCTGTTGCGGAAATAAAGACACAGATCCGCACCAACCATACAAAGATTAAGAAAATAGAAGAAAAGCACATACCACTTTTCGCTGAAGGAGGCCATATATGCCTCGTTCATAAATTTTGATGCGATACCCGCGATGTAGCCGAAGAAAATCAGAAGAAGAAAAGCAAGACTCTTGCCCTTAGCGGTACGCGCCTTGTAGGATTTGATAACATTCATCGGCCACGATGCGCCGAAGCTGACTATCATAATAATTTCTAAGATTTCAGACATGGTATCACTCCTGAAGCCATTTAAGTTCATTTGCAGGAATCACGATGTAATTATCTGCACCGTCACCGACACGAAGGTAAACATTGCGGATGCCTGCCTGAATAATCTGTCTTGCACAGACGGGACAGGGCTTCGCCTTATGGACGGAATTATCCGAAGGGTTGATGCCGGCAAGGTAGAGGTCGGCGCCGATGGTCTGCTGACGCGAGCAGTTGAGAAGGGCGTTCATCTCTGCGTGTACGGCACGGCATATTCCGTAGCCCTCACCCTGATGCATATTCTTTTCAATTCGCGGACACGAGCCTATTTCACAACAGTTTTCAAAGCCGCGCGGAGAGCCGTTATAGCCCGTGGAGATAACGACGTCATCCTTAACGATGACCGCGCCGTACTTTCTTTTAAGGCAGGTGCTTCGGTAAGCAAAAACCTCAGCACAGTTTAAGTATGTATCAATTTTTGAAACACGGGAGTTGTTTTTGGGGAAGACCATGGTGGCACCTCACTTTTTATTTGGTGTATGTATAATTGATAAGTCCGCCGTCGACGGAGGTTTTTACAAATCCGACTTTTTCGAACAATCGCAGAGAGGGGAGATTCGTTTTGTCTATGGACACCTCGATTGTATCAAAATCAAGCGGAAGCACTCCGTTGATGATGTCTTTAATAATTTTTGTTTCGTAGCCGTTATTCTGAAGTTCAGGGGAAACGAGCAGAGAAACGTAAAGAGTTTTATCAGCGATTTCACAGTGGACACTGCCGATGAGCTTGTCGTTTTCTGAAATTTTATAATAAAAAACGTTTTCTGTTTTTGTGACGTATTTGAAATATTTTTTCTCGTTTATATCTATAAAGCGTGACACTTCGGGAAGCAGGTGAATAGAAAGAAGCTGAGGGATATCCGTGTCTTTTAAAGAAGCAAGTAACGAATAAGTCATTTGCTGTTCTCCTTTGCGGTGTTGATGGAGGCAATCAGAATGCGCCGGATTGTACCGCATTGATTGTAAAGATCAACGGCGGATTCTCTGCTTAAAATATCGGATTTTACAAACAACTCCAACCAATACTCTGTTTCATAACATTCTTTCAAGGCAATTTGTAGTTTTGCAATGAAATCGGGTTTGCCGTGAGCGTAGTTTGCTTCGTGTATATTGGCGCCGATGGAGGTGGCGGAACGCTCTAGTTGATTTACAAGGGAATAGTGACCTTTAATTGTTTCACATAGTTTAATAATTTTAACAGCAAAATCTGTTGATAGCTCACGAAGCTTTGATTCAGCCATATTCATACCGCCTTTCTTAAACAAATTATAGCATAATCATTCGTGAAATTAAAGTGAAATATCCTTCGGATGTGAAATAATGACTTGTGGTCATTGTGAAATATTCGGTGTTTCACCGAATGTGAAATAAAATAAATCCACTCACGCCGTAGGCATTTCACGTTGCGAAGCAATATTTCACACGCAAAGCGTATTTCACAAATCCCGCAAGGGATTTATTTCATTGAAAAAAGCACTTGCCGAAGCAAGTGCTTTTTTCTGGCGGAGGACAAGGGATTTGAACCCTCGCGCCGGTTACCCGACCTACTCCCTTAGCAGGGGAGCCTCTTCACCACTTGAGTAATCCTCCATTGGTGAACAAAAACAATATTCTGTTCTTTTGCAAGTAAGACTTCCTCTTGAAAAGGAAGTCTTACTCAGTGTGGCGGAGAGAGTGGGATTCGAACCCACGGTACGTTGCCGTACGACGGTTTTCAAGACCGTTCCGTTATAACCACTTCGGTATCTCTCCGAATGCTCGAATATAATATCATAAGTTTTTGCGGTTGTCAATACAAAAATTCAAAAATATATAATAAAAACATAAAAATAAAAACCGGGTCCGTCAAAGACCCGGTTTAGAATCTGAATTATGCCTGAGAGTATACTTCCTCGATGACCTCTGCGACGTAATCGGCATAGATATGACCAACGAAATCTGCGCCGATGTCATATGTAAGGTGTACGCCGTCCTCGGACAAGGTCTTCCAGTCGGTATTGATGCAGGCGGCGGCAAGGATGCCGTCAAGGGGAATGAAGAGATCTGCATATTCTCTTGCTAATTTGCGGACAATCTGAATTTTCGGATCAAGATCCTCACGGAAATAAAGCTTATCCTCAGCCGGAAGGAGGAACTGCTCCATCATAACGATTTTTGCATTCGTTCTTGTCTTGATTGCCTCGAGCACCGTGCGGTAGTTTTCCTCAAACCTTTCGTCTGAGAGCCACTCTCTGCTTTCTGCTCTGTGCCAGGTATCGTTGACACCGATAAGAATTGAAACGATGTCGGGCTGAATGTCAATAAAATCGCTTTCGAGTCTGTTCACAAGATCAATAGTCTGATTTCCGCTGATGCCGAGGTCAACGAACTCGAAATCAATACCCTCGAAATAGTCCGTAAGATACCTTGCGGCATATTTCGGATAACCGTAGCCGAGGTCGTGAATGTCGTCGCGGTTACGGTCGGCATCTGTTATGCTGTCGCCCTGAAATAAAATTCTCATAAAAATTCCTCCAAGCTGTTAATTTCTTTTATCAAGGAAAATTCTCTGCCTCCGCACACGGAAACAAAGAGATTTTTTCTCTCAAAGGTTGTAAAAGTTTTATCGTATTTTTCAAACGTTTTTTCGCTGTTTTCAAAGCAATAATTTTTCAGCTCCGCTAACGTTTCAGCGTTACATTTTACGGCACTTTCCTTCAATGTCCACAGTCGGGTGAATTCCCTTTCGGGTGAATTGCTTTTAGAAATAATATCCTTTTCATCTGCCGAAAAGCACCGCTCAATAACACCCTCGCGAACGGTTAAAATATCCTGAATGTCAATACCTACGGGCCTTTTATCGGCAACAACGGCAACGCCGCCGTCTGTGTGGCTGATGTTGAAAAATATATTTTTGTTGTTTTTGAGAAAAGGCTTCCCGTTTTCTTTGATTTCAATTTCAAAATCTTCAACGCCGAAATCCGCGAGAGCTTTTTTAAAAAGCAGGTAAGAAGCAACGCAGTTTTCCTTATCTCTTTTTTGCTTTAATTTTTCAAATTTTTCTCTGCGGTATGCGGGTAAAAATCCGAGAAATTTTTCGGCAGAAAAATCGTCATAATTTTCAAAAAAATAAATCATTTTTCATTCACTCTTATCGTAGTTTTCGGTGAAGAGATGCACTTCTCCGCCGTCGCGGTCACGGTAGCCGACAACCGTTGCAAGGTTGACGTTGTGGATGCTTTTGAAAATGTTCATATCGACCTTATCGTTTTCGGCGGTGAGCTTTCGGATAAGCTCCTTTACCTCCTGACGCTTCGAGCCGTCGCAGTTGGCCTCGTTTTTCTGTGTCACGCTGCACGCACAGCGGATGAATCCGAGCTCATTATATCTTGCCCACGAGATGATATCTCTTTCACGCACCATATAAAGCGGACGGATAAGCTCCATGCCCTCAAAATTGGTGCTTTTCAGCTTCGGCATCATCGTCTTTATTTCCGCGCCGTAAAGCATACTCATCAGCGTGGTTTCGATCGCATCGTCAAAATGATGCCCGAGCGCGATTTTGTTACAGCCCATATCCTGCGCCTGCTTGTAGAGATAGCCGCGTCGCATCCTTGCGCAAAGATAGCACGGCGTACCGCCGCCGACATTCTGAACGGAATTGAAGATAGGGGAGTCGAAGATTGTTATCGGCAGGTCGAGGATTTTTGCATTTTCAATGATTTTTGCACGGTTTTCGGGGTTGTAGCCGGGGTCCATAACGATGTATTCAACGCCGAATTCGAAATCGCTGTATTTCTGCAGATGCTGCATACATTTTGCAAGAAGCATCGAATCCTTACCGCCCGAAATGCACACGGCAATTCTGTCGCCCTCGCGGATAAGCTCATAATCCTTGATCGCGGCAACGAAATTGTTCCATATTGTTTTGCGGTATTTTTTTATAATGCTTCTTTCGATGAGCTGATGTCTTTCCATATTTTTCACCTGAGTTTATTTTATCACCGCTTTTGTCAATTTACAACAGTACAGACAATCTTTTTAGGTTGAAAAAAGAATAAATTTAATGTATAATGTCGTCATATCTCTTTTTATACACATGGAGTTGGTTTTTTTGAGCAGATTGAATGATTATAAGGTTATGCCGACAGTGGCACTCAGGGGACTGGTTATCTTCCCCGGAATGACGCTGAATTTTGACGTCGGCAGACAGCGCTCGATAGATGCAATCAAGGCGGCAATGGCGGATGACCGCGAGATTTTCCTCGTTGCGCAGAAGGATATCCGTGACGATGAGCCCGAGCTTGAACAGCTTTTCAAAATGGGAACGGTTGCGAAAATCAGCCATATCCTGAGACTTCCGAATACGGAAACAATCCGTATTTCCGTTGAAGGACTTTACCGCGCATCACTTGTGGATATGCTTCAGACTCAGCCGTATCTGATCGCAGACGTAAAGGCGCGCAGATCCTCGGTGATTACATCAGAGGAAAAGGATTACGAGATTGCACTCGTGCGCCAGACGAAGGATTATTTTGAGGACTATGCCGACGTTGCCCCGCAGATGCCCGGTGACCTCATCCTCGAGGTTCTCGAGAAAAACGGTGCGGGTGAGCTTGCTGACTATATCGCAGGCAACATTATGCTTGAATACAAAAAGCGTCAGACTATCCTCAATGAGGTCAATCCTCTGCGCAGACTTGAAAAGGTATGCTCTCTTCTTGCGAAAGAAGGTGACCTTATGCGTCTTGAAAACGACATCAACCGCAAGGTGCAGGAAAATATCGACAAGGGTCAGCGCGAATATTATCTTCACGAGCAGATGAAGGTTATCTCCGAGGAGCTTAACGACGGCGCATCTCCCATGGAGGAGTGCGAGGAATTCCGCGAAAAAATCAAGGCACTCGCTCTCGGCGAGGAAAGTGAGAAAAAGCTTCTCAAGGAGTGTGCGCGTCTTGAAAGAATGTCGCCGACAACGCCCGAGGCGACCGTCAGCAGGGTTTATATTGAAACCTGCATCGACCTTCCGTGGAACAAGATGACTCAGGACAATCTTAACCTTGCCCACGCGAGAAAAATTCTCGACCGCGACCATTACGGAATGGAAAAAATCAAGGAGCGAATCATCGAAGCTCTTGCCGTCCGCAAGCTTTCTGACGGCGGCTACGGTCAGACTCTCTGCTTCGTCGGACCTCCGGGTGTAGGTAAAACCTCAATCGCAAAGAGTGTTGCCGAGGCCATGGACAGAGGCTTTGCCCGCGTTTCTCTCGGCGGTGTTCACGACGAGGCTGAAATCCGCGGTCACAGAAAGACCTATATCGGCTCGATGCCGGGCAGAATTATTGCGGCTGTGAAGTCAGCCGGTACAAGAAATCCGATTATTCTTCTTGATGAAATCGACAAGCTCGGCTCGGATTACAAGGGCGATCCGTCATCAGCACTTCTTGAGGTGCTCGACGGCGAGCAGAACGGCACATTTACCGATCACTATATTGATCTGCCGTTTGACCTGAGCAAGGTTATGTTTATCACGACAGCTAACGATAAATCTATGATTCCCGCACCTCTGCTCGACAGAATGGAGGTTATCGAGCTTCCCGGCTACACACACGAGGAGAAGTTCAATATCGCGAAGAAGCACCTCGTCCCCAAGCAGGTGAAGCTTCACGGGCTTAACACAAAAATATTTAAAATCAACGATAAGGCATTGCGCGACGTCATCGACGGCTATACGCGTGAGGCAGGCGTACGCCGACTTGAACAGCAGATTGCCGCTCTTTGTAGAAAGGGTGCGGCGGCTATCGTTGGCGGTGAGGAGACAGCGGTTTCTGTTAAAATCAGTGACCTTGAAAAGCTTCTCGGACCTAAAAAATATGTTCCCGAAGCAATCGAGGAGGAGTCGGCGGTCGGTGTTGTAAACGGACTTGCTTGGACAAGCGTCGGCGGTGAGATGCTTCAGGTTGAGGTTGCCGTGCTTGAGGGTACGGGCAAGGTTGAGCTTACGGGCTCACTCGGTGACGTTATGAAGGAATCCGCAATGGCGGCTATCAGCTTTATCAGAAGCCGTGCTGAAAAATACGGCATCAACCCCAAGTTCTACAAGGAAAATGATATTCACATCCACGTGCCCGAGGGTGCTGTTCCGAAGGATGGACCGTCGGCAGGTGTGACGATGGCAACGGCGCTTCTTTCCGCTCTTACGGACACTCCCGCAGATTGCAGAACGGCTATGACGGGCGAAATCTCCCTTCGCGGCAGAGTTATGCCCATCGGCGGTCTGCGCGAAAAATCAATGGCGGCATACCGTATGGGTATGAAGCAGGTTATCATCCCGAAAAAGAATGTTCCCGACCTTGCAGAGGTGGACGAAAAGGTGAAGGCATCCATCCGATTCATCCCCGTAACGAGCCTTGACGAGGTGTTTGATAACGCGCTCGTAAAGAAGGCAGAGGAGAAAAAAGCGGTTGCGGCAATCGCACCGAAAAAAGAAAGCGGATATAACGCAATCCGAATCTGAGGAGGTTGAATATGAGATTTGATAAGGTGAAATACGAGGCATCCTACGGCACAAGCGCACAGCTTCCGAAGTCCGATGCGGTCGAAATCGCATTCGCGGGCAGGTCGAATGTCGGCAAATCCTCGATGCTCAATAAGGTTCTTAACCGGAAAAATCTTGCTCGCGTCAGCTCTGTTCCGGGTAAGACGGTGACCGTCAATTTCTTTGACTGCGACGGCGTAAAGCTCGTTGACCTTCCCGGCTACGGATATGCAAAGGTTAATTTCAACGAGAAAAAGCGCTGGGCAGACCTTATGGAGGGCTACTTCAATTCGGGCAGAAATATCCGCCTTGTCGTCCAGCTGACGGATATGCGCCATCCCGTTACGAAGGATGACCTTGATATGATGCGCTTTATGCAGGCGGCAGGCTTCGAGTTTATCGTCGTTATGACGAAGAGCGACAAGCTCAACAAAACCGAGCGCACAAAGCGACTTGAAGCAATCAAGGAGGAGCTTGCGGAATTCGGTGATATCGAAGCAATTCCGTTCTCGGCGCAGAACGGCGAGGGCGCGGATAAAATCCGCGAGGCTATCGAAAAATACAGTCAATAAAAAATGCGGTAAGGTGAAAACCTTACCGCATAATTTTTTTGTTTTACATTGACTCGGGAACTGTGATTTTGAGCATCTCGAGGATGTTTTTGATGGTGTCCTTTACGCAGATGCAAAGGTAAAGTCTTGCCTGCATGAGCTTTTCGTCATCGCAGCTTACACGGCAAGCGTTATAGAACTTGTGGAAAAGCGTTGCCAGATCGACTGCATAACGAGTTATCTTTGCGGGGTCATAATTCCTTGCCGCAACAACTATCTCGTTCGTAAGGCCTGCCAGATGGCGTATTAACTCACGTTCCTCTGCTTCCTTGAGAAGCTCAAGCTCCTCAGAAGCGCAATCGCGGGGAGAAACGCCCTCGCTTTCGAGCTTTCTGATGATTGAACAGATTCTTGCGTGTGCATACTGACAGTAGTAAACGGGATTCTGTGAGCTTTCCTCAACGGCAAGGTCAAGGTCGAACTCCATCTGTGAGCCGGGCTCTCTCATATTGAAGAGGAAGCGAACTGCATCAATGGGAATATCCTCGAGCAGGTCAACGAGCGTGATAGCTTTGCCCGTTCTTTTTGACATTCTTACAACCTCGCCGTCGCGTGTAAGACGGACGAGCTGCATAAGGATAACGTCGAGCTTGTCACCGCCGACGCCGATCGCATCAAGCGCACCCTGCATTCTTGCAACGTGGCCGTGATGGTCAGCGCCCCAGATGTCGATTGCCGTGTCGAAGCTTCTGACAGCAAGCTTGTTGCGGTGGTATGCGATATCAGCCGCAAAATATGTCGGGTTGCCGTTTGCACGGATGAGAACGTCGTCCTTGAGCTCGAGCTTGTCGATGTCCTCCTGCGAATAGCCCTGCTTTGTGAGCCTTTCGGTCTGCACCTCGATATTCTTGTACCAGAGTGCGCCGTCCTTTTCGTAGGTGAGTCCCTTCTGCTTCATAAGCTCGAGGGTGTCCTTAAGCTCTGTGCCGTTATGAAGGGTGCTTTCGTGGAACCACGTATCGTATTCAATACGGTATTTTGTGAGGTTGTCCTTCATTGCCTGAATATTCTTCGGGAGAGCAAAGTCAACAAGTGCCTTTCTGCGCTCCTCCTCGCTTGCTTCGATGAAGCTGTCGCCGTAAACATCAGCGAATTCCTGAGCTCTTACCTTGATATCCTCGCCGTGGTAGCTGTCCTCGGGAAGTTCAACTGCATCCTCACCCTTGTAAATCTGCTGATAGCGGATATCGAGTGAGAGTGCAAACTTATCAATCTGGTTACCTGCATCGTTGATGTAGAATTCGCGGCTTACCTCGTAGCCTGCATAGTCAAGCACGGCAGCAAGACAGTCGCCGAGTGCACCGCCTCGTGCATTACCCATATGCATCGGTCCTGTCGGGTTAGCGGAAACGAATTCAACGTTGATTCTCTTGCCCTGACCGTAATCCGAACGGCCGTAAGCCTTGCCCTTTTCGCGGATGTCCTTAAGGATGTCTGCATAGTAGCTGTCGCTGAGGTAGAAGTTCATAAAGCCGGGGCCTGCGACCTCAGCACGCAGGAAATATGTGCCCTCAAGGCTGATTTTCTCCATAATTGTGTCTGCAATTTTTCTCGGTGCGGAACGAAGCTCCCTTGCCCATACCATAGCGGCGTTTGCGGAAAAATCTCCGTTTGCGCGGTCAGCAGGAATCTCAACCTTGAATTCAGCGGTCGGCATTCCGGGGAAAGCACCGTCGTTTACAGCTGCCTCAACAGCGGCATAAACGGCATTTTTAAGCTGCTCCTGTACCTTGTTAACGATGTAAGACATTTATTTTACCTCCTTATAGTCGGCGTTGATTTTAATTCTGTTTTTACTTAAAAGCTCGTTATTGAAATCGAGCGAATATGAAAAATCAAGAACGGTTTTCTTACCCTCTTCATATTCGGAGCGGACAGCCGTGGTATGAACGCCCATCATAATCTGTCCGACAGGGGTGTTGTAACAGCAGAGATTACGTTTGCCCTTTTCCATTTTCATCTCCGTGTTGTATGCGCCCTCGCGCGTGATTGTAACCCTTTCGGCATTTTCAACGTGTACGGTCGTCATACAGCCCATAAGCTCCTCGGACTGCTCGGTGTAAACGATAGTGTAATCGTCAGCCGTACCGTTTATCTGCGCCGTGGTGGTCAGCTCGGATTTTTCTGTTTCTCCGTTCACATTATGGTAATCGCAAAGGGTTATAACACAGTTCATATTTCCCACTTCTCCAATGCGAGAGTGAAGAGCCTGTCGATAAGCTCTGCATAGGGGAGACCCGAAGCGGCAAACATCTTCGGATACATACTGATTGAGGTAAAGCCGGGGATTGTGTTCGGCTCGTTGAGCATAACAAGTCCGTCTGACTTGCGAACGAAGAAGTCAACTCTCGTAAGACCTGAGCAGCCGAGCGCCTTGTAAGCGTTTCTTGCTGCCGCACGGACCTCCTCGTGCTTTTCGTCGGAAAGACGGGCGGGGATGTGAAGCTCGCTTGCGGGATTGACGTATTTTGCTTCAAAATCATAGAAATCGTTGCAGGGGACCACCTCGCCGCATACGGATGCGACGGGCTCCTCGTTGCCCATAACCGCACATTCAACCTCGATGCCGTCGATGCCCTCCTCGAGAACGAGCTTGGAGTCCTCTCTGAAAGCCTTTTCGATAGCAACTGCGAGACCTTCCTTATCGTCAGCCTTGCTTACGCCGACGGAGGAGCCTGCATTTGCGGGCTTGACGAAAATCGGGAAGCCGAGATAATCTGCGGCCCTGTCGATATATTCTGCGGGATTTTTACCGTAATCGTAGGAGCTGAAGCCGAGCCATTTTGCCTGCGGAATACCTGCGGCGTCAGCGAGAGTGTTGGTCATAACCTTATCCATACAGCAGGCGGATGCAAGCATATCACAGCCTACGAAGGGGATGCCTGCGAGCTGTAAAAAGCCCTGAATTGTACCGTCCTCGCCGTTCTTGCCGTGGAGCACGGGGAAGGCAACATCGATGCGGATTGTCTTTACTCCGTCAGCCTCAAAAACAAGAATTCCGTGATCGTTTCTGTCGGGAGAAATCACCGCTTTTGTAAGGCCTGCGGTATCCTCGAGCCACTTATCCTCGGGCAGATTTGCGACGTCGCCGCTGTATCTGAACCATCTGCCGTCCTTGCTGATGCCGACCATTATTACGTTATATTTATCCGACGGGATGTTTTCGATAACCGATTTTGCAGACACGACGGAAACATCGTGCTCGCTTGAAACACCGCCGAAAAGAATGAGTGCGTTCAACATTTTAAACCATCTCCGTTTTGCATTATTAGACAATTTAACATATTATCATAATTGTGCCGTAAAGTCAAGGAAAATCAAGGATTACGAGGTGCAAAAAACTAAAAAATAACTCATTTTTTTGTGCAAAAAATAGTGACAAATTTATCTTTATATGATATAATTTCTTTAATTGTTGATTAATATTTTAATTATAGCGTAAGGAGCTTGACAATATGGACTTTAATTCAGCATTCTCATCAATTATAAAGGGCATCGAAAGCACGATGAATTCCAACGGCTTTTCGGTGATTGTCCCTGCAGATACAGAAAAGGGCGCACTTCCCGTCAGCGAAAAGAACGGTGCTTCAATCCTCACCTACGGCGGTAAGAACGGCACGATCAAGATCGAATATTTCGAGGGCAAGATTTCTCTTCTCTGTGCGCTTTCTCAGTCTGACAGCGCAGTTGATCAGGACTTCAAAAAGGTTTCAACAAGCCTTTTCGACATTGAGGCTGCTGACCATCGCGATATCAAGTATATCGTCAACGATTTCTCGGACGGCATCAACGATACCTACGGCAAAAAGGAGAAGGCAAAGAAGCTTCCGCAGCCTGTTTCAAAGTCAGCGGCAAAGAGCGGTTCGGTTTACTACGACCTTGTCACTCTCGGCAGCCGATTTGTTCAGATTTATCCCGAGCTTAAGGAATATTACAAGCAGAATATCGAGAAATACGGCGAGTTCCTTGCTGATGATTTCTTTGTAAATTACGGCAATGCAAAATTCCGCGAGACTGTAAAGCAGAACGATCCCATCCAGATGCGTAAGCTCTTCAATATGCTCAACGAGGTTTATAACGACGGCACAAACCAGACACAGAGTGTTATCGTTGTAACGATTCTCGGCTCAATCTACGATGACGAAAATCTTCTTGCAAACTGTGTTGACTACATGGACGAGATGACTCTTTTCGTTATCGAAACGAATAAAATTCTTAAAAAATCATCTTCGACCAGAGCAAAGCTTGAGCATCCGCCGCTCTGGAAGCCGAAGAAGCAGAAGAAGCCCTCGGGCTTTATGAATCAGTTGAACGGAGGTAGATAACCGTGGCAAATGAAGAAAAAAACGAGTTTCAGCCCGTAACGGCTGATGTGACAGATGAGTCAATGCTTGAGGAAGCTATGAATACTGCGGTTACCGAGGAATACGGTGCTGATCAGATTCAGGTCCTTGAAGGTCTCGAGGCTGTCCGTAAGCGTCCCGGTATGTATATCGGTTCGACGGGTCCCCGCGGACTTCACCACCTTGTTTACGAAATCGTCGACAACTCAATCGACGAGGCTCTCGCAGGCTTCTGTACTCATATCGAGGTAGAAATTCTCCCCGGCGACATCATCACCGTCCGCGATAACGGACGAGGTATCCCTGTCGCAATTCACGATAAAATGGGCATCCCGACGCTTACGGTTGTTCTTACCGTTCTTCACGCAGGCGGTAAGTTCGGCGGCAGCGGCTATAAGGTTTCGGGCGGTCTTCACGGTGTTGGTTCATCCGTTGTTAATGCTCTTTCAGAGTGGATGGAGGCTGAGGTTTCCCGTGACGGCCACGTACATTATCAGAAATTCTCACGCGGTAATGCTGTATGTGATATGAAGGTTATCGGTGATACCGACCAGACGGGTACACTTATCCGCTTCAAGGCTGACCCCGAGATTTTCACCGAGACGGTTGAATACGAATTCGAGATTCTTGAAAGAAGACTCCGTGAATCCGCATTCCTTAATGCAGGACTTTCAATCACGCTCACAGACTCACGCGATCCCGAGAATATTGTCGAAAAGGTTTATTGCTACGAGGGCGGTCTCTCAAGCTTCGTTGATTACATCAACACCAGCCGTGCGCTGACACCGCTCCACACTCCGCCGATTCATTTTTCGGCATCCAAGGATGATAAATACGCTGAAGTTGCTCTTATGTATAACGACAGCTACAACGAGGTTATCCTCTCATTTGCTAACAATGTTAACACAATCGACGGCGGTACTCACGAAACAGGCTTCAAAACCGCACTTACCCGTGTCTTCAACGATTACGGTAAGAAGTACGGCATCCTCAAGGACGGAGACAAGAAGCTTTCCGGTGAGGATGTCCGCGAGGGTCTCACCGCTGTTATCAGCGTAAAGCTCACCGAGGCTCAGTTCGAGGGACAGACGAAGGGTAAGCTCGGTAATACGGAAATCACAGGTATCGTATCCGCAATGGTTTACGAAAAGCTGATGACATATTTCGAGGAGAATCCTTCTGTTGCGAAGGCAATCTTCTCAAAGGCACTTGATGCTTCCCGCGCAAGAGAGGCTGCGAGAAAGGCTCGTGACCTTGCAAGACGTAAGAGCGTGCTTGAAGGCAATTCTCTTCCCGGCAAGCTTGCTGACTGTACGGAGAAGAGCTCCGACAGCACAGAAATCTACATCGTAGAGGGTGACTCTGCAGGCGGCTCTGCAAAGGAAGGCAGAGACAGACAGTATCAGGCAATCCTTCCCCTCTGGGGTAAGATGCTCAACGTTGAGAAATCACGTCTCGATAAGGTTATCTCCAACGAAAAGCTTATTCCCGTCGTTACCGCACTCGGAACGGGTATCGGTGACGAATTCGATATCGAAAAGCTCAGATATGACAAGGTCGTTATTATGGCCGATGCCGATGTCGACGGTGCTCATATCAGAACACTTCTTCTTACATTCTTCTTCAGATATATGCGTCCGCTTATTGAAACAGGTCACGTATATCTTGCTCAGCCCCCGCTGTTCAAAATCAGCAAGGGCAAGAAGTTTGCTTATGCCTTCTCTGATGAGGAGCGCGACGAAAAAATTGAAGAATTCGGCGGCAGCTGTGATATCCAGCGATATAAAGGTCTTGGTGAAATGGATCCCGAGCAGCTCTGGGAAACAACTATGGACCCGAAAACAAGAATTATGCTCCGCGTAACACTTGAGGACGCTATGGAGGCTGACGAAACCTTCTCTATCCTTATGGGTGATAAGGTTGAGCCGCGCCGCGAATTTATTGAAAAGAACGCAAAGTACGTTCAGAATCTTGATGTATAAGAAAGGAGGAGGATTGTAAAATGGCTAAAGAAATTACACACGATAACGAAGATTTTAAAGCCAATCTGGCTGATACCAAGATATATAACGTAGACATCAACAAGGAAGTCCGCAAATCGTTCCTTGACTATTCAATGTCGGTTATCGTTTCCCGTGCGCTTCCCGATGTCCGTGACGGTCTCAAGCCCGTTCACCGCCGTATTCTCTACACTATGTACGAGAACAATCTTACTCCCGATAAGGCTTACCGTAAATGTGCCGATACAGTCGGTTCCGTGCTCGGTCGATATCATCCCCACGGTGATGCTTCCGTTTACGATGCTATGGTACGTCTCGCACAAAGCTTCTCAATGAGATACACTCTCGTTGACGGCCACGGTAACTTCGGTTCAATCGACGGCGACCCTGCCGCTGCTTACCGATATACCGAGTCAAGAATGAGCAAGATGGCTCTTAAAATGCTGACGGATATCGACAAGGATACCGTTGATTTCACAACGAACTATGACGACAGACTCAAGGAGCCGACGGTTCTTCCGTCACGCTTCCCGAATATTCTTGTCAACGGCTCAATGGGTATTGCCGTTGGTATGGCAACCAACATTCCTCCCCATAACCTCCGCGAGGTTATCGACGGTATGTGCTGTCTTATCGACAATCCCGATGCTACTCTCGACGACCTTATGGAGCATATCAAGGGCCCCGACTTCCCGACAAACGGTATCATTATGGGCCGTTCGGGCATCCGTGCCGCTTATGCAACGGGACGCGGTAAGGTTATCGTAAGAGCAAGAGCGGAAATTGTTGAAAAGAAAAACGGCCGCTTTGAAATCAAGGTTACGGAAATTCCGTACACAGTAAATAAAGCAAAGCTTATCGAAAGCATCGCAGACCTCGTAAAGGATAAGAGAATCGAGGGTATCTCCGATATCAACGACTACTCTTCAAAGGCAGGTATGCATATTTCAATCGACCTTAAGCGTGATGCCAATCCGCAGGTTGTTCTCAATCAGCTTTATTCCTTCTCACAGCTTCAGACAACGTTCGGCGTCATTATGATTGCCATTGTCAACGGCGAGCCGAAGGTGCTTACGCTCAAGGATGTTCTTCGCAACTACATTGACTTCCAGCAGCAGGTTGTTACAAGACGTACACAGTACGACCTTAAAAAGGCTCAGGACAGAGCCCATATCCTCGAGGGTCTTCTTACTGCTCTTGATTTTATCGACGAGGTTATCAATATCCTCCGTGCATCAAAGAGCATTAACGAAGGTAAGGAAGCTCTTATGGAGCGCTTCGGACTCGATGATGTTCAGGCACAGGCTATCGTGCAGATGCGTCTCGGTCAGTTGACAGGTCTTGAAAGAGTCAAGATTGAGGATGAGCTCGGCGAGCTTAAGATGAAAATTGCTGAATTCCTCGAGCTTCTTGCAGACGAGACAAAGCTTCTCGGCGTTGTCAAGGCAGAGGCACTCGAGATTGCAGATAAGTACGGCGACGACCGCCGCACAGAGATTATGAACGTTTCGGGCGAGGTTGATATCGAGGACCTTATCCCTGAGGAAACCTGTGTTTATACCTTTACCGACTTCGGCTATATCAAGCGTATTCCGATGACCGAGTATCAGACACAGCGCCGCGGCGGACGAGGTGTCAAGGGTCTTACAAGACGTGAGGACGATATCGTCCGTACGATGTTCACCGCTTCGACCCACGATTATATTTCGTTCTTCACAACAAGAGGACGAACCTTCAAGCTCAAGGGCTACGAAATTCCCGAGGGCTCAAGAACAAGCAAGGGTATGAACATCATCAACCTTCTTCCGCTCGAGGCGGACGAAAAGGTTTCTTCGATGATTCGCTTTACCGCGGCTGACGAGGATACAGGTTATCTTTGTATGTTCACCCGCAAGGGTATCATCAAGCGCTCAAGCCTTGAGGAATATAAGTCAATCCGCCGTGCAGGCGTTCTTGCAATCACGCTTGACGAGGGTGACGAGCTTGCATGGGTAACAACAACAACGGGCAACGATGACCTTATCGTTGCGACAAGAAAGGGTATGTGTATCCGCTTCAACGAGAACGATGCACGTCCCATCGGCAGAACTGCACGAGGCGTTAAGGCAATCGAGCTTCGCGAGGGCGACGAGGTTGTCGGTATGACGGTTGTTGAAGAGGGCAAGACGATCCTTACCGTCAGCGAAACGGGCTACGGCAGAAAGAGCGACTTTGAAAATTACCGCGTTCAGTCAAGAGGCGGTAAGGGACTTATCAACTACCACGTTGAAAAATATGGTGACATTGCGGCGGTTACATCCGTCAGCGATGATGACGATATTATTCTTATTGCATCCGACGGTATTATTATCCGTATTCCCGCTGACGGCATCAGCACCTTTGCACGTCCGTCAAAGGGTGTGCGCGTAATGCGTGTGACAGAGGGTGAAAAGCTTATTACAATCACACCCGTACAGCACGAGGAAGCGGAGCCTGAAAACGAAGAGGCTCCGGCAGAGACCGCCGATGAAACAACAGAAAGCACAACAACCACGGAAAACTAAAATTACGGAAGGGGTTAATCTATGAACATTGCAATTATTGCACACGATGCGAAAAAAGAACTTATGACCCAGTTTTGCATTGCGTACTGCGGTATTCTCAGCCGTCACAGACTCTTTGCAACAGGTACAACAGGCAAGCTCGTAGCTGATGCGACAGGTCTCGAAATTACTCGCTTTTTGAGCGGTTCACAGGGCGGCGACCAGCAGATAGGCTCACTTATTGCCTGCAACGAAATTGATATGCTTCTTATCTTCAGCGACCCGCTTGACCCCAAGGAGCACGAGCCGAATGTGAACAGTCTTCTTCGAATCTGCGACGTTCACAACGTTCCTGCCGCAACTAATATTGCAACGGCAGAGGCTCTTATCCACAGCCTTGACAGAGGCGATCTTGACTGGCGCGATATTGTAAATCCGAAGTATTAAAATAAATTTCTATAACTACACGGAATAACCACCGATTTCTTCTGAAAAAAGTCGGCGGTTATTCGGTGCGTTATCTGCGCGTGCAGATAGCTTATATATGAGGAGACTTTTTTATGGCACTTATCACAAAGGCTGTCAAGGGAACACTTGACGTTCTTCCCGCAGACAGCCACAAAAATCAGTTTGTTGAAAAGACGGTGCTCGAGATTGCGAACGAGTTCGGCTTCAGAGAAATCCGCACTCCCGTTTTTGAGCACACGGAGCTTTTTACACGTTCGGTCGGTGATACAACCGACGTTGTTCAGAAAGAAATGTATACCTTCGAAGACAAGGGCGGACGTTCAATCACACTTCGTCCCGAGGGTACAGCAGGTGCGGCGAGAGCATTCCTTGAGCACGGACTCACAAATGAGCCGATGCCCCAGAAGGTAAGCTACATCACATCCTGCTACCGTTACGAAAAGCCTCAGGCAGGCAGACTCCGTGAATTCCACCAGTTCGGAATCGAGTGCTACGGCACGGCATCACCTGCCGCTGATGCAGAGGTTATCTCTGTTGCAAATGAGGTTTTCGGCTTCCTCGGCGTTGACAGAATCCGTCTTGAAATAAATTCAATCGGCTGTCCGAAATGCCGTAAGGAATACCACGCGGCGCTCAAGGCTTACTTTGAATCACGCAAGGGTGAGCTTTGCGGTACCTGTCTTGACAGACTTGACCGCAACCCGATGCGTATTCTCGACTGCAAGAGTCCCGTATGCCACGAAATTGCGGCGGATGCACCGATTATTCTCGACTATCTCTGCGACGAATGTAAGGAGCACTTCGAAAAGGTAAAGATGTACCTTGACAATATGGGCATCTCCTACGAGGTTAATCCGCACATCGTACGCGGTCTTGATTATTACACAAGAACTGTTTTCGAATTCCTTACCGATTCACTCGGCGCACAGAGCGCTGTCTGCGCGGGCGGACGCTATGACGGACTTATTGAAGAAATCGGCGGCTCGCATGTCCCCGCACTCGGCTTCGGTATGGGTATCGAAAGACTTCTTCTTCTTCTTGAGGCTCAGGGAATCAAGCTTCCCGAGGCAAAGAAGTGCGACATCTACATCGCAAACATCGGTGATGAGGCTTCCCTTAAGGCGGCGGCACTCGCAACCGAGCTTCGTCAGTCGGGTATGTTTGCTGAGTTTGACGTTGTTGGACGCTCACTCAAGGCGCAGATGAAATATGCCGATAAAATCGGCGCAGCATTCACAACAGTTATCGGTGAGGATGACATCAAGGCGAATGTTGCAAGAGTTAAAAATATGCAGACGGGCGACGTGACCGAAATCGCACTCGATGAATTTGCAGACACCTTTATGGAGCTTTCACTCCGCTGTGCGGCAAATGATTTGCAGGATATGGTCAACAACTCAGAAGCGATTGATATAAGCAAATTTTTGGGAGGCTTAATGTAATGGATTTTATGACCGGATTAAAGCGCACCGACTATTGCGGTGACCTCAGAATTACAGATGCAGGCAAGGAGGTTACCGTTGCAGGCTGGGTACAGCGTCAGCGTGACCTCGGCGCACTCATCTTCATCGACCTTCGTGACAGAACAGGTATCGTTCAGCTTGCATTCGACGAGAATACAGAAAAGGAAATCTTTGACAAGGCTTTTGCGGCAAGAAGTGAATTCGTGCTTATGGCAAAGGGTATTGTCCGTGAGCGTTCCTCAAAGAATAAGGACATCCCGACAGGTGATATCGAAATCGACGTCAAGGATTTAAGAGTCCTCGGTAAGAGTGAAACTCCGCCGTTTGAAATCGTTGAGAACTGCCAGACCTCGGAGCTTACAAGACTTAAGTACCGTTATCTCGACCTTCGCCGTCCCGACCTTCAGAAGAACATCATTATGCGTCACAAGATTTGTAAAATCACACGTGACTACTTCGACGAGAACGGCTTTATTGAGATTGAAACACCGATTCTTATCAAGTCAACTCCCGAAGGCGCAAGAGACTTCCTCGTTCCCAGCCGTATTCACAACGGCACCTTCTACGCTCTTCCGCAGTCACCTCAGCTTTATAAGCAGCTTTCAATGGTAGCGGGCTTTGACAGATATATGCAGATTGCACGCTGCTTCCGTGACGAGGATCTCCGTGCTGACCGTCAGCCCGAATTTACACAGATCGACCTTGAAATGTCCTTTGTTGATATGGAGGACGTTCTTGCAATCGGTGAAGGCTATATGAAGAGAGTTTTCAAGGAGGCTCTCGGTGTAGAAATCGAAACTCCCATTCCTCGCCTTACTTATAAGGAGGCTATGGACCGTTACGGCTCTGACAAGCCCGACACACGTTACGCTATGGAGCTTTATGACCTTAGTGATATCGTTAAGGATTGCGGCTTCGGCGTATTCAGCGGCCCCGTTGCAGAGGGCGGCTCAGTCCGCGGTATCACAGCAAAGGGTGCTGTCTCCAAGCTTACCCGTAAGGAAATCGACAAGCTTACCGAAATGGTACGCGGCAGCGGTGCAAAGGGTCTTGCATGGGTAAGACTCAACGAGGACGGCACAATGGCTTCATCCTTCGCAAAGTTTATGACAGAGGATGAGATGGCGGCTATCCTTGAGCGTGCAGACGCAAAGGCAGGCGACGTTGTTCTTATTATCGGCGACGTTAAGAATTCTATCGTATATTCTGTTCTCGGCGCACTCCGTCAGGAGGTTGCAAAGAGACTTGATATCATTCCGCAGGACAAGTTCAACCTTCTCTGGATCACAGAGTTCCCGTTCTTTGATTGGGACGAGGATGCACAGACATGGGTTGCGATGCACCACCCGTTCACATCCCCGATGGATGAATGCCTCGAATATCTCGAGACAGATAAGGCAAAGGTACGCGCAAAGGCTTATGACCTTGTTCTCAACGGCATTGAGCTGAGCTCCGGTTCAATCCGTATCACAAACCCCGACCTTCAGAAGAGAATGTTCTCTCTCCTTGGTCTTTCAGACGAAGAGGCACACGCGAAGTTCGGCTATCTTACAGATGCATTCAGATACGGCGCACCGCCTCACGGTGGTATGGGTATCGGTCTCGACCGTCTTGTTATGCAGATGCTCGGTTGTGAGAGCCTTCGTGATGTTGTTGCTTATCCGAAGGTACAGAACGCAAGCGAGCCGATGACAGAGTGTCCTGCTGCGGTTGATACAATCCAGCTTGACGAGCTCGGCATCGCACTCAAGGCTAAGGAAGACTAATATATAGTATATAATAGTATAAATAAAATGAGCGGTTCAGATGAACCGCTCATTACTTTTTTATTTATTTGCTCTGGTTGCTCGGATTACCGCAGCACTTTTTATATTTCTTACCGCTTCCGCAGGGGCAGGGGTCGTTCGGACCGGGAGCTTCTTTCTTGCGGACTGTTCTGCCTTTTTCACTTCCGTCGGAAGCACCGCTTTCACTCGTTACCTTTGCGGCCTGCTCACGCTTTGTGTCTTCCTCACTGCGGATTCTGACCGTAAGCATCTGACGGACTGTCGATTCGCGGATAGAGTTGCTCATCTCGTCGAACATATCGTAGCTTTCCATTCTGTAAGCAACAACGGGGTCCTGATTACCGTAAGCACGAAGTCCGATACCGCGTTTAAGCTCCTCCATTGAGTCGATATGCTCCATCCAGAAGGTGTCAACGTTACGAAGAAGAATCATATGCTCAAGGCTTCTCATAACCTCGGGTGTAAGCTCTGCCTCGCGAGCCTCGTAGCGCTCGTGACCTCTTTCGAGGAGCATTTCCTTTGCAGCTTCTCTGTCGAAGGAAGCCTCGTCGTCAAAGTCTGTCGGCTCTGTAATCCAGCCGAGGTACTTATCGCGGAGACCCTTGATGTTCCAGTCACTCTTCTGCAATGCAGTCGGGCAGTAGAATTCAACGGATTCCTCAACAGATTCGTCGAGCATCTTGAGGATGGATGCCTTGATGTCCTCACCGTCAAGAACGCGGTTACGCTGACCGTATATAAGCTCACGCTGTCTGTTCATAACGTCGTCGTATTTAAGAACGCTCTTACGGATTGCAAAGTTCTGTGACTCCTTCTTCTTCTGTGCCGATTCAATTGATTTTGTAATCATCTTGTTTGTAATCGGCATATCCTCGTCAGCGTTGAGGGTTGTCATAACAGCCTGCATTCTGTCACCGCCGAAGAGACGCATAAGATCGTCCTCGAGCGAGAGATAGAATCGGCTTGCACCGGGGTCACCCTGACGTCCTGCACGTCCGCGGAGCTGATTATCAATACGGCGTGAGTCGTGGCGCTCTGTACCGATGATGAAGAGACCGCCTGCGTCGCGTACCTGCTGTGCTTCACCGCTGATTTCTTCCTTGAACTGCTTTTCAAGTGCTGTGAATTCGTTGCGGGCGTTGATGATATCCTCGTTATCCGTCTCAGCAAAGCCTGTTGCCTCAACGATAAGCTCTTCCGTGTAACCCTTACGGCGCATTGCCGCCTTTGCGAGGTATTCAGCGTTACCGCCGAGCATAATATCCGTGCCTCGTCCTGCCATATTCGTTGCGATTGTAACCGCACCGAGCTTACCTGCCTGTGCAACAATTTCCGCTTCCTTATCGTGGTGCTTAGCGTTGAGCACCTCGTGCTTGATTCCGCGGCGCTTGAGAAGCTTTGAAAGAATCTCGGATTTTTCGATTGAAATTGTACCGACGAGAACGGGCTGTCCCTTTGCGTTACATTCAATAATCTGCTCGATAAGAGCGTTGAATTTGGCCGCCTCGGTCTTGTAAACAACATCGTTGTCATCCTTACGGATCATCGGTCTGTTTGTCGGAATTTCAACAACGTCGAGGGTGTAGATTTCCTGGAATTCCTGACTCTCGGTCATAGCTGTACCTGTCATACCCGAAAGCTTGGAGTAAAGGCGGAAATAGTTCTGGAAGGTGATTGTTGCAAGAGTCTTGCTCTCGTGCTCAACCTTAACGCCTTCCTTTGCCTCGATAGCCTGATGAAGACCCTCGTTATATCTTCTGCCGAGCATAATACGTCCTGTGAATTCGTCAACGATAAGAACCTGATTGTCCTTAACAACATAGTCGATGTCACGGCGCATAACGCCGATAGCCTTGATTGCCTGATTGATGTGGTGGAGGAGTGTCATATTGTCGGCATCCATAAGATTTTCAACGTTGAAATATGACTCTGCCTTTGCGATACCGCTCTTTGTGAGTGATGCGGTACGAGCCTTTTCGTCAACAACGTAGTCGCCGTCAGCAACGTCCTCGGCGTTCTGCTTGGAGTCGATTTCCTTAACGACAGCCTTTGTGAGGTTGCGGACGAAATTATTTGCGAGCGTATAAAGCTCTGTTGAACGGTCGCCTCTGCCCGAGATGATAAGCGGTGTTCTCGCCTCATCGATAAGGATTGAGTCGACCTCGTCGACTACGGCAAAGTTATGACCGCGCTGTACCTTGTGATCTTTATAAGGCACCATATTGTCACGAAGATAGTCGAAGCCCATCTCGTTATTTGTACCGTAGGTAATGTCGGCATTGTAAGCCGCCTTACGCTCGTCGTTATTAAGACCGTGAACGATAAGACCGACGGAAAGACCCATAAAGCGGTAAAGCTTACCCATCCATTCGGAGTCACGGCGTGCAAGGTAATCGTTGACCGTAACGATGTGAACGCCCTTGCCCGAAAGTGCGTTGAGGTAAGCGGGGAGGGTAGCAACGAGAGTTTTACCTTCACCTGTCTTCATTTCTGCGATTCGTCCCTGATGAAGCACGATACCGCCGATAATCTGCACGGGGAAATGCTTCATACCGAGAACACGCCACGAAGCCTCACGGCATGCGGCAAATGCCTCGGGGAGGATATCGTCAAGTGTCTCACCGTTTGCGAGACGCTCCTTGAATTCAACTGTTTTGTGCTGAAGCTCCTTGTCGGAGAGCTTTGTATACTCCTCTTCAAGAGCGAGAACCTTGTTTTTGATCGGCGTAATTCTCTTGACCTCTTTGGTCGAATAGTCACCGAAAATCATTTTTAATAAGCCCATTGGTATATATCCTTTCCGTTAAATGGATTTTTCGTCGAAGTTGATAATCAGCTTATCGCGTGACATTGTCAGCTGCTTGTATTCAACACCTGCCGCGTCGAACATCTTTTTGGATGCCTTGACGCCGTCGGTGTCCTTATATTTATCAGAGATGTAAAGAACCTTTTTTATACCGCTCTGAATAATAGCCTTTGCGCATTCGTTGCAGGGGAAGAGCGCAACATAGATTGAGCAGCCCTGAAGCGGTGCACCCGCATTGTTGAGGATTGCGTTGAGCTCAGCGTGGCAGACGAAGGGGTATTTGGTATCGATTTCGCTGTTGCCTGATCTTTCCCACGGGAAATCGTCGTCGCTGCAGCCGTGAGGGAAGCCGTTGTAGCCGACAGACATAATCTTCTTGTTTTCGTTGACGATGCAGGCACCGACCTGCGTGCTGGGATCTTTACTTCTCATTGAAGAGAGCATTGCGATGCCCATAAAATATTCGTCCCACGAAATATAGTCTTCTCTTTTAGCCATTCGTGTCACGCTCCTTAAAACGTTATTACTTTATTTTCTGTTGTGCCGGCCTCGTTGTATGTTGAGAAAAGCACCGTGCTGTCATTGATAAAGCAGAAGTTGCGGATGCCGTTGTCGAAGATATCGTCGGTGATAACCTTCGTTTCGTTGCTCTCGGTATCGTATAAGAACATCGACTGCTGCTCACCGTTGCAGAAGAGTGCAAATTTTGTGCCTGCTTCGTTTGCAATAAAGCCCGAAAGCTCGGTGAAGGTTGCCTTGCCGAGAGAAATGCTCTCACCTGATGTTATATCCGTAACGCTGAAATCGTTTTTGCTCAGCAGATAGTTTCCGCTGACTGCGTAATCGGAGAAAGCTCCGTCGAAGCTTGCGAGAGGCTTTTTCTTATCGCCGTTTCTGATAAGATCAAAGCCCTTATCCGTATTTGCGAAGCAGTAATACGCGCCGTCCTTTTCACGGATAACGTAGCTCGGAGAATCGGAAACAGTTGTCGCAGTTCCCTTTTTCATTGACTTGGAGTTTGCGACGGTAAGGAAATCGTATTTCTGCTCATCTGCTTTTGTATCGTGGTTACGGCAGGAAGCGAAAAGGTCGTACTTTTCGTTATTGTTGAGCATCGAGTCAGTAAAGATAGTCCAGTCCTCGCGCATTGTACCGTTTTCCTGCACAGAGCGGTCGCGCTGTGAGATGACGAGAGCGGTCTTGCCCGTTGAAGGATCAAAGGAATACATATCGGAATATGTTTTTTCACTCTTGTAGGCATCTGCACTTTCCATATCCGTCAGCAGGATATACGGGGTTTTTACCTTTGAGGAATAGGCGTTCGGTCTGTCTGTCATACGGACAAAAACATAAGCGAGGTTTTTGACAGAGCTCTCCTGCTTTGAGTTGAATAAGCCGTAGCCGACTGTACCTGCATCCGTTGAAAGGTAATAAAGCCTGACCTTGACCTTCTGCGAGGAGCAGGTCAGCTGAACGTCCTTGGTCTTGACGCCGTCAGCCTCGGTGAAGGTACCGTCAGCGTATTTGTAGAAATTAAATGTGCCGTCGGGCTTCATTTCGTAGAACAGATCCTTCTGCTCGGTCTGCACGAGCGGATATTCCGTACCGAAGGCGGCGGGTGAGAGGGTGTCGAGTGTCAGCGCGGAGTCGGTGTCAACACCGCCCGTGATTTTCTGTAAAAAAGCCTCACTGCCCGTCAGCGCTGTAACGGCAACTGCAACAACAAGGATTGCCGAAAGCACGCAGAGAACAATTTTATTGTTTTTAGTCATTTTCAAATCCTCACTTTATAACTACTTCGACGGGACAATGGTCAGAGCCGAAGATATCCGAATGAATTTTTGCGCTGACAAGTCTGTCTGCCATATCGTCGGAAACGCAGAAATAATCAATACGCCAGCCGACGTTCTTTTCCCTTGCCTTGAAGCGGTATGACCACCAGCTGTAAGCGTTTTCAAGGTCGGGATAAAAATAACGGAAGGTATCGATGAAGCCTGCATCGAGAAGCTCACCGAATTTGCCTCTTTCCTCGTCGGAAAAGCCGGGGTTACCGCGGTTGGTTTTCGGATTTTTCAGGTCGATTTCCTTGTGCGCTACATTGAGGTCGCCGCAGAAAACAACGCCCTTGGTCTTTTTCAGCTCACAGACATAAGCGCGGAAGGCATCCTCCCATTTCATACGGTGGTCGATGCGCTTGAGTCCGTCCTGCGCGTTGGGGACATATTCGGTGATGAAATAATAGTCGGGGAATTCGAGGGTAATGATTCTGCCCTCGGTGTCAAGCTCGGGAACGCCGATGCCGTATTGCACGCTTATCGGCTCCTCCTTCGTGAAGATTGCCGTACCCGAATAGCCCTTCTTTTCGGCATAGTGCCAGTACTGGTGATATCCGTCAAGAGTGAGCTCGAGCTGACCGGCCTGCATCTTCGTTTCCTGCAGGCAGAAGATGTCCGCATCAAGCGCATTGAAAACGTCCGTAAAGCCCTTGGTCATACAGGCACGGATGCCGTTGACGTTCCAGGAAATAAATTTTTTGCTCAAATCAGCACACCTCCGCACAGTAATACACATTATAAAAGGTATTATAACATATTAAATAGCAAAAATCTATTATTCGGAGATGTTTTTTTGCTTAGTTCACAAAAATTTTAAAAAGTGTAAAAAATGCTGGATTTTTTAATACATATGTGTTATGATGCTTATGTCTATAAATGACGAAAAAAATAAATTTATTAATGTAGGGAGAAGATTCGTATGAAAAACACAATTTTTCAGTGCGTGACAGCAATTATCTGCGTAGTTGCTATCTCTGTAACAGGTATGCTCGGTCTTAACAAGATCGCTGACGCTAAGATTGAGGCTGCTAAGATTGCAGCAGAGTCAGCAGGTAATGTTTCAACAGATGCACCGTCAACAGATGCTCCGTCAACAGACGCTCCGTCAGATGTTCCGTCAGATGTTCCTTCAGATGTTCCTGCTGATACACCGGCAGATACACCTGCAGACGCTCCGACAGATGCTCCTGCAACAGACGCTCCGGCTGATGCACCGTCAACAGACGCACCGGCAGATAAGCCCGCTACTGACAACGGCCCCAAGGCTCCTGCAACAGCAGCAGAAATCACAGCTTATTACAACAACGCTATCAACAAGGTTGTTTCTTCAAAGGCTGGCTTCAAGAAGAGCAGAACAACTGTAATGCACAACCTCGACGGTGGTGCTCTCCTCAAGATTCAGCTTGTTGTTGATATGGTTAACGACTTCCTTGGTGTTGGTACAGACAGCTGGGATAACCAGAAGGGCAAGCAGGATAACCTCAGCAAGGCTTCTCTTGCAGCAGGCGACGTTAAGCAGGCTTCTTGCGCAAACAACAACGGTATCTACACAATCACAATGACTCTTAAGGACGGTAACAGCTCAGCTAATGCTTCAGGCAACTCTGACAACTCACCGCTTCAGAGAGCAGGCGTTTTTGCAGGTAAGGGCGATAAGAAGGCTTACGACTACAAGAACTCTGAGAACATCCATACAGCTATCAACGGTGTTGACGATTGTACAGCAGAGTCAGCACTTGAGAAGGTAACAAACACAAAGATCACAGCTGTTATCGACTCAAAGACAGGTAAGCTCCAGTCACTCACAGCTTCTTGGGATTGGTATGTTGAGCTTGCAAATGTTAAGTATACAATCGTTGGTATCAAGTCAGCTAAGGGTAATGCTACAACAACAGTTAAGCTTACTAACGTTCAGTGGTAATTGATACATAAGCATTTCTCCCGAAGGTAACCCCTTCGGGAGTTTTTCTTTTATTGAAAAACAAAAGCCTTTGTGCTAGAATAGTTTTATTAAAATGTAATCAGGTGATTTTATGCAGACGGTTTTCAACTATTTGTTTAAGTTTACAGCCTCCTTGATCTCACTGCTTCTCTTTGTTTTCACGGGACTTCCCGCTGTTATTTCAGAAAACAAAAGCGCACGCGAGGAGAATATCGTTCAGCAGCTTGAACGCATAGAGGCTCTTTCCGAGGCTTATGCAAGTGGTAATTACGAAAGGGTGAACGAATCTGCCCTCGCAGGCTTTGATGTTGCAAAGGCGTATGCCGACGGTGTTAAATTCAACGAGGTTGCCTATATTGCAACGCATAACAGCTATCAGCTCGAGAGCGTGCCGTCCTACCGCAAGCTTTACCGTGATTTCGAAAACGTTACCTTCGGACTTATCAGCGGAGATGCGCCCGAATATTGCAGCGATACTCTCACCGAGCAGTTCAATGTCGGAATCAGAAGCATCGAGCTTGATATCGAAACGGTGGTTGACGGCGATAATGTCGGCTTCGTCTGCACCCATTCACCGCTGATTGATATGACCTCATCGTGCTATGATTTCAGCCTTGCGCTTAAAGAAATAAAAATGTGGTCGGATGCAAACCCGAACCACCTGCCGATAACGGTTATAATTGAGCCGAAAAAGATTTTTATACCGGACAAAGGAATGAAATTCCTTAATATGGAATATGCACAGCTTCTGGATGAGCTTATCCGCGATGTCCTCGGTGAAAGCCTGCTGACACCCGCCGATATGATGGGTGATTACCCGTCGCTTAAAGCGATGCGTGAGGCGGACGGATGGTTGCCGTTTGCAGAATGTGCGGGTAAGGTTGTCGTGCTTCTGCATGACACGACAGTGACGAAGGACTACATCGCGCAGGACGAGACGATAAAATCGCAGGCAATGTTCCCGATGCTCCGTTATAAGGACAGAGACAAGGACTATGCGTCCTTCCTCATCGTCAACAAGCCGAAGGATATCGATAAATATTCGCAGGAGCTGATTTTCGAAAAGAATCTTGTTGTAAGAACGCGTGTTGATACCTACGGCAGCTATAACGAGGAGGACCGCAGACTGACCCTTGAAAGCGGAGCGCAGATACTTTCCACCGATTACCCGCCGAAGGCTGATATGACGGATGTTGAGTATGCTGTCAGGTTTGATAACGGCACGGCAAATATAATAAAATAAAATTAAAAGCAAGAAGGCTGTATAAGTGTACAAGTCTTCTTGCTTTTTGCTTATTCAACGTTTCTTCTCCAATGGAAGAGATACTGCTGTGCGATGCCTTCGACGCCGTTACAGCATTCGGGCAAGCCCTCGGGGTAAAGCTCAGCCATAATTCTGCGCACCCACACATCAACGGGGAAGGCATCGACTCTTCCGCAGCCGTAAAGCAGGGCGCATTCCGCAACCTTTGCGCCGACACCCTTGATTTTTATCAGCTCCTCACGAGCCTCGTCAATATCGCAGGAGGAGAGCTTTTTAAGGTCAACCTCACCCGAGGCAACCTTCTGTGCCGCATCTATAATATACTTTGCACGGAAGCCCGAGCGAAGCGGTGCGAGATCGTCCACGGTGAGCGCGGATAGCTTTTCTGCAGTCGGGAAGGTGAAATCACCGCCGCCGAGATCCTCGCCGAAATTAAGGCACAGACGCTCGATAATCCCCTTGATGCGAGGGATGTTATTGTTCTGCGAAATAATGAACGAGCAAAGAGCCTCCCACGGCTCCTGTTTAAGAATACGGATACCCGGGTAGGCATCAATCGCTGTTTTAAGATGACTGTCGGTTTTGAGCTTTTCGCAGATTTTGCCGTAGTCTCTGCCGAGGTCGAAATATTCCGCCCAGAGCGCCTCGTCACCCTCGCAGAAGCTGCCGCGGATAATCAGCTCGCCGTCGTTCTGAGAGATGTCAACCGCTTTTCCGCACGCTACACCGTGCCATTCGCCGTTGCTTTTTTCGCTCCAGCGGAAAGCCTGACCGCAATCGAGCGTAAGGGGGACAGAAAGGGGGTCAACCCCCGAAAAAATTATGGTATTTTTGTTAAATTCAGTTTCCATAGTGTCACCTGTATAATTGCTGAATATTCATTTTGTAACTATTTGTAACAATGCTTGTCAAGTGCTTTACGGGTTATTTCAAATAGAAAAAATAGATAGAATTTTCGCTAAACTTTGTGCAATTTATTACCAAAAAACACTTGACATATCTCTTTTGTGAAATGTTAAAAAAATAACAAACTTTACTGATTTGACATAAAAACGGTGGAAAACTTTGATAAATCAAGGCTTTTTGGGGAAGTTATCAACACTTTCAACACAGTTTTCCACACTTTTTAACCGATTTTTCAAGTTTTCCACACTTCCACAGAAAACTTGTGAAAGCTCGTACGAAGTCGAATTTTGTCGGATTTTATTCATTTTTTATGCATATTTTGCAATTGTGAACAATGCACATTTTTTGAATAAAAAACTGCAGAAAAGGCAACAATACCTATGAATATTTTAAAAAGAGGTGTCTGTTTTGTTGAAGGGTGTCAACCATCAGATTGTCGAGGTTACAAAACCGTCGTGTGAATACTTTGAAAGAGTGATTTTTTTCGTAAAACCCGAATTTTCCTCCGTCAGTGAGGGTACTCTGCGTGAGCGCGCAAGCACGATCGCAGGCGAGGTCGGTGCGCCGCCTCCGTCAAAGGTGCGTCAGGACAGGCTGCTGCTCGTGTCACGTCTGCTTTGCGCCGCAATTATGGGTGCTGCCGTCACGGTTATTGCTTCCAAATTATTTTTTGGCTGATTTACAGAATTCGCGCATACAGCATTTTTCGCAGTCGGGGCGGCGGGCAATGCAGACCGCTCTGCCGTGAAGCACGCATCGGTGGCAGAAATCGTTGCTTTCCTCCGGAGGGAGTATTTTCTTAAGCTCAAGCTCAACCTTGAGAGGGTCTTTTGTGCTGACAAGTCCGAGCAGATTTGTGATTCGGATAAGATGCGTGTCTGCGACAACGGCAGGCTTGCCGTAAATGTCACCGCAGATGAGATTTGCCGTTTTTCTTCCGACACCGGGAAGGCTTGTCAGATCCTCGATGTTGTCGGGTACCTTGCCGTCAAAGCGTTCAATAATTCCGCGTGCCATACCGATGATATCACGCGCCTTTGTGCGGTAAAAGCCGCAGGAGCGCACAAGCTCCTCGACGTCCTCGACCTTCGCGTCGGCATAATCTTCAAGCGTTTTATATTTTTCAAAAAGGGCAGGAGTGACGAGATTCACTCTCGCGTCCGTGCATTGAGCGGAAAGCCGTGTTGCGACGAGCAATTCAAAGTCGTTGCCTGCATCAAGAGAGCATATTGCCTCGGGGTATTCTTTTTTAAGAGCCTCAACGGCAAGTAATGCTCTTTCTTTTTTTGTCATTATGCTCACCTCGGTAAAATTATAACAAAATAAGATCAGCTTTGCAAGAAAGAGATACCGGAAAAGCAAGATTGATTTTTTACGGTTGAAATAGTATAATCGAATGAACACATACGAAAAGTACGGAATTATTCGAGGTTGGCAAATGAAAGTTATTAACACTTGTGAAAAAATCAAAACTGAATTCAAAAACGGATTTGATATGTCTTTATGGAAAAAATATGCACATAGTATTTCAAAAGAGTTAGCCGCAAAATGCGAGAATGATGCAAAAAACTATGATTTTAATAACAATGTTCTACCTGTTCTTGAAGAGGCTTTGAATGAAGAAAAAATCAACATCGTCAGCCAAAATTTTCAGACAGTAATTGATACATTGAATGATAATTTGTCAGAGTTATTTGACAATGAGCCCGATATCAATATTATTTTGTATCTTGGTCTTTGCAACGGTGCAGGTTGGGCAACCACTCTTGACGGCAAGAATACGGTTTTATTGGGGCTAGAAAAAATTATTGAGCTTGATTGGGGAGACGAAAACAATATGCGTGCCCTGATATTGCACGAAATCGGTCATTTATGGCATGAGATGAACGGAAATCTGCATATCCCCGAATACACAAAACGCAGAAAAGGCATTGCGCAGCTTTACTGCGAGGGTATTGCTATGGTTTGTGAACATATTCTTTGCGGTGATGATCAGTTTTATCATCAGAATAAGGACGGATGGCTCGAGTGGTGTTATGAGAATGAAAACGATATAAAGAGAGAGTATCTCCGTCGTCTCGATGCAAGAGAAAGTGTTCAGGACTTTTTCGGAGACTGGTGCGCTTATAAAGGTCATTCTGATGTCGGATATTTTCTTGGCTGTCAGTTTATCGAGAGTTTAATTAAAATATATTCGTTCAAGGAAATCGCAAACTTCTCTTACAGAAAAATCAATAAAGAATTTAAAAAGTATGCTTGTCGAGTTTAACTGTGAGCTATTCCAAAAACAGATATAGGAGCACAAATGAAAAAAGTAATAGTCATAGGTTGTCCGGAAAGCGTCTGATGATTACATAGACGAGGTGATGAATAAATATGCCGATGAATGAAAACCTTAAAAAGCTATTACTATTTTTCCTTTAAGCTTATTGAATTTTATTTTCAGTGTGATATAATCAAATTACCTATTTTGTTTAAAGCGAGGCAATAGCAATGAAAGAAAAAATTAATGTAGCCGTTATCGGTATAGGCAACCGCGGAAGCGGAATGCTCAGCACAATCTGTATGATGGACGATGTCAACGTTATCGGCGTTTGTGATGAATATGAGGACAGAGCGCAGGACGGAGTAAGACGTGTTCAGGAAAAGAAGGGCACAACTCCTTTTGCGACAACAAACTATAAAGAAATTTTTGAGCTTGAGGGTCTTGACAGCGTTTATATCGCTACGGACTGGTCAACTCACGTTAAAATCGCAATCGAAGCAATGAAGGCAGGCATCCCTGCCGCTTCTGAGGTCGGCGGCGCATACACTCTCGATGAGTGCTGGGAGGTTGTCGATACCTACGAAAAGACAGGCGTATGGGCAATGTTTATGGAAAACTGCTGCTACGGTGAGCGTGAGCTTATGGTACATAATATGGTGCGCGACGGCAGATTCGGCAAGATTGTTGCATGCTCGGGTAAGTACGCTCACGACCTTCGTAACGAGGTCTGCTACGGTACGGTTAACAGACATTACCGTCTGAGAAACTACCTTTCACGCAACTGTGAAAATTATCCCACACACGCACTCGGTCCTATCGCAAAGCTTCTTGATATCAACAGAGGCAACCGCTTTGTTTCTCTTACATCGGTCTGCTCTGAATCAAACGGACTTAAGGATTATGTAAATCAGAATAAGGATTTGCACGAGGAGCTCAAGGGTAAGGAATTTGCACAGGCTGATATTGTCAAGACATTTATCAGAACTGAGCGCGGCGAGGTTATCGACCTTACTCTCGATACCTGCCTTCCGCGTTTCTACAGCCGAGGCTATACTATAAGAGGTCTCAGAGGTCTTTATCAGGAGGACGGCGATATCGTTTATCTTGACAGAGAGCCGCACACAAATCACGAGTGGGATCAGTCATATTTCTGGGGCAATGCAAAGCGCTATGCCAAGAAGTATAACCACGAGCTCTGGAAGAATACAACAAAGGAAATGATGGAGGCAGGCCACGGCGGTATGGACTGGCACGTGCTCCGCGCTTGGGTTGAGACCGTAAAGAACGGCACTCTTCCTCCGATTGACGTTTACGATATGGCTGCATGGATGTGCATTACAGCACTCAGTGAGCAGTCACTCAAGAACGGCAGTGCAACGGTTGAAATTCCCGATTTCACACGCGGCAAGTATATGAACCGTGAGCCGCAGGACGAAACTCCGTACACAATTAAATAAAAATTAAATAAAAATTAAATAAAAAGGAGAAATGATAATGTTAAAGGCTATTATTTCTGTTTTTATGACAATCATCACATTCTTCGGCTCATTATCGGCAGCTAATATAAAGGTTTCCGCTCCCGCAGAAACAAACGATTTTGTTCCCGTGCTCCGTTTTATGGTTGCGAGTGACACTCACGTTATGGCTGCAGGTGACAGACAGTACAAGCGCATTCAGAAGGCTCTGAAAATGAGCTATGCAATCGCGGAGGGCTACGGCAGCTACAAGAAGCTTGACGGCGTTATCTTCGCAGGTGACACGACGGATGACGGTCTGCAGTCACAGCGTTGCGCATTCAAGAGTGCAATCGACAGCGTAATCAAGCCTGAAACTCAGGTTATGCCGCTTCTTGCTCAGGCACACGACGGCGGAACCTATGATTTCAAATCTCTTGATTATTTCAAGATGCTTCACGGCGTTGATGCGACGGATAATCATTATGTCATCAACGGCTATCATTTCATCACGATGTCACGCGCTTATGTTGACGGCGTAAGATATGCCGATTATCAGCGCGAATGGCTCAAAGCAGAGCTTGATAAGGCTGTTGCAGATGATCCGACAAAGCCGATTTTCTTCGCACAGCACGAGCACGTTGACAAGACTGTTTACGGTAGCTCCGATTTCGAGGGCTGGGACGACGAGTTCTTCAAGGATATCTTTGTTCAGTATCCTCAGCTCGTTCATTTCTCAGGTCATTCGCATTATCCCCTGAGCGACCCGCGTTCATTGTGGCAGGGTGAGTTCACCGCAATCGGAACAGGCTCTCTTTACTATGTTGAGCTTACGGTTGAGGATGTAAGAACAGTTCATCCCGACGGCTACAAGGACGAGGCACAGTACTGGATTGTTGAGGTTGATGCAGACAACCGCGTAAGACTTATCGGTATAGATCTTGAGGAAGAGAAGATTCTCGTTGACTACATTCTCGATAATCCCGCAGACCCCGCAAACCGTGATTATACTCCCGAAAAGCAGGCGGCGCGTTCAACGGCACCCGAATTTGCTTCCGATGCTAAGGTTGAAATGAAGAAATCTCTCGGTAAGGTAAGCCTTACCTTTGACTCTGCAAGGTCAACTGACGGTACACCCGTTTACCTTTACAGAATCAATGTGGTTGATGCGGAGGGTGAAGAGGTTTACAACGACTGGCTTCTCCCGAAGTATTATTCCGCAACGGTTGATGCGACAAATACGGTAGAGCTCGGATCTCTTGAGAAGGGTGAATACACCGCAACAATTACGGCAGAAACCGCTTACGGCGTTCAGTCAGACGCTATTACTTATACGTTTACAAAATAAAATTAAGGGACTGCTTCGGCAGTCCCTTTTGTTTACATATTATTTAATCTTAACCGCAGTTCCGTAGGCGATGACCTCTGCTGCGCCCTGCATAACTGCTGAGCTGCCGTAGGTTACGCCGATAACGGCATCTGCGCCGAGCGCCTCCGCCTCGTCAACCATTCTCTTCGTTGCGATTGCGCGTGCCTCGTTAAGCATTTCCGTATAGCCTTTGATTTCGCCGCCGACAAGAGTTTTCATGCCTGCCATAAAATCCTTGCCGAAATTTTTTGTCTGCACAACTGCCCCCTTGACTATACCGAGTGCTTCAAATTCAGTACCGGGAATGTAGTTAATACTTAAGAGCTTCATCCTCTTCTCCTCCGTTTATTTCTTTTATTCTTTCTCTGAGTGCGGCGATAACACCGATGCATACACCCAGATAAACTACGATTGCGATTGCCGCTACGATGAGCGTTTCGGGCGCGGTTACGGCAAGAAGCACAAAAAAGCAGACGTATGCGAGTGAGAAAATCACAACAGCTATTGTTATAATAATCGGGGCAGTCTTTTTCTTTGCTTTATTGTCCATAGCCGTCACTCCTTTGTCTTGATTATATCATTCCTTAATTTACCAGTCAAGATTTTTTGCTTTTGTTCTGTTTTGTGTGGTATTTTTATGAAATCTGTGGTATAATCAACAAATCCTAACGAAAGAAGTTTTGAGAATGAAAAGATTTGTTTCACTTTTTATTGTAATTATAATGGTGTTTACCTGCTCGGTCTGCGCATCTGCACGTCTTGTCGGAGATGTCAATTCCGACAGTAAGGTGAATTCACTTGATGCTCTTCTGATTTTGCGTAAATCCGTCGGATTTAATGACGGCGCGAACGAAAAGTATATGGATGCCAACGGTGACGGCAGAATAAATTCTCTCGATGCTCTTACGGTGCTTATGATTGCGGTCGGCAGCTACGAGGGTGATCTTGAGGTTGAGGATGAGCTTGTGACGAGCTATAAGGCACAGATTGTTGACCCGATTCTTGCGACGGGCGAATTCACAATCACAACTGAGGTTGAGTCTGAAGGCACTGTTGTTACTGCAGAGATTATGGTTAATGGCAAGGATATGTGTGTCAATACCGCTTCAAAGGGTGTGACACTCCGTATGCTTCATCTTTCAGGCAAGACTTATCTTGTTATTCCTATGGAAATGCTTCTTTCAAAGGGCATTTACGGCGAGGTTGACAAGGAGATGGATGTCAGCATCGGCTCTCCCGCAAAGGTGACGTATATCAAGTCTGAACGCGTGAAGGTGGATGGCGTTGAATACATCTGTGAAAGCTACCGCCAGACCGACGGCACCATCAGCTATTACTATTTCAAGGACGGCAAATGGGTGTTCCTCGGCTCAGAGGAGGACGGCGTTATGGAGCTGCGCGAGATCACAGCCTTCAAAAAGGGTGTTGATTCGTCATGTTTCAGCCTGTCGGGTTATCGTGAAGCAGACCTGAGCGGATTGCTTGGCTAAAAATAATTAAAAAATTTTAAAAAAGTGTTGACAAACCGTAATTGAATGTGTATAATAGGGAACGTTCTTTAGCGGAATTGTGTAACGGTAGCACGACAGACTCTGACTCTGTTTGTTGGGGTTCGAATCCCTATTCCGCTGCCAAAACTCCAGGTCTTCGGACTTGGAGTTTTTTATTTTGTTAAAAAACATCAGACTTGCATGCAGAACTGCGGCATATGCTCTGCAAAAAAATCAAGGAGTTACCTCGTGTGAGGTAACTCCTTTTTTGTCAGTTTTTATTTGTTTTCTTTTCAAGCACAATTGCGACGGCAAGTGCTGCTAAGCCTGCGACGAGCTTGCCGACGATGACGGCAAGGATATGCTCCTCCCTGAATGAGAGCGTGAATGCGAGGTGGTCGCCGAAAACGAACGCCGCGGAAACCGCGAACGCGAGATTCATCACACGTCCTTTCCGGTTCATCTTATCTGCACTTTCCATTGTGGCAATTGAGTTTGCGAGTGTTGCGATAAGTCCGATGACGGAGGTGTCATCGAGACTGAGCTTTTTGCCGAGAGCGGAAAGGGGCTTTTTAAGGATTTTTGAGATAATTGCAATCAGCGGGAATGTTCCTGCAAGGGTGATACAGATTGTGAATACCGTTGCCGCACTTTCCATAATCGGAGCGGTGTTTGATAGGATTATCTTTCCTGTAAGCTCCTGAAAAATTCCGAGAGCGAGACCGCAGGTTATAAGGATTGCGATAAATTTCCCAAATACGGAAAAGATTTTTATTGTTGCAGACGGGAGCTTCAGCAGTCCGATAATGATTATAACTGAAATGAGGATTGCGGGCGCAAGGTTGATGAGAACGGAGAGAGGAGCTATGCCCATAACGAGGCCCGAAACGAAGCAGCCGACGGGTATCGTGCTGATACCGCAAAGAAGTCCGAGCAGAACGTCGCTGTGATTTTCTTTCTTGCTCGAGCGCAGGGCGACGGGGATGGTGAAGGAGATTGTCGCGCCGAGCATTGATGCAACACAAAGTCCGTGGAAGGAGCCGAGCAGGTCGTTTTGCGCAATTGAATCCGCCAGCGAAGCACCGCCCATATCGTTGGCAATCAGTATGCCCGCAAGAGCCGAGGGATCAAAGCCGAAAAGCTCCGCAACGGGAGTTATCACGGGCACGAGCAGATCTGCAAGGGCAGGGGCAACGGTCATCATACCGAGCATTGAGAGCGAGAGAGGACCGAGAGTCATTATTCCTTTTTCAAATTCATCGCCGAGCTTTAACCGGTTGCCGAAAATCTTATCGAGCGCGCCGATTACGGCAAAAACCGCCATTACGGTAGCAAGTATCTGTGCCAAAAAATCACATCCGTTTTAAATACTTGTTACATTATATAAGAGATGCGGTTTTAAAGCAAGAATTTTTTATTCAACATAAACCGCGATGACGGTCATATCGTCAAGGTGCTTGCCCGTTTTTCTCTCACACGCACCGTCGAGTATGAAGCGTGCGAGGTCATCGGGAGATTTTTGAGTGTCCCATTGCTTGAGCTCGTGCTGAATCCAGGTGTTGCAGTCGCCGAGAATACCGTCAGAAACCATAAGTATGATATCACCCTTATTAAGCGGAGCTGTGGCTTTTGAAAAGCTGATATCGTTCAGAATACCTATAGGAAGGCTTGCCTGCTCGAGGAGCGCGACGCTTCCCTTATGACGGATGAAGGTTGCCGCCGCACCCGCCTTCATAAAATCAGTCTTGCCCGTATAAAGGTCGAGGCATACAACGTCGATGGTTGCAAGGGATTCGTCGGTGCTTTTGACAAGAAGCGCGGAGTTTGCAATGCGAAGTGCCGAATCAAAGCCGAGTCCTGATCTGACAAGTCGGGAGAAAAGCTCTGATGCCATTGCTGAATCAACCGCCGCGCGGCTGCCCGTGCCCATTCCGTCGCTGAGTATAATAATATACCTGCCGTTGCTGTCGCGGAAGCTGCGGTAATAGTCGCCGCAGATGTCCTCGTTGTCCGTCGGACGGCTGATAGCGCCGATGGAAACGCGGAAATCAATTTTCTGACGGAAAACGAGCGTGCATTCGCCGTCACCTTCCTCTGCAAGCTCAGGAGTGTCGAGCTTTGTTCCGATTGCGGTGGAAAGACTTCTGGTGAATTGAGTTATATTGAAATCGGGTCTCGGCTCGTCAACGCTGAGGGTGATTGTTGTTCTGTCGAATTTATCAAGGCTGCAGTCGGCTTTTCTGACGCAGAGTCCTGCCTGCTGTGCCTCGTAGGTACAGCTTTCGGCAATGTCCGTGTTCATATTTTTGTTTTCGTCAAAGTCGTCCGCAAGCCCGTCCAGTATTTCTGCCATATTGCGGAACTGGTCGCACATCAGCCCCTGAATCTGGCTGATTTTACCCTGCGCGCCGAGAGACGCCACAAAAGAAAGATAGCGGTCGTAAAGCTCCGTACGCATTTCGGTAAAGGAATAGCACGCGGAGTAAAAGCCCTTCGGAAAGCGCGTTTCATCAAGAGCGGCATGGCTCTGAAGCGCCTGTGCAATTTTTTCGACAGCGCCGTCCGTCGGGTTTCTGATTTCGGGACGGCAGCTTTCCTTCAGATCACATTCGTTGCAGACCTTACACCACGCGCTCCTGAGTACCTCGTTGAGCTGAGTCTGTGTCAGCGGATTCAGACTGCTCTTCACGGTATCAACACACGCCGAAACCTCATTGATTGCGAGTGAAACCTCGTTGAGTCTGCGCGCGAGATGTCGGCTGTCCTCGCTCTGCACACGTTCTGCTACGGGAGCATTTGTTTTTTCGCACAGAGAGTCGAAGAAGCTGTCGGGAACGGCAAGGAAGGCGGCGCTTGCCAGAAAGCTTTCGAAAACCGCCATACAGGAGACGAGCGTGCCGTCCGCAAAGGCGCAGACGGTGATCGGCACAAGAAAGCCTGCGATACAGTAAGGCTTTCCCTTCCGTGTCAGCTCACCGCCGAGAAGCCCGCCGAGCGCATATCCGATGCTGATAAAGCCGACCTCGGAGCTTAAGCCCGCAACGGCGCCGAGGCATATTCCGCAAAGGGCGCCGCCCGATGAGCTGCGGAGTCTTGCAAAAAGCAGAATGCAGGCGGAAAACAGCATCGTCACGGGTGAAAAGCCGAAGATTTTGTATTTGTAAAAAGGCATAAGCATTATTGCGAGCGCGGCAAGAACGGTGATGATATCAAGGCTTGTGAAGCGCGGAAATTCCTTTTTGCCCCATATCAGTCTGCCTGCTTTTCTGAAAATATATGTGCCCGTGCAGCATAGCACGCTCTCGTAAAATACGCAGAGAAATGTCTCGAAATCAAAGCCGACGGCACATACTATTGCCGCCCCTGTCAGGAAAAGGCAGGTGAATGCATTGAGCAGCATAGCGGTATCGTGCAGACTGCGGGTTATGTAGCGCAGATAAAGCCCCTTCAACAAAAGACACAGAAGCACGGCGGCGCAGTATCGTACACAGTCCGTACCGTCAAAAAAGAAAAACGAGCCGATAATCACACCCGCTCCCGACCAGAAGGAGTCGATAAGCCCCGAGCAGGCGGTAAGCGAAATCGCAAACGGCGAGAAAAGTCCGGAGACAAAGGGATTCATCAGCAGAAACGAGCCGATAAACGCGGAGATGCTTTTTACTACGGGTGTCAGCTCGGCTTTTTCTTTTATCTGCGAGCCTGCATAAATCAGAGTTTCCTTTACTTTTGTTATTTCCATCGGAATTATCCTTTCAGCGGTTTTTATCTATTTTATATCTGCGGACGGGAAAAATATGTCGCAACCGCTTAACGATAAAAGGGAAATTTTATCAAAAATACTTGTCATAAAAAACATATTGTAATTTACTGTAGCTTCGTGATATAATATATTGATTTAATATATATTTGAAACGGTGAAGAATATGGAAAAAGAAATGAATACCCCGAGAGAGGACTTAATAATCGGCAGAAATGCTGTCAGCGAGGCTATCAGAAGCGGCAGGGCGATTGATACACTGCTTGTTTCACGAGGTGAGCGTAACGGCTCGATCGGCAGAATTATTGCAGACTGCCGTGATAAGGGTGTTGTTATAAAAGAGGTTGACCGTAAGAAGCTCGATCTTATGTGCGGCGGTGCCGTGCATCAGGGTGTTGCGGCTTATGCGGCTTCGCACGAATATTCGAGCGTGGAGGATATCTTTGCTCTCGCTGAGGAGCGCGGAGAAAAGCCCTTCATTATTATATGTGACGAGCTTGAGGATCCGCATAATCTCGGTGCGGTGCTTCGTACCGCAGAGGCTACGGGCGCACACGGAGTTATTATTCCGAAGCGAAGAAACGCTTCCTTAAGCTATGTTGTCGGCAAGGCGAGTGCAGGTGCGGTTGAATATGTCCCTGTTGCACGCGTTGCGAACATTGCGCAGACGATTGACGAGCTCAAGGAGCGCGGAGTCTGGTTCTATGCTGCTGATATGGACGGCGAGAACTGGTGCAGCGTGGACTATGACGATGCAGTCGGTCTTGTTATCGGCTCGGAGGGCAGAGGTGTCAGCCGTCTTGTCCGAGAAAAATGTGATTTTATAGTTTCAATGCCTATGAAGGGCAGGATAAATTCGCTCAACGCTTCCGTTGCGGCAGGTATACTTATGTATGAGGTTGCAAGGCAGAGAGCAGGAATTAAAGCGAAGGGGTGAAAACCTTGTCTGAAATTAACAGAGAGGAGCTATTGGCTCTGATTGATGATATCCGCGAGAAGCGGCGTCAGGAAGGACTCGACGAAAACGGCGAGCCTGCAAAAATCTGGACGAATGAGGATATCGACCGCTTGCTCGGAATTGCGAATAAAATAAAGGATGAAGACGCGGGAGAGGAGCCGGAAAGCATCTATACGGCTGACGATTCCTTTGACACTATCGTTATTGAAGAGGTCGAAGAGCCTGCACCTGCACAGGAGACGGTTGTCTTTTCAATTGATAAGACGGAGATTTCCGACGAAAGCGTGCATACCGCCGACGAACGTATAAAGTCCATCTTCAATGATGAGGCGAAGCCGCAGAAGAGTGTTGATTTCGCATCCGTGCTCAGCTCGGCTAAGGGCAAGGCATCATCCTTTATGTCGGATATTATCACCAAGGGTAAGGCGTTCGTTGAAAGCCTTAGAAACGGCGGCGAAAATCCCGAGGAAAGATATTTCATTGAGGATGACGATTTCGAGGAAGATGATTTTGAGGTTGAGGACGGCGACGAGGATATCAGAATTGCCGAGCCTGTGAGCGATGAGCCGGACGACGAGCTTTTAGAGGAAGAGGAAGCCGGCAAAACCAAGCACGTCTACCTCGAAAAGCCCGGAATGGTTATAAAGAAGGGGACTTCAAGCGAGGATGACCTTGAGGGAGCACCGACGATAATTTCACTTGAGGAAGAGGCAGGTAAGGCTGAACCGAGTGATGAGTTCAACTCCAGAATCCGTCAGGAGGAGGAAAACGGACAGCTTGCAATGCCCGGCTTCTCGGATATCCCGACCGAGGACAAGCCCGAAAAAATCGAGGAGAGCGAAGCGGAAAAGGAGCTTTTCAAAAGAAGAAAGGCGAAGATTGACAGCTTTGTTCTTTTCGGAGATGAGACGGAAAACGATCCGTACGGCTTTGACGGCGAAAAGGAGAAGCTCGGCGACCTGTTTGATACTCACGAGGAGCGTCCGCGCCGTATCGAGGAGCCCGAGTTTGTGGGTGTTGAATATTCTCAGGTGAAGGATGCGCGCAGAGTCCGCAGATATCTTCTTCTGCAGAAGAAAAAGAGCTTCCGCCGTGTACTGATTCAGTCGGCACTGCTGTTCCTTGCATTGACAGTCAGCATTATGGCAGCGTCGATAACGACAATCGGCGGAGATAATTTCCTGACGATTTTCTCGAACATAATCATTATCGGCGCATCTCTGATTACAAGCAATCAGATGATTGCGGGCTCTGTTGAGCAGTTCAAAAAGAAAAAATTCAACATAAATTCAGCAATATCCTTTGCGTCGATACTCTGCTTTATGCAGACACTACTGATGCTTGTGCTGTATTTCTTCAGGAAAAATCTCGTCAGCGTTTTTGCGGGTGCGGGTGTAGGCCTGCTTCTGATGAGCGAGCTTAACTCCTATATCACCTTCTGCCGTACGGCGGATGCACTTGAGCTTTGCACGGGTAATAATAAGGATAAGCTTTACAGCATAGAGGGTATCACGGACGATAAGGATGCGACCGAGCTCGGAAAAAGCGTAAGATCGTCAAGCCCGAGAATCCGATATTCGGGCAAAACACGCTTCCCGTCGCATCTGATTGAGCTTTGTACGAGTGAGACGGCAACGGATAAGAATATGCGCTTTATTGCACTTATTATCGCGGTGCTCAGTCTTATCAATATGATAGTTGCATGGGCGGTCAACCGCCATTTCACAGTCGGCTTTGCAGCGTTTACGGTAACGTTTTCTCTTGCAATGCCTGCTTATGCGGCTCTGCTCGTTCAGCTTCCGCTTCGCTGGATTAATAAGAAATTCAACAAGACGGGCGGTATGATCTCCTGTCAGGAGGCGGTCAGTGAGCTTTGCAGAACGAATGCGATCATCCTTGACAGTAAGGATCTGTTCGACCAGAATATGTGTGCAATGCACGGCTTCAAGGATTTCAAAAATGTCCGCGTTGACGACGCGATGCTTTACGCTGCGGCAATGGTTATCCGCTCGGGCGGTCCGCTGATGGGAGTTTTCGATCAGATGGTTGTCAACCGCCGCGATATTCTTCCGACGGTAAAATCCTTCAGCTACGAGGAAAGGCTCGGCGTTTCCGGCTGGATAAATAATCAGAAGGTCATTCTCGGCAACAGAACGATGATGCTCAATCACAACATAGACGTCCCCGAAAGCATTGATGAGGATAAATATCTTATCTCGGGTCACGAGGTTATCTATCTTGCTATCGCACATAAGCTTGCGGCAATGATGGTTGTTGACTATGCGCCGAACAAAAAGCTTGTACCGTATCTTAAAAAGCTCCGCGACAGCGGCGTTACGGTGCTTGTGCGCAACTGCGACCCGAATGTAACGGATGTAATGATTTCGGAATGCTACGATATGCGCCTTGATAATATCAGAATTCTTAATTCTGCGGCGGGCAGAGTGTTCAAAAAATACAAGTCGCGCCCGAAGGTCAACTCAAGGGCGGTTGCAATTCATGACGGTACGATATACACCTTTGCAAGAAGCCTTTGCACGGCGGCTACGCTTCGCAATGTTTTTAAAATTGCGAACACAATGATGCTCGGCGGTATTCTGATGAGCTTTGCAATCGTGCTTATCCTGTCCATACTAAATGTCGTTGCAGACCTGCCTGCGGTGTTCGTTATCCTGCTTCAGGTGCTCGTCTCGGCGGCGTTTATCGGAGTGACAAAAATTTCCTGCTCAAAATAATAAAAAACTATTGACAAAGCGCGGATATGGTGGTAGAATATCTGCACAACAAAGTGGAATGGTTCGTTCCCACCTTAACGGTCACGTCCGTGCGGTCAATATTCAATGACGGTTTTTCCGTCTTGTATTATGTGATTTTTGCACGGATGGGGTATGTTCCATCCGTGCTTTGATTTTATTATTAAGCATTTGGAGGTGCTTGAACATCGCTACGAAAGAAACTCAGATCAATGAAGAAATCCGAGACAAGGAAGTACGAGTAATCGATTCTGACGGCAATCAGCTCGGCGTTATGCCGATTGAGGAGGCTCTCCGCCTTGCAGAGGAAAAGAACACCGACCTTGTTAAAATCGCGCCTCAGGCAAAACCGCCTGTCTGCAAGATTATGGATTACGGCAAGTACCGCTTTGAACAGGCAAAGCGTGAAAAGGAAGCCAAGAAAAACCAAAGAGTTATTGAAATCAAGGAAGTCCGTCTGTCACTCAATATTGACACTCACGACTTCGAAACAAAGGTTGGCCACGCTGTCAAATTCCTGAAGAGCGGCAACAGAGTTAAGGTTTCAATCAGATTCCGCGGCCGTGAAATGGCTCACCCGGAAAACGGTCTGGTTACAATGAGCAAGTTTGCAGATGCCTGCAGCGAGTTCGGTACGGTCGAAAAACCGGCTAAGCTTGAAGGTCGTTCAATGCTGATGTTTTTAGCAGCCAAATCATCCAAGTAAGAATTAATAAGGAGGAAAAAACCATGCCTAAAATTAAAACTCACAGCGGTGCTAAGAAGCGCTTTAAGCTCTCTAAGAACGGTAAGCCCATCCGCGGCCACGCTAACAAGTCACACATCCTTAACAAGAAGACAACAAAGCGTAAGAGAGGTCTTCGTCAGACAGTTGTTGCTGACACAACAAACGTTAAGCAGATCAAGCGTTTGATTCCTTACAAATAAGAACACGCTGTCAAAGGCAGCAACCAGAACTGAATTTTAAATTGGAGGTAACTAACCATGGCTCGTATTAAAGGCGCTACCATGACTCGTAAGAGAAGAAATAAAGTATTGAAGATGGCTAAGGGCTACTATGGCTCAAAGTCAAGTCTTTTTAAGACTGCTAAGCAGGCGGTTATGAAATCAGGTCAGTATGCATACATCGGACGTAAGCAGAAGAAGCGTGATTTCCGTCGTCTCTGGATCACAAGAATTTCAGCAGCTTGCAAGATGAACGGCATGAACTATTCAACATTCATGAACGGTCTCAACAAGGCTGGCATCGAGCTTAACCGTAAGATGCTCTCAGAGATCGCAATCGCTGATCCCGCTGCATTCACAGCTCTCACAGAGAAGGCTAAGGCAGCTCTTAAATAATAAGCTTATATCACGCCCCTGCATTGGGGGCGTGAATTTGTCTTTTTATAAGTAACACTCAGAGGGTGTTTTTGTGCCGTTTTTTGAAAAAGGAGTGCTCAGAATGGAACGTCTGACTGCAAAACAGAATGAAAAAATCAAGCACGCCGTCAGTGTCCGCGACAGTGCAAGAGTACGCCGCGAGGAGGGGCTTTTCTTCCTTGAGGGCGCCCGTCTTTGCCGCGATGCGGCGGTGAATAATGTCCGTATTTTCCGTGCATTTGTAACGGAATCCGCAATGGAAAAGTATGCTGATTATGCTGATGCGGTTCTTTCTGCGGCAGAGGAAGGCTATATTGTTTCGTCAGATGTTGCGGAAAAGCTTTCGGACACCCGGAGCACTCAGGGCATATTCTGTCTTTGCAGAGTACAGGATAATACCGCTGACATACAGCAGATAAATCCGAAGGGAAAATATATTTTTCTCGAAAATGTTCAGGATCCGTCAAATCTCGGTGCGGTCTGCCGTACCGCAGAGGCTATCGGTGTTGACGGTATGATTATCTGCGGCGGATGCGATATTTATAACCCTAAGGCGCTCCGTGCTTCAATGGGCTCGGCGCTCAGATTGCCGATTATGACCTGTGCGGATGCGGTCAGCTTTATTGAAGAGCTTAACACAACGGATATGCTCACCCTTGCATCAACTCCCGACAGCGGTGCTGTCCCCGTTACGGAAATTGATATGGCCGCAGGTGTTGTCTGCGTTGTGGGCAACGAGGGTAACGGTGTTACCGACGCAACGATGTCTGCCTGTAAGCACAGGGTCACAATCCCGATGCTCGGCAGGGCAGAATCACTCAACGCTTCAACGGCGGCGGCGATTCTTATCTGGGAGATGATGAGAAAATGAGTGACAAAATCTATTGGATATGGCTCCAGCAGGTGCTTGGAATTGCGACGAGCATCAGGACGGATGAGATTTTAAGCTATTTCAGAACAGCGAAAAATGTTTATTTTTCATCCGAGCAGGAGAGAATTATATCGGGAATATTTACTCCGCGTCAGGTCACTAAGCTCGAGCAGAACGACCTTAAAAGAGCGCAGGGAATATTCGCATCATGCGTCAGAAACGGATGGCAGGTTATCACTCCCGACGATGAAAACTATCCGTCTATGCTTTTCAAGCTGCCTAATTTTCCGCTTGTTCTTTATGTCAACGGAGATTTAGACTGCTTGAAAAACAAGATTTCTGTCGCAATAGTCGGCACGAGAGAGCCGTCACGCAACAGCGCAACGGTTGCCCGTGCATTATCGTCATCAATCGTGCGTTCGGGTGCGGTTGTTATCAGCGGGGGTGCCTTGGGCATCGATGCTGCGGCACACTGGGGCGCGTTGGACGAAAAAGGCAAAACCGTGGCGGTGCTCGGCTGCGGCTTTAACTGCAACTATCCCGTTGTGAACGAGGCGATGCGCAGACAGATTGCGCAAAGCGGAGCGCTCGTCACCGAGTTTCCGCCCGAAACGCCTGCAATCGCAAGGAATTTTCCGATAAGAAACAGAATTATTTCGGGTCTGTCATACGGAACACTTGTTATCGAGGCGGGCGAGCGAAGCGGCTCGCTTATTACCGCAAACCATGCTCTTGAGCAGGGCAGGGATGTCTTTGCGGTGCCGGGTGATTTGCTTTCGAGTGAATTTACGGGTGCAAACCGACTTATCCGTGACGGAGCAAAGCCTGTGTTCAGCGCATGGGATGTTCTCGGGGGATATTCAATGACATACCCCGAAAAAATAGATGCAGAAAAAATCGAAACAACCCTTACCCTTAAGAATTACGGTGATCCGCCGTCAAGGTCGAAGGCGGACGATAATCCTCCGCGCAGTGAAAAGGGTGAGGTTAAATTCATCAGGCAGGCTGAGCCGCCGCTTCTGAGCGATAACGCGAAAAAGATTTACCGCGCGTTCGAAAGGGCGGAGATGCAGGCGGATGAGCTTATTTTAAAATCAGGTCTCGGCGCAAGTGAATTCTCGGGCGCGATGACCGAGCTTGAGCTTTTCGATCTCGTTGAGCTTCAGGCAGGCAAAAACTATAAATTGAAATAGGATGATCGATCAATATGTCAAAGCTTATCATCGTGGAGTCACCCACAAAGGTTAAGACAATTAAAAAATATCTCGGCAAGGAGTTCGACGTTACCGCATCAATGGGTCACGTCCGCGACCTTCCTGCCGCAAAGCTGAGCGTTGATATCAAGAAGGATTTTATGCCGAAATACGCTGTAATAAAGGGAAAGGAAAAGCTCGTCAAGGAGCTCAAGGCAAAGGTTGCCGAGAGTGACGAGGTCTTTCTCGCAACCGACCCCGACCGTGAGGGAGAGGCGATTTCGTGGCATCTTGCAACTCTGCTTGAGCTCGATATGGCAAAGGCTAACAGAATCACCTTCAACGAAATCACAAAAACGGGCGTTGAAAACGGTATGAAGGCACCGCGTTCAATCGATATGGATCTTGTCAATGCACAGCAGGCAAGACGTATCCTTGACCGTCTCGTAGGCTATAAATTAAGCCCGTTCATTTCTCAGAAAATCCGCCGCGGACTTTCCGCAGGCCGTGTTCAGTCCGTTGCGGTAAAGCTTATCGTGGACAGAGAGAACGAAATCCGTGCATTCGTCCCCGAGGAGTACTGGACACTTGATGCGAAGCTCATTGCACCGTGCAGAAAGAGCTTCTCAGCCTCCTTCTACGGCGACGAAACGGGCAAGGTTAAAATCACAAATAAGGAGCAGGCTGACTCTTATCTCGCCCGTCTCGACGGCGCAAAGTACAGCGTGACCTCCCTTAAAAAGGGTACAAGAAAAAAGAATCCCGCACCGCCGTTCATCACATCAACTCTTCAGCAGGAGGCTTCACGCCGAATGGGCTTCCAGGCTCAGCGCACAATGCGCGCCGCTCAGGAGCTTTACGAAGGTGTTGATATCGCGGGCATCGGCACAACGGGTCTTATCACCTATATGAGAACCGACTCGCTCCGTATTTCTGAGGAAGCAAGAGCGATGGCAAATCAGTTTATCGGCGAAGCATACGGTGAGAAATATCTTCCCGAAAAGCCGAGATACTACAAGTCAAGAAGCAACGCGCAGGACGGTCACGAGGCTATCCGTCCGACTAACCCTATGCTCACTCCCGAGCGTGTCAAGGGCAGTCTTACCTCTGACCAGTACAAGCTGTACACTCTCATTTGGAAGCGCTTTATCGCAAGCCTTATGGCAAGCTGTGTGCAGAACACGGTGAAGGCTGAGATTCAGGCTGTCACAGAGGGCAGAGACGGCTACTGCGTATTCACCGCTGCGGGCTACAGCATCAGATTTGACGGCTATACCGTGCTTTATGAAGAGGGCACAGACGAGGAGGAGGAGGACAACTCCAAGCTTCCCGAGCTCAGCGAGGGCGACAAGCTCAAGCTCAAGGAGCTTCTCGGCAACCAGCATTTCACACAGCCGCCCGCAAGATTCACGGAAGCATCACTCATCAAGGCTCTTGAAGAAAACGGCATCGGCAGACCGAGTACCTACGCTACAATCATCACAACGATTATCAAGCGTGAGTATATCAAGCGTCAGCAGAAGCTTCTCCATCCGACAGAGCTCGGCGAGGCTATAACAGGACTTCTTAATGAAAAATTCCCCAAGATTGTTAATACAAAATTTACTGCAGGTATGGAGACCAAGCTCGACGAGGTAGGCGAGGGTAATACGGATTATATCGCTATGCTTCACGAGTTCTACGACGATTTTGACAAAACTCTCCAGAAGGCAAAGGATGAGATGAAGGATGTCAAAATCCAGCTCGAGGAGGACCAGACGGACATCCCGTGCGAGAAGTGCGGACGTATGATGGTCATCAAGACGGGCAGATACGGCAAATTCCTTGCCTGCCCAGGTTATCCCGAATGTAAGAATGCAAAGCCGCTTGTTCTCCAGACGAGTGCAAAATGCCCGAAGTGCGGCGGTGAGGTTATCGAGAAAAAGTCAAAGCGCGGTTATACCTTCTACGGCTGCGGCAGCTGGCCGAACTGCGACTTTATGACTTGGGATAAGCCGACTGATGATAAGTGTCCGCAGTGCGGAAAGTCACTCTTTAAGCGTAAGGGTGGTCTTACAGTCTGCCTTAACGAGGGCTGCGGCTACGAAAAGAAGGCAGAAAGAAAATCAAGAAAAAAAGCAGAGGAATAATAATGAACGACGTTCTTGTAATAGGCGGCGGTCTCGCAGGTGTTGAAGCCGCGTGGGCGCTCGCAAACAACGGAATATCGGTTACTATCGCAGAGATGAAGCCCGCAAAGCGTTCGCCCGCACATAAGAGCGATATGCTCGCGGAGCTTGTCTGCTCAAACTCACTCAAGGCACAGCGCCTTGCCTCCGCGGCAGGACTTCTCAAGGCGGAAATGGAGCTTCTCGGTTCAGTCTGTGTGGAATGTGCAAAGGCTTGCAGCGTTCCCGCAGGCGGTGCGCTGGCTGTTGACAGAGATAAATTTTCCGCAATGGTTACGGAGAAAATCAAGTCGCACCCGCTTATTGAAATCGAGTGCAGAGAGGTGACGGAAATCCCCGAGGGCAACGTTATCGTTGCGGCAGGTCCCCTCGCTTCGGATGCACTTGCAGAGGATATCAAAAATCTCTGCGGCGGCTCGCTGAGCTTTTTTGATGCGGCGGCACCGATTGTCACAGACGAAAGCATCGACAAAGCCTGTGCTTTTTCACAGTCACGCTATGACCGCGGCGGTGAGGACGATTACCTCAACTGTCCGATGAATAAGGAAGAGTACGAGACTTTTTACAACGAGCTTATCAATGCTGAATCGGCAGAGCTTCACTCCTTTGATAAGCGCAAGGGCGTTTACGAGGGCTGTATGCCGATTGAGGTTATGGCTTCGCGCGGAGCGGATACAATGCGCTTCGGACCGCTTAAACCTGTCGGACTCCGCGACCCGAGAACAGGTCACAGACCGTGGGCAGTGCTTCAGTTAAGACGTGAGGATGCGAGCGGAACGATGTATAATCTCGTCGGATTTCAGACTAATCTTAAATTCAGCGAGCAGAAGCGTGTATTCTCGCTTATTCCGGCGCTGAAAAATGCGGAATTCATCCGTTACGGCGTTATGCACCGCAACACGTTTATTGATTCACCCCGTCACCTTAACAGCGATTTCTCCTTCAGAGGCAGAGAAGGTCTCTACTTCGCAGGTCAGATCACGGGCGTTGAGGGATATATGGAATCTGCGGCGGCAGGCATTCTCGCGGGTCTCAATATGGCAAGACGCCTCAGGGGTGAGGAGCCGCTCAGACTGCCCGATATTACGATGCTCGGCGCACTTTCAAATTATATCAGTAACGAGACTGTTACAAATTTCCAGCCGATGGGTGCTAATTTCGGAATTTTACCGCCTCTCGGTGAGGTAATCAGAGATAAAAAGCTACGTTATGAAGCTCTTTCAAAAAGGAGCCTCGACTACTTTAAAAATATTTTGGGAAAGGATTGGTGTGAATGATGGCAGATATCAGAGAGCTGCAGGAAAAGCTCGGCTATAAATTTGCTGACGAGAGTCTGCTTATCCGCGCACTCTCACATTCTTCCTACGTTAACGAAAACCATTCCGCGGGTGACTCCAACGAAAGACTCGAGTTTCTCGGAGACTCCGTACTCGGACTTGTAACCGCGGAAAATTTCTATACAAACTACAAAAAGCTTCCCGAGGGTGAGCTGACAAAGCTCCGCGCGGCTACCGTTTGCGAAAAGTCGCTCGCAGGCTTTGCACAGCAGCTTGAACTCGGCAAATATCTTTTGCTCGGCAAGGGTGAAAATCTTACGGGAGGCAGAAACCGCCCGTCAATTCAGGCGGATGCCTTCGAGGCAATTATCGCCGCAATTTACCTTGACGGCGGTATGGAAGAGGCAAGAAAATTCGTGCTGAAATATATCGACGAAGCGATCCGTCAGCACCAGTCCTTCAAGGATTATAAGACGATGCTTCAGGAGGTTGTTCAGCGTAATCCGGGCGAGATAGTGGAATACGTTCTCGTCGGTGAATCGGGTCCCGACCACGATAAGCGCTTTGCCGTTGAGGTTCATCTGAACTCGAACGTAATCGGCAAGGGCATCGGCAAGAGCAAAAAGCGTGCCGAGCAGGAGGCTGCAAGGGAAGCCTTGGAGCTTATGGGACTGTGAGGCACGTGAACGTTGCCCTCTTTGTGCCGCACGTCGGCTGTCCGAATCAATGCTCGTTCTGTAATCAGCGTGCAATTTCGGGCAAGAGGACACAGGTAACGCCCGACGATGTTGAAAAGGCGGTGCAGATTGCACTCGGCAATCCTGACAGCAGGGGCGGAGAAATCGCATTTTTCGGCGGCAGCTTTACTGCGATTGAAAGACAGACGATGATTTCGCTTCTCGAAGCAGCTTATAGGTTTGTTGCCGACGGCAGCTTTAAGGGTATACGGATTTCTACCCGACCCGATGCGATTGATGAGGAAATCTGCTCACTTCTTAAAAGCTACGGCGTGACTGCAGTTGAGCTCGGCGCACAGAGCCTTGACGATAATGTGCTCGCACTTAACCGCAGAGGGCATACGGTTCAGGATGTTGTCAACGCAACGAAAATGCTTAAATCAGCAGGCTTTGAAACGGGTCTGCAGATGATGACGGGGCTTTACGGCTCGACGGATTCCGACAGTATTGAAACGGCAAGGAAGATTATAAAGCTTCAGCCCGACACCGTCAGAATTTACCCGACGGTGGTACTCGAAAGCACTCACCTTTGCGAGCTTTACAGAAGCGGGGAGTACACTCCGCAGACGGTTGAGTCTGCCGCGGAGCTTTGTGCAACGCTTCTCGAAATGTTTGATGATGCCGGAATAAATGTTATCCGCACGGGACTTCATTCGGGCGGAGACGTCGAGGGTGAATACGTCGCAGGTGCATATCACCCCGCATTCAAGGAAATCTGCGAGAGTAAGATTTATTTGCGTAAGGCTCTTGAATTTATAAAAGCAAACAGTATTCCGCAAGGGAAAATTGAAATCTGCGTCAGCCCGAAGGCGGTTTCACCGATGACGGGGCAGAAAAAGGCGAATATCCTCGCGCTTCACGAGCTTGGATATGATGCGAAAATCATTGCGGATGAAAAGATAGAAAAGTACAAACTTTACATATTAAGGAATGAAAGATTATGAGATTAAAAGCACTCGAAATGCAGGGCTTCAAATCCTTCCCTGACAAAACGGTTTTTAATTTTAATCACGGAATGACGGCTGTCGTCGGTCCTAACGGCTCGGGTAAGAGTAATATTGCCGATGCTGTCCGCTGGGTACTCGGTGAGCAGTCAACCAAAAATCTCCGCGGCTCGAAGATGGAGGATGTTATCTTCGGCGGTACAAAAATCCGTAAGGCTCTCGGCTTTGCGGAGGTAACGCTCAAGCTCGATAACTCCGACCGTACTCTTAACAACTGCGACAAGGATGAGGTTGCGGTAACACGCCGTTACTACCGCTCGGGCGAGAGTGATTATATGCTCAACGGCGCGGTTGTAAGACTTCGTGATATCCACGAGCTGTTTATGGATACAGGTCTCGGCCGTGACGGCTACTCGCTCGTCAGTCAGGGCAGAATTGCCGACCTTATTTCTTCAAAATCGGGTCAGCGCCGTGAAATGCTCGAGGAGGCTGCGGGAATTTCACATTTCCGTTACCGCCGTAACGATGCTAACCGAAAGCTTGCACAGGCAGAGGAAAACCTCGTCCGTCTGCGTGACATTCTTGCAGAGCTTGAGGGACGTGTAGGCCCCCTTAAGATTCAGAGCGAAAAGGCGCAGAAATTCCTCGTTCTTGCTGCCGAGAAAAAAGAGCTTGAAATCGGCTTGTGGCTCCATACAATCGAGACCTCAAAGACGAAGCTCCGCGAGCAGGAGGATAAGCTTTCCGTTGCTCAGGCACAGTATGACGGTATTGAAGCCGCACTCAATGTTATCGAGCAGGAGACGGAGGAAATCTTCACAAAGAGTCAGGAAATTACAGTCCGCATTGATAATCTCCGTCAGAATGCAACCTCATACGAGGAGCAGGCGGTGCATATCGACGGTGAAATTTCCGTTGAAAAGAATACAATTCTCCATAACAATCAGACAATCGAGCGTATCCGCCGTGATATGACCGATGCCGCAGACAGCGAAAAGGGTCTCGGTGAGGAGATTGCCGAGGCGAAGAAGGAAATCGACGAGCTTCTCGAGGAAATTGCATCGAAGAAGCGCGAGCTTGACCTTGCGGCAACTGATATTGCTCAGGCAAAGACGGAAAACAGCGAGTTTTCAGATAAAATTGCCGACCTTTCACAGAAGATTACGGCAATCACAACTCAGATTGCAGACAAGCGTATCGAGGAGACAACGGCAAACTCTTCAATCGAAGAGATTATGGGCCGTGTCAGCAACATCGAAGGCGTTCTTTCAACAAGAAACGGATATATCACCGAGCTCGAGGGTAAGCGTGATGAGTGTCAGGCAGAGCTCGACAAGATGAACGAGGAAGCAACGACAATTATGAATGCCGTTTCGGGCTACAGCCTCCGTGTTCAGTCACGCGAGGAAAAGGCTGAAAAGCTCAAGGGCGAAATCGATGCACGCGGTCTTGATATCCTGCAGAAAAAAGATAAAATCCGTATTCTTGACGATATGGAAAAGAATATGGAAGGTTATTCGGGTGCTGTTAAGGCTATTGTCCGTGAGGCAAAGGGCGGATTCCTCCGCGGTATTCACGGCCCGCTTTCACAGCTTATCAACGTAAATGACAGATACGCCGTTGCGGTTGAAACTGCACTCGGCGCAGCTATACAGAACATCGTTACGGACAGCGAAAACGATGCAAAGCGCGCTATCAACTTCCTTAAGGAAAAGAAGGGCGGACGCGCAACCTTCCTTCCGCTGACATCTGTTAAAGCAAAGCCCTTCACGGAAAAGGGACTCGAGGATTGCTACGGCTTTATCGATATGGCGGACGAGCTTCTCGAGTACGAGGCTCAGTATGCGGAGATTATCCGTTCACTTCTTGGCAGAACAGCTGTTGCGGAGGATCTCGACAGCGCAATCGCGATTGCAAAGAAATATGACTACCGCTTCAAAATCGTTACTCTCGACGGACAGGTTGTCAATGCGGGCGGTTCAATGACGGGCGGCTCGCGCGGACATAACGCGGGTATTCTCAGCCGTGGTAACGAGATGGATAAGCTCAAGGCACAGGTGCAGGAGCTTACCGCACAGCAGCAGGTAAGTCAGGAAGAATATAAGAAATTGAGCGAAGAGCTTTCGCTTATCAAGGCAGATCTCGACGCTTCGCAGGCAGACCTTAAGCGCATTCAGGAGGACGTTATCCGTAAGGAAAGTGAGCTTTCACTCATCGACGGTAAGCTTGATACGGCAAATGCCGCACTCGAAGACCTCCGACGCGAAAAGCATAATGCGAGCCTTCGTATCTCCGACCTTGAAGAGCTCAAGGCTAAGGCACAGGCAGAGATTGACGGACTCAATAAGGAAATGGGAGTTCTTCAGGCAGACCTTGATATGGTCACACACGGCAGAGAACAGCTCGAGGAAAAGCGCGAAAATCTCGCACAGCTCGAAGCAAAAATCAACCTTGAAATCCTTGCTTTTGAAAAGGATATTCAGGCCCGCCGTGAGGCTGTTGATTTGCTCCACCGCCGTATGGCAAGCCACGAGGGCAAGCTTGATGACCTTAACGGTGAAATCGCAGTTATCGAAAACGCAAATAAGGACATTGAAAATAAAATTACAGAGCTTGAAAAGAAAGCCGCAGAGCTTCGCTCAATGGGCGCACAATCCAAGGGTGACGTTGAGGCTCTCGTAAAAGAGAGAACCGAGTGCGATGCGAGAAGCGCAAGGCTCCGTGCCGAGGAACGTTCGAAGATGGACGAGCGTGAAAAAATCAGCGGCGAGCTTGCACGTCTTGAGGAACGTAAGGAAACGATGAATAAGCAGCTTGAGGATGCAATCAACAAGCTCTTTGACGAATATCAGCTCACCAAAACAGAGGCAGAGGCAATGAACATCGTCATTGACGATTATCAGAAGGCTCACCGTACGCTGCAGGAGGTCAAGGGTAAAATCCGCGCACTCGGCAGTGTCAACGTCGGTGCTATTGAGGAATATGCCGAGGTTTCCGAGCGTTACGCGTTTATGAAGGAGCAGCTGGATGATATCGAGCGCTCACGCGAAGAGCTGACACGTCTTATCGGCGACCTCACGGGCAGAATGGCAGAGCAGTTTAAGGATCAGTTCGTGCGCATCAATTCTTATTTCGGCGAGACATTTGTTGAACTCTTCGGCGGCGGTAAGGCAGAGCTTATCCTTGAAAATCTCAACGATGTTCTTGAATGTAATATTGAAATCAAGGTACAGCCGCCGGGCAAGAATGTTCAGAACATTGACCTTCTTTCGGGTGGTGAAAAGGGACTTGCGGCTATCGCACTTCTCTTCTCCATTCTTAAGGTTTCACCGTCACCGTTCTGTATTTTTGACGAGGTTGAGGCGGCGCTTGACGACGTCAATGTTACCCGTTATGCGCAGTATGTGCGCCGAATGACACAGAACACCCAGTTCATTCTCATCACGCACAGACGCGGTACAATGGAAGAGGCTGACGTGCTTTACGGCATCACGATGCAGGAGGAGGGCGTTTCAAAAATGCTCGAGCTCCAGACGGCAGAAATGGCAAAGAAGCTTGGTATTACCTAAAATAAAATGAGGTGAAAGTTATGAAATGTCAAATTTGCGGAAATGAAAGCGAAAATTATGAACTTTGCTCTGATTGTAATACAAGAAGAAAAAAGGGTGATGTTGTAAAATGCTCAAAATGTGGAAACTGGCATTTTACCAATAAATCGTGTGTTAACTGCATATCAAATCCGGAAACCGATTTGATATATGAATTAAAGAGTTCATTACTTTCACCTATTGAAAAAGAGTATTTCAAAAGTATTCAGTCTGTTTTGCCAGAAGGTTATTCTGTATATCCGCAGATAAATCTTGCAAGTATTATCAATCGCACTGATATTCATACTTTTCAAAATGAACTTTTCAGAAATATAGATTTTGGTGTCTTTGATAAGGATCTTAAGCCTGTATTTTTAATCGAAATTCAGGATAATACTCATTTGAATGTCGAAAGAAAAAATCGCGATAGCAAGATTAAAAAGATTTGCGAGGAAGCAGGCATTGCAATAGTTGAGTTCTGGAACGTTAATCGAGTTGATATGGAAGAGGTCAGCGAAAAAATTACCGAAGCATTAAATGCTCCTCCGATTGCAAGAAAAGCTAATCACAAAAAAGTCAGCTTTGAGCAAGCAGAGTATACCACTGTAAAAAAGCAAAAGCCGGAGACAACCAAGCCACTAAGAGGTTTTGAATCATTGGTAAAAGGTGTATTGCTGTTTTTAAGTTTTATGGCAACGGGTTTTGCTACTGACTATACAAATACAGGAAAAGTTTTACCTTTTTTGCTTTGTTCTATTTTTCCGGCTATCACATTTATTGTGGGAATTATTTTGCATAAAAAAGGCGTTAATTCTGCGGCAAGCATAGGTTTTAGCGGATTGTTTTTATTTGTTTTATGGGGATACCCACTTTTGTTTTGGTTGCGCCCCCTGTTATATTGATTTGATACCCCTTAATTGATAAAATTAAGGGGTAATTTTATGGAATTTTTCGCAATAAACTCTTGATACTTGCACGATTTTCTGCGATAATGTAATGTGTATATTTATATGTGGGTCAGTGTGCCCATTAAGGAGTATTGACTATGACAGATTACGAAAAGCTCGCGGAGTTATTGTATCCCGAAATTACAAAAACTCCCGAGGACTATGAAAAAATATATCCCGAGAGAGGATTGTCGGAGGGCGCACGCGTTTCCCGTTTTGCACCCAGCCCGACAGGCTTCCTTCACCTCGGCGGTCTTTTTGCGGCTATGATTGCTCGCCTTAATACGAGAACAACCGACGACGGTGTGTTTTTCCTTCGTATTGAGGATACCGATAAAAAGCGTGAGATTGAGGATGGTGTTTCCGCTATTATCACAGGTCTTACCGATTTCGGTATGCAGCCCGACGAGGGTGTTATGGGCTTTAACGAGGAAAGCGGTAACTACGGCCCGTATCAGCAGAGCCACAGAAAAGAGATTTATCAGACTATCGCAAAGTCTCTTGTAAAGCAGGGTCTTGCTTATCCGTGCTTCTGCTCCGAGGATGAGCTGACGGCTCTGCGCGCCGAGCAGGAAAAGGCGGGTACACTCATTCAGGGCTATTTCGGCGAATGGGCAAAGTGCCGTGAGCTTACCTTTGAACAGCAGAAGGCTAATATCGAGGCAGGTATGCCCTTTACTCTCCGCCTTCGTTCACCCGGAAATCCCGACAACAGAATCAAGTTTGAAGACCTCATCAAGGGCAAGATTGAAATGCCTGAGAACATCCAGGATGTTGTTCTTCTCAAGACGGACGGTATTCCTACATACCATTTCGCACACGCGGTTGACGACCACTTTATGAGAACAACTCACGTTGTCCGCGGTGATGAGTGGATTTCTTCCGTACCGCTTCACATTCAGCTCTTCAAGGCCTGCGGCTACAGAGTGCCGAAGTTCGCACACATTTCTCCGATTATGAAGGAGGATAACGGCGGCAAGCGTAAGCTTTCAAAGAGAAAGGATCCCGAGGCTTCCGTTTCGTTCTATACAGAGAGCGGATACCCGAAGGAGAGCGTTATCGAGTATCTTCTCACAATCGCTAACTCGAACTTCGAGGATTGGAGAAAGACAAACAAGGACGCTCCGCAGTCAGCCTTCCCGTTCAACCTTAAAAAGATGAGCGGCAGCGGCGCACTCTTCGACCTCGTTAAGCTCAATGACGTCAGCAAGAACGTGATTTCTCTTATGACAGCCGACGAGGTTTACGAAAAGGCTATCAAGTGGGCACAGGCTTATGACGAGGAGCTTTACAGCCTTATGTCAGCAGACGAAGCGTTTGCAAAGGGTATTCTTTCAATCGACAGAGGAACTGCAAAGCCGCGTAAGGATATCGCAAAATGGGACGAAATCAAGGATTACGTTTCGTATTTCTATAATTCAATCTACACTCCCGACCACACTCTTCCCGAGAATATTTCAAAGCAGGATGCGGCGGCAGTTCTTGAGGCATATCTCAAGGTTTTTGATGCAAATGACGACAAGGACACATGGTTTAACAAAATCAAGGAGCTTTGTGAGCCTCTCGGCTTCACTCCGAATGTTAAAGAATATAAGCAGAATCCCGAGGCTTTCAAGGGTCACGTCGGCGACGTTTCAACGGTTATCCGTATCGCGATAACATCGCGCCGTAACACGCCCGACCTTCATTCAATCATTGCCCTTCTCGGCAACGATGAAATTAAGGCGAGACTTGAAAGCACTCTTAACGAATATAAATAACTGGGAGGTAATAAAATGGAAGAAGAAATCAAGGTTTCCAATTTTATTCACGATTTTATAGATGAAGATCTGGAGAACGGTGTCAACACCCGTGTGCAGACACGTTTCCCGCCCGAGCCGAACGGCTATCTCCATATCGGCCACGCCAAGGCTCTCTGCATCGATTTCAGCACGGCAGAAAAGTATAACGGCATCTGCAACCTCCGTTTTGACGATACTAATCCGTCACGCGAGGATGTTGAATACATCGAGGCTATCAAGGAGGATATTCAGTGGCTCGGCTTCAAGTGGGAGAATATTTTCTACGCTTCGGGCTATTTCGATTTCGTTTACGAATGTGCTCTCAAGCTCATTCAGGACGGCAAGGCTTATGTTGATGACCTTACTGCCGATGAAATCCGCGAATACAGAGGAACACTCACCGAGCCGGGTAAGGAAAGCCCTTACAGAAACCGTTCAGTTGAGGAGAATATGGACCTCTTCAAGCGTATGACAGACGGCGAATTCGGCAACGGCGAAAAGGTGCTTCGTGCAAAGATTGATATGGCTTCGCCGAACCTCAATATGCGCGACCCCGTTATCTACAGAATTTCTCACGTTTCACATCACCAGACGGGTGACAAGTGGTGCGTTTATCCGATGTATGACTTTGCACATCCGCTTTCAGATGCGAAGGAGAGAGTAACATATTCTCTCTGCTCACTTGAATTTGAAAATCACCGTCCGCTCTACAACTGGTTCCTTGAGCAGATCGGCTTCGACGAGCCTCCGCGTCAGATTGAGTTCGCACGTCTTAACATTAACTATTGCGTGACAAGTAAGCGTAAGCTTCTCGAAATGGTCAACAAGGGCATCGTCGCAGGCTGGGACGACCCGAGAATGATTACACTCTGCGGTATGCGCCGCCGCGGTTATCCTGCGGCCGCTGTCCGTGATTTCATAAACAGAATCGGTGTTTCAAAGGCTGACAGCACGGTTGACTACGGTCTTATCGAGGCTTGTGTAAGAGATAATCTCAACCTCAATGCACCGCGTGCAATGGCTGTTCTTAAGCCTCTTAAGGTTATTATCGACAACTATCCCGAGGGACAGTCAGAGGAGTTCGAGGTTGAGCTTCATCCCGACCATCCCGAAATGGGCACAAGAAAGGTTACCTTCTCCCGTGAGCTTTATGTTGAGCAGGAGGACTTTATGGTTGAGCCGGTCAAGAAATATTTCCGTCTCTTCCCCGGTAACGAGGTACGCTTCAAGAGCGCATATTTCGTAAAGTGTAATTCTTACGAAACGGACGAGAACGGCAACGTTACCTGCCTTCACTGTACCTACGATCCCGAAAGCCGTGGCGGAAATTCACCCGACGGAAGAAAGGTCAAGGGAACAATCCATTGGGTTAACGCTAATGACTGCATCAAGTGTGAGGCACGTCTTTATGACAGACTCTTCAGCGCAGAGGAGCCGGGCAAGGAGCACGACTACGAGGAGGACCTCAACCCGAATTCGCTTACCGTTATCGACGACTGCCTTCTCGAGGGCTGCTTCGGCAACGTGAAGCCGGGCGATGTGTTCCAGTTTATGCGTAACGGATATTTCTGCGTGGATAAGGACAGCACGGAAGATAAGCTCGTCTTTAACCGTACGGTTGCCCTTAACTCATCCTGGGGCAAGTAAAGGAGTTTTGATATGAAAATTCTCAACAGAATTGTTACCTTTGTTTTGGCGGTGGCAGTTTTTCCGAGCATCGTAACAAGAGTTTTGCTCAGACTGATTGTTTCCGTTGCAAAGGATTCAACAGCCTACACTCTTCTTTCAGGCTTTATGAAGGAGACTATCGACAGCGGTCTTGAAATCACATTCAGCGTGCAGGATATTTTTGATTACCTCCGTGACGGCTCACTCTCCTTTGACGGAATGAGCATCAGCTTTGATAAGCTTCCTGCAGAGATGCTTGTGACAAAGAACTGGCTTATTGCATCAGCTGTTCTGCTTGTGCTTTCGCTGGTAATTGCACTGACGATTATGGGTTGTGCACTTTTTGCACAGGCACATAAGACTGTAATGGGTCTTGGTGTCGGCGGTGCGGCCTGCTGCTTCGGAGCGATATCCTGCTTCTCAAGGTTCGCTGAGCCGTTCGTTGCAGGGGATGTTGATATCGGTGCATTCCTCGGTGAAATCCTTCTCGGAGACAACAAGATTGTTTCTTCAATCGGCTCGATATTTATGTCCGGTGCGGTTAACGTTGACGTGCTTCAGCTCGGCAATGCGGTTATTACGATGGCAATTCTCTTTATTGCCGTTACACTCTGGACCTTTGCATACTTCATCACTTTGCCGACAGAGGCAAAGCCGAAGAAAGCTAAGGCGGCTAAATAAAATAAAAAAATCGGCTTGCACTCGCAAGCCGATAATTTTTTTTGTCGATTAATAATTTTCCTTGCGGAGCTCAAAGTAGCTCTGCGGATGCTTACAAACGGGGCAAAGCTCGGGAGCCTTCTTACCCATAACGAGGTGACCGCAGTTACGGCATTCCCACATTGTCTCTTCTGCCTTCTCGAAAACAGCCTTCATCTCAACATTGTTGAGGAGAGCGCGGTAACGCTCCTCGTGTGATTTTTCGATAGCGGCAACTGCTCTGAACTGTGCTGCAAGCTCTGTGAAGCCTTCCTCTTCAGCATCCTTTGCAAAGCGGTCATACATATCTGTCCACTCGTAGTTTTCGCCTGCTGCAGCTGCTGCAAGGTTTTCTGCTGTGTTACCAAGCTCGCCGAGAGCCTTGAACCAGAGCTTTGCGTGCTCCTTTTCGTTGTTAGCTGTCTGCTCGAAGATGGCAGCGATCTGCTGATAGCCTTCCTTCTTGGCTACGCTTGCGAAATATGTGTACTTGTTTCTTGCCTGTGATTCACCTGCAAAAGCTTCCATAAGATTTTTTTCTGTTTTTGTTCCCTTGTACATAAGTGTTGCTCCTTTACTGTTTTTATTAAAGCGGAAATCTCAGTGAGATTTCACCGCTTGTAAGCGTGATTTTGTCCTTGCCTTCCTCCACAACAAGTCCGCCCGCGCCGTCTATATCGACAGCGGTTGCATGGTGGCGGATACCGTCTTTAATATAAATAATTTCTCTGCCGAGAACATTGGATTTCGACTTGTATTCACCGATGTACAGGCAAGGCTCTTGCTTTAAAAGCTCAAGGATATTATTGACAATTTCAGCCGTTAAAATACTACGGTCAACGGAGTTACCGAGTGAGCCGGCAATATTTTTTATTTCCTCCGGGAAATCGGAGGTGCTGACATTGACACCGATGCCGATAATGAGCCTCGTGATTCTGCCGTTTTCGGTCACAGCCTGAACAAGAATTCCGCAGACCTTCTTATTATCAACATAAATATCGTTTACCCACTTGATTTGCGGTCTGAGTGCGGTGAGCTTTTCGATTGCGCGCGTGCACGCGACCGCGGCGGCGCACGTAACGCCCGTAAAGCTGAAATCGGGCTTGTCTGTATTGACAGTGATCGAAAAATAAAGTCCGCTTCCCTCGGGAGAAAAGAAAGATTTACCCTGTCTGCCTCTGCCGTTTGTCTGCGCGTTTGCAACGACAAGGTGCTGTCTGCCGTCCTTACAAAGCTCTTTTGCAACGTCATTCGTAGAGCCGACGGTATCAAAAACGAGAACCTCGGCTGTTTTGTCATTGAGCTTTGCAATTATTCTTTCACGGTCAAGCATATTTTTCCTCTTAAGAAAATCATTTATGTCAATATAATACCACAAACTTATCGGTCATACAAGCACGAGATTGTGAATTTTTGAATACAATATACTATATTTTTTCTGGAGGAATTCACGATGACGGCTGACTGCTTTTATTACGGGACATATACACCAAAGGGATACCTTTCTCTGGCTGATAAGCCGTGCTTCTCGGCGGGCAGAAGCTTTGCCGTGACGGAGTATCGCCCGTCTGTGAAGCAGAGATTTTTCGGTGCAGTTAAGGCACAGCTCATAAAATCGGGATATGATTGCACGGATTTCAGAACAGATACGGGCAGCGGAGGGGTTTTCAGCAGGGATGCGGATCTGCGGATAATTGACGGTACATATTGCTGCTTTGATAAAAAGGCTTTTACGGAAATCCGCTTTGGCGATATCATCGGAGCGGAGCAGCTTCTTTTAAAGCGAAGGGAGTCGGTACAGCGTGCGGTACGCTTTCTGGCGGCGTGTAAGTGTATCAATAACGATATGGTGCGCCTTGATATGCCGCACATAGATATTGCGAAAATCAACCGCTATTCGTCGCAGCTGTGGTCGCAGACGGGCGGCAGGCTGCGCGGATGTATCGGCACGGAGCACAAGCGCTTTATCACCTGCATCACCTCGGACGGAATCGAGGTCAATACGGCTGCCCTTGAGGACTGTGAGAGGGTGACCGTGATCTCTGACCGAACGGGCGCGTGTGCGAGGCTTGTGACGGACAGAGTGCGGCGTTATGCGCTCAGTGCAGGGTATGACGTTTTTTCCTGTCTTTGTCCGATGAATACGGAATGCGGCGCAGAGCATATCATAATTCCCGAGCTGCGATATGCGATTTTTGTCGATAAGTACCATCACAAGGCTGACCTTCATCCCTGCAGAAAAAGCTTTGCGGGACGCTTCCTTTGTGACCGTGACGAGAACAAAAACCGTATGGATTTCAGCTTCAAGGCATACAAACGGCTGATGCAAGAGGTTTTTGCTTCGCTTGAAGCGGTTGAATACTGCGACAGCGAGCTTGATAAAATTCCAACAGAGCAAAATAACGATGAAATATCAGGGGAATTTTTACGAAAACTGTTTTTCGCTTGAATTTTACTTTTGTCGGTAATATAATGAAATTACGGATTATTCCGAAAAGGAGGAAGAAAAATGAAAAAAATATTATCAGCTGTTCTTGCACTTGTTCTTTGTCTTAGTGTTATGCCGTCTGCCTTTGCCGCATCGGTACGCGGTGACGCTAACCTTGACGGAAAGGTAAATTCAATTGATGCGCTTCTCATTCTGCGCTATTCCGTCGGACTTGAAGACGATTCTTACGACGGGTATACATATGATGTCAACGGTGACTATGCAATCAATTCTCTTGACGCTCTTCGCGTGTTGATGATTGCCGTCAAGAATGATGACCCGCTGACCTACGGTAAGAAGGAGCTGCTCAAATTTTATTCGGATGCAATGACAACCTCTTGTATGGAAACAACAGCCATTACATACACGAGCGAGTACGTTTCCAGACTTGTGAACGATTATGATCCGTCGGATTATGTTGATTTTTACGATCCGTTCAACGATGTAGCATATTTCGAAAACGGATATGACGAAGAATACGAAATGACATCCTTTGATTACTGCCCGTATCCGTGGATTGAAGAGGATGCGGTCAAAGGTGCGGAAATCAAGCTCGTTGACGGTAAATACCGCGTCGAAATCACTTTGGTTGCTGAGGGTGCAACCTTTGACGATCCCGTGCCGTATTACAATGCTGTTTATGCCGTAAACTATGTCGACTGTACCAACAGCGGTCTTGAAGATTATTTCATAACGGATTCCTCGGTATATTACAGCGGAACGAAAATCAGCGCAATTATTACAACGGACGGATATCTTGAGTTTATCGAAATCGAAATTCCGTTTGAAATTGATATGGATCTGGAGCATTACGAAGAATATCTGTATCTCAGCGCAACTGAAACGGGAAGGATAATGGATTCGTATACTTTTGAATTTTAACAAAAAACGGAGTGCCGCAGCAGCACTCCGTTTTTTATATAATTCGTAAGGATTTACCACCTGTTCTCAACATACTCGCAGAAGGCGATGAGGTCCTTGATTTCGATTTTTGTGCCGTCGTCGAGAGTGACGTCACCGTTCCAGATGCCGTAAATCTGATGGCAGTTCATTCTGCCGACAAGGAGGTTGACGTCGCTGTGGTTGTCGAGTGTCGGCTTCATCGTCATATTAAATCTGCCGTCCTCGGAGATGAATTTCCATTCCTCCATAAATCTGCCCTTGGGGAATTTTTCAACGTCAACCGCACCGAATTTGTGCGCCTTTCCGTCGTAGAAAATCGCAGTTTCCGTAGCGTTGCTTTCGTTACCGATTGCCCACGTGATTTCAAAGCCGAGACTGTGCTTTGTGCCGTCAGCATCATAATGGAAGGTTGAGCCGCAGCCCCAGTACCATACCATTTTATGAATGGTGTTGACTCGTCCCCAGTCCATCGCGCAGAAGGCGTTTTCCTTTGTCATTGTATAAACGTAATCGCCGTATCTGAAGGTAACGTCGCAGGGCATACACATCTGCTTTGTTGTCATAAAGTATCTCGTCTCATCCTCATCAAAGGGAAGAACGGTTGTGATTGTTTCGGACTCGGGCAGAATGTCCATACTGACGTTGACCTCGCAAAGCTTGCCCTTATGCATTTTTTTGTACCAGAGCCTTCTCTCGGTTTCCCTTGTGTCAAAATCAAATTCTGCCTTACCGATTTTGTCCTTGTATCTGTTCGGTCTGTCGCCCTTTACGGGAGGAACGTGCTTGTTTGCTCCGAGGAAATACTGAATCGCATCAACTATAACCTCACCTGTCGAAAGGTCGGTGAGCTTTGCGCTGACATATCCGCCGATGTTGATGTTAGCAAAGCTGACGAGAACCTGAAATTTGCCGTCATCAATGGTGTAGAAATCCCATTCCTTACGGCTCATTATACCTTTTTTTACATAGTCGCGGTTATATGTGAAATAATTATGCCTTGCCCAGCCCTTTGCAAGAAGCTTGCCGTCGGGGGAGAGAAGCGGTGTTTCCTTTGTATATTCAGTCTGCTTTGAAGGTCTTTTCCAATCCTTGAAGGGGACATAGGTGCGCGGTAATTCGTTGCTCATTTTAATTCCTCACAGTATGTAAAATTTCTTTAACATAATTATATCAAAATCTGAGCGTAATTGATATGTTTTTTTTGCCAAAAATAAGCCCTGACTTTTGACGGAAGATACAAATGGGTTTTCTTTACAAAGCCGATGCTTTGTGATAAAATTAATTTACAATGAATATAACGGATGAGGAGGATTATTGTGAAAAAGCTTACAGCGCTTATAACAATTTTAGCAATTCTGGTCTTATGTTCAGCACCGACGGCTGCGGCAATGCCGGCAGATATCAGGTCAATAACCGCTACCCCTGTTGATTCGGGTGAGGGCGGTTACATTGAATACATTTATACCGACGAAAACGGAAATATTATCGAGAGGGATACGAGCCTCTCTTTTGAGCCGACCTTCGGAACGATGAGCGACGGTACAGTGATTCCGTCTTCCTACGACGCCCGTACGAATAACGTTGTAACGCCCGTCAAGTCGCAGGGAAGGGCAGGCAACTGCTGGGCATTTTCAGCGGTCAGCGCGCTTGAGAGTGCGACGATCAGCATGGGCGAGTCTGCGCTCGGCAGTACGGATTTTTCGGAATCACATCTCGCGTGGTTTGGTGTAAACACTGCAACAACCGACACCTCCGACCTTGCTTACGGAGACGGCACATCCGGTCTTAACCCTTATCAGACGGGCGGTAACTGGCTGATGGTGAGTCAGGCACTGTCGCGCTGGGCAGGCATTGCAAAGCAGGATGCTGATCCGTTGGCGTATAACGATATTTCAACCCTTCCGCAGTATACCGACGCGCAGAGAAGAAATACAGACAGCGGATTTATAATCAAGGATATCAAAGAATTTTTATCGGCAGACGAGGTGAAAAAGCATATCCTCGAATACGGTTCGGTGACGGCGTCGTATTACACCGACGATTTATACTATACTCAGGTGTCGGGCTCGACCGCTTATTATAACAGTTCAGCAACGACGACCAATCACGCAATTACGGTTGTCGGCTGGGATGATAATTATTCCGCATCAAACTTCAAATCGGGCTACAGACCGCCTCAGGACGGCGCTTGGCTTTGCAAAAACAGCTGGGATACCTGGTGGGGAGATTCGGGATATTTCTGGCTGTCCTATAGTGATGTGTCAGCCGGCGGATTTGTCGGTTACATCCCTCGTTCGGCAGAGGATTTTTACGGTAACTATAATTATAACGGTGGTTATTGCAGATACTGGTTTGGCTATTCGAACTCAACCAGCGTGGCGAATATTTTTACGGCAAAGGATAACGAAAAAATCAAATCCGTTTCAACCTATACAAATATTGATTCCGCGGGTACACAGGTAAATATGACCTTTGATATTTATACGGATGTTTCCGAGTCAGGCGGACCGTGCAAAGGCACTCTGGAGGAGAGCTTTAATGTTACGGTCGGAACATCGGGCTATCATACCTTTGATTTGCCGGATGCGGTTGCGGTAAAGCCCGGAAGCAGATTCTCTGTTGTTATGACTATCAAGGGGTGTCTTGCTCCGTTTGAGCACGGTGACGGATATTCGAGCAACGGTGAATCATATATTTCCGACGGCAACAGATGGTGCACTACGGAGACCTTTTATTCCGGCCAATATGACCTGAACAATGTATTTCTTCAGGCGCAGACAGTCTGCGACCACCAGCCGCAGACACAGACGGGTGAAACCTCCTGCACGCAGGACGGCTTCGAAAAGACGGTCTGCACACAGTGCGGAAGAGTGCTCAGCGAGAGCATTATCCCTTCCGACGGACACAGCTTCGGAGCTTGGGAAACAGCAATTGAGCCGACAATTTCTCAGGCGGGTAAAAGAATACGCATCTGTGCAGATTGCGGTGAGACAGAGTCTGAAATTATTCCCGCGATTGAATATATGCTTGCTGACGGCTTTGCGATTGATACCGACAACGGTGTTATTTCGGGTATAAATCCGGGTGAGGTATCACTTGAAAAATATATTATGATTACAAATCCCGACTATCAATGGAGCTATGAAACCGACGACGGAAAGCTCGGTACGGGTGCAAGAGCCATACTTAAAAACGGAGATACTGTAATCGGCGAATTCACGATTCTGCTTTACGGCGATATCGACGGAAACGCGTGGTACGACGGTCAGGATGCCGTGCTTGCATCGTGCGTTGCGGGTGAAATGCTGACTCAGGAAAGCCTCGGTATGGTTGCATATATGGCGGCGGACTGTAATCACGACGGAGTGGTTGACGAAATGGACGTAGCTTTGCTCAATGAAGCGGGCTTGCTTCTTGCAACCGTCGATCAAAGCAAAGCAACGGAAGCCTTGCTTGAAACCTCATCGGCCTACAGTGAATATCTTGACCTTATAACGCAGACTCCGGTTACTCAGGAGCCTGAAGAGGAAACGGTAACCGGAACGGAGGATTTGACCAGCACGGCTTATGCGGATATCCTCGCATTTCTTCGAGTTTGGATTGCAAGGCTGATTGAATTTTTCCTCACATTTATCCCGAGACCTTATTGATGAGCAAAACAAAAGGACGGCATAGGCGTTGTACCCGTAAGGATACAACGCCAGTTTTATTCGCCATACGGCGACTTTTATTGCTTCGCAGTTTTATTGTGCTTCGCACAGTTATATTCGCTTCGCGAGTTTTGTGGCGAATAAAATAACACTGAAACCGAAGGTTGCAATAAAACTTTCACATCAGTGAAAATAACACTCTGCCGTAAGGCAGAATAACACTTGATAAAAAATAAATTTTAATAGCGCACTTACTCACCACCAGAGGTGTAAGTGTAAAAAACGAGAGGTAACACAGTTTTATCTGTATCACCTCTTTTTTTCAGTCTCGTATCTTAACAAGTAGGAAAAATGAATATAATAATTTTTCACTTCAGGATATCAACTATACTCATAACTAACTGCAACTGTACTGCTATCAGCAAAAGAGTGAAATTGTTTTTTATGTGTCCTTCCATTCTCTAATCTTTTTTATATTAGAAGCACTTAAACACCAAACAGTGTATTTTTTATTGTCGATGGTTTTGATAGTAACTTCATTAGAAGAACCGACTTGACCAAATCTACGAACCGAACTTATAGATTTAATATGTTTTTTGTAAAACGCGGAACTTCCTGCCCATATTAGCCATTCGTCAGAAAGGTATAATGTGGTCTCTAAATGGTCAGCCTTTGTATCTTGAAATTCTACATTATAGATATGTTCCTGTTCTTTTATCATCTTTTTGAATCTTATCGTATACAATGAAGCAACAGCAACGCATAGCATTGCCAAAACGAAGGGAACAAAGGAAATGATTATATCCTCTCGCACAACATTGTAAAATAAGGAAACAACGAACAAAGGGACAAATACAATGACGGCGCAAAGGAATGCTAATTTCACATTTCGTTTGTGATAAAATTTAATATATTTTTTCACACTCGCGACCCCCCTATATTTTATTTATATTTATTTTAACATAAAAGTAAAATCTTTTCAACAGATACAAAAATCCCCACCGATTGCTCAATGGGGATTGCTTGTTTTATTAGGTTTTGACTTACTTTATATCCCTGATATTAGCCCGTGGTACAACAAGTCGAGCGATAAAAACCGTCTTAAAACTATCCTTAAGAGTACGACTCCTACGCTGTCCTTTTTTATATCCGATTCACTTGTTTAAATCCATCTGCATTTTGCTGAATTTCTGTCCCCACGCGTTTGCCCACGCTTCACAGTAGAGCTTGTAGTAGGAAATGTTGTTCTTTTTTCTGTAGCCCTCGAAGCAGTTGCACCATATCATTGAGGGGATTGCGATAATAATGTAATAAAGCGGGCCGAGAAGAAGACACTGCCATGTGTGGCCGTATTCGTGGATGCGGGTGTTATATGTCCAGACCTTGCTCTTGTGGTTATCGCGCATAAAGATGAACTGACCAAGTGAAAGTCCGCCCGATTTCCACGGAAGATAGACTATATAGGAATATCCGAAGCGCTGCCAACGGCGCTTCTTTATTTTTGTGCAGAAGAGGAAGGCGATACCGCCGATGAGATTGACGGGAAGTCCCCACGTCCACTGAATAAGGTAGAAGAAAAAGTCAATACAGTCGTTCTTGAAGCTTTTCTCTTTTTTGTCGGGATATTTTTTTGTAATATCAATCATTTTGCTTCCTCCTTGAGCCTTTTTTGCTCTATAAGAATAATATATTCACCGTTTTCGTCCGTGTCAAGGAAGTGAGGCTCGTCATTGTTATCAGAGAGACCGAGCCAGGTGTTTTCGAGCCTCTGACCGGAGATGATTTCGCAACGCTTTTTCTGCTCATCGGTAAGAGTAACGCTTCCGTATTTGTGCTTCGTTGCGATAGCGGCGCGTATCATCGTGTGGTCCTCCTTCGTCATAGCGAAGCGCTTGAGGAGAATGAGTGAAACGATAGCCGCGATAATAGGGATAACGGCAACACAGATGCGGACACCCATAACTGCGCTGTCCGTCTGAGCGAAAAGAGTATTTGTGCTTTTTTCGTATTCGGAGACGGTGTCACCCGTAACGAGACCGAAGCCCTGCAGAGTGAAGCCTACGAGAGCCGCCATAATACCGCTGATGCTCTTTTTGATAAGAGTGCTGAAGGTTGCGATAACGCCCTCTCTTCGTCTGCCCGTAATCATCTCGTCAACATCGGTAAGATCGGGGAAGATATTGGTGGAAACGAAGCCGAGACCTGACATACCGAAGGGGTAAAGAAGCATACTCAGCATCATCAGTGCGCTCCAGATAATCGAGCCGCCCGACTGCATAATAAGTCCGATAGCAAGTCCTGCAACCATAAGCGGAGTGACGATATTACCGCACTTTTTCTTGCCGTGCTTCATCGTAAGCGCATAGTTGAGGGGGAATGCGGCAGCCTCCGCAACACCGGCAACGGCATTGAAAAGAGCGTAACCGCTGTACTGGTTCGCAAGATATTTTATGTAGTAAACCTTTGAGTTTGCGTAAAAGCCCGTTGAAAACTGATAAGCAAGGCTCATAAAGAAATACTGTCTGAAGGATTTGTTTTTGAAGACGAGAACATATTCGCGGATGATGTATCTGACATCCAGCTTTTCAACCTTGTTGCCAAGTGAGCTCGGCTCGCGCGTTGTTTTATATGTAAGGAAAACTGCGATACCAAAGAATAATGACAGCACGATACCGATAACGAGGAAGGGTGATTTCGATGCTGAGGTGAGGTTATCGTTTGAACCGAAAGCTGAAAGAATCAGAACAACAATACCGAAGGCAGGTACCATACCGGCGGAGTTGAAGAGATAGCCGACGGAGTTGTACTGCGTGCGCAGATTATATTCGGGTGCAAGCTCGGGGAGCATTGCCGTATGCGGCACGCCGATGACTGTATAAGCGGTTTTGTAGAGCATATAAACGATGACGAAATATGCCATAGCGATTGCGGGATTTTCCTTGCCGTTGAGACCGAAGGAATTCCACAGCAGGGTGTAGGAAATAACCATCAGCGGAATACCCCAGAGCAGATAGCGGCGGTGCTTACCCGTTTTTGAGCGTGTGCGGTCGGTGATGATACCCATAACGGGGTCGGTCACCGCATCCCACACCGTGGCGATCATAACGACGATACCGGCCTGATTAAGAGACAGGTTTACGACGTCGGTCAGGAATACGGTGAAATACATACTGATGATGTATCCCGCGCCGCCCATATACATATTAGCGTAGCTGTAATTTATCATCGGCAGAATGGCGGATCTGAAATCACCCTGAACACCGATGAGCTTTTTGATTTTTTCTCCCATATTATCACCTCGGGGATATATTGGATAATCCTGTTTTTAAATTAAGTGTTGTGGTTCGCAAGTTCAGACAATCGATTGAGTGCTAATAGAAACCATTTTCTATTTTCTTCTTCAAGTATTTCTTCTGCACTGTATGCCCAATGATTAAAATATCTCCAACGGGAATATATTGCAGAACCAAGCAAGGATATGTCTGATATTTGGTCTATTATTAAATCCAGCTCTTTTGAGTTGTAGACGGCTTTACCATATTTTTCTTGGAAAGCTTTACCGCAATCCATTTCGAAGCCAAGGCTATTACAATCATCTGCAAAATAAGAATCAACTAATTCAAGATAGTTTATATTTTTATCTGAGAATTTTTTGATCCATTTTCTGGTAAAAATAAAAATTTTTTCAGATATCAAAGCTGAATGTAAATTCTTGGAAATTTTATACCATCTGTTTATATAAGGGTCATTGCAAAGTTCAACATCATTTTCTACGAGTTCAATAAAAACTTGTGTTAATCCGTCCCATTCTTGGCAATTACCTTTCGGGAATAAATTCCAGTTTATTTCATCCAAAGAATAATTGGATTTTATTGAGTTGTTTTTCATTGAAGTAGTGACTCGGTTTTCAGGTCTATCTAATCCGCCTTTAGCAATAGGAATGATATGATCGATAGTAGGAACGAAATCCCAATAGGCAGGATGTGTTTTAGTCATTTTCCAATGTGGATCGTACGGGAACTCGTTCGGAAAATAGCAAGATATTATCTTTAAAAGACCGGGATTTATGAGCTTTTTTCCTGTATATCTATCAATAAATCCATCTGTTATGAATTGGAGCATCTTATCTTTTAAAGAATATGAACGACTATGAATTTCTGTTGTTTGATGTGTATATTGGTTTTGAAGCAATTCCTTAGCGGCAGGCTTGTTGTTTTCTAACAACAAGAGCGCGATATTTTTAATAATTTCACTTTTGTCCATCTTGTTTTCCTTTTACGGTTGTAATCGAAGCAATCAAACGTCGGCGGATAGAGCCGCAGCTGTTGCGCAAATCCTTGTACGCTTTTTCTTCCATTTTTCCTTTTCTGAAAAGCAACTCGAGCCAATACTCCGTTTCAGAGCATTCTTTTAATGATATTTCCAATTTGTTCACAAAGTCAGCCTTGCTTTGCGCATATTTGGCTTCGTGAATATTTGCTCCGATTGATGAAGATGAACGAACAATCTGATTAGCATAAACAGTACAACCTTTCAGTTGGTCGCAAAAATCGGATATCTGTATTGCTAATTCGATAGCATCCTCGCGGAGTTGGTTTTTATTGTCTGCCATTGTATCAACTCCTTTTGGTCGATATGTTGCAAAGCAACTCGATATATAATCGCGAACGATTATTCGATATGTTTTTCGTGATACTCAAAACTCGATATGTTGCCGTTGGCAACGAGTGTCGATAGCTCCGCTAAAAACTCGCATTGCTTTTGAGCAATGCATATCGAGTACGAAGTACATATCGAGTGCACAGCACATATCGAGCGACGCTGCCCGCGGAGCATATCGACGTTGAAACTATTGTTTGTTGAGACAAACAACAGTTTCAACATGATTCGTATGCGGGAACATATCCACGGGCTGGATTTTCTTGACCTTATATCCGTTTTTAATCAGATATTTAAGGTCGCGCTCCTGCGTTTCGGGGTTGCAGGAGACATAGACAATTTTCTTCGGGCTGAGTGTAACAACGCTTGAAAGAAAAGCCTCGTCACTGCCTGCGCGCGGAGGGTCCATAAACACGACGTCTGCCGTTCTGCCGTCTGCCGCCATATCCGTCATAAACTTTCCTGCATCTGCGCAGTAGAATTTTATGTTTTGCGTTTCATTGCGCTTGGCATTGTTCTTTGCATCGAAAACGGCGTCCTTGTTTACCTCGACGGCAATAACCTCCTTCGCCTTCTGCGCGGCGATGATGCCGATTGTGCCTATTCCGCAGTAGGCGTCGATAACCGTCTCGTTGCCCGTGAGTCCTGCAAAATCAATCGCGGTTGAATAAAGCTTTTCTGTCTGTACGGGATTTATCTGATAAAAGGATTTTGCTGAGATTCTGAAAACACATCCGCAAAGAGTATCCTCAATCGTACCCTTGCCGTAGAGTACCTTTTCCGTCTCGCCGAGAACTAGGCTCGTATGCTCACGGTTGATATTCTGGATGATTGTTGTTATTTCGGGATGCTTTTTAAGAAGCTCCTTTACAAAAGCGTTCTTGCCGGGAAACATCGGTGTACCCGTGACGAGAACAACCATAACCTGTCCGCTTGTAAAGCCGCGCTTGACAAGCACGTGGCGCAGAAAGCCGACCCGAGTGTCCTCGTTGTAGGGGAGCATACGGTAGTGTCTCATCATATTGCGGATGGTGACGATGATTTCGTCCGCCTTTTTGTCCTCAAGACGGCACTCGTCAACGCATACGATTCTGTGAGATTTTGACTGATAAACGCCCGAAATTATCTTGCCGCCCCTTGTCATTCCGAATGCCGCCTGCACCTTGTTGCGGTAATTGTAAGGGTTTTCCATACCGATAATATCCTCAACACGGCAGAACTTGCCGAGCAGGCGGATAACCTTCGCCTGCTTGTAGCTTAACTGTTCGGGGTAGGTGAGATTCTGCAGCTGACAGCCTCCGCATTTTTTTGCAACGGGACAGAATTCAGCTTTTTTATGAGCGGTTGTGTTTCTTTTAGCCATTTTTTGGCTCCTTCATTGTAAGTGAAATTCGTTTTTTGTTCGTGTCAACGGAAATTACCCATACGGTAACGACCTGACCGACCTTGAGCACCTCGGAGGGGTGCCTGATGAATTTATCTGTGATCTGTGAAATGTGAACAAGTCCGTCCTGATGAACGCCGATATCCACGAATGCGCCGAAGTCGATAACATTTCGTACGGTGCCCTGAAGCTCCATACCCGGCTGAAGGTCGTTCATATCCATAACATCGGTGCGGAGCATCGGGGGCGGAAGCTCGTCACGCGGGTCGCGTCCCGGCTGTTTCAATTCCTTTATGATGTCGAGCATCGTCGGCACACCTACGCCGATTTTTTCAGCGGCTGTTTCAATGCCGATTGCTTCGATTTTTTCTGAAAGTGTGTCCAGCTTACCTGCGGCGGCATCCTTTACGGTGTAACCGCAAAGCTCGAGAAGTGCCTTCGCGGCATCGTAGCTTTCGGGATGAACGCCCGTGTTATCAAGGAGATTCTTACTTTCCGCAACGCGCATAAAGCCTGCGCACTGCTCAAATGCCTTTGCGCCGAGCTTCGGCACCTTTTTAAGCTGTGCTCGGCTTGTGAATGCGCCGTTTTCCTCACGGAATGCGACAATATTCTTTGCAACCGTGCTGTTGATGCCAGATACTCTTGTCAGAAGAGACGGTGAAGCGGTGTTGACGTCAACGCCGACATTGTTAACCGCATCCTCAACAACGCCGTTGAGAGCGTTATCGAGCTCCTTCTTCGGCATATCGTGCTGATACTGACCGACGCCGATTGCCTTCGGGTCAATTTTTACAAGCTCCGCCAGGGGGTCCTGCAGACGGCGCGCGATAGAAACCGCGCTTCTGAGAGAAACATCAAACTGCGGAAATTCTTCTGCCGCCAATTTTGATGCAGAGTAGACGGAAGCGCCCGCCTCGCTGACAACCATATATGCTGTGTCACCGCCGATTTCCTTAAGAAGATTTGCGGTGAAAATCTCGGTTTCCTTTGAAGCTGTACCGTTGCCGATTGCGATAATCTTAACGCCGTAGCGCTTAATCATATTTTTAATAAGAGTTTTTGCACTTTCCTGCTGAGCGGCTGAATGTGTGATGTAAGCAACACCCGTGTCGAGCACTCTGCCCGTCTCGTCAACAACGGCAACCTTGCAGCCCGTTCTGTAGCCGGGGTCAAGTCCGAGCGTAACCTTGCCCTTTACGGGAGGCTGAAGCAGAAGCTCCTTGAGGTTGGAGGAAAAGACCTTGATTGCGGCTGCGGCGGCATTTTCCGTCAGCATTGAGCGGATTTCGCGCTCGATCGAGGGATAGATAAGTCTGTCATAAGCGTCTGCACCTGCATCGCGGACCGTGTCCGTGCAGAGAGAGCCGCTGTCGGAAAGTGTGACGGAGGTGATGACGTTTGAGGCCTTCACCCTGTCAAGCTCAACGCTGACCTTGAGGAAGCCCTCGCGCTCACCGCGGTCGATTGCAAGAACTCTGTGACCTGCGATTTTATCAACATGCTGTGAAAAATCATAATACTGCTCGTAAACGCTCTGCGCCGTTTCGTCGGATGCCTTAACGTTGACAACACCGAGAACGGTGAAGAGATTACGAAGTCGGCGGCGGATATCCGCATTGTCGGAGATATCCTCGGCAATAATATCCATAGCGCCCTGCAGAGCATCCTCTGCGGTGAGCACCTCTTTTTCTTCGTTTATATATTCCTGCGCAAGCTCGATTGCGGCGGGACTGTCCTTAAGCTGTGCATAAATAGCGGCGGCGAGCGGCTCAAGTCCCTTTTCGCGCGCAACGGAAGCGCGTGTCTTTCTCTTTGGCTTGAAGGGGCGGTAGATGTCCTCGATTTCTGCGAGAGTTACCGCCTTGTCGAGTGCGGCGGCGATTTCTTCCGTCAGCTTTTCCTGCGATTCAATGGAAGCGCGCACCTCTTCGCGGCGCTTGTCCAGATTGCGGAGGTATTCGAGTCTTTCGGAAATCTCACGAAGAGTCTGGTCGTCGAGAGTGCCGTGAGCCTCCTTACGGTAACGGGCGATGAACGGGATAGTGTTGCCGTCGTCGATAAGACCGACAACGTTCTCTACCTGCCACGATTGGAGTTTAAATTCATTGGTGAGTGCTGAAATAATATCCATAGTGTCTCCTGTAATATGTTAAATGGTTTTAAGCTGTCTTATGTCCGCACCGTCAAACTGAAGAATGGTATATGTGCTCAGTATTCTTGAAGCGATACGGTCGCTGTATGTGTTTCTGATTGCCTCGGGGTCGAGATTGGTGCTGATTATCGTCGGCTTTTCCTCGAGTCCGCGGCAGTTGACGATGTTATAAAGGGCGGAAACAGTCAGCTGAGTGCTGAACTCCGCGCCGAGGTCGTCGATGATAAGAAGGTCGCAGTCGAGGATTGCCTGCTCGGTATTTTCACCGTCACCTCTGCCAAATTTCTCGCGCTCGAGACGGTTGAAAAGATTCTGCGCGGTCATATAGATAACGCCGTATCCCTTTTCAACAGCCTTGCCCGCAATCGCGAGTGAAAGGTGGGTTTTGCCGAGTCCAGTCTTGCCGTAAAGCAGAAGGGAGGGGGATTTAGCACCGAAATCGTCGGCATAAGCCTTACAGTAGCCGAGAACACTTTCCATACGCTGACGGGGGCTGATGCCTGCACCCTCAGGATAGTAGTCGAGCTTGAAATTATCAAACCGGCATTTGTCAACGGGGAGTTTCGAGCAAAGCTTTTCGTATTCAATCGAGCGCAGAAGGAGCTTGAAGCAGTCGCAGACATAACCGCCTACGGAACCCTTGTCCTCACATTTCGGACAGGTGAATTTTGCGTCGAGCCAATCCTCGGGATAACCGTTCTTAATGAGCAGCGAGCGGCGCTTTGACTGAGCGTCGAGGTTGATTTCCGCGAGAGTCCTGATGTAATCCTCTCCGCCGTTACCCATTCCGACTGCCTTGATTGTTGCAAGACCTGCACGTGCCATAGTCTCCTCGATTTCGAGAAGCTCAGGGATTTTATTCACAGCCTCGTCGTGACGCTTTTCGCGCTGTAAGAGTGCCTCGTTGCGGCGCTTTTTCATTTCGCGCTCGGCTTTCTCGTAAGTATCTTTGCTGAATGCCATGGTTTATTCCCCCTTCTTGTATACGGGCAGCTGATTTGCCCTGCGGTTGAATTCGTTCATATCGTAGGATGTGTCCGCATCCGTTGCTTTTCTGTTCTTTGCACGGTATGCCTGCTTGTCGTTTTCGACATCCTCGGGAGTTTTAAGTCCTTTTTCGTGCCAGCTGGCAAGCACCTTGTTCATATAAGCAAAGCTGATTTTGCCTGAACGGTCGAGCGTTTCCTCGTAAGCGAGGTAAATCATATCAACACCGAATCTGAATTCGGTTGACCACGTTTTGAGATATGCCGCCTGCGAGGATGTCGGGCGGGGATTCTGTATTCCCGCCATTCGTGCAAGCTCCTTCCAAAGCGAAATACAGGAGTTGAGGATTCTGATCTGCTCGTCCGCCTTTTCAATGGTGTCGATTTCCTTTTCACCCCAGGTTTTGCCGACCTTTGCTATGTATGCAAGGTTACTTTTGCCGACGGAGACACAGTAGCTGACGAGCATATATATTACCTCGACGGGCAAGCCGTACTGGTCGTGCATCATAAGCAGGATGCACTGACTGTCATATCCGATTGTTTTGCCGAGAAGCCCCTCAATGTCCGTGAACATATTCGCGATAACGGGGGATTCCTGACAACGCTTTACAACCTGCTCGTAGGTGGGCTTGACGGGTGCAAGCTCGGGTAATTCCTTCTTGATTTCTGACTTCTGCGGTGCAGGTGTCTCGGGCGCGGGCAGGGGAGTTATCACCTTGCTGTCCGTTGTGAGCACACCCCATTCGCAAAGCACGGTGAGCGCGTCAGTGACGTCACTTGCGCTGTAGCCGATTTCCCTGCTGATGACGGCAGGGTCAACGGGCTCGCTTGCGTGGCGGAAAATCCACAGCAGAGTTTTCAGCTGGGACGCACTTGCCAGTTTTATGTTGTTGTCAACGACCTGCGACGGTACGGCAAACATCGATCCGAACACGGCAGGGTTAATTGAATAAGCCATTTTCCACAATCCTTAAATTTATATTTATATTTATATATCGATAAAATACCAACTATCATTATACACGCTAAAATGTCAAAAGAAAATAGCAAAAACCACTTTCTACACGCCTGTTTTCAATCCACAATAAATTGTGCTTTTGTGCCGGCGGTATCACAAGTCAATTGACAAAACAACAAAATTTATAAATATACATTTTTTGAATAAATTTGCAATCGTTGACTATTATAAAATAATGTGCTACAATATTACGGACTTGTAATAGAGTACACTTTTACTATTGAAAGGAGTTAATCCATAATGGATGACCCGGCTGGGATTATACTGAAATTAGTTTTACTTATCCTGCTTATTTTGGTGAACGCATTTTTCTCGATGAGCGAGATTGCGATTATATCCCTTAATGACAACAAAATAGACAAAATGGCAGAAGAAGGACACAAGAAGGCAAGGGCGGTAGCGAAGCTGACAGCGAACTCGAGCAGATTCCTCTCGACGATTCAGATCGGCGTTACCCTCGCAGGCTTCCTTACATCAGCAAGTGCTTCGCAGAACTTTGCTGATATGCTTGCGGGCGCATTCGCAGGCACGGCGGTGGAAAGAGTTCTCGGTGCGAGCGTAATCAACGGTATTTCCGTTGTTCTTATCACGCTGATTATGTCATACTTTTCACTTGTTTTCGGCGAGCTTGTTCCGAAAAAAATCGGTATGCAGAAGCCTGAGCAGATTTCGTTCAAGGTTGTAGGAGTTCTTCTTTTTATATCTAAATTCTTCAGCCCTGTCGTAAAGGTGCTTTCTTTTTCGACAAATGCAGTTGTAAGAATTCTCGGCTTCAATCCCCACGCGGATGAGGAAACCGTCACGGAGGAGGAAATCCGTATGATGGTTGACGTCGGCGGCGAGAAGGGCGTTATTGAGGACGTTCAGAAGGAAATGATCAACAACATCTTCGAGTTTGACGACCTTGATGCGGGTGACATTATGACGCACCGTACGGATATGACGGCCGTTGAGCTTAACGATCCGGTTATGGAGGCAGTCAATCTCAGTATCGAGCACGGCTATTCGCGTATTCCTGTTTTTGATGACGATCCCGACAATATTGTCGGCATTGTATATATCAAGGATCTTCTCAAATACGTCGGTCAGGATATGCCCGAGACATCGCTTAAGGATGTTATGCGCGTTCCGATGTTTGTTCCCGAGTCGAAAATCTGCGGTGATCTTTTCAAGGAAATGACCGCAACAAGGACTCAGATGGCTGTAGTTGTTGATGAATACGGCGGAACGGCAGGTATCGTAACGCTTGAGGATATCGTTGAGGCTATCGTCGGAAATATTCAGGACGAATATGACGATGAGGAAGAGGAATTCTCACAGATCAACGAAACAACCTTCACGATTGAAGGTATTATGAATATCGATGAAATCTACGAGCTTACGGGCAAGAAGCTTCCCGAGGACGATTACGATACCGTCGCGGGCTTTATTATAAGCGAGCTCGGATATCTGCCGAAGGACGGCGAGATGAACGAGGTTATGTTCGAAAACCTTAAGTTTACCGTTCTTGCGGTTGACAACAGAAGAATCGAAAAAATCCGTGTGGAAATCCTTCCCGAGGAAAGCGCGGACGAGGACGATGAGGACGATGAAGAATCGGGCTTCAAGTTCAGAAAACACAGTAATCAGTAAAATGACGCAGCGGAGTGAGATCTGCTGCGTTTTCGTTTGACAATGCTTTTTACTTGTGATATGGTAAAAAAAGAAACTCAAGGGAGGACTTTTTTATGAAAAGATTTCTTTCGGTTTTAATGTCGGCTGTTATGCTTTTTTCTGTGGTTGCATTCAGCCTGCCGACGGCACTTGCCGAGGGTATTGACTATTACTATTACGTTGATTCAACCGGCGGTGATGACATAACGGGTGAGGGTACGCTCGAAAAGCCGTGGAAGACGATTGCTCCGCTCGGCAGTGTTCCGTACGGACCCGGTATGCACATTCTTTTCAAGTGTGGCGGCACTTACGAGTGCGCGGCTACGCTTACAGCTTCGGGAACAAAGGAAAATCCGATCGTGATTTCTTCATACGGTGAGGGTGAAAAGCCGCTTCTTACAACAAATGAGGCAGCTGAGGTTCTTCGTCTTTTCGACTGCAGCTATATAACTGTTTCAAACCTTGAAATCACCGCACCCAACGGCGGCGGAATATGGATTGACACGCTCAACGAAACATCATACGGCATCACGATTGATAATGTTGAATTCCACGACATTCAGAATTATCACCTTCCCGCAAGAGATAACACATCAGCGGGTGCGGCACTTGCAAGATGCTGTATTATGGTCAAGGGACTTCCCGCGCGCTCACGCTATGCGGTAAACGACCTTACGATCACAAACTGCGAAATGTACGATTGCGGCAATGGTATCAATGTCTGGGGCTCGTGGAACGATGAGCAGAATCCGTGGTGCGCAACTGAAGAAGAAATTGATCCCGTTTACAACACAGGCTTGCTCATAAAGGGCTGTTATTTCCACGATATGGACAGCGAGGCTGTCGTTGTCGGTATGTGTGACGGAGCTCTTGTTACCCATTGCCGTTCGATTGATTGCTGTCAGGGCAGCGGTGTTGACGAGAACGGCGCGCCGACCTATTTTACGGCGGCTATGTGGTTCTGGGGCAGCGAAAACAGCATCATTCAGTACTGCGAAATCGCAGGACAGAAAAATTACGGTGACGGAATGTCAATCGACTTTGACTCCCACACGAACAACTGCACCTATCAGTACATCTATTCTCACGATAATATGCGCTTTATGTGCAATAACGCGAATTACAGCGGTCAGCGCAACAACACGGTCAGATACTGTCTTTCCGTCAATGACGGCGAGGGCAGAAGCAAGACCAGCTCAGCAGCAGGCGAGTATGGCTTTAAGTTTTACAACAACACGATCATCGGATGCGGTGAGTTTCAGGTAACCAATATCTACGACGGAATTTTTGCTAACAATATCATCATCCCGAAGGATGGCGAAAAGATTTATTTTGAGTTTGATGATATCATCGGTTCAGGAATGGATTTTGCGAACAACTGCTATTACAACTGTCCGAAGCCGATTTTTGATATGATTTCTTCGATAAATACCGTTCCGGGCTTTGTCGGCGGCGAGGGCTGCGAGGCATATAAGCTCGTTGCGGATTCACCGCTTATCGGCAAGGGCAAGGTGATTGAGGATGATCTTACAACGGACTTTTTCGGAAACGAAATCACAAGCGCAAATATCGGCTGCTACGCGGGCGGCGGCGAGGACGGCGACTATGACAGAGAATGGCTCGTCGAAAAAATCATCCGCTTCTTCTGCCAGCTGTTCAATATCCTTAAAAGAGAGATTAAATATCTGATAAACGAGATTAAATAAAAACACGGCTCACTTCGTTCGAAGCGAGCCGTGTTTATCAATCTGCAATTTTATTACCGCTGAGCTTGATTTTACCTACGAACGGGAGCTTGACAACGCATACGAAGGTATCGTCATCAAAGGTCACGCTGACGGGAATCTCCTTGCCGGGGAATGCCTCGCATTCGCCGACTGCGGTGAGTGTATCGTCGTCCTCCTCAACGTCCTTGACCGTTATTTTCGGAAGATTTTCACCGACGAGCTCAAACTGAAAATCGTATTCACCGTTTACATCGCTGATTTTTACTCTGCCCGTACCTCTGAACAGCATTGTGTTGATCGGGGCTTCCCATGTACCGAGACCTATCATATCAAAAACTCCTTTTTATTTTTTAGGTGTTATCACCAAAACAGTAACATAATTTTCGTTTTCTGTCAATGCTTTCATTACGGCATTTCCCTTGACTTTTATATGTGCATATATTAAAATATAATCAGTTATTTATGCCTTGAAATTCTGTTAAAAATAAAAACGGAGGACTTTTATGGGACGTATAAACTGGAAGGCGAAGCTTACAAAGCGGGCACTTATGGCAGCATACGATATTATTGCGGTTAACCTTGCTTATATCGTTGCACAGCTTTCTATAAACAGCGTATTCAATGAAGCGAGCTTTGATGTCTGGGTAACAATTTTTGCCCAGAGAGCAATTCCCGTTACGGTTGTTTTCCTGATGCTGTTAAATGCCTTTAGGGTGTATATCAGCATGTGGGAATATGCCGGTATCAGAGAGCTTGCAAATATCTGCTCCGCCGTACTTATAGGCGGACTTGCGAGCGTAGCGATTGACCTTGCAATGACGGAATTCGGTCTTGCTATGGCACAGATTGACCGCGGCTGCTTAAGTATTTATGTCTATATCCTCGGTACAATTCTTGCGGCGCTGTTTGTCGGCGGAATGCGCTTTATGTACCGTGTTGTCCGCCGTATGATAAGAGCACAGCGCTTTAATATGCACAACAAAATCGATAAGGTTATGATCGTCGGTGCAGGCGATATGGCTATGATTATCATCAGCGAGCTCGGCGCATCACACTACGCTAAGGGTAAGCCCGTTGTTGCGGTCGACGATAATCCCTACAAAATCGGAAAGCGCATCCGCGGCGTGCCTGTCAAGGGCAGCTGTGAGGATATTCCTCATCTGGCGCGCAAGTATGATATTGATACAATCATTATGTGTATTCCGTCGGCAGCCAATGAGCGCCAGACAGAGATTATGCGCATTGCAGTTGAGACGGGCTGTAAGCTCAAGACCTCTCCGTCGATCAATGAAATGTCAGAGGGCGTTGAGGTTGGCAGAATACGCGATGTTAACATTTCCGACCTTCTTGCACGTCCTGAGGTCAAGCTCGATCCCGAGGTCTGCAACTATATCACAGGTCAGACGGTTCTTGTAACGGGCGGCGGCGGATCAATCGGCAGTGAGCTTTGCCGTCAGATTTCAAAGTATAAGCCTGAAAAGATTGTTGTTCTTGATATTTACGAGAATAATGCATATATGCTTAAAAATCAGCTCGATTCTGTTAATCACGGCTATCCCGAGGTGCACATCCGTATCGGCTCTATCCGTGACGAAAAGAGACTTGCTGAGGTCTTCGGGGAATTCAGACCGACAGTTGTTTTCCATGCCGCGGCGCATAAGCACGTACCGCTTATGGAGGACAGTCCGAAGGAGGCAGTCAAGAATAATATCTTCGGAACATATAATGTCGCAAAGACGGCAATCGATTTTGGTGTTAAACGATTTGTAAGCATTTCGACGGATAAGGCGGTTAACCCTGCAAATGTTATGGGCGCGACAAAGCGCGTTACGGAAATGGTTGTTCAGTATTTCCAGCGCAAGTGTGGCGGAAGCACTATGTTCGCGGCTGTACGCTTCGGTAATGTTCTCGGCTCAAACGGAAGTGTTATTCCTATTTTTACCGAGCAGATCAAGGCGGGCGGACCCGTTACCGTTACCCATCCCGATATTACACGCTACTTTATGACTATTCCCGAGGCATCACAGCTCGTTGCACAGGCCGGCGGACTGGCAAACGGCGGCGAAATTTTCGTTCTTGATATGGGTGAGCCGGTAAAAATTCTTTCCCTTGCGGAAAATCTTATCCGACTTTCGGGCTACAAGCCGTATTCAGAAATCAAGATTCAGTTTTCAGGTCTGCGTCCGGGTGAAAAGCTTTATGAGGAGCTTTCTCTTGAAGAGGAAAGCAACGAGCGTAAGATGACGGCTAACAACAAGATTTTTGTTACAAAGCCGCTCAAGATGGACGATGAACTGTTCGAGAAGAAGCTCGATGAGCTGAAAAATGCACAGGAAAGCGATATCAGACGTATACTTAAGGAAATTGTTCCTAACTATGTGGAACAGCAGTCACACGGCATTATCCACTGATTTATCAACTAATTTTTAAAGGAGTTGAGAACAATGATTGATATCCACAGTCACATTCTCAACAATATCGATGACGGCGCACGCGATCTTGAAGCCTCGCTGAAAATGTGCCGTATTGCACAAGAAAACGGGATTGACCGAATTGTCGCAACACCACACGTCAGGACTATGGATAATGCTGCCGCATTCACAGAAAAAAGGGATGAAAGAATCCGTGTTCTTCGTGAACGGCTTGCGGAAGAAAGCATTGCCGTTGAAATTTTCCCGGGTGCAGAGGTATTCATTGATGACGATATTTTCTTTGCGGACGATCTGACACGGCTGACGATAAATTCGAGCCGATATCTGCTCGTTGAATTTTCGTTCAGAAATCTCAGGCTAAGGAAGATTTACGAATATCTTGATGAGATTGTAAAAACGGGACTAGTGCCGATTATCGCGCATCCTGAGAGATATGAATATTTTCAGGAGGATTATGATGCTGTAAATTCTCTTGCGAAAAACGGAGTGCTGTTCCAGCTCAATGCCGCCAGCCTTGCCAGTCTGGACGGAAGGCGGGAGTTTGAGCTTGCCTATTCAATGGCATATAACGGACTTGCGTCCTTTATCGGCACGGATGCGCATTCACCCGTGCACAGATCGAACAATATCGCTCAGATGATGCAGTTTTTTCCTGCTGATATAAGTCCGCATAAGCTGGAGGTTATGCTTCACGATTCCGCGAAGGCGGTTCTTGCGGATGAGGCTGTGCCTCGGCTCGGACGAAAGCAGATCAGCAGAAGGTAAATAAAGACAAATCACCGATATGACGGGCATATCGGTGATATTTTTATTTTATAAGATCCTTTATAACCTCGCCTGCAATTATAAGTCCTGCAACGGAGGGGACGAAGGACACGCTTCCGGGAAGCGGTCTGCCGTTTTCGGAAAGTCCGTGCTTTATGGGCTCCTCCCTTGACCAGACAGCCTTGACCTTGGTGATGCCGCGTTTCTTCAGCTCATACCTCATAACCTTTGCAAGCGGGCAAACGCTGGTTTTACTGATATCCGAAACCTCGAAGCGTGTCGGGTCGAGCTTATTGCCCGCGCCCATACAGCTGATAACGGGTACATCTGCCGCTTTTGATTTTTCTATCAGAAGAAGCTTTGACGAAACCGTATCTATTGCATCGACAACATAGTCAAATTGTGAAAAATCTATGCTGTCGGCATTTTTGGCACAAAAAAAGATTTTCTCTGCTTTTACCTGAATGTCGGGGTTTACATCAAGTGCGTGTGACATTGCGACTAAAACCTTATCCTCACCGACTGTTTTTGATGTTGCAACAAGCTGACGGTTGATATTTGTCTCACTGACGGTATCTCCGTCAAAAATGCTCAGCCTGCCGATACCGCCGCGCACGAGTGCCTCGACTGTATAAGAGCCGACACCGCCGACTCCGAAAACCGCGACATGTGAGTTTTTCAGCGTGTTAAGAGCATCAGCGCCGAGCAGAACTTCACTCCGATTAAAAAATCCCATAGCAATCACCTCAATTTTCCAAATTATACCAACAAATTTTTTTATTTGCAAGTATACAGACACCTATATTTATGTTATAATATACTAAATAGTCGGAAAACATACAAGATTTGCTAAAATGGAGGAAAAAATAAAAATGCTGATGAAGAAACTCGTTTCGGCACTTCTGGCCGTAATCACCCTGCTTCTTTGTCTTATTGTGCCTGTGGCGGCGGCGTCAGATATCAGGCTCACTGACGAGGTTTATCCTACCCAAATCGTAGAGGGAAATACATTTTCAGTCTACGGTATCGTTACGTCGAGCAATAAAATTATGGCGGTCACAATCGGTGTGTACGATTATGACGGCGAGGCGGAGTTCGAATATACAGGTAAGCCCGGCACAAAAACCTACGATATACATAACGTTGACTATCTTATGACCTTTTCCCGGCTTAAGGAAGGTGAGTATGTATACAAAATCGTAGCAACGGATACCGCCGAAAGCGGGGTAGTGCTTCTTGAAAAGGAGTTCTCTGTTATATCAAAGGACCAATATGATACGCTGAAGCTCGAGAATCCCGTAGCGCCCTCAACTTTTCTTGAGGGTAAAACCTTCTCGGTTTACGGCACGGTTGTATCCGAATATACAATCACCTCTGTGACCTGCTCGGTAAGAAGCTCAAACGGAACGCTGCAGTTCACAAAAACAGTAAATCCCGGCACAAACACATATAATATCAACAATATCGACCGATATATGACGTTCTCTCAGCTTAAGGCAGGTACATACGTTTACCGCATCGTTGCGAGCGATACTTATAATAAGGATAAGGTGCTGCTTGAAAGAACATTTACCGTTACCGCACCCGTACAGCCCGACCCGGGCCACGGTGAGGTCAACTGGGACGTTATCGATCTTTCATACTGGAACGAAATCAATTCGTGGGAGAAGATTGCGGATAATGTGGACGGCATCATCCTTCGTATCGGTTACCGTGCAACTGCCAGCAAGGGCATCGGCAGAGACGTGAAGTTTGCGGAATTTTACCGCAATGTAAAGGAACAGGGCATTCCTGTCGGCTGTTATTTCTTCAGTGCAGCGCTGACCGTCAGCGAAGCAAGGGAGGAGGCAGAATTCGTTCTTAAGCAGATTAAGGAAAACGACTGTGTTTTCGAAATGCCTGTTTATTTCGATATGGAAACCGATGACCAGAGAGCGCTCAGCGCAACTACGGCAACGGCAATTGCAAGGGAATTCTGCGAAACGATTGAAGCGGGCGGATACTACGCGGGAATATACTGCGACAAGTTCTTTGCACGCGATGAATTGAATGCAGAGGAGCTTTCGGATTATCATTTCTGGATTGCTCAGTATGCGAGCAGCTGCACCTACGACGGTGTTTACGGTATGTGGCAGTACAGTGATAAGGGCTCCGTACCCGGCATCAATGGTAACGTTGATATGAACTACTGCTATTATGATTATCCGCAGATTATCAAGGAACTCGGGATGAGCGGCAACGAGCAGTCTAAGCCGCCGGTCGCAAAACCTGCCTATGAATTCAAAAAGGTCAGCGGTGTCAAGGTTGATGAAACCAAAAAGATTGTTTCAGGTATCGACCAGAAGCTCACTCCCGCAAGCTTCACGAAGAAATATGTTTCTCTTGAGGGCGGTGCTACCGTAAGCTTTTCGGGAACGGTCAGCGGAATTATTGCTACGGGCTCAAAGGTTAAGTTTACGGTTGATAATAAAATCGTAGCGGAATATACAGTGTCTGTTATCGGCGATACCGATATGAACGGCAAGGTCAATTCAACAGACGCTCTTGCAGTGCTTCAGTATGCAGTCGGGCTGACGACGCTCGGACCTGCGCGCAGGCTAAGCGGAGATATGACGGGTGACGGAAAGCTCAATTCGTCAGATGCGCTTGCAATTCTTCAGTTTGTTGTCAATGGAGGCGTTTCGGTTGGAGCTTGAGGAGCTGATATATTTTATTGTCGAAATCATCGGAACGGTTGCGTTTGCAACCTCGGGTGCGATGGTCGCAATCAATAAGAGGGTAGACATTTTCGGAGTGCTTGTTTTAAGCTCAATCACGGCACTCGGCGGCGGTGCGATAAGAGATATTCTCATCGGTGCAACACCCCCGCGGATGTTTTCGGATTACCGCTATGTTATGGCGGCGCTTGTTGTTTCAACGGTTGTTTTTGTTATTGCATACATCTTCCGCGAGCGCTATCAGCGCAAGGCGAAGGCGGTGGACAGCGTCAATAATATTTTCGATGCTGTCGGACTCGGACTTTTTACCGTAACGGGAGTTCAGGTTGCGATTGATTCGGGCTTCGGCTTCAACAGTGTTCTTGCCGTTTGTCTCGGAGTTATAACGGGTATCGGCGGCGGTGTCCTGCGTGATGTTATGCTGCGCGAAATTCCGTTTGTTCTTAAAAAGAGGATTTATGCCCTCGCTTCAATCGCAGGCGGAACGGTTTATTATCATCTGCACAGTGCAGATTTTGACAGAACCAGGGCAATTGTAATTGCCGTGCTTGTTACCTTTGTTATCCGTGTTCTTGCAACGATATTCAGGCTGGACCTCCCGAAGGTAAAGCTTAAGGAAACAAAATAAAAATATAAGCAGTATCAATCGTCGGATTGATACTGCTTTATTATTGCCGTGTTAAGCTTATTTAACCTCGATTGCAGAAGCGGGGATGATGCTTCCTGTGTTGGTTGTGATTGTAACCGCTACGGTGTTGCCCTTATTGACAAGAACAACGTTTTCAGCATCCGCAGCCTTGATTGAATAATAGCTGTCGGAGGAATCGAGCTTGATGTAGTAGACGCTGTTACCGTCGATAACTGCTGTACGGATTTCTGTAATTACACCCGTTGCAGTGATCTTTTCGGTTGTTGCGTCGCCGTCTGTCGGATTGTCAATGATAACATCCGTATCAACGTCAACCTTGATGTTGTTCTTTGCAAGCTCCTTGACGTAATTGTCAATACAAGCGGTGAGAGTTGTACCTGTTGCACCGATTGAGTACTGACCGACGTTGATCATAGCATAGCCCTTGACGAGGCTGCTTGCATCCTTGAGAGACATAAAGTATGTCGGCTCGCCGTCGATGTTAAGAAGAAGCGGGAAGGATGCGCGGTAGTCGTACTGCTGAACAAGACCCTCGGCTGATGACTGTGCGGAGGATTCCTTAGCACCTGACATTACGTAGTACTTAGCGTCCTTTGTACGCTGATTGATGAGGATGAAGCCTGTGATTGACTCGTCGTTTGTAAGAGATGTAACACCTGTGTACATATAAACGTCGTCATTCATAGCAAGGTAAGAATAGTCCTCTGTTGTTGAGTAGGTGTTCTTCTGGCTGAGGATTGAGTTCCAGAAGCCGTCCTGATATCTTCCGAAGAAGTTGTACTGCTCGTTAAGAAGCTGTGCAGAGTATACACGGTCAATCCACTGGAGATCTTCCTTGGTGCGGATATCCTCGATTGAATATTCTGTGCATTCACCTGTAACGCCGTCAACGATAACAGCGCCTGTAACATCCTTACCGCCGAAAAGACCGATAGTCATATCGAGCTTTGCGAAAATCCAGTACGGATGGCCTGCCTCGTTAATCTCGAAGGTCGGAGTGTCGAGGAGGTATGTCGGATACTGAAAACGGACGTGACGGATAACATTCTTATTGAAATGCTCCGCAGTTGAATACTTGATACCGCCTTCAACCGCAACAAGCTCAGCCTTCTGTGTTGTTGCGTCAACGATGATGTAAGCGGGAAGTCCGTTCTTTGTGTTTGTGAGCCATTTGATGATGTTTGAATACTGAAGACCTGCAACGCGGACGGGAGTGTCCTTGTAGTTGATCTGATAGTAGTTCGGCTGAACGGTAAACTGAGAAACAAGACCAAGCTCTGAAAGGTCAGAGAGTGCGCGGTCTGCCATAACTGCTGTTGTTTTCTCATCGATTACGGGTACGCTTGCGAAATCAGCCTCCTCAACCTCTGCGGTGAAGTCGCCGGTCTGAACGTCAATAATCTCCGCATAGCTTGAAGCGCGGAAGAAAACAGAAGAAGCGATATAACCGATAGCAACAACCGCCACGAGAACACCGATAATAATCTTCGGTACAAGGGAGGATTTGTTAGCATAGGGTGAGTAGTCAGGAGTACGAAGAGCGCCGCTGGTGACATAATTGACAGCAATGTAGAAAACTGACAGCGCACCAAAGAAGGCGTACATCATAATTGACTTGAAGTTGAAAACGGGAAGCATAAAGTAATAAAGCACAGCGCCGAAAAGGATTGTGGCGATGATGTTTACAACGATTTTAAGTCCTTTTTTCTCGGGAGGGATAACTACACTCGTTTTTTTATCGGGTCCGTTAGAGGAGCCGCCGGTGAAGTCAACCTTGATTGGATCCATAGGGGTCATCTCCTTATAAAATTATACATCGTACAGTATACAACAATTCCCTGCAAAAAACAAGTGTAATTATAATATTATCAAAAAGTTAACATTTGATAGCCTTGATAAATGTCGAAGTTTAGGCTATAATTAAAAATAAAGACAGCTCAGAGGTGAAACGATGGATAACAGCGGCTACAATTATTACGCGCAGGATGTTCATGACGGCGCGCATAACCATACCTACAGTCAGAATATTTATAATATGTTCGGCGGACATAATCCTCTCATTGACGACCGTTACTGTCAGCTTCGCCGTTACGGTACGATGACGGGACTTGCCCTTATTGCAAGCGTTGTTATGCAGACGGTGATCGGAACGCTTATCGGTCTCTCTCCGAGCTGGGCGCTTTATATGAACGACACAACATATTACCACGCGGTCAGTGTTATTGCGCAGTTCAGCTATACCTTTCTGCCGTTCTTCGCGCTTTTCCTGCTGAGCAAGCGTGAGGTCAAAAAAGAAATTCTTATTTTTGACCTGCCGAAATCGAAGGAGCTTTATATCCTTGCACTTTTTGCAGGCTTTATGTTCTGCGTAATCGGCAACAGCGCAACGTCGTCGCTTTCCGTGCTTTTCTCTCTGTTTGAAATCGAATTCAATTCGGGACTCGAGGGTCTCGCTTCACCTACATCGGTATTCGGCTTTATGCTCAATATCATTAACTTTGCCGTTGTGCCTGCACTTTTTGAGGAGTTTGCTTTCCGCGGAGTTGTTCTTCAGCCCTTGCGCAAGTACGGCGACTGGTTTGCGATTTTTGCATCATCCTTTGCCTTTGCGATTCTTCACGGCAATATGGTGCAGATTCCGTTTGCATTCATTGTCGGTGTGGCACTCGGTTATTTCTGCATAAAAACCAACAGCATCTGGACGAGCGTTTCGATACATTTCCTTAATAATCTTTATTCGGTTATTATGACCGCATATTTCGAAAAAAATCCCGAAGCGGGCGGATTTACTTATTATGTCATCACAGCGGCTGCAATTTTTGTCGGCGCAATCGCAATGGTGCTTTTCAAAAAGAACTGCCACAACAAGCTCAGAAAGGATACTTCAATCCTTGCAAAGCACGGCGCGGTCAAGAAATTCGCCTTCGTCTGTGCACCGTCGATGCTCGTTTCGCTCTTTATCTCTATCGACACGTCGCTCAGTCTGGCGACGGTTTACAGTGCATCGGGAATGGTGCTGCTTATTGCACTGAGTACAGTGTTGATATATTTCCTTATTAAGTGGACGCTGATAGCAAAGCGTGATTCACAGCTTAAGCCCCGTAAGGTTTATAACGTCTCAATGGCGCTGACGGTTATACTCGGCATACTCACGATTTTTTCCGTTTTCGGAATTGCAGGTTGACATTATGAATGATACAGATTTTATGAAGGAAGCTCTCCGTCTTGCGGACGAGGCGGCGCTTGAGGGTGAGGTGCCCGTCGGTGCTGTCATAACGATAGACGGCAGAATTGTCGGCAGAGGACGCAACCGACGCGAAAAAGATAAAAATGCCCTTGCCCACGCGGAGCTTGAGGCTATCAATGAGGCATGCAGAACGCTCGGCGGCTGGAGGCTGTGGCAATGTGATATGTACGTCACGCTTGAGCCGTGTCCGATGTGTACGGGTGCGATTATCAACAGCAGGATAAAGCGCCTTGTCTACGGCGCATCGGATTACAAGGCAGGCTCGTGCGGTAGTGTTGTAAATCTTTTCGATTTGCCGTATAACCATAAGCCTGAGGTTACAGCGGGCTTTATGCAGGAAGAATGTGCACAGAAGCTGACAGATTTTTTTAAAAATCTGAGAAAATCAAAAAGCTGATATTTCCAAGGAGGGCTTATTATGACAGCTACATTAGGTACAATTTACGTTATTTTCAAAAAGGTGATAACGCTCATCTCGGTAATTATGCTGCTTGTTGTCAGCGGTGATGAGAAGAATATTCCCGCACCTGAGGGCGCAGAAGTCATCGGTAAGACAACCTATGTCCTCTATGATTATCAGATAACCTCGCAGGGTGTTACCAACGACGGTGAATATTTCTATTTCAGCGGCAATAAGAATCTCGGAAAGGCAGACCTTGAAACGGGAGAGATTTTCCGCATTACCGTGAACGCTATTCCCGATGAGCTTGAAGAAATGGGATATGACCACATCGGCGGACTCAGTATTTATAACGGATTGATTTATGCGGCAGTTGAGGACGGCCCTGATTACGAGCGCTCCTGCATTGTTCTTTATGATGCAGAAACTCTTAAGTATACGGGCAGATATTATCCGCTTCCCTATGATCTTCATAAAGAGGGCGTGCCGTGGTGTGCGGTAGACGCGGAGAAAAATTATTTTTACACGGCAGAATGGACAAATGCCGCTGTTCTCAATGTTTTTGATCTTGAAACCTTTGAGCTTGTAAAAACCGTTCCTCTTTCACAGAAGATTGACAGATGTCAGGGTGCGGAAATGTTCGGCGGAAGGCTTTATATGTCCTGCGACGAGCTCGACGGCAATAAGCACATTTACAGTGTTGATGTTGTAACGGGCGACGTGCAGACGGTGTTCACGCGGAATGTAGGTGAGTCAATCGAGGCTGAAGGTATGACCGTTTATGCCGACGAAAACGGCGAGCCGGTTTTCTGCGTTCTTGACAGAGGTGAGCGCCGCGTAAGCTCAAGCCTGACACGGTATATGCTCGCGGATTAAAACAGAATAAAAGATAAAGCCAACACAGATTGAGTCTGCGTTGGCTTTTGTTATGTGAACAGCTTGATTATTCCGACGACGCCTGCGACGATGCCTATCGGAACGAGCAGTGCGAGACCGCCCGCAAAAACAAGGCAAAGCACGAGTATCGGCAACGCCAGCACAAGCAGTATCGTTGCAAGAATTTTTGCAACTCCCCACGAGATTTTAAAAAGAAGCTTTGCTGTCCATACGAACAGCGCGATAAAAATCACCGTGAATAAAATTTCAAGCATTCATATCACCTCATTATATTTTATAGATTTTTACTTGCTGTGTTAAATTTTAATTTGTCGGGGTAACGGTTGCGTTGCAACCTACACCTCACCACCGCCTACGGCGGAGCCTCCCCTCAAGGGGAAGGTGCCGAGGAACGAGGCGGATGAGGTGGCAAAAGAACTCCACAAACCCCACTTTATCGGTGCGACGGCACAGGATATTGTCGGCATATTCCGTTTTCTTTCCCTTGTTTCCCTTTTGGGGCTATCCTGTGCCGAAGCGTTGAATATGCCCGTTACACAAGCGGCTTTTTGCTTGTGTGATTATATCTTAATATGCCTGTGGCAGAAAATGAATAACACCTTGTGCAAAAACGGATACCCGAATTTAACAATTAGTGCAAAAATAAGCGCCGTACCTTTCGGCACGGCGCTTGATGAGTTGTTATTTAACCCCGCAAGCCTTTCTGAGCGGCTTTACGGAAATGATGATGCAAGCCATAATCACGGTGATTATTGTTTCGGGGAGCATAAACGTCGCGTTATAAATGAGTGAATAAACAACGCTTAATGTATTACCCGAATACGCCGCAAGGATTCCTGCGCCGTAATCCATACCGCCGCCCTCGGTGAAAAACCACTCGGCATAGGTGCCGAAAAGGATGTAGCCCGAAAGGAAATGTGAGATATATTTCAGAACACAGGCGGCAAGTGCGCCAAGACCGAAGGATGCCTGCGGATTTCTGACAGCCTTCTTGAACATACCTCCGAGACCGAGCATTGCGCCCGCGACGATATAGTCAAGCATCGCACAGAGAAGCACCTGATACCAGGCAAAGCCTGCTCCCGCAACAGCGCCCGAAATACCGAAAACTGTCTGCAGAATACCGTAGACAATACCTGCACTCAGGCCCCATTTTGCACCATAGGCATAGCCGACAAAGAGAATCGGAACAAAGCTGAAAAGCGTAACTGAGCCTCCGTAAGGCAGCTCTGAAAACTTGATGAAGGACAGCACGGTAGACATCGCAACCATAATTGCGCTGACGGTAAGCTTCACCGTGTTATCGTTTGTTTTATTTTTCATTGATTTTAAACTCCTTTCCTGACTGTTTATATCAGTCAACAGAGGAACTGCTTCTGATGAAATTATAGCCTCACCTGAAGCAATAATACTATACGTCCCGCCACATCCCGGGAAAGTGGCAGAAAAAACGGAAAACGCTCGGTCAGCTAAACCGAGCGTAAGTGTTTTGTATAACAATATCTTCCTACGTCGGCATTATCCGCATCAGGTTCGGGGAAACAGTATGAATCTGAACACGCCAAAAAACGAGTTCCGATTTATACTTTTTTCCGCAGGGTATAATCTCAGCCGTTTGCACAGCACCCCTGTATTTGGTTTTCTAAATAATACATCGCGAAAAACAATTTGTCAACAATTATTTTATTTATTCCAGAATTTTCTGTCGAGTGAGCGGTACTGGATTGCTTCTGCGATGTGTGTTGCTTCGATGATTTCGGAATTATCAAGGTCGGCTATCGTCCTCGCCACGCGCAGAATTTTATCATAGGCGCGCGCTGAAAGTCCGAGCTTGTCGAACGCCATCTGAAGCATCTTCATTGCAGGCTCACTTGCAACGCAGAACTCTCTTGTCATAGAGGCGTTCATCTGCGCGTTGCAGTTCGCGTTTGTATCCTTAAGGCGCTCCTGCTGGATTTTTCTTGCCGCTTCTACTCTTTCCTTGATTTTTGCTGAAGGCTCACCCTTGTGAGTATCGGAAAGCTTGTCGAAATCCACGGGAGGCACTTCGATGTGAATGTCGATTCTGTCAAGGAGAGGTCCGCTGACCTTTGAAAGATAACGCGCCGCCGCACCCTCGTGACAGGTGCAATCCCTTACAGGATGACCGTAATATCCGCACGGACAGGGATTCATTGCGCAGACAAGCATAACCGAGCAGGGGTAGCATGAGGTACCCGATGCACGTGAAATGGTGATTTTTCCGTCCTCAAGAGGCTGTCGCATAATCTCCATTGACTGCCTTGAAAATTCGGGAAGCTCATCAAGAAAAAGTACACCGTTGTGTGCGAGTGAAAGCTCACCGGGCTTCGGAATTGCGCCGCCGCCCGACAGTCCGACGGTGGAAACCGTGTGATGCGGTGAACGGAACGGGCGCGAGGTTATCAGCCGTGATCTGCCCTTGAGCGCACCTGCGATTGAGTATATTTTTGTAGTGTCAAGGCTTTCCTCAAAGGTCATCGAGGGGAGGATTGACGGAATTCTTTTTGCGAGCATGCTTTTGCCCGTACCGGGACTGCCGATCATCAGCGTGTTGTGTCCGCCTGCGGCGGCAACCTCGAGTGCGCGCTTTGCCTCAAACTGTCCCTTGACGTCCGCGAAATCGGGCATATAGAGGTAAGAGTCCTCGTCGTTTTCCTCGTGAGGCACAGCGGGAGAAATTTTATAAAGTCCCTTAAGGTGGTCGATGACCTGCATTACGCTGTCAACGGGCAGTACCTTAATACCCTGAACGACAGCCGCCTCGTTGGCGTTGACAGCAGGGACGAAAATGCTGTGAAAGCCGTTCTGGCACGCGCTGATAACCATCGGCAGAACGCCGTTGACGTGGCGGATTTTTCCGTCGAGTGAAAGCTCACCGAGGAAGGCGTAGCCGCTCGTGTCGGCATCAAGCTGCTCGGATGCGAGCAGAAGCGTGATGAACATTGCGAGGTCGTAGATAGGACCTTCCTTTCGTCTGTCCGCAGGCGCAAGATTGACGGTGATTCGGCTGACGGGGAAGGTGAAGCCGCAGTTCTTTATTGCAGAATGAACTCTGTCACGTGATTCGCTGACGGCAGAGTCGGGGAGACCTACAACGTCAAATCTCGGCAGTCCGCCCGATATATCCGCTTCAACGGTGACGGGGAAAACCTCCATACCGTAAATACCCAAACTGTTAACTCTCGCAAACATACTGTCACCTCGCAAAACCTTATAAAAACATTAAAGCAAATTTATGCACTTTTTTCAAGTAATTTACTTTATTTTTATTTTTAGATATTGTATAATACCCTAAATAGGTATGTTCAGCCTTTTAAATCAGAAAACAAGGAGAATTGTTATGCTTAAAAACATTCCCTCGGTGCTTTCGCCCGAGCTTTTAAAAACACTTATGGAAATGGGTCACGGAGACTATCTCGTTATCGGTGACGGCAATTTCCCCGCTGCAACAAATGCAAAGCGTCTTATCCGCTGCGACGGTCATGGCGTGCCTGAGATTCTTGATGCTATCCTCAAGCTTATGCCGCTTGATACTTATGTTGAAAATCCCGTTGGTCTTATGGATAACGGTGATCCCGACAACCGTCCCGAAATCTGGGCAGTTTATAAGGATATCATCGAAAAGAACGAGGGCGACAAGGGTATTGAGCTTGTTGAGCGCTTCGATTTCTACGATAAGGCAAAGGGAGCTTTCGCAATCATCGCAACAGGTGAGACTGCAATCTATGCAAACATTATTCTTCAAAAGGGTGTTGTAATCAATGACTAAAAGAGTTCTCGCTTTTGACTTCGGCGCTTCGAGCGGACGTGCGATTATCGGTTGCTTCGACGGCGAAAAAATCACCCTCGAGGAGGTTCACCGCTTTTCAAATGATCCCGTAAGCGTCGGCGGTACTGTTTATTGGGATGTTCTGCGCCTTTTCCACGAAATCAAGCAGGGCATCATCAAGGCGCGTATGGCAGGAGGCTTCGACAGCATCGGTATTGACACCTGGGGTGTTGACTTCGGTCTTATCGATTCCGAGGGTAAGCTGATGGAAAATCCCATCCACTATCGCGACAAAAGAACAGTCGGTCTTGTTGAAGAATCCTTTAAAACAATGCCGAGGGAAAAGCAGTACGGCATCACGGGTATTCAGTTTATGGAGCTGAATACGATTTATCAGCTTATTGCACTTAAAAAGTACAGACCGTGGATGCTTGAGCGTGCGGACAAGATGCTCTTTATGCCCGACCTTTTTGCATATATGCTCACGGGCAGGATGTGTGCTGAATATTCAATCGCTTCCACATCACAGATTATTGATCTGCAGACAAAGAGCTGGTCGAAGGAGCTTCTCGATGCGTTCGGCATCAAGGAAAGTCTCTTTGCACCGCTCGTGAAGCCGGGTACCGTTCTCGGCACACTCACTCCCGAAATCTGCGAGGAGTGCGGTGTTGATCCCGTTCCCGTAATTTCCGTCTGCGGTCACGATACACAGTCGGCAATCACATCCGTTCCCTGCGAGGACGGTAACTTTGCATTCCTTTCGAGCGGTACGTGGTCGCTTTTCGGCACGGAGCTTGAAAAGCCGATTGTCAACGAAACATCGCTTAATATCAATATCACTAACGAGGGCGGCTTTGACGGTACCGTCGGCTTCCTTAAAAATATTATCGGCTTGTGGCTCATTCAGGAGAGCCGCCGTCAGTGGCAGAGACAGGGCGAGGATTATTCCTACGCTGACCTCGAGAGAGAGGCTCTTGCGGCTGAGCCGTTCAAGTGCTTTATCGATCCCGATGCACCCGAGTTTGTGCCTCACGGTAACATTCCGAAGCGAGTTCAGGAGTTCTGCGAAAAAACAGGACAGTATGTTCCGCAGACGGTCGGCGAGATTATGCGCTGTATCTACGAAAGCCTTGCAATGAAATACAAGCTCACCTTCGAAAAGCTCTGCGAATGCACCGAGCGCGATTACCCCGTAATTCACGTTATCGGCGGCGGAACGAAGGATACTCTCCTTTGTCAGCTTACCGCAAATTCCTGCAACCGTACCGTAAAGGCAGGCCCGATTGAGGCAACGGTTATGGGTAATGTCGCAGTTCAGCTTATGTCTGCAGATGCGGTTGCATCTATCGGTGAGGCAAGAAGGATTGTTGCCCAGTCCTCCGAGCTCAAGACATATCTTCCCGCAGACGTTGACAAGTGGGAAGAGGCATACGGCAATTTCCTTGCAATCGTGAAATAATGTAAACAGGCCAAAGGCTTGAAATATAATAAATTATTCTGAAAGGATGATATTATAATGGCAGAAAACAGATTTATCGGCGATTATCCCGTAATCGGTATTCGTCCCGTAATCGACGGCAGAAGAGGTCCCCTTAAGGTAAGAGAGGGTCTCGAGGATCAGACAATGGGTATGGCAAAGGCTGCAAAGAAGCTCTTTGAGGAAAACCTTAAGTATTCAAACGGCGAGCCTGTTAAGGTTGTTATCGCTGACACAACAATCGGCCGTGTAGCAGAGGCTGCTGCTTGCGCAGAGAAGTTCAAGAAAGAGGGCGTTATGATCACTCTTTCAGTTACTCCCTGCTGGTGCTACGGCTCAGAGACAATGGATATGGACCCGATGACAATCAAGGGTGTATGGGGCTTCAACGCAACAGAGCGTCCGGGTGCTGTTTACCTTGCATCAGTTCTTGCTGCTCACGCACAGAAGGGTCTTCCCGCATTCGGCATCTACGGTCACGACGTTCAGGAGGCAGACGAGTCAGATAACATTCCTGCTGACGTTGAAGAGAAGCTTCTCCGCTTCGCACGCGCTGCAGTTGCAGTTGCTACAATGAAGGGTAAGTCATACCTTCAGATCGGTTCAATCTGTATGGGTATCGCAGGCTCATCAATCGACCCGAACTTCCTCGAGGAGTATCTCGGTCTTCGCGTTGAGTCAGTTGATGAGGTAGAAATCATCAGACGAATGACAGAGGGCATCTACGATGAGGCTGAATTCCAGAAGGCTCTCAAGTGGACAAAGGAAAACTGCAAGGAAGGCTTCGACAAGAACCCCGAGTTCGTAAGAAAGTCAGACGAGCAGAAGGAAAAGGATTGGGAATTCGTTGTCAAGATGATGGTTATCATCAAGGATCTTATGAACGGCAACAAGAATCTTCCCGCAGGCTGTGAGGAAGAAATGGTTGGTCACAACGCTATCGCAGCAGGCTTCCAGGGTCAGCGTCAGTGGACAGACTTCTATCCGAACGCAGACTTTGCAGAGGCTCTTTGCAACACATCCTTCGACTGGAACGGCGCTCGTGAGCCCTACATCCTCGCAACAGAGAATGACGTTCTCAACGGTATTTCAATGCTCTTTATGAAGCTGCTTACAAACAGAGCACAGATGTTTGCAGACGTTCGTACATACTGGTCAACAGACGCTGTTAAGCGCGTTACAGGCTACGACCTTGAAGGCAAGGCAAAGGATGCAGACGGCTTTATCCACCTTATCAACTCAGGTGCCTGCTGTCTTGACGCTTGCGGTGAGGTTAAGGACGAAAACGGCAACGCTCTTATCAAAGAGTGGTACAATATGACTCAGGAGGATATCGACGCTTGTAACAAGGCAACAGAGTGGTGTCCTGCAGATAACGGCTACTTCCGTGGCGCAGGTTATTCATCACGCTTCCTTACAAAGTCAGAGATGCCTGCAACAATGATCCGTCTTAACCTTGTTAAGGGTCTCGGTCCTGTTGTTCAGATCGCAGAAGGCTACACTGTAAATCTTCCCGACGAGGTTTCAGACACAATCTGGAAGAGAACAGACTACACATGGCCCTGCACATGGTTCGCACCGCGTTGCACAGGCGAAGGCCCGTTCAAGTCAGCTTATGACCTTATGAACAACTGGGGCGCAAACCACGGCGCAATCTCCTACGGTCACATCGGTGCAGACATCATCACACTCTGCTCAATGCTCCGCATCCCCGTAACACTCCACAACGTTCCCGACGAGAAGATCTTCCGTCCCGCTTGCTGGAATGCATTCGGCACAAAGGATCTCGAGGCAGCAGACGTAAAGGCATGCGAGGTTTACGGCCCTCTTTATAAATAATTGATGCTTCCCCGCGAAGCGAAGAACAAAATAAAAATTTCGGCTTACAGAAATGTGAGCCGATTTTTCTTTTTAACCGTTTTATTTATCTTTGCAGAAAAGACCTCGCAGGATAAATTTTCACAAAAAACAAAAAGCTTGCAGATTTTCTGCAAGCCTTTAATGTTTGATTATCTGAGGTGAATCATAAGATACTCATAGCCTTCCTCAAGCTCATAGAGCATTGACTCATCAAGCATTGAGAAGGTTGTGAAGCCGATAACTGCACCGAGGATTCCGCCGACAATCGAGCCGACGATTCCGAAAATAACGCCGACAATCGCGCCCTTTGCACAGCTCTTAGCCTTCAGCGGATAATCGTCCTTCCATACAAGATAAAGAATAAGACCGAGCACGGGGATAAGGAAGCAAAGAAATGCAAAGCCTCCGCTTTTCTTATCGTCCTCTTTTGCGGTTTTCGGCTTTTCAACCGCTACTCCGCAGTTAACGCACACAACTGCTTCGTCGTGAATCTGAGCACCGCAATTTCTGCAAAATGCCATAAAATCTCCTCCCTGTTAGTTGGTAATTTAATTTTATATCAAGTAAAACCTAATGTCAATACAAATCGTAATTTGTCGAAAAACACGCGACTTATTTCCGAAAAAGTCATTGACGGTTCAATGTTAAAATTGTATAATAATTCTATATGCACTCGGGAGGGGATTATTATGTTCAGAGAAGTAAAATCATTTGTTTTACACAATACTTTTAAAGCATTTATTTCTGCTGAAACTGCCGTTAAAAAAATGGGCGGCGGCAAGCTTGTAAAAAATATATTTGATACTGAGCCTGAGTATGTAGGCAGCAGTGTCAGAATTTTAAAGGAAACCGATGACACAACCTATATTGCAAAATACGATTCAAAGGGCAGAATCGATAACGGTGACTTTAAGATTATGGTTACAACCGATCTCCATCTCTGGGACGAAAAAGACCTTATCGAAAAGTCCCTTGATATGCTTGCCCGTCATCTTGCGGCAGAAAAGCCTGACCTTCTTCTCATAACGGGAGACGCAATTCTTACCGATTTCCAGCAGCTTGATTGCATTCAGTTTGGCAGATTTATGGAAAAAGCGGGCATCTATTGGGCATACTGCTTCGGCAACCACGAGGCAAGAGCAGAAAAGGAATTCCACAAATATTTTATGCTCAAAAACATTGAAAGCTTCCCGCACTGTCTTTCAAAGTTCGGTGACCCCTCACTTTTCGGCTTCGGTAACTTCAAAATCAATATTATGAATGCTGACAACACGATAAAGCAGAGTATATTTATGTTCGATTCAGGACGCGATATGGAGCCCGAGCACAATGTGGCGCACGGTCTTCCTGCCGATATGCAGGGCTATGACTTTATCAAAAAAGGTCAGATTGAATGGTACAAGAACAGCATAAAGGCTCTTGAGGAGGAGCACGGCAGGTTCAAATCAATGCTGCTTATGCATATTCCGATAAAGGAGTATGAAGAGGTTTACGAAAAGGTTGAGGAGGGCAAGTACATCCCCACGGGAAAGGCAGAAATCCTTTACGGCGGAATGTATGAGGATGTCGGCTCTTCACCGTATAACAGCGGACTTTTCGATGCAATTCTTGAGCTCGGCAGTACTAATGCAGTATTCTCGGGTCACGACCATGTCAACGATTTTTGCGCGCTGTATAAGGGCATTTACCTCGTTTATGCACAGTGCAACGGCTACAATACATACACAATGGGTGAAAAGTTCGGTTGGCCCGAAAAGGACTGGATTCAGGGCGTTACAATGGTCAATGTTGCCAAGGACGGCTCACTTACATTCAAGCAGAGATTCAACAGAGATTATCTATAAAGAAAGGAAGGGTGCGATTTGAAACCTTATATCTTAAAACCACACCTTACAAGAAAAATCACATTTATGAAAAAGGACGATGCGCGTGTACCGCAGGCTCTCTTTGAGACCGTGAACACCGCTCCCGACCTCAAGGGCTTCCCGTATCCTCTTCCCTCAAGGAAGAGTGAATACACCTGCTTTGCCGAGGGCAATAACGGTGTTATCTGGTATGGTGCAACAACAGGTCTTACACGCTATGACCCGAATGCTGAGCGTGCTGAGGATATTATTATGTATTTCAGCGCTCATAAGCACCTTGATTTTGACGAGGTAAAGGCTATTCTTCCCGAGGGCGACAACATCTGGGTGCTTAACGGTGAGGACAGCGTTTCCTATATCGAAATGATTATGCTCACCTGCGAGGAGAGAGGCGATCTCCTTCGTGAAGAGTCACACAAATACGTTATGCGCCGCGGTATGATCTGCCATATGAACACGACAGAGCCGAAGAATATTAAAACAGCACTCGGCTATACCGCTTGTGATAATGACGGCACCTTCACCGCTGACCATTTCGTCGGCGAGGTTTACAGATACGCAGTTCTCAAGCGTGAGCTCGGTGCAGACCATCCGAAGACGATTGAAGCAAGACGCCTTGCAACTCTCAATTCTGAGGCTATGCTTCTTCTTACATACGTTCACGGCAGAGACGAGGGCTTCATCGCACGTTCATATCACGTAACCGGCGAGCCTCTTCCCGATGACGGCCATTTCTATCAGAGAAAGGGCGATGTTGCAACCTGCTGTGAAACAAACGAGTCCAAGAAAACAGGCAGAGTCGGTGAGCAGGTTCCCTGCGGATATCCGATTCCCGAGCGTCTTGCAAAGCTTTACCGTGACCTCGGTTATACAGACGACGATATCGCATATAAGGCAGATACAAGCAGTGACGAGGTTACAAACCACTTCCTTCACTACCGTCTCGCACACGACTTCCTCGGCGAGGAGGATCCCGAGCTTGATGAGCTTATCAAGGATTCCTGCCGAAGAACAATGACTCATATCATCAACGGCAAGTTCGAGTTTCTTGAGCATTCAGGCAAGCCGACAACGTGGGCAAAGTGGAGCAAGCGTTATTTCGCACAGGCGGGCTCAGGCTATGTTGATGCACCGCTCAATGCGGCTGAGCTTCTTATGTACCTTAAGGTTACAATGCACGTTACAGGCGAGGAGGGACTCTGGAAGGAGACCTACGATGCTCTTATTGCTGACGGCTATGCAGAGCTTTCCACAAAGCATTTCGACCGCTTCTTCCAGGGCGCAATGGGCGTCGGAGCAGCACCTGAAGAGGATCTTATGTACGGTGACAATCTTCTTGCACTTGCAACCTTCTGGATGCTTTGCACACTCGAGGAGGACGAGGAGCTTCTCGCAACCTACCGCAAGTCCTTCAAGGCATGGTCAGGCACACTTCTTCGTGAGGTACAGCCGGGCTACGCATTCCCGATGCTTGAGGCTTGTCCTGATCTTGAGCTTGATTTTGAGCGTATGGCTGACTGGTTCTACCGCCACGAGGTAACAAGACACGCGGCTCTTGTTAAGCTTAACCGTCACGATGTGCCTATAAAGAGACTTCGCCACGGCGTTGAGGATGTTGATAAGGAGATTTCAGCTCTGCTTATGCCCGATGAGCGTTCAACAGAAAAATTCGACCGTAATCCGTTCCAGTATCTTATCAGACACGACGGCAGAAACTCTCATTACGAGGGCTGCTACCCGTACACATTTGCTTACTGGCTCGGCAGATACAACGGCTATATTGCAGAGGAGGCGTAAAAATGAGTAAGATTGCAGTTTTAAATGAATTCAGCATTGAGGCAGTCAGAGATGCATTGCAGAAGCTTGATGATTTCAAAAAGCTTATCGTCAACGGTCTTACTGCATTTGAGCTGGGTGAGCTTGAGAAAATTGATCCCGAGCTTTTTGCCGCAGTTGCAAAGCAGATTAAAAGGGAAAGATGGTATCCCTGCACAGGTCTCTGGGTGAGCGACGACAAGGAAATGTCAGCAGAAAAGCTGATGAGAAGCATGCTTTATTCCGTTACTTATTTCAAGGAAAAGTTCGACAAGGAATATAAGGTTTTCCAGGGCGCAAGGATTTACAATGACGCATTCGCACAGCTTATTTATATTTCAAACTTCGACGCCTGCGTGCTCGACAGCGAGACCGAGAGCTATTGGCTCGACGGCGAGGCTTATACAAGAACTCTTGTTTACGGCGGTCTTGAAAAGGTTGATATCAACGATATCGATGACGAGTTTATCAAGGCTAACGATTTTGAATCAATTGAAGATGAGGTTATGGCAGCTTTCCAGAATGAGCTTGACCTTAAGAGCGTTAAGCCGTCCGTGTATGCCGGCAAGGCAAATGAGGCGGAAATGCTTCTTGAAAAGGCAGACCGCATCTGTGTTCAGAACGGCAGAAACGAGAACGAGGATCTCAGAAGCTGCTGGCTTTCACTTCTTCTCGGCGAGGAGGATGTTGCCGCTGATGTAGCAGAAAAGATTATCGGCGACGGTGAAATTGATAATGATTTCATCCGACTCAACACTGATGAGGTCGAGGTTCTCAGCGTAAAATATGCCGAGGAAGGCAACGGTGACGTTGTTATCCGTCTGAGAGAAACAGCAGGCACCGAGAAGGCAATTACAGTTATGTGTGATGCCCTTGATGCAGGCTTCCGCGCAGAGATTCTTCCCTATGAAATCCAGACCTTCCGCATTGACAAGGAAGGCTATGTCGAGGAAACCCCGATAGGCGAATAAAATAAGTATAAATTTAAAGACGGAAATCGTTGAGATTTCCGTCTTTTCTTGTGTTTATTCCGTTATCATACATTCTGCAGTGCCGTTTTCGGTTATGCGGAATGTTTTGATTTCCTGAGGCTTCCATTCTGCGGTGAACTTTGCATTCAGGGCGGTGAAGTCGATCGTTGCTTCGGTCGGCTTGCCGTCCGCTTCGATTGCACGGACGATGATGCCGTTATTATCCTCTGCGGGCTTGATTGCCGTTATGACGATATTTTCCTTATCAACGCTGAGTGCCGAAAGTGTCTGCGGAAGCTCGCCGTCGTGATGTGTTTCCTGATGTGTCTGAAGGGGATTGTTGAGAATTTCAGACATTCTGAAAAGCTTGCCGTTGATTTTTTCGGTATGCGGCACGATTTCGTAGATGAATTCCTGCTCGCCCTTATCGAGAAACTCCATTTCGTTGTCTCGGCTGTGCTGTCCGAAATGGTCAAGATATGCACAGCTTCGTGCTATCATCATTCTCAGGTCATTGCCGATTGAGCAGAAGCTGTATTTGCTCGTATTAAGAAGTGCAAGTCCCTTGCCGTTGCCCTCGCAGATGTCACACCACGCGTGTGAAGGCTCCTCCTGCCCGTTGGCGGGCTTTTCGATAAAGCCGTAGGGCATTGAATATGTAACCGTCTTGTTATCAACATCAGCCTTGAAGGAAAGCTTGACGGATTTGTATTGCTCGTCAAGGTCAAGAACGGTTCTTACCGTCAGCTTTTCGCTGTCGGCATAGAGTGAATAATATCTCTTAAGAACAGACTCGCCGTATTTCACAACAGATTTGATTGTTGCTCTTACGGGGCCGTTTTCGATAAGCTCGAGAGTACCGTTGCCGAAGGCTCCGATATCGATATTGTAATCAAAAATTCTGTGTCCCCACGTATCGTTTGCAAAATCGTCACAGACAACAGCCTTGCCGAGAAGCTCTTTTGCAAATTCAATGTTACCGTTCTTCAGGATATAGGACTTGACTGCGCCCGTTTCCTTGTCAAAAGCAATTTTAACCCTGCTGTTTTCGAGCGTGCTTTCTGTTGCGATAAGGTCGGTCGGGTACTGCTTTATGTTTTTCTCGTCATAGTGATAAAGATAATAGACAGCATAACCGTAAGCGGGAATTTCTGCCTCGAAAATAGTTTTCTGAACGTGGTCGCCGTCGGTGTAGGGCGCGCGCACCTGCTGTAAACGCACCTCGTTGCCGTTCGCGTCAAGCACCTTCGATACGCCTGCATCACCGAACTGACCGATTGATTTTACGGGGAAGGAGTGGGGATTGAAGACAACCATCGGTGAGCCTTCGCCCTCTCTGTGCCACATACGCGCGCGCATTTCGCTTGCGTCCGCATCGAGGAAGTCGGTTGTCTTGATTCTCCAAGAAATACGCTGTGCCGCAAAGGTGTTAACACCTGCCGCCGCCTCTCGTGCATAGCCGAAGGCGTTTTCTGCATCAATGTACGCTTCCTTGATAGAACAGCCCGCAAGAATGTCGTGGAACTGATTGAACATAACTCTTTCCCATGCGGCTTCGATTGTTTCGCGGTGAAGTGACGAGCCCGTAATGAGATTTGCAAGCACATCGAGCTTTTCTGCGGTGACAAGCTCCGTTTCTGCCCTGCGGTTGAGCTCCTTTATTCTGCTGTTTGCGCTGTAACAGCCGCTTGCGTGGTGCTGTAAATCCTCCGTGACGAGCGGTCTTGCGACGTCCTTTGTCTCCTCGAAATATTCGTCGGGGGTGGAGTATTTGAAATTACCGCCGAGGATAAGCTGTTCTGCGTTTTTAAGATGCTCCTTCGACGGGCCGCCGCCGTGGTTACCGACGCCGAAAAGTACCATCATCGGCTGATTTTTGTTGTAATAGTGGTCGTCGAGACGCTCCTTGTGTACGTCTCCGCCGTAGCCGTCGGGAATGTGGAAGGTGGTTATAACGCTTCCGTCGGGACTCTGCCAATCGTGAAGATTATCGAACGGGAGATTCGGTTTTTCCGCGCGGTTGTCGGGACGCTGATAGATGTAATTATCAATACCTGCCTTCTTTAAAAGCTGAGGCAGCATACCATTGTGTCCGAAGGAGTCGACGTTGTAGCCTGTTTTTACCGTGAAGCCGAAATTTTCCTTGAAAAACTTCTGTGAATAAAGCAGATGACGGCAGAATGCCTCACCTGACGGAATGTTGCAGTCGGGCTGTACCCACATACCGCCGACAACTGCCCAACGCCCTTCCTTTACTCTCTGCTTGATTTCTTCAAACATCTCGGGCTCGCCGAGCTTAATCCATTTATAATAGCTTGCACAAGCGCTTGTGAAGGTATAATCGGGGAATTCGTTCATTCTGTCAAGGGCAGAACGGAAGGTTGACTTGACAAGGGATAAGCCCTCGGGGAATCTCCATTGCCATACGGGGTCAAGGTGAGCATTTGCGATAAGATAAAATTTTTCGTTCATCATCAGCACTCCTTTGTTAAGATATTCTTATTATAGCCTCACTGAAATGTGCGGTCATTGTCTTTTTTTTACTTTATATTGATTTTTGTTGTTATTTACGGTAGAATGACGGTGGCAGGTGTGAATATATGGAAAAATATACGGGTAAAAAGTTTATAGAAAACGGATATCTCTATGCACATAAGAAAAACGAAAACGCTTATGTCGAAATGCATTTTCACGATTTCTTTGAACTTGAATATATCATATCGGGCGGCGGTATGTATACCGTTGACGGCATACGGCACGAGATTGAAGCAGGAGAGCTTTTTTTGCTGACACCGTTCAATTTCCACAGCGTTGATATACATGATGCGGAGCTTTATAACGTTATGTTTTCTGGGGATATATGCAATCCGTTTTTTCTGCAGAGCATTACGGATAAGGCACCCGTGTTCCTGAAGGCAGAGGGCGGCGCGAGACGGTTTTTTGACAGTGCTCTTGCCGAGCTTTGCAACAATGCCGATGACCGCGAGCTTGCGATAATTCTGCTCGATGCGGTTATTGCACGGCTTGATAAGGAGCTGTCTCGTGACGAAAGACAGCAGAAGCTTTCTGCCATCAGCAGAGCAGAGCTGTTTATACTCAACAACTTCCGCAACAGGCTGACGCTTGCGGATGCGGCGGCGCAGGTTGCGCTTTCCCCGACGTATTTTTCGCGGCTGTTCAAGGAGGAAAAGGGGATAACCTTCAAGGCTTATCTCAACAATATGAGGTTTGAGTATGCAAAAAAGCTTCTTGACCATTCCGATATGACGGTCGTGCAGATATGTGCCGAGTGCGGCTTTAACGATTATCCGAATTTTGTGCGGCGGTTTAAGGAGCACACGGGGGAATATCCCGAAAAATACAGAAAAAGACGAGAATCAGAATGATGATTCTCGTCCTTTTTTAGTCTTCGATTATTTTTTTATAATTAGCCATCTGCTCGTCGGTCGGGCGGTAGTCCGTGACCGAACAGCAGGGGATAGTCGGCTCGCTGCCGTCAGAGCCGTAGAACGGAGTTTCGCGGTCATTTTTATATTGCTCGCGTGCCTCTTCTTTGTGAAAATCGGGGATATCGTAAGGCTGACCGCCGTTTAATACCGAGCGGTGACCGAGGATTGCAACGCTGGACATCGTAACGGCTGAATAAATGTCGTAGGGATGCTCGGGCTGTCTGCCCTCGCGGATACAGTCAAGGAACATTCTTGCAACGATATAATCGCCGCCACCGTGACCTGCGCTTTCAATCTTATCCTCGTCCGAATCGTTCCACGAAGGCTCGTAGAGGTTTTCTTCCTCCTTGCCCTCGGGCTTTGTCCAGCTGTTGTAACGAAGCATTACCTTGCCGTTCATACCGCGCAGATTTTCAAACTGACCGTTTTCACCGCATACGCGGTAAGCATTGTGATGTGCACCGAAGCCTGCACATCCCGTAACTCTGAAGGATGATCCGTCGTCGTTGACGGTGGTTACGATCGCGGCGCGGTCTCCGACCATTCGTGCCGTTGCCTTTTCGGGGAACGGAGCGAAAAGGGGAATTGCGCTTACGCGTTTCGGTGTTGCACCCGTTGCCCACATCAGCGGTGCAAGCGAATGGGTTATGTAATATGTTCGGGGGAGGTAGTTGCGCCAATGCTCGGGGAAATATATAAAGCCTTTGAGAAAGCTGCTGTCTTCGGGGTCAACCGGATGGTTGTACTCGCCCTCGGCAAAGACTATTTTGCCGAGCGTGCCGCCGTCGCAGATTTTCTTCATCTCACGGTTGAATTTCATCTGCGGATAATTTTCCGCGAGCATAAAGATTGAGCTGCTCTTTTCAAAAGCGCGGAGAAGCTCAACACCCTCTGCCATAGTACCGTTGCTGATGCATTCGCAGAAAACGTGGATGTTTTTCTCGAAGCATTTTATAGCATACGGTGCGTGCTCGTGAAAATAGTTAGCAAGCACAACGGCATCAAGGCTCTGCTCAAGGAAGGTGTCAAAATCCTCGAAGACGGGAACGTCTCTTCCGAAACGCTCGAGACCCTTCTGAGCTCTGCCCTTGTCCCATTCGCAGAAGGCAACAATCTCGCAGTCATCAAGGAGTGAAAGATTTTCTGCGATATCAATGCCTCTGCCCATTCCGAAAACGCCGACTCTGATTTTTCCCATAAACTGACCTCCCGAAAATTATTTGAGGTTAATTTCAAGACACTCGTAGCCGAGAAGCTTGTTGCTGACTGCATCAGGCTGATGTCCGCCGATGAAGAGCTTAAGCTCGCCGTCGGGAGTGATGCGCTGACCGTTTTCGTCAACAGCCTTGAGCCAGTATGTGTCAATGTCAAAGGTAACTGTCTTTGTCTCGCCCTTTTCGAATTCGTCAGAATTCAACGCGCAAAGCTGGAAGTGGGGAGTATATGTTCTGCTGTCGGTGAATTTTGCGTAAATCTGTGATTTTTCGATACCCTTACGGTCGCCTGTATTGGTAACGTCAACGCTGATTTTAACCTTATCCTCGCCGTTTTCAAGGAGCTTTGCGTTGCTGTAAGCAAAAGCTGTGTAAGAAAGACCGTAGCCGAAGGGGTAAAGAGCATCACCATCGATGTAACGGTATGTCTTGCCGCGCATATCGTAGTCGAGGAAGCTCGGGAGATTATGGCTTGCGTCGTAGATTGTAACGGGAAGCTTACCGCAGGGATTAGCTTCGCCTGCAAGGATATTTGCAATCGCGAGACCGCCCGTTGAACCCGGATACCACGCGTGGAGGATAGCCTTCGCCTTGCTTCTCACCTTTTCGCCGACGTCAACTGAGCTGCCGCACAAAAGAACGACAATAACGTTTTCGCACTCATCGCAGACGGCCTCGGCGAGCTTTTGCTGTGTTGCGGGAAGTGTGATATATTTCTTGTCACCGCAGGATGTGTAATCGTTGTCATAGCCTGTGTCTTCACCCTCGATTGAGCAGTCGAGACCGAGTGCAAGCACGGTGATGTCTGCCTGTGCCGCCGCCGCAACACCGTCGCTGATAAGGTTGCCGAAGCCGCCCCAGTCGTTTTCTCTTTCGATGCAGTAGTTTGTACCCTTTTCAACCGTAACGTGAGCGTTGCTGAACACACGGCGGATACCGTCAGCAACCGTTATGTATTCGGAAGCGTAAGCGTTGTAGTTACCCTCGAGTGCAGTGACTGACATCGAGTTCGGTCCGACGACAGCAATTCGTTTTGCGATGCTTTTATCAAGCGGAAGGAAGTTATCCTTATTATGAAGAAGAACGATGCTTTCCTGTGCCGTTTTGAGATTCAGCTCTCTGTGCTCCTTACAGTCGAGCTTGTCATAGCTGATATCCGAATAGGGTCTGACCTCTTCAAATTCGCCGAGAAGCACGCGGATTGTGTAAAGTCTTTCAGCCGCGATTGTGATATCCTCTTCCGTGATGAGATCCTCTTCATAAGCGTCGATAAGGTGCTGATAGATTTCACCGCAGTTGAGGTCGCAGGTATTCTTGAGTGAAACTGCCGCCGCCTCAGCCTTTGTGCTGACATACTTGTGATGCTCGTAGATATCGTTGAGCGCACCGCAGTCGGAAACGACGTAGCCGTCAAAGCTCCAATCACCGCGGAGAACCTCCTTAAGAAGGTACGGATGAGCACAGCAGGGGTGGCCGTTGGTGCGGTTGTAGGCACCCATAACACCTGCAACGCCTGCCTTTACAGTCTTTTCAAAGGCGGGGAGATATGTCTCGTACATATCGTGCATAGAAGCGATTGCATCAAAGCCGTGACGGTCCTTTTCAGGGCCTGAGTGAACGGCATAATGCTTTGAGCATGCCGTAGCCTTATAGAATTCGCCCTCGCCCTGAATACCCTTTACGAAGGATACACCGAGCTCGGCGGTAAGGAACGGGTCTTCACCGAAGGTTTCCTGACCTCTGCCCCAGCGCGGGTCACGGAAGATATTGATATTCGGTGCCCAGAAGGTGATACCCTTGAAGATGTCGAAATCGTTGTATTTAACGTGCTGGTTATACTTGACACGGCCCTCTGTTGAGATCACGTCGGCAACGGTGTTGACGAGCTTCGGGTCAAATGTAGCCGCCATTGCGATAGCGTGAGGAAAAACGGTGGCTGTTCCCGAGCGTGCAACGCCGTGCGAGCCCTCATTCCACCAGTTGTAAGCCTTGATACCGAGTCTTTCAATTGGTGCTGATGTATAAAGAAGCTGAGAAATTTTTTCCTCAACCGTCATTTGTGAAACTAATTCCTTTGCTTTGATTTTTGCCTGTTCTTTTGTCATTACAGCTGTTCCTTTCGGTGTTTTTTTTGATTGTATCATTTAATAAAATTCTTTTCAATATGATAAAAGAATTTTATTATAAATCCTTTACCGTGCGCTTACAATAGGCTATAAATTTATGCGCCGTGGGGGACAGAGTGTTTTTATTTTTGATGAGAATTCCCAGCTCGCGGTGGGTTTCAGGCTCGATTTTTTTTGCGATAAATCTGCCGTGCATACCCTTGAGAACGAGCTTCGGAAGCAGACTGCAGCCCAGCGAATGACTGACCATGGAAACAACGGCGCTGTCATCAAGTGCGGTGCGGTTGATAAGCGGATGCACGTCGTTTTTTTCGAGTGTGTTTACAATATCGTAGTCGAAGCCGTAGGTTGGCATAAAAAACGATTTGTTGTTAAATATAGAAATATGTACGCTGTCTTTTTTGTCATCATATTCAACGGGAAGTACGGCGAAAAGGGGGTCGTCGCGAAGAGTTATCCAGTCACCCTGCACGCTCGGCTGATAGCTGGTGAAGCCGAAATCGGCGGTGCCGTTGGCGACAGCCTGAGCGATTTCGTCATAGCCCGCCACCTGAAGCTCGAAGCTGACGTAGGGGAAGTCATGCTTGAAGCTGCTGATGATTTCGGGCAGCCAATGGCTTGTTATACTCGCATAAGCGGCGATACGGATAGTGTTATCGTTACCGCTCTTGATTTTACGGATTGCGTTTTCGAGAGCGATGCCCTTTTCTGAAAAATCCCGGATAAGTCCGATCAGCTCATTGCCGTCCGCAGTGAGCGAAACGCCCGTTCGGGTACGGTTGAGAAGGGTGATGCCGATTTCTTTTTCGAGGCGGTTCATCATATGTGTCAGTCCCGCCTGCGTATAACCGAGTTCCTCGGCGGCTTTCGTCAGACTGCCGTACTCAACGGATTTGAGCAACGCATAAAACTTTGAGGAATCCAAAAAATCAACTCCTTACATTACATAATGTAATAATAACATTATAATATGCAATTTTACATTTGACAATATATATTTTATAATTTTATATACTTTATTTTTACAGGAGGTTTTAAAATATGGGTACAGAACTCAAGAAGAAGTACGGCCTTGTAACTGCTATCTGTATGGTTGTCGGTATTGTTATCGGTAGCGGTGTTTTCTTCAAGGCGCAGGACGTTCTTAATTATACTCAGGGTAATATGCCCTTGGGTATCCTTGCATGGGTAATCGGCGGTATTGTTATTGTTGTTTGCTCCTACAACTTCTCAACACTCGCCAATAAATATGAAAAGGTTAACGGTCTTGTCGACTATGCGGAAGCGACAATGGGCAAGAAATATGCTTATATGCTCGGTTGGTTCGCAACGACAATCTATTATCCCGGTATGACAAGTGTTCTTGCATGGGTTTCTGCACGTTATACTCTTGTTCTTTTCGGTAACAATGATATCACGGGCGGTCTCTGCCTTGCTCTCGCTTGCTTCTATCTTTGCCTTAGCTATGCTATCAACACTCTTTCACCGAAGCTTGCGGGTAAGTTCCAGGTCGGTGCAACAGCTGTTAAGCTTGTTCCGCTTGTTCTTATGGCGATTGTCGGTACTATCGTCGGTATTTCAAACGGTAATACAAGCGCCGCTTTTGAAACATGGCATAAGGTTGAAGAGACAGGCATCGGCTCTCCGCTCTTCGCGGCAGTTGTTGCAACAGCCTTCGCTTATGAGGGATGGATTATCGCAACATCAATCAATGCAGAGCTTAAAAATTCAAAGAAAAATCTTCCGATTGCTCTCGTTGTAGGCTCAATCATCATCGTTGCTGTTTATATTTTCTACTATATCGGACTTGCAGGTGCGGCTGAAATTCCCGTGCTTATGCAGGACGGCGCAACAAAGGGCTTCCTCAACATCTTCGGCAACGTCGGCGGCGCAGCACTCAACGCTATGATTGTTGTTTCCTGCCTTGGTACGCTCAACGGTCTTATGGTTGCAAGCACAAGAAGTCTTTACTCTCTTTCTGCACGTGATCAGGGCCCCGCAATCAAGATCTTCAAGGAAGTAAGCGAGCATACAAATATGCCGACAAACGCATCTGTTTTCGGCTTGCTTGTCTGCGGCGCATGGCTGTTCTATTTCTACGGCGCAAACCTCTGGGGCAATCCTGAAACAGGCAAGCCTCTCTTCGGTATGTTCAGCTTTGACTCATCAGAGCTTCCGATTATTACAATCTATGCCTTCTATATTCCGATCTTCTTTATGCATATGATCAAGAGCCGTAAGGAAGGCTTTATCAAGAATGTGCTTATGCCGATTATCGGTATCGTTGCTTCACTCTTTATGATTTTTGCGGCTGTTTATGCACACGGCATCACAAAGTATCAGGCAGCGCAGGCTGCGGGCGAATTTTCCTTCCCCGTACTCTTCTACCTTATCGTTTTCGTAGTAATTATGATTATCGGTGCCTGCTTCTACAAGAAGGAAAAGAAATAATAAGCTATAAAACAACAAGAGCTGAGTCCGAAAACTCAGCTCTTAATTTTTTGCATTTAAATACCGAAATAATTTTTAGCGTTGTTGAACGAAATATCTTCAATAATCTGTTCAAGCTCATCCGTGTAGGGATAAAGTCCGTTTTCGACCATATCACCGACAAGTCCGCAGAGTATACGGCGGAAATATTCGTGTCTCGGATAGGAAAGGAAGCTTCTTGAATCCGTAACCATACCGACGAATTTGCCGAGAACACCGAGATTTCCGAGAGTCTTCATCTGCTCGCGCATACCGTCAATGTTATCGTTGAACCACCAGCCCGAGCCGAACTGAATCTTTGAAGGCGCCTCGCTCGTCTGGAAATTGCCGAGCATTGTGCCGAGAACATAATTGTCCTTCGGATTAAGGCAGAAAAGAATGGTCTTCGGAAGGCTGTCCTCGACGGCAAGAGAATCGAGCATTCTTGAAAGCTCCTCTGCGATGTTGCGGTCACAGATTGAGTCAAAGCCCGTATCGGGACCGATTTTTCTGAACATTGCCGTATTGTTGTTGCGCATCGGACCGATGTGAATTTCGCATCCCCAGCCCTTCTTTGCATATTCCTTAGCAAAGAAGCGGAAAAGCTCGGTCTTATACTTGTCCTGCTCGTCAACCGTAAGAGCTTCGCCGTTAAGTGCCTTTGCGAATATTGCCTCAAGCTCAGCCTCGCTCGCTCTGTTATACGGAACGTAAAGGAAGCCGTGGTCACTTGCGCGGCAGCCCATTTCGTCAAAGAAATCAATTCTTGTCTTAAGAACCTCAACGAGCTTTTTGTAGGTTGTGATTGTTTCACCGCTGATTTTCTCAAGGTCTGCAAGCCACGGAAGGTATGAGGGAAGCTCAATGCTCAGCGCCTTATCGGGACGGAAGGCGGGGAGGACCTTGCATTTAAAGCTCTTGTCCTCTGCGAGAAGCTTGTGATATTCAAGGCTGTCTGCGGCGTCGTCCGTTGTGCAAAGGCAGGCAACGTCGGAGTCTTCAATGAGCTGACGGGGAGTGAAGCCGCCGTCAGCAATTTTTTTGTTAGCCTTTTCCCAGATTTCATCCGCAGTCTTTTCGCTCAGCGGCTCATAGATATCAAAATATCTCTGAAGCTCAAGGTGAGTCCAGTGGTAGAGCGGATTGCCGATGCAATAGGGCATCGCACCTGCCCATGCCTTGAATTTCTCGTAGTCGCTTGCATCACCCGTGATGTATTTTTCATCAATGCCGCAGCTTCTCATTGCGCGCCACTTGTAGTGGTCGCCGCCGAGCCAGAGCTGTGCGATATTTTCGGGCTGCTTGTTCTCGTAAATCTCCTTCGGAGAAAGGTGGCAGTGCCAGTCGAAAATAGGCATTTTTGCAGCGTGCTCGTGGAAAAGCTTTTTTGCAGTATCATTAAAAAGTAGAAAATCCTTATCCATAAATTTTGTCATCAGAGAGCATCCTTTCATTCAGGAATGATATCGTAGGAGAAGCTGAATTCCTTCTCTTCAAATTTTCTCCACGGCTCAAGGCTTGCATATTCCAGATTGTCACAATGGAACTTGTAGTCGACAGAAACGATTGTTTCGTCAAGAGCAACCAGCTCATCGTCGTGCATCGTGCTGTGGATGTATGCATCGTCATAGTGGACAGCCTTGAAGCAGAAGCCCTCCTTGCTTGTGTCAGCGAAGGTGAAGCCCTTGCCGTCAGCATCCTTGACGGATGCGAGCTTTGTCTTGTAGTGTGAGCCGCATTCCTGCGGTCTGATGTAATGCTCATAGCAATCCGTTGCAGTGGTGCTGTATTCGGAAATCATCTGGCTTGCAAAGCGGTCCGCGTATGTCTCTACGGGGCCGTAGCCGAGGTATGTGACATCCTCGAAGCCCTTGGGCATTGTGATTTTGATACCGAAGCGCGGGAGTGCCGGAGCGTTGTAGGTAACCTTTGCATCAACTGCGATGTTGAGCTTTCCGTCAGCGGTGAAGGTGTAGATGATGTCCGCACGGATTGCAGGAGGCATAGCCGCCGCCGCGAAGGAGGTCTTGGTTACGATGACGAGCTTGTCGTCTGCCGCCTCTGTGATTTCGCTTGAATATGTCTTCTGCTTGACCTGCTCATATCTTGCACGCTTCCACTCGTCTGCGAAGCCGTTGCTGATGTGGTAGCTTCTGTCGACGTTGAATTCAATCGGATTTGCGAGAAGCTCCTTGCCGTTGTTGATCGAAGCAAGCTTGCCTGCAATTTTATCGAAAACATACTGAGTCTTACCGCAGTTAACAGTGATTGCAGTTCTGGTTTCGCTGTAGCTGACAGCGTCGCTTCTGCCGGTTTCGACTGCTATTGTGCTGTCGGAAAGGATAAACTGCTTGTAGCCGACCTCGAAGCCCTTTTCTGCCCATTCTGTATCGCAGTTCTGCTTGAAGCGGATGATAAGTGTAGTGAAGCCTTCAGCCTCAAGACTGTCGAAGAGCTTGTATTCAGCCTCGCCGCGAGCGGGGATATCTGTCTTTTCAACGGCACCACTCATAACGGCCTTACCGTTTTTCTCAACTGCCCACTCAAAGCCGAGATCATCGAGACCGACGAAATAACGCTTGTTTTTAACCGTGATTGTACCGTCAGCGTAGTTAACCTCGAACGGCTGATAGGTGATTTTCATATCATAGAAGCCGGGACGGAGTCTGCGGTCGGGATAAACAAGACCGTCGATACAGCAGATATGATCGTTCGGGAGGTCGCCGAAGTCGCCGCCGTAACGGTATTTCGGATTTTCGGGAGTGCCGATATTGACCGCGTGGTCACAGTATTCCCAGATACAGCCGCCCATATAGTTGTCGAATTCCTCAAACTTGCCCCAGTGAAGCGGAATATCACCTGTACTCCATGCCGCAACATATTCACAGTAGTAGAAGGGCTTGTGGTTTTCGGGATTCTTGAGATATGAATCAAGATAATCGAGTGAAGCGTACATACGGCTTTCAACGTCGGAAATGTCGCTGAAATCCTTGCAGAGTCTTGACTGATATTCAAGGTGTGCATTCTCGTAATGGATGATAGCATCCGGCTTACGCGAACGGATGTAGTTTGCCATCTGTCTGTGGTTTTCGCCGCAGCCGGATTCGTTGCCGAGTGACCACATGATAACACAGCCGTGGTTTTTGTCGCGCTCAAAAAGTCTTCTTGCACGGTCAAGATAAGCCTCGCGCCATTCGGGAGTGTCAGAGAGGAATGCCCAGTAATCCCAGTACCAGTCGCCGTAGTTGTAGCCCATACCGTGAGTTTCGATGTCAGCCTCGTCGATGACCATAAAGCCTATTTTGTCACAAAGCTCAAGGAAGCGCGGGTCATTCGGATAGTGGGAGGTGCGGATAGCGTTGACGTTACCCTGCTTGAGGATATAGAGGTCTCTCGTCATATGCTCCATAGAAACGGCATATCCCGTTTCGGGATTGCTGTCGTGACGGTTGATACCGCGGATTTTGATTTTTTTGCCGTTGAAAAGGAAGCAACGGTTCTTGATTTCAGCCTTTCTTACGGCAAGAGGGAGGTTGATCCACTCGTCGCCGATGTTAAGGGTAAGGTTGTAAAGCTTCGGATTTTCCGTGTTCCAGAGAACGGGTGCTTCAACGTCAATGCTGAAGCTGCCGTCTGCCTTACCCTCGGAAACCTTACAGCCGCAGGGTGAGGTAAGCGTCCAGTTGATTTCTGCCGCACCGGAAAGGGTAATGTCAGCGTTGATTTCAACTCTTGAAAAATCGTCAGCAAAGCTGTATTCAACATAAATGTCCTTAAGGTGGTTTTCGTCTCTTTCAAGGATGTAAACATCGCGGAAGATACCTGAAAGACGGAAGAAGTCCTGATCCTCAAGATATGAGCCGTCGCACCATTTGACAACGAGCACCTCGAAGGTGTTTTCGCCGCTTGTGAGCATATCTGTGATTTCAAGCTCGCTTGTGTTATGGCTGACCTGGCTGTAGCCGGTGAATTTGCCGTTCACCCAGAGGTAGAAGCACGGTGCAACGCCCTCAAAGTTAATGAAATATTTCTTGCCCTCGTTCTTATTGAAATCAACCTTACGGCGGTAGAAGCCGCAGGGGATAACATCGGGAAGATGGGGAGGATCAACAGGGTAGGGGTAGTCCTGGTTGATGTAGTTCGGGACGTCATAGCCGCCGTTAAGCTTCATCTGCCAGCAGAACGGAACAGTCATCTTGTCGGGACAGATAACGGACGAGGAAAAGCCCTCGGCCTCAATATCAAGCTCCTCAACATTTTTGAAAAAAGCGAAGTCCCATTCACCGTTGAGAAGTGTAAATAATGCTGAATTTTCACGGGGGAGGAGCGCCTTTTCGGCAGACTCGGCGGGTACAAAATATGCACGCGGAGCCTCACAGCCGACGTGAAGATAATCGAGCATTCTGTGGAATCTTTTAATCATAATTAACTCTCCTTTTTCAGCTTGGGTAAATTCTAACATATATATCATTCTGTGTCGAGAGTTAATGCGAAAAAAGAAGCACAAAAATTTGTACACTTTATTGTAAGCAAAAGCAATAATTGCTTTACAAAATTCAAGTTTTGATGTATAATTTTATGTTGAAATAAAGTGTAAAAAAAGGAAGGGTTGTAACGTATGGCAATGCTGGATATTGTTGTTATATTGAAGGATGACTGTTCGTCCTTTGAACGCCTGCTTGCGAGCGTCAGACGCCAGACGGCTGAAGGAATGACTGTTACCGCTGTTACGCAAAAGCCTCAGGATATTGAAGCTCTGAGGGAGAAATACAGCTTCCGTCTGGTTGAAGCAAAGAGCGGTCTTATGGACGCTGTGAACGATGCTGTTAAGAGTACCGCTTCGCAATACGCTATGATTGCTGCTGCTGACCAGATGTTCGAGGTCGATTTTTATGAGACAGTCAGCGCATATTTCGGCGGCTTTGATGTTATAGCGCTCAACATTTCCCGCCTTCACCGAAGCGGCAATTTCTACAGAATTTTCCCGACGGACGAAGCAGATGCAAAGACCTGCCTGCTCAGAAGACCCTGTGTTTACGGCTGGATTATCAGCGCAGATGTGTTGCGCAAAAACACCGCAGAGCTTAAGTCACTTGCTCTCAGCGACCAGCTTGATTTTATCAACGGCTGTCTCGGCGCAGGTAAAAAAAGCTGTTACATCCCTCTTTCAAAAACATATATCGACGATATGACACTCAGCTCGGAGCCATCCTTCACAACGGCTCTGTCAAAGGGTGAGTACAAAAACACGCTCGTCAGACAGTCCGCGAAGGATTGCTTTGAAATACTGACGAAAACAAAATTTTATAAAAATCTCGGAAAAACAAAAAGACTGATCAAGCGTATTATCAGACGGTTGTTAAGGATGGTGGCAAGATGAAAAGCTATAATTACAGAGTTTCGGTAATCGTGCCCGTTTATAACGTTGAGGACTATCTTGCCGAGTGCCTTGATTCACTTCTCAACCAGACGATTCCGCGCGAGGATATGGAAATTATCGTTGTTAACGACGGCTCGACGGATTCCAGCTACGAAATCGCAAAGAAATATGCCGTCGAATATCCGTGCATCAAGCTGTTCTCGAAGGACAATGAAGGTCTTTCCGCAACGAGAAACTACGGTATAAAGCGCGCTACGGGCAAATACCTTATGTTCATCGACAGCGATGACAGCTTTACCCCTCCGACGGTGAAGAGCGTTGCGGATTTCTTCGACAAGGTTTACGACGAGGTTGACCTCGTAACATATTTTGAACAGCCCTACACAACGGAGCGTGACCTTGCACCTCATTTCAGATATAAATATTACCTCAAGGAGACGGGCGTTTACGACCTTAACGAAAAGCCGTTCATTGTGCAGACAAGAGTCAATGTCTGCGTTAAAAACCTCTTTGAGGATAACTTTATGTTTGACGTTACTCCCGGCTTCAAGCAGGAGGATCAGGAATACAATAACCGTGTTGTCAAGGATAAGATGAAAATCGGCTATTGCGCCGAGGGCTGTTACCGTTACAACAAATCGAACGAGAGCAGCATCGTTGCAACAACCTTCCACGCGTTTTATCTTTTTGAGCTGAGTATGGCTTATTTCGAAAGGCTTTTCGGTCAGTTTGAGGATGAGGTTCCGCCGTATTTTCAGGCGATGTTCGTCCACGATGTCCGTTGGAAGCTTTCGGCAAAAATTCTTTATCCCTTCCATTATGAGGGTGAAAAATTCGAACAGGCTGTCGGCAGAATAAAGGCTCTGCTCGCCCGTGTTGATGTGCAGACGATTCTCCGTGATCCGATTTCGAACAACTTCCAGAAGCAGTACTGGATCAGTATGAAGCCGAATGTAAAGCCGACGGTTTATACGGACGGCAAGTCTACGGGTATCCTCGCAGACGGCAGATTCATTTACCGCTGTCCCGACATTGAGGTTAAAATCGTCCGCACTCAGGTTGCCGACAACAACAAGCTGCTTGTCCGCGCATATATCCGTTCACCGCTCTACAACCATATTGACGAGCCGGCGGAGGTTTATATCTGCGAAAACGGCGATATGAGCAATCTCGTTGTGCCGAAGACCTATCTTTCAAAGTACGGCTACGAGCGTGCAAATGTCCGCACAAACAATTTCTATGCAGTTGAATATCTTTGCGATCCCGATAAGGTCACATCCTTCCAGCATTTTGTAAAGCTTGACGGATACTATATCCCTGCAAGATATACGTTTATGAGCACATCCGTATTCAGCCACGGCAAGAAGTTCTACAGTTATGTCTGCGGTAATGCTAAGCTTACGCTGAACAAAAAGGTGTTCAATGTTGAAAAGCTGACGGATGCTGAGATTGATAAGTTTGAAGCAAAGCAGACCAAGCGCCTCAGATACCTTGACAGGGCGGCAAAGAAGCTTCGTCTGAGCGCAATCAAATACCGCAGAGAGCATCGCATCTGGCTTTACAGTGATTTGTATACTGTTAAGAAGGATAACGGCTACTATCAGTTCATTAACGATTTCGGCCACGATGACGGCGTTGAGCGTTACTATGTATACACTCGCGATTATGACGAGATTGCAGAGCTTTTCACTCCCGAGCAGAGAGAATATCTCGTTGAGTTCGGCAGCGATAAGCATAAGCTTCTCTATCTTTCAAGTGAGCTGATTCTCAGCGGCTTCTACGGCAGAAGCCCGATTTCGCCGTTTGAGCTTGAGTCTGAGGAGCAGAATTATTACGACATTGAGCATTTTAAGGTGGTCTACCTTCAGCACGGTGTTCTCCACGCCTCGCTCTATGTTCAGAATTCAGCAGAAAATGCAAGAGCGGAAAAGGTTGTTATCTCGTCTCCGTTTGAAAAGCGTAATTTCTGCGAGCGTTACAACTATAATCCCGAGGATCTTATCGAAAGCTCAATGGCTCGTTATGACCATATCGACCTTAAAACCGTGGCGGGCAACAAGATTCTTTTTGCACCGTCGTGGAGAAATTACCTTGCTTCAAACGTTACCGCTTCAAAGTGGAGCGTAATGCGCGGCAAGATTATGGCTTCTGATTACTATAAGAATATTCAGGCGTTTATTGAATCACCGAGGCTTCACGAGATTCTCGAAAAGTATGATATGACTCTCGAGCTTAAGCTTCATCCGATTATCGCATCGGCAACGGATATGTTCAACATCACGTCGGACAGAATCGTCTATGCCGCACCTGATGTTGATGTTGCGGAATACAAGGTGTTTATGACAGACTTCTCGTCCTTCGTTTTCGACTATGCCTGTCTTGTAAGACCGATTCTTTATTTCGTGCCCGACTATCCGCAGTTTAAATCGGGTATGGGACATTACCGCGACCTCGACCTTCCGTTTGAGGATGCCTTCGGACCGCTTTCGCTCAATGCGGAGGATACCGTTGCAAACCTCGAAAAGGTGCTTGCGGCAGATTGTGTTCCCGCCGAGCCCTACAAGCAGAGAATGGAAGAGTTCTATTATCCGCTTGATAACTGCGCAGAGCGTCTGTATGAATATATTACAACCTCGGATTTTCTGAAGAAATAATACCCCTAAATGCCGTTGGTTATCCTTCGGCATTTTTTGAGGAGGAATTTTATGCAATTCACAAAAAACGATACGAACATCGTCAAGGGTGCGGCAATTCTTATGATGATGCTTCATCACTGCTTCCTTGCACCGGAAAGATATGCGGGCTATGAAATCGATTTCGGCTTTATCGGTGAGGGCTACACCGTTCTCGTTTCAGCATTCTTTAAAATATGTGTAGCGGTGTTTGTTTTTCTTTCGGGCTACGGAATTTCAATCAGCCTGAGCCGTATTGACCTTAATGATGCAAGACAGTGCACTGATCAGCTCAAAAAGCGAATGCTCTCGCTGATGTCGGGCTATTGGTTTATTTATGTTCTGTCAGTCATCGCCGTGCTGATCATTGACCGCGGTATGCTTTCGGTTTATAAGAGCGATTATCTTCCGGATTCAATTATATTTGCCGTGACGGATTTTCTCGGACTTGCTGAGCTGTTCGGTACACCGACGCTTAACGGAACGTGGTGGTATATGAGCCTTGCGATAATCATTGTCGCCGTTATGCCGATTTTCTATGCGCTTTATAAGAAATTCGGCGCAGCGGTACCTGCAGTTATAACCTTTATGCTCTGCGGCATTTTCAAGGATCAGAATTTCGATATGGTGCGCTGGCTGTTTACGATGGTGCTCGGAATGATATGTGCTGAGCGCAACCTGCTTGTTAAATGGGCAGAGTTCAGGATAATCAAAAAGCACGATTGGGCAGATTGGATTGTCAAGTTCCTTATCTATACACCGATTGCCGTGCTTATGATACATATCCGACAGTATTGCGATTACAGCGTCCCGTACCTTCGCGACGGTATTATCCCGATGTTTTTCGTTTTCTACATTTTCGCAATCGTCAGCAAGGTACCTGTTATTGATAAGGTGCTTGCCTTCCTCGGTAAGCATTCGATGAACATCTTCCTCAGCCACACCTTCCTGAGAGCGTATTTCCTTAAGGATTTCCTGTATTCTCTGAAATACCCCGTGGTTATCGTAACGGTGCTGACGGTGCTGTCGCTCCTTCTTTCAATAGCGATTGATTTGCTTAAGAAATACACAGGCTACGATAAGCTGATAAAAAGGCTGACACAAAAAATCACAGCATAATAAAAAAGAAAGACACGATTTGCATCGTGTCTTTCTTTTTGGAGCTAGTAGTCGGACTCGAACCGACGACCTGCGCATTACGAATGCGCTGCTCTACCAACTGAGCCATACTAGCATTTTGTGCGAGGATTATTATAATATATCCCCGTACAAATTTCAAGTGGTTTTGGAAATTTATTTGTTTTGCCGCACCATTTCCGCGATTTCCTTCACCGTCAGATATGTCGTGTTTACGGGCGGGGGAAGGAAGGTAAGTATTTTATCTGCGATTCTGAAAAAATCGTGCTGCGTCGTCAGCGTCAGTCTTTCGTGCGTTGTGACGGAAATCTGCGTGCTTTCGCGCTCGGCAACGATTTTTCCCGCGCGTTCACCCGTCCGCATATAGTCCGTGTTAATTTTACTTACGGCGATGCCGGTTATAACGAGCGAAACCGCTGTCACAAGAACAACAACGGTGATATAAGCCTCTGCGATGCGCCTTGCCTGCGTTTTGTATTTATACATAAAAACACCTCCGAGCCTATTTTTGACAAAAGGAAAATTTTTAATCATTGCAAAATCATTGTCGTATTTGTAATATTTCACAAAATCAGCTCTGTTTTATTGCAACAATAAGCAATTTGTATATTGCAAATTCACTTTTTATTGGATATAATATATGTGTATAAATTTGTATTTTCAACGAAAGGATTGAAATATTATGGCATTGACAACCAACAAGTCAATTCTTGATTGGATTGACGAAAAAGTAGAGCTCGTTAAGCCCGATCAGGTTATCTGGATCGACGGCTCTGAGGAGCAGCTCGAGGCACTCCGTGCCGAGTCTGTTGCTACAGGCGAAATGATCAAGCTCAACCAGGAAAAGCTTCCCGGTTGCTATCTTCACAGAACAAACCCCAACGACGTTGCACGTGTTGAGGACAGAACCTTCATCTGCTCAAAGAAGAAGGAGGATGCAGGCCCGACAAACAACTGGTGCGATCCCGAAGAGATGTATGCGAAGCTTTACGACATCGCTCGCGATTCATACAAGGGCAGAACAATGTACGTTATCCCGTTCTCAATGGGTCCGATCGGCTCACCTCTTGCAAAGGTTGGTGTTGAGATCACAGACTCAATCTACGTTGTTCTCAATATGGTAATTATGACACGTGTCGGCAAGGAAGTTCTTGACGTTCTCGGCGACAGCAACGACTGGGTACGCTGCTTCCACGCAAAATGCGACATCGATCCCGAGAAGAGATATATCTGTCAGTTCCCCGAAGATAACGCTATCATCTCCGTTAACTCAGGTTACGGCGGAAACGTTCTTCTTGGTAAGAAGTGCTTCGCACTCCGTATCGCTTCATACCAGGGCTGGAAGGAAGGCTGGATGGCAGAGCATATGCTCATCCTCGGTCTTGAGAATCCGCAGGGCGAGGTTAAGTACATCGCTGCTGCATTCCCCTCAGCTTGCGGTAAGACAAACCTTGCTATGCTTATTCCTCCTGCATACCTCAAGGAGAAGGGCTACAAGATCTGGACAATCGGTGATGACATCGCTTGGATGAGAATCGGTAAGGATGGCAGACTCTATGCTATTAACCCCGAAAACGGCTTCTTCGGCGTTGCTCCCGGTACAAACGAGAAGTCAAACTTCAACGCTCTTGAATCAACAAAGAAGAACACAATCTTCACAAACGTTCTTCATAATCTTGAAGATAACACAGTTTGGTGGGAAGGCCTCAACAAGGATCTCCCGACAAACGCTAACGACTGGATCGGCAATCCCTGGGATCCGTCAAAGTTCAACAAGGCTGACAAGTCAACCTACGGCGCAAACCCGAACTCAAGATTTACAGCTCCGGCAATCAACTGTCCCTGCATTTCTCCCGAGTTTGATAAGGGTGAAGGTGTGCCCATCTCTGCAATCGTATTCGGCGGCCGTCGTGCAAAGTGCGCTCCGCTTGTTTACCAGTCAAAGAGCTGGGAGAACGGTGTATTCATCGGTTCTGCTATGGCTTCTGAGACAACAGCTGCAGCTGCAGGTGCAGTAGGCGTTGTCCGTCGTGACCCGATGGCTATGCTTCCGTTCTGCGGTTATCATATGGCTGACTACTTCCAGCACTGGCTCGATATGGGCGAGAAGCTCGGCGACAAGGCTCCGAAGATCTTCAACGTTAACTGGTTCCGTACAGACGATGAAGGCAACTTCATCTGGCCGGGATTCGGCGACAATATGCGCGTTCTCAACTGGATCATCGACCGTTGCGAAGGCAAGGCTGATGCAACAGAGACAGCTATCGGTTATGTTCCGATGCCTGAGGATATCGACCTTACAGACCTTGATATGGATATGGATACTCTCAAGGATATCCTTACAGTTGACAAGGAAACATGGGAGAAGGAAGCAGCAGAAATCGAAGAGCACTACAAGAAGTTTGGCGACAGACTTCCCGAGGAGCTCAAGGCTCAGCTGGCTAACCTCAAGGCAAACCTTGCAAAATAAGCATATAAAACCAATTAAGGCTCGCACATCAGTGCGAGCCTTTTTGTGTGGTTTATACTATTTCTAAGTTTTCAATACCATATTTAAGGATAAGATTTATCAGCTCGTTGCGGGAATAATTGCTTTCCTCGGCAATTCTGTCCAGCTCATGCAGGATGTCTTCCTTAATGCGCACGGAAATGATGCGGTTGCCGTCTTCACCGCGCTTTTTGATTTTCAGAGACTCTCCACTCATTTTTATCACCTCAAATATATTTTAATATTGACTAAAATAGAAAAATATATTACAATATGATATAACAATGTAATACAAATATTGCATTGAAATAAAGGAGGTTTAAATATGAAATTTTTTAAAAAATTGATTGCTTTTGTAGTTGTGGCAGCTGTTGCTTTTGGCGTTATGTATTTGATGCAACGGCCCAAGCAGGGTGAAATCGGCGAAACATACACTACCAAGTCAGGTATAGAATTTACCCTCAATGCAGTTGAATTTGCAGATGCTATTGATGGTTGGGGCGGCGCAAATGATGATTTCTGGAAGCCTCTCGATGAAAACAACTGTAACATTGGCGGCAGATATACTTTGGAGCAGTATGCTCTTGCACATGGTTTGAAGCCCAAAAGTGATGATGACAGAATAGTTTATGTGTCATATACAGCGAAGAATACCGCGAAAAATGACATTACAATTAACGATGTTGGTGAGATCAATTACGACAACGGATATGAATACACTGAAGGTCAGTTGGCTTACAGAGTAAGTGCAGAGGGCGTATGGCAGGAGCTGCCGAACGGAATTACTATCAAGCAGCTTGATAGCGAAGCAAGAGAGTTCCGCGCATATATGATTGTACCCAAGGAGGTAGCAGAATCCGATAAGCCGGTAACCTACACAGTATTCGGTTACGAATTTGAATTAAGATAAATTCCATAAGCATAAAAATCCCTGAACGAGATTTTCGTTCAGGGATAATTTTTTGTTATTTCATTGAATCAATATAATCACAAGCGGCAAGTGCGGCGACTGCGCCGTCAGCAGCTGCGGTTGCAACCTGACGGATTTTCTTCGTGCGGCAATCGCCTGCAACAAAGATTCCGTTTGCACCTGTTACGCAGGATTCGTCTGCGCTTGCATATCCTCTTTCGTCGAGAGCGATTACATTTGCGAAAGCCTCGTTCTGGGGGATAAGACCGATTGCGATGAAAAGTCCGTCGAGGCTGATGTGTGAAGCACTGCCGTCGGCATTCTTCGTGATTTCAACGCCGTCAAGCTCGGTGTCGCCCGTAAAGGCTGTAACCCTTGTGCCCGTGATAACCTCGATGTTGTCCTTTGCATAAACCTGCTCGGCGAGCTTCTTTTCACCCGTGAGGAAGTCGAGATCCTGCATAACGTAGACCTTTTCTGCGAGGTCGGAGAGGAGGATAGCCTCCTGCAATGCGGAATTACCGCCGCCGACAACGCCGACTGTCTTGCCTCTGAAGAAAGCGCCGTCACATACAGCGCAGAAGGAAATTCCTTCGCCGACGTACTTGTGCTCGTTTTCGAGACCTAACATTCTGTGCTTCGCGCCCGTTGCGATAACGACCGCCTTGCCCTCAAATTCGCCCGAATCGGTAACAACTGTCTTTGTTGCACCGTCCTTGATTCCGAGCGCTTCGCAAAGCTCAACGTCTGCGCCCTGCTCGAGCACCTGCTCAACGAGCTTGTCTGCAAATTCGTTGCCTGTCAGCTGAATAAAGCCGGGGATGTTCTCAACCTTGGGGGAGAAGGTAATCTGACCGCCGAAGGTTGCCTTTTCGATTACGAGAACGCTCTTGTTGGCCCTGCGAGCATACAGGGCGGCGGTAAGCCCCGCAGGGCCACCGCCGATAATTATAATATCATACATAACAATATTATCCCTTTAATAAAGTTTTTTCTTATGCGCCGAGGAACTTCTTGATATCAGAAACGCCTGCGAACTTTTCAACAACGCCGTCCTTGATAACTACGAGTGTCGGAGCCTGCTTGATACCGAGCTGTGTTGCGAGCTCAGCGTTTTCCTCTGCGAGGAGCTTCTCATAGGGGAAGCCTGCCTTGTCGAGGAATGCACATGCAATCTTACAGTTCGGGCATGTTGCTGTTGCGAAAAGAATGTTGCGTGTCTCAGCCTCTGGAGCGTCAGCGCCGACGATTACGTCTGATTCAACACAATCGCATGCTGTCTTTCTGAGAACTGATCTGCCGATATCGTAAACCTTACGGTCCTTGTACTCCTGAGTCTTACCGTCGTTCCAGTTCTTAACGGGACGGTAGTAGCCTGTGATACGGCTGTAAACCTCTGCCTCCTCACCGCACTCGGGGCAGGTGAATGCCTCGCCGGCGATGTAGCCGTGGTTCTTACATACGGAGTATGTCGGAGAAATTGAGTAGTAGGGGAGTCTGTAGTTTTCAGCAATCTTTCTTACAAGGCTTGCGCATGACTGCCAATCAGGAAGCTTTTCACCGAGGAAAGCGTGGAAAACGGTACCTGAAGTGTAAAGAGTATGAAGCTCGTCCTGCATATCGAGGGCTGTGAAGATATCCTCTGTATAGCCAACGGGAAGGTGTGATGAGTTGGTGTAGTACGGAGTCTGATCCTTCTCACAGCCTGCTGTGATGATGTCGGGGTAGTACTTAAGGTCGTGCTTTGCAAGGCGGAATGCTGTTGACTCAGCGGGAGTTGCCTCGAGGTTGTAAAGGTCGCCGTACTGAACCTGATAGTCGGAGAGTCTTTCTCTCATATGGTTAAGAACGTCCTTTGCAAACTGCTGTGTCTTCTCTGTTGTCATATCAGAGCGGAGCCACTTTGCGTTGAGACCAACCTCGTTCATACCGACAAGACCGATTGTTGAGAAGTGGTTGTCAAATGTACCGAGGTATCTCTTTGTGTAGGGATAAAGACCTGAATCGAGAAGCTTTGTGATAACTGTTCTCTTAACCTTGAGTGAACGTGCGGAAATATCCATCATTCTGTCAAGACGAGCGTAGAAGTCCTCCTCATCCTTTGCGAGGTAAGCGATTCTCGGAAGGTTGATTGTAACAACGCCGACAGAACCTGTTGATTCACCTGAACCGAAGAAGCCGCCTGACTTCTTACGAAGCTCACGGAGGTCAAGACGGAGACGGCAGCACATTGAACGAACGTCGCTCGGCTCCATATCGGAGTTGATGTAGTTTGAGAAATAAGGAGTACCGTACTTTGCTGTCATCTCGAAGAGAAGCTTGTTGTTCTCTGTCTCTGACCAGTCAAAGTCGCGTGTGATTGAGTAAGTGGGGATAGGATACTGGAAGCCTCTGCCGTTAGCATCACCTTCGACCATAATCTCGATGAATGCCTTGTTGACCATATCCATCTCTTTCTTACAGTCCTTATACTTGAAGTCCATTTCCTTGCCGCCGACGATAGCGTTGAGCTCTGCAAGGTCGTTGGGAACTGTCCAGTCAAGAGTGATGTTTGTGAACGGTGACTGTGTACCCCATCTTGACGGAGTGTTAACGCCGTAGATGAAGGACTGGATGCACTGCTTAACCTCCTTGTATGAAAGGTTATCAACCTTTACGAAGGGAGCAAGATAGGTGTCGAAGGAGGAGAATGCCTGAGCGCCTGCCCACTCGTTCTGCATAATACCGAGGAAGTTTACCATCTGGTTGCAGAGCGTTGAAAGGTGAGCAGCGGGAGCGGATGTGATCTTACCGGGAACACCGCCGAGACCCTCCTGAATAAGCTGCTTGAGTGACCAGCCTGCGCAGTAGCCGGTGAGCATTGAGAGGTCGTGGATGTGGATATCAGCGTTTCTGTGAGCGTTGCCGATTTCGTCATCGTAAATCTCTGAAAGCCAGTAGTTAGCTGTAACTGCACCTGAGTTTGAAAGGATAAGACCGCCGACTGAATAAGTAACGGTGGAGTTCTCCTTAACGCGCCAGTCGTTGATTTTAAGGTAGTTGTCGATGATTGCCTTGTAGTCAACCATTGTAGCGTTGATGTTACGGATCTTCTCTCTCTGACGGCGGTAGATGATGTATGCCTTTGCAACATCGTCGTAGCCTGCCTTGATGAGAACGGATTCAACGCTGTCCTGAATATTTTCAACAGAAATCTGACCGTCCTTGATTTTTGGCTCGAATTCTGCTGTAACCTTTAATGCAATAAGGTCAATAATGTCGGGGTGTGAATACTTGTCACAAGCCTCGAATGCCTGGGAGATCGCTGTGCTGATTTTTGAAATGTCAAATTCTACGGTTTTGCCGTCTCGTTTGATAACAGTATACATAGTTCTTCTCCTTTTCTTATTTTTTGTATTTCTTAGTGAGCGGGACGATTATATCATAGATATTGTGCTCTTGTCAACAGCAAAAACACAATATCTTGGTTGAAATTTATCCCTCGGTACGATATTTGGTACTAAATCTAGTGTTTGTCTAACAAACAGCACAAGATTTCGGCTATTTTATACCTCTGAGCACAGTATTTGGTAGTTTTTCTTGTGCTGCTGAACAAATTTCCACCATTTCTTGTGGTCTGTATGCGCTTAAATTTTCTCCGATGAGATTTCCCGAATCAACGAAGCCCTGGAGGAAGTATCTCTTTGCTCCCGAAATCCATTCCGTAATATCTGCGATATCGGCAGCGGTATGGAATTCCTTTACAACCGTAGTGCGGAATTCATAATCAACAGCACCGCTTAAGAGAAAATCAACGCTCTCTTCGACCTTGCTGATGTCATATTTCTCAAGACCGACGGTAGCGGGATATTTCTCCTTCGAGTTTTTGATATCCATTGCGACGTAGTCGATGAGTCCCTCCTTGACAAGCTCTCTGAGCTTCTCCGGATAGCTTCCGTTGGTGTCGAGCTTGACGGGCAGACCCGTTTCCTTTACCTTACGGAGAAATCCGGCAATATCCTTCTGCATAAGCGGCTCTCCGCCCGTGATGCAAACACCGTCAATTATGCCCTTTCTTTTATAAAGGTATTCTATAATCTCGTTTTCGTCCCAAAGCACACATTCGTCAACCTCTGTCACAAGCAGAGCATTGTGGCAGAACGGACAGCGGAAGTTGCAGCCGCCCGTAAAAACGGTGCAGGCAACCTTGCCGGGGTAATCAAGCATTGTCATTTTCTGAAAGCCGCAGATTTTCATATCGTTTCTCCTTTTAATCGCGTACAAAAATATTATACCAAAACAAACGATAGTTGCATATTGGTATCTTGTTTGAAAAAAGGTGAGTTTTCATCATCTTTTTTTATACCGTAAAAATAATAGACAAAAAATCTGCTTTTATTTTGTGAGGCTTGTTCATTACATAAAGTTGACACTCATTTTTCAATATGGTAACATAAAATTATCTATAATCGTAAAGGAGCGATTTATAATGAAAAAGATTTTATCAGTTGTTATGGCAATCGTAATGGCGTTCGCTATTATGGTTCCTGCTTTTGCGGCAGATAAGTGTAACTGCGGCGAAACGCCGTCCGTTTACGTTGCCGCACTCGGCAGCGGATATGTTATGCTTGATGAGGGAACAGAGAACGAGCGTGTGCTCTTCCGCCCCGAAACAGGAGACATCCTCAAGATACTTCTTCCCGTTGTTCCTGCAGCTGCTGAGCTTATCGCAACAAAAAATTATGACAAATTTGGCGATGTGCTCATCGGATGCGTTAACGAGGCATTCGGAATGCTTGCACTCGACGGCAACGGCGATTCTCATCCGAGAGTAACGAGCGAGCAGTTCCACCCCGATACTGCAGAGCACGGCGGCGACCATTCATACTATTTCGGATATGATTTCAGAATGGACCCCGTTGAACACGCAAGGGATCTCCATGCATACCTTGAAGAGGTCAAGGAGCTTACAGGTCACGATACCGTTAAAATCCGTGCTTCGAGCATGGGCGGCGTTGTAATGCTGGCTTATATCCGTCTTTACGGTACAAAGAATATCGAAACAATCATCTTCCAGAACTGTCCGCTTCTCGGCACAGCTGTTGCAGGCGAGCTTTTCAACGGCAAGTTTGAAATCAATAAGGATGCACTCGTAAGATACGCTGAGTGCGCTCTTCCTGCAATCGGAGTCGACTTTGTCAGCGGTCTTCTTTACGCTCTCTGTGAGGCACTTGATGAGGCAGGCGTTTTTGGCGCTCTTCTCGGAATGGTTGACGGACTTATCGTAAACCTTAAGGACAGAGTTTTTGACGAGTGTCTTATCCCGATTTTCGGTACACTTCCCGGAATCTGGAGCTTCGTTCCCGACGAGTATTACGAGAGCGGTAAGGAATTTATGAAGCTTGACCCCGCAACACAGTCAGGTCTTATCGCAAAGCTTGATTTCTACCACTATGAGGTGCAGAGCAAGGCTGAAGAGCTTCTCCGCGGTGCTCAGGCAGACGGTACCAACATCTACATCGTAGCGGGCTACAATATGCAGAGAACTCCGCTTGTTTCAGCATATATGGAGACATCTGACGGTACTGTTGATACAAAATACGCTTCCTGCGGTGCAACCTGTGCGCCCATCGGCTCACAGCTTCCCGAGGATTACAAGCAGGCTCGCTTCAACGATATCGACTATATCTCACCCGACAGAATGATTGATGCTTCAACCTGTATGCTTCCCGAGTGCACTTGGTTTGTAAAGGATATGCTTCATTCAACAACTCACGACGGCCACGGTGTATTCTACGATGTTCTCTTCGCTAGCGAGGAGCAGCTTACGGTATTCGATATGCCTGAATATCCGCAGTTTATGCAGAACGATACAATCAACCAGACCTTTGTTCCCGTTGCAGAGCTTTCAAGCCCGATCGAGGATGCGTTCAATATGATGAAGGTAATCCCGAGCTTCCTTAACTTTGTAAAGCTCGTTGCAACAGTTCTCGAAACGGTTGTTGATTTTGTTTTCAAGACAATTGTTCCTGCTGCTTAAGGAGAGAAATATATAAATGAAAGAAAAGAAACAGGTATTCAGCTTCCTGCCGAATATCATATCAATGCTGCTTATCATTGCACTGCTTTATAAAAGAACAAATATGTTCGCGGTTGTCAATGTCGGCTTTATGTGCATCTGCACGGTGCTTGTAATACTCAGTATGATTATCAGCAAAAAGCCGTCGAAGAATGTTCTTGCGGCTTATGCGACATCAGGCTTTGCTACCTCGATGTATTATGTGGTATACGGTGCGGACGCAGGCTTCGGTGCTTTTTCAAGCTGCCTTGCAGGCTGGAAATCGGCTGAAAATGCACTTTTTGCGGGCGAGGGAAATCTCGGTCTGCGCTTTCTCGGCAACATACTTCTTATTCTGCCGTGCGCAATCATCTGCGGACTTCTCTTCCTTCTTGCGGTAAAGAAGCTTAAGAATGTTAAATTGCAGAAGGTACTTTCTGCTGTTCTGAGCGTTGTATTTGTGCTTACAACTGTCCTCTATCTTCTGACAATGAATCTTCGTTCACAGCCGAACGTTGAAAGACTCTGGGAGGGTCACGACGATTATCTCGGCAAGGTTGACAAGGCATCGACGGAAAAGCCGAATGTGCTTTTCATCCTTATGGATGACCTCGGCTACGGTGACGTTTCACTTAACGGCGCTATTTACGAAACTCCGAACATCGACCGCATCGGTGAAGAGGGTGTAAATCTCGAGAATTTCTATTCCTGCTATTCCGTTTGCTCACCCGCACGCTTCGGTCTGCTTACGGGACGCTATCCGTTCAGAGGCTATGCGGATAACGTTATTTATCCGACGATCAGCTCGACGACCGAATTTGCAACTACCCGCCTTTTCAACTCCTTTGAAATGGGCGCAAACTGCGACGGTATGCTCGGTGACGAAATCACGGTTGCAGAGGTCTTTCAGAATGCGGGCTACAATACGGGCGCATTCGGAAAGTGGCATCTCGGCGATTACGGCGAGTATCTTCCCACAAATCAGGGCTTTGATTATTTTTACGGCAGCCACCATGTCAACGATATGACTCCCTTCTATCACGTTGCGGAGGAAAACGGAGAATACGAGATCGTTCACGGCTACGACGAGCTCGAGGATCAGAGTATGGCAACAAAATGGATTCACGACGAAATCACCGAATGGGTGACGGATGTTGTTACGGATTCCGATGAGCCCTTCTTTGCTTATTACGCTTCTCCGTGGCCTCACGCTCCCATCTTTGCGGGTGACGATTTTGACGGCACAACGGGTATGGGTACATACGTTGACTGTGTAACGGAATTTGATTTTTATCTCGGCAAGCTTTTTGCAACGCTCGAGGAGCTCGGGGTTATGGATGATACGATCATTGTATTCACCTCCGATAACGGCCCTGCACTTGAAGGCTCGGTCAATGAGCTTCGCGGAGGAAAATATCTCGCTTACGAGGGCGGACAGAAGGTTCCGTTTATGCTCCGTTGGGGCAACGGCGGACTCTGGGATGCCGGAACCGTTCTTGAACAGAGTGCGGTTATGGTTGACCTTTTCCCGACGCTTATTGAGCTTTGCGGTGTGAGCGTGAACGGCGAAAAGAACGCTTTGCCGACAGACAGAGCAATCGACGGTGTTTCAATGCTTCCGCTTCTTACGGGTGATGAGGTGATCCACACCGAGGAGAAACCGATACTTCATATGAAGCGCGAAAAGCTCAAGGCGATTCAGTATACAGTACCGTCAGAAACGGTTAAGACAAACGAAAATTTTGCGAAATACGATTACGCCGTTCTCAACGAAAACGAGAACGTGACATTCAAGTATTTCAAAAATATTCAGAATGATAACTCTGCCTTCTTCGATAAGTACCGAAAGAACTGGCTTCACATTCTCACGGACGATGTCGGAGAGAATTACAACCGTACAAGCGTTTATCCCGAGATTTCGGAGAAGATGAACGCGAAAATGGATGAGGTGACCGCTTCGTTCAAGGAGAACCGCAGAGGAATAAATTACGATTTTTATAACTAAGAGGTAAACTATGCCACAACTTTCGATAATGATTAAGCCTGCATCAAGCCTTTGCAATATGAGGTGCAGATATTGCTTTTATCACGATGTCACAGAGCACAGAGATGTGCAGAGCTTCGGCGTGATGAGTGAAGAAACAGCAGAAAATTTAATCAGAAAAGCCCTTGTTTTTGCAAACGGCGAAAGTGTGGCATTTGCCTTTCAGGGCGGTGAGCCTCTTCTGGCAGGGCTTGATTATTTCAGAAATTTCATCAGTCTCGTCCGCCGTCATAATACGCTCGGCAGTCAGATTTATTTTTCACTCCAGACCAACGGTACTCTCGTGACTGAGGAATGGGCAGCTTTCTTTAAGGAAAACGGATTTCTTATCGGTTTAAGCCTTGACGGAGATTTTGAAAACAACCGATTCCGCGTGGATGCCGACGGCAATAATACCTTTTATAAGATACTTAACGCGGCGCAGCTTTTTGAAAATACAGGGGTTGAATTTAATATTCTTACCGTGCTTACGGGAAGCTGTGCCGAAAATATCGACGATATTTATAAGTTCTTCCGTTCAAAGGGCTTTAAATATCTGCAGTTCATCCCGTGTCTGCGCCCCTTCGGGGATAAGACCGAGAGCGAGCTCTATATGACAACTGAGCAGTATGCCGATTTTCTCATAAAGTGCTTCAATTACTTTGTCAAGGATTATGTGAGAGGTGAGTATACGAGCATAAGATATTTTGATAATCTCGTGCATCTCTTCGTCGGCAACCGTCCCGAGCAGTGCGGAGTCTGCGGACACTGCACGCATCAGTTTGTTGTCGAGGGTAACGGCAATGCTTACCCCTGTGATTTCTACTGCACGGACGAGTGGCTACTCGGCAATGTGAACGTTGTCAGCTTTGAAAGCCTAGCGAGCTGTGAAAAAGCGAAGCGCTTTATTACGGAGAGTCTGCGGGTTGACGAAAAGTGCAAAAAATGCAGATTTTATCCGCTCTGCAGAGGAGGAGGCTGTAAGCGTAACCGTGCCGACCGTGACTATTGCGAGGCGTACAAGGCGTTTTTCTCGTCCTGCCTGCCGCTGTTCAGAGTATTTATAAATGAAAAAAGAACCTGACACCCGTCAGGTTCTTGATTTTTTTGCCCTTATCCTATTTAAAAATTGAAAATACTGTGTTATTATATAAGGTGAAGAATTTTGTAAACTTTTCTGAAAAGGAATGGGTGATAAATATGAATTTTAAAAAACCTAACGCTACAATCTGTTTCCCGGGCAAGGAGAGCCTTGAGGGTATCACCGATATGTGCATTGCCGCACATCAGGATGATATCGAAATTATGGCTTACGCTCCGATTTCCGAGTGCTACGAGAGCGAGACACGCAGCTTCTGCGGTGTTGTTATGACTGACGGTGCGGGCAGTCCGAGAGCAGGCGAGTACAGCAATTATACAAACGAGCAGATGAAGGAGGTTCGTATCGAGGAGCAGAACGATGCCGCAAGACTCGGCAAGTATGCCGCAATCCTTCAGCTCGGCTATGCTTCATCCGAAATCAAGGACGGCGCAAACAAGGATACCGTTGACGAGCTTTACGACCTTCTTTGCAAAATTCAGCCGAAGCGTCTTTACACGCACAACCTTGCGGATAAGCACGAAACTCACGTTGCCGTCGTGCTTCGAGTAATCGAGGCTGTCCGCCGTATGTCCGAGGATATCCGTCCCGAGGAGGTTATCTCTCTTGAGGTATGGCGTAATCTCGATTGGCTTCCCGACTCGCAGAAGGTCTGCCTTGATACTTCAAAATATCCGCAGCTTGCAGAGGAGCTTATCACCGTATACCGCTCACAGGTTGTCGGCGGTAAGAGCTACGACAAGGCGGCTATCGGCAGACGCTGTGCGAATGCAACCTTCTTTGAATCTCACAACACTGATGAGGCATCGAGCCAGAGCTTCGGTCTTGACCTTATGCCTCTTATCAAGGGTGATGCAACTCCGACGGATTACATCGTCAGCTATATTGATATGTTCAAGTCAGAGGTAGAAAACACGATTGCGAGGCTTACAAAATGATTGAATTCGGTACAGGCGGCTGGAGAGCCGTAATAGGATATGATTTTATTTACGATAACATTGCGCGCGTTGCGCAGGGTATCGCACAGCTTGCTGAAAAAGAGGGCAAGACGGATAAGCCGATTGCTGTCGGCTATGACCGCCGTTTCCTTTCTCAGGGTGCGGCAAAATGGGTGGCTCAGGTTCTTGCGGGTAACGGTATTGACGTCTGGTTTATGCCCCGTTCAACTCCGACTCCGCTCGTTATGCATATGGTAAAGGATTCCGAGCTTTACTACGGAATTGAAATTACTGCGAGCCATAATCCGGCTAACTATAACGGAATAAAGCTCATCGTCGAAGAGGGCAGGGACGCTCCGCTTGAAACAACGAAGGAGCTTGAAGGACTTATCGAAGAGGTAACGGAAATCAACGAGATTTCGATGGATGAGGGTATCGAAAACGGAAAAATCGTATATCTCCGCAATCCGTTCAACAAGTTCCTTGACGATATCCTCGGTCTTCTTGATGTTGAGGCTTTGCGCGACCGCGGTCTGCGCGTTCTCTTTGATACAATGCACGGCTCGGGCGCTTACCCCCTGCAGGTAATCTTCCACACGGCACGGTGCACGATTGATACGATGAATCTCAACAAGGACGCATGGTTCGGCGGTATGATGCCCGCTCCGAGTGAGAATACACTCGGACTTCTGCGTGACGGCGTTATCCGCGGAAACTACGATCTCGGTATCGCAATGGATGGCGACGGCGACCGTCTCGGCATCATCGACCACAGCGGACGCTACATAAACGCAAACGAAATCCTTTGCCTTCTTTACTACTATCTTGTAAAGTATAAGGGCTGGAAGGGCCCCGTTGTCCGCAATCTTGCAACGACGCATATGCTCGACAGAATTGCGGAATCCTTCGGCGAGAAATGCTACGAGGTGCCTGTAGGCTTTAAGTATATCTCTTCCAAAATCGACGAGGTTGACGCTGTTCTCGGTGGTGAATCCTCGGGCGGTCTTACGGTAAGAGGCCATATTCACGGCAAGGACTCCGTTTATGCGGCTTCACTTATGGCAGAGATGATAAGCGTTGTCGGCAAGTCTCCGTCAGATATGATTGACGAGCTGAACGCACAGTTCGGTAAGTTCGAAATGGTTGAGGATAACCTCCGCTTCGAGCCTGAATACAAGGCAACCGTCAATGATATTTTAATGGTCAAAAAGCAGCTTCCTGATTTCGGAAAGACTGTTGTCCGTGTCAATTACGAGGACGGATGCAAGGTTTATTTTGAGGATGACAGCTTTGTTATCTGCCGTTTTTCGGGCACAGAGCCGCTTCTCCGTATCTTTGCGGAAAGCTCGGATAAGGCGACCGCAACGGCATACATCAATGCATTCAGAGAGTTTTTGAATATATAAGGAGTGTTTATAATGAGAGATTTAACAAAATATATGGGTGTTATCCCCGCGTTTTACGCTTGCTACGAGGATAACGGCGACGTCAGCGCAGAGCGTACCGCAAACTTTGCGAAATATCTTCTTGATAAGGGCGTTAAGGGACTTTACGTCTGCGGTTCGTCGGGTGAGTGTATCTATCAGAGTAAGGAAGAAAGAAAGCTTATCCTTGAGAGCGTTATGAAGGCTGTCGGCGGTAAAATGACAATCATCGCTCACGTTGCCTGCAACAATACGAAGGATTCAATGGAGCTTGCCGCTCACGCCGAGAGCCTCGGTGTCGATGCGATTGCCGCAATTCCTCCGATTTATTTCCACCTTCCCGAGGATTCTATCGCAAAGTACTGGAACGACATTTCATCAGCGGCACCGAATACAGATTTTGTTATCTATAACATTCCTCAGCTTGCAGGTGTTGCGCTTACGATGCCTCTTTTCAAAAAGATGCTCGAAAATCCCCGCGTGATCGGTGTCAAGAATTCATCAATGCCCGTTCAGGATATCCAGATGTTCAAGATGGAGGGCGGCGATGACTGCATCATCTTCAACGGTCCCGACGAGCAGTTCATTTCGGGCAGAATCATCGGTGCAGGCGGCGGAATCGGCGGTACATACGGTGTTATGCCCGAGCTTTTCCTCAAGGCGGACGAGCTTCTTAAGGAAGGCAAAATCAACGAAGCAAACGAAATTCAGCACGCTATTGATAAGATTATCTATGCTATGTGCTCGTGCAAGTGCAATATGTATGCCGCTGCAAAGCAGATCTTAAGAGAGCAGGGCGTCGAGTGCGGTTCCGTCCGCGCACCTCTTGCAGAGATTACCGAAGAGGGTATCGGACTTGCCCATAACGTCAAGCTTATGATTGACGAAGCTATCGCGAAATTTGTCGGCTGAGGTGCATTATGAACAGAGAATATTTGATTGAAACTCAGAAATGGGTCAAGGAAGAGCTTGAACGCTGTGTCAACTTCTGGCTCAAAAACGGTATGGATGAGGTAAACGGCGGTGTCTACACCTGCCTTGACCGTGAGGGCAAGATTTATTCAACAGATAAAAGCGTATGGATGCAGGGCAGATGCGGTTGGGTTTTTGCATATCTGTGCAAGGTATACGGCGTAAAGGACGAGTGGCTCAAGGCATCTAAATCCTGCCTTGACTTTATGGAAAATTACTGCATCAACAAGGATGCAGGCAGAAGAATGTACTTCACCGTTACGGCAGACGGTAAGCCGCTCAGACAGAGAAGATACTGCTTCTCCGAGGGCTTCTACTGTATCGCGAATGCCGAATATTACGGCGTGACGGGCGATAAGGAGCATCTCGAGCGTGCAAGACAGGCCTATGACCTTATCTATTTCCTCAACCACGGCGGTAAGGACCCGACGGGTATGGGAGCAAAGACAGAGCCGTCAACAAGAACGGGCAGAGCACTTGCAGATCCGATGATTTTCCTTAACACAACAGCGATTATGCGCCGTGTTGACCCCGAGAACAAGGAAAAGTACGATAAGTACAGCGCAGAGTGCGTTCACGATATCTTTGCTTACCACCACAAGCCCGAGCTCAAGTGCACACTTGAAAGCGTAGGCGTGAACGGCGAATTCTGCTCGGATTATACCGCAGGCAGAGTCGTAAACCCCGGTCACGATATCGAGTGCGCGTGGTTCATTATGGAAGAGGCTAACCGCCTCGGCGACAAGGAGCTTTACAAGAAGGCGGAGGAAATCTACCGTTTTGCAATCGAGGGCGGCTGGGATAACGAGTACGGCGGACTTCTTTATTTCAAGGACTGCCTCGGCAATCCTCCCGAGGCTTATGAGCACGACATGAAGCTCTGGTGGCCGCATAACGAAATTCTCATTGCATCGATGATGGCTTACCGCGATACGGGCGACGAGTATTATATGGATTGGTTCAAAAAGACTCTTTCTTATTGTCAGGAGGTATTCTCCGACCGCGAATTTGGCGAGTGGTACGGTTATCTCCGCCGTGACGGCAAGCCGACCGAGCCTCCCTGCAAGGGAAGCACCTTCAAGGGTCCGTTCCATTTACCGAGAATGCTCATTATGCTTGATACGATGATTGGTGAGATTTTGGGATAACAGAAACACGAAAGCTGTGTTGATATGATTTATTTCAGACCGATTGCGAGTATAGAAGAAGCAAAAAACACCTTGGAGAAAAAGACAGAAATTTTCAAGCCGCCTTTTTCTGTTTACGAAGAGGGTTTATATTCAAAACAGTATAAAAACTTTTTTAATGTTATGTATGAAAACGGTGATGAAATTGATTCTGTGAGGGGTCATATCAGACCGCACTTTTACGGTTTTTTCTTCAGCTTTAATGAAAGAGAATATTTGTTAGGTCTTTTTTATCTTGATTGGTTTATGTTAATGATTTTGGCAGAAGCAATTTTGTTTATAATATTTTCTTTTGATTTCGAAGCTTTGGCATTAGTGGTTTTTTTGCATATTCTCGTGGCTGTATTTAATATCAAAGAAATTAAAGAACTAAGGAATTTTTTGGATACGTTATAAATAAAGAACAAGAAGCAGATTTCACTGTTTCTTGTTCTTTTTGTGTATTTATTATTTTTTATCAATAAAACCATACAAAATTTTCATAATACTATTGTCTTTTTTAGCAATATGGTATATTATTTGTTTTATAGATTACTTTATGGAGGTAATGTTATGAAAAAGAGTCTTTTGACTAAAATTGTAGCAACGATAGTTGCACTTACACTCGTTTTCACAATCGTTGTTCCTGCTTTTGCGGCGGATAACGGCAAGTGCGACGGAGACTGCGGTCAGTGCCCGTCACTTGTTATTCCCGGTATTTTCCAGTCAGAGGTTTTCCTCTATGATGAAAACGGCGAAATCGCTGTAAATGCGGACGGCGATCAGTATGAGGGTCCGTTCTACCTTGAATCAACGGGCGAGATTGTAAAGGTTGCTCTTGCAAGACTTCTTGTTCCGCTTCTTCTCGCACTCGGCTTCCAGCACGATTTCTTCGATATGCTTGCAACTCAGGCAGGCGAGGCTATCGGCGATATTCTTATGAAGAATATTATGTGCGACGAGAACGGCAAGGTTATCAAGAACATCCGCGCAACGAAGTATAACGCAAGCTTCGCAGATCTTTCCGAGCATGATCAGGAGCACATCCTTGACAATGTACCTCTCCAGAAATATATTGATATCGCAGGCGGAGACCACCTTTATTTCTTCTCATATTTCTCACTCGGCAATATGATTGATACTGTTGAGGAGCTCTATGATTATATCCAGATGATCAAGGAGCAGACAGGTCACGAGAAAATCAACATCGTGCCTATCAGCCAGGGCGGCTCGCTCGCAAATATGCTCCTTCAGATGTATAAGGATAAGGGCAGAGATATCTCTGAGGATATCAACCGCATTGTTTACGTTGTTCCTGCAAAGAACGGCTCAAGTCTTGTAGGTGAAATTATCGAGTTCGGTCTTCTTGACGATGACGAGGCTATCTATGACTATATGGTTCCCCGTCTTCTTGAGGGCGAATGGACAGGCTACCTTATTAACCTCGTTCTCCGTTTCTTCCCGAAGGATGTTCTCAACAGCCTTCTTGACGGCGCGGTTGACGGATTGATAGGCGGACTTAAATACAGCACACTTATCTGGGGTCTCTGTCCGTCAGAGAACTATCCCGCAGGCGCTGAAAAATATCTTTCAGACGAAAGCACAAAGGAAATCAGACGTCAGACAGACATCTTCTATAACGCACAGGTTAACGCTGATCAGAACATCCTCGATGCTAAGGCATCAGGTGTTGAGGTCTTTGATATCTGCGGCTATAACTATTCGCTCTATGCAATCGTTGACAGCTGGGATAACGTGAATGCAGACGGTATCATTCAGCTTGAGTCAACCTCAATGGGCGCTGTCAGCTACGGTGTTGACGTTGAGCTTCCCGAGGGCTATGTAACGGAAAATCCGCGTTGCACAAATCCCGACCATAACCACATCGACCCGCACAATATCGTTGATGCACGCGCAGGTCTTCTTCCTGACCATACCTTCTATTTCTACAATCAGAACCACGAGAAGACAGGCAACAACGACGTTGTTATGCTGCTTGCAGTTGAGCTTCTTACTGACGAAAACTTCAAGGATGTTTATACATATCCCGACCGTTTCCCGCAGTTCAATACCGCCAGAAACACAAAGGGCATCATCAATGATATCAGAAATGCAAAGCAGATGGATACATCAGCTCTCGATCCTGCAGTTGCTCAGGAGCTTGAAGCAGCAATCGCAAAGGTAGAGGCACAGCTTGCAAATACAGTTGTTGACAATGAAGCACTTGATGCGGCTAAGGAAGAGTTCTATATCGCACGCGCACACGCTGAGGGCTATGAATACTCTGCAGGTGATGATGATAAGGCAGAAAAGATTCTCGCAGATGTGTTCAAGCTTGCTAATGACCTTCTTTATAAGTTCTACGGTCCGCGTGGCTGGTTTGATTCAAGAGCAAACTGAATATACTATAGATAAGCGGCGAGCAATCGTCGCTTATTTTTTTGAAAAATTTTCCTGAGACTATTGACAAAATGGAAAAACTGATGTATTATAATTCTCGGTTAGCGAAGGCTAACTGTATTTTTGCAGCATCGAGTTAGCCTATGCTAACTGAAATAACACGGGGGGATTTCTTATGAAAACACTCAAGGATATAAAAATCGGTAAAACTGCCAGAGTGGTCAAGGTTCACGGAGCCGGCGCGCTCAAGCGCAGAATTATGGATATGGGCATCACGAAGGGTGTTGAGGTTTTTGTCCGTAAGGTTGCGCCTCTCGGTGATCCGATTGAAATAAATCTTCGCGGCTATGAGCTTTCTTTAAGAAAGGCTGACGCCGAAATGGTTGAAGTGGAATAAGGAGGGGATAAGGAATATGGCTATCAGAATTGCGCTTGCAGGCAATCCTAATTGCGGCAAGACGACCTTGTTCAATGCGCTGACGGGCTCTAATCAGTATGTCGGCAACTGGCCGGGCGTTACTGTAGAAAAAAAGGAAGGCGCATATAAGAAGGAAAAGGATATCATTATCACTGACCTTCCCGGCATTTATTCGCTGTCTCCATACACGCTTGAGGAGGTTGTTGCGAGAAATTACCTCGTCGGCGAGCGTCCCGATGCGATTCTCAATATCGTTGACGGTACGAATATTGAAAGAAACCTTTATCTCACCACACAGCTTATAGAGCTTGGTATTCCCGTTGTTATTGCTATCAATATGATGGACCTCGTCCGCAAAAACGGTGACAAGATCGATATAGGAATTCTTTCGAAAAAAATCGGCTGTCCCGTTGTTGAAATTTCCGCTCTTAAGGGCGAGGGTATTCAGGAGGCGGCAGAGCTTGCAATCAAAGCCGCAAGGACGGAGAATACGGCACCGAAGCACATTTCACATATCTTTTCGGGTGCAGTCGAGCACGCTATCGCTCATATCGAGGAGGCGGCTGTGCACAATATGCCCGAGGAGCAGCAGCGATGGTATGCGGTCAAGATTTTTGAGCGTGATCCGAAGGTGCTTGAGCAGCTGCAGCTCGATAAAACAAAGCTTGAGCATATCGAATTTGATATCAGAGACGTTGAGGAAGAAATGGATGACGATGCAGAAAGCATCATCATCAACGACCGCTACAATTACATTGAGAGAATTATGCAGGGCTGCTGTAAGAAAAAGCACGCAGGCAAGCGTACCGTATCTGATAAAATCGACAGCATCGTAACCAACAGAATTCTTGCGATTCCGCTTTTTGTTGCGATTATGCTACTCGTTTATACAATTTCAATCGGCACTATCGGCGATTGGACGGTCAACTTTATGAACGATACGCTCTTCGACGGAATTATTATTCCTGCAGTCACAACGGGACTTGAGAGCTTCGGCTGCGCACCGTGGCTTGTTAGCCTTGTGGCAGACGGAATTGTCGGCGGTGTAGGCTCAGTTCTCGGCTTTGTTCCGCAGATGGTAATTCTCTTTATGCTTCTGTCACTGCTTGAGGATTGCGGATATATGTCGCGTGTTGCCTTTATTATGGATCGTCTTTTCCGTAAAATCGGTCTTTCGGGCAAGAGCTTTATTCCGTTGCTCGTTGCCTCGGGATGCGGTGTTCCGGGCGTTATGGCGAGCCGCACAATCGAGCAGGAGCGCGACCGTCGAATGACAATTATGACAACCTGCTTCATTCCGTGCGGTGCAAAGATGCCGCTTGTCGGTCTTATCGCGTCGGCATTCTTCGGCAACAGTCCGCTTGTTGCAACAGCGGCATATTTCATCGGTATCCTTGCCGTTGTGATTTCAGGCGTTATTTTAAAGAAAACTAAGGCGTTTGCAGGCGACACGGCTCCGTTTGTTATGGAGCTTCCCGCTTATCACGCGCCTCTCGCTTCAAATATTTTCCGCACAACGTGGGACCGCGGATGGTCGTTCGTCAAGCGTGCGGGTACGGTTATCCTCGCGGCAAGCATTATCGTCTGGGTGCTCAACTCGCTTTCGTTTGACGGCGGTCTGCACTACATCACGGATGCGGCGACGGAAAAATCAATCCTTCAGATTATCGGCGGTGCGATTGCCGTCATCTTCAAGCCCCTCGGCTTCGGCACGTGGCAGGCGGCGGTTGCTACAATCCTCGGTCTTGTCGCAAAGGAAGAGATTGTCGGCGTATTCGGCTCGCTTTCCTCGATGATGGATGCATCTGCACTTGAGGGAACGGAGACCTCACGTCTCGGACTTATCGGCTATCAGATTTTCGGCGGAAATGCCGTTGCAGGCTTCTCGTTTATGATATTCAATCTTCTATGTGCACCGTGCTTTGCGGCTATGGGCGCAATCAGACGAGAGATGAACAATGCAAAATGGACTGTCGGTGCGATTTCGTATATGTGCGTTTTCGCTTATGCAATTTCACTTATGGTTTATCAGTTCGGCTCTTGGTTTGCAGGAACAGGCAATGTAATCGGAACTGTTGCCGCTGCGGTTGTTCTTGCCGTTATCCTGTATATGCTTTTCAGAAAAAATAAGTATGAAAACAGATTAAAGGTGAAATAAGGAGGTATTCAGATGGAATTGAATTTACCTACAATTATAGTAGCCGCGATTGTAGCAGCCGTGTTTATCGCGATTGTTGCAAAGTCAATCTCGGATAAAAAGAAGGGCAAGCCCTCCTGCTCCTGCGGATGTTCAGGATGTGCAATGAAGGATACCTGCCACTCGAAAAAATAAAAATTACAGGCTTACGGTTGGTGCCGTAAGCCTGTTTTTCTGTATTTTACTGTGCGATTTCTTTGAAATTATTTCTTATCTCGTTAGCCGTGCCCGTTGTGAGGTAGTAATCATACTCAAACGGAGAGTAGCTCTTGAGCTCGTTTACACGGATTACTGCGATATATGATGTTGTTCCGTCGACAGAGGGATCGGGATTTGTTGTTGCTTCGCGGTTGAATACACCTGAGAGGAATTCTGTCTCGCCGGGAACATAAACACCGATACCGAAGCTGTCATCATATTCGCCGATAAATGCTGACCAGTTTTCGGGCGATGTGAATTTAGGATAGCCGGCATCCGGCCAGAAAATGAGGTCAGGCTCAATGGTGATAGCCTCGTCGGTCCACGGATTGTTTCCGCCGTAATAAACAAAGCGGTTGAACGGCTCAATGCAGTAGAAAGCGGGGATTTCCTGATCACACGGAATTGATTTATAACCTGAGAAATCGACAAATCGGCATGAAACATGAACCTTGTTGTCCTCTATGCCGTATGTTGCCTCCATATAAGACGGGGTGATGTGCTCCTTGCTCTTTGCCCAGTCGAGCGGCTGACATTTGATGTAAATTGATTTTTCGTCACATCGTACATCAACTATCTTGCTGTTGTCGTTGTACTGGTTACCGCCCTGCACGGGGTTATATGCCCATACGTTGCCCATATATTCTCCGTTGTCATATTCGGGCGAATTCTGTGCGCCGTAATATGACTGCTGAACAAGTCTGCCTGTATCTGCGCGGTTAATGAGGTTTACGTTCTTGTTTACAACATCGGCGCCGTAACGCTCACCCGCATTGGAGTCAACAAAGATTCTTCCGCCAACCTCAACTGCCTCAACATCAGAGTTGAGGTCCTCCATATAGCTGAGCGCACCGCCCCAGAGGAGATTGACACCGATTTTGTATTCATCCGTCTGAATGTATACATACTCGTCGGGGATTTCTCGGTTGAAAAGTGAAATTTCGTTAATTTTTATTTTTGCGTTTTCCTTATCAAGTGCAGTAAAGGAAAGGGAATAAATCATATTTGCCTTCGTGCCCTTAAGCATATTATTGATAAAGGAATAGAAGCTCTTGTTTTCGCCCGGCTCGAGGAAAAATTCCTCACTGCGGTTCACCGCACCGCAGCGGTAGCTGATTTCGCCTTTTATGTAAGCGTCCGAGGAATATGTAATGCCGTAATAATTGAACCAGCTATGGGTTGTATCCTTGAATGAAAATTCAGCCTTGCTGTCGAGCACAAGTGTTTCACCGTCAAGAGCTACGCCCTCGCCGAGGATGATTTTCTCTTCCTTACCGTTGAGTGTGACCGCCTCTGCCGAAAAGGAACCCGCTGTGATATCAAATTCGCTGTCACGAAGGAAGGGGAGATAGCTTGTCGGATAAGTTACAAATCCCAGAATAAAGGACAGCACTATGCTGAAGATTTTTCTTAAAAAAACAAACATAAAAAGCACCTCGGTTTTATTTCCTTTATATTAGCATATAAAGACAGGTAAATCAAACACAAATTTTCTTGCAAAAAAAGAAATTTTCTGTTAAGATATCATTCAAAGAAAGGAGAGTTTCTATGTTTGGTTTTATAGGTTTTATCAGGAGCTTGTTGTCCGTTATTCTTACGGTGCTTAACTTCTTTTCGTGGGGTATCTTCGGTAATTTTACAGCAGATACAACACCGCTCAGAGAGGATTGTAAGCTCAATTTTGCCGTTCTTTCCGATATTCATATGACAGAGGAAGCTGCGCGCGCAGATATGCTCCGCTTCGGTCTGCAGGATATGCAGGAATTTGATTCTCCGCTTGACCTTGTTGTAGCATCGGGTGACCTTACCGACCACGGTGAGCCCGGGGAGTGGGCAAATCTTGAAAAGGCATTTGCAGATTACACACCCGCAAAGAATATCATCCTTGCACAGGGTAATCACGATACATGGACAGGTGATGACGATTACGCTCTTTCACGCGAGCTTTTCATCGATTATAACGAAAAAATCGCGGGCAGAGATATTGACGAGGTTTATTATTCAACCAAGGTGAACGGATATACATTCATCGTTCTCGGAAGCGAGGAGGATCATACATACGCTTATATGTCAGATGCTCAGCTCGACTGGCTCGCAGATGAAATGGAAAAGGCATCGAAGGACGGACTTCCGATTTTTGTTGTCAGCCATTGGCCGATAAACGAGAGCCACGGTCTTCCCGAAACATGGGGTGATGATGAGCCCGAGCCCGATGACGGCGGTATCGGCGACCAGTCTGCAAGAGTTGAGGAGATTCTCAAGGCTTATGACAATGTCTTTATGATAACAGGCCATATCCACAGCGGCTTCACAAAGGAAGGCCAGCAGGACGTTTACGGCTACCTCAGCGTTGAGTCCGACGGTTCGTTCCACAGCATCAATCTTCCGCAGTATATGTATATGACACTCCGCGGCAGAATTGCTAACGGCACAGGCTTCGTTCTCGAGGTTTATGACGATGTGGTAGAAATCCGCGCGAGAAGCTACTCGGCTGGAGTATGGTACACGGATTATAATTACTCAATCGAGCTTGTTTGATTTGATAAAGTGAATATAGCGTTAAAAACAGACCTGCTTGCAGGTCTGTTTTTGTGTGTGAAAATGTGTTGATATAAATATGTTTATGTGATAAAATAATTATGCGACACAACTTAATAGGAGAAGCTATAAGGGAAGTGTTTTTCTTTTGAAAAAAACACATTCTCTTTATTTGGCATTCTCTTATAGCTTGTCCAAGTTGTGTCGCAGCAATCGGAGTTATGTGTTTTTCGGTGCGTAGCTTCGGCTGCGCACTTTTTATTTGCACAGCCTTGCGCGAAAATCACACACTCCCTTACAGAGTGATACACTCAATAAAGAAAAGGAATGTGTAAGATGGAAAAAGAAAAGAAAAATAATAAGAAAAAAGTTAAGACGTCAGTTGTTATAAAAATGGTTGCGATTATTATAGCTTTTCTAATAGCGTTTGGAATATTTGCTGGCGTGCATTCAATGATATTAGAAAATTTTAGTGAAGAAGAAATTATAACTGTGCCGAATTTGGTTGAAATTATTAGTGTTAGCGAGTTGTCTACTTTTGAAGCGATTTATAATGGCGTAGCCACTGTAAATAATGCAAAAAATCCAGAAAAGATTGATTATCATGTTGCTTACGAAGGTACAGTTAAGGCTGGTATTGATGTAGAACAAATTGAGATTGATATAGATAAAGAAAATAAAATCATAAAAATTACAAAACCTGCGGTGAAAATTACTAATGACTATGTAGAACCTGAAAGTTTAGATTTCATATTTGTAAGAAAGAAAGCTGAAACAGAAACCGTTTTAGGTGAAGCATACCCGATTTGCCAAGCTGATTTAAAAAAAGAGATAGAGCGAGAAACAGCAATTCTTGAAATTGCAGAGGAAAATGCAGATACAATCATTCGAGGTCTTGTGCTACCTTTTATATATCAGTTTGGAAATGAATATACATTAGAAATAAATTGAGGTAATTACAATGAGAAAATTGTTTAGTATTTTGATATTGCTCGGCATAATATTTGCTTTTACTTCTTGTTCATCGAAATCAGAAACTACCCCCGAAATTGTACAGATGAAAAACATTTGCGAACTTGCGACATTGAAATGCTATTATCGTAATGTAGCAAAGCATTATGAGGAAAATGCAGAAGTTTTCCTTTGGAGTAAAAAACATAGAAAGTTTTGGATTGAATATTCGGGCGTTGTTACTATGGGGATTGATGCTTCCAAGTTGGATTTGGAGATCAAAGAAAATGTTGTAACTATTATAATTCCGAAGGCCCAGGTTTTAGATTGTAGAGTTGAAGATATATCGAAGGCTTCTTTTATTATAGATGAAGGTGGGGCAGAGGTTAGTGCTGAATATCAAACAAAAACACTTGATGAGGCGCAAATGAAAATGAAGGAGGTTGCCAGTCAAAATGCAATCCTTCTCAATAACGCACAGCAACGTGTCAAAGATTTGCTTGAGGATTATGTTAAAAATATTGGTATGATTGTAGGTAAGGAATATACGGTGGAGTTTATAGAACTTGATGAGACTGCTTCAGCGGAAGAAAATTCAACCACCTCCACAACTCAAGTATAAATTATGAATGTTGTAGGGCAGGGATTAATCCCTGCCCTACGATTTGATAAAAATATTAATTGTAGGGAACGCATTGATGCGTTCCGCGGACAGTGAGACAAATTGGAGTTTGTCGGGATTGTTTGGTTTTGATGAAATTAAATGCGTGCAAAGCCTCCCTTGCCTAAAGGGAGGTGGATTTTGCGTAGCAAAAGACGGAGGGATATATTAACAAAGTTTCTTTACTGCTATATCTTTTTCCGTGTCACAAACTATCCCTC
>JAFNVC010000019.1 GCA_017379935.1 Clostridia bacterium
AGATATCCCATAGCGTAAGCTAGTAAGACCCCTCAAGGACTATGAGGTTGATAGGCTGCAGGTGTAAGAGTAGTGATACTTTCAGCTGGGCAGTACTAATAGGTCGAGGGCTTGACCATATGATCATTTGGTTCAGGTACATTAAGCGAAAAGCTACAACTCATACTTACTAAAACATGTCTTTGTTCAGTTTTGAAGGTGCGTAACCTATATCGAATTAAAACCGTAGCAGTTGCTACGGTTTATTTTTTTGCAAAAGAAAAACTGCGGACTTACGTCCGCAGTGCGCAGGGGTCAACGGTTAGCAGCCGCAACCGTTGTTGTTGAGGAAACCGTTGTTACAACCGCAGTTGTTATTGCAACCGCAATTATTGTTGTTGCAACCGCAATTATTGTTGTTGCAACCGCAACCACACTCAGAGAATAAGAGGATGATGATGAGAATCATAAACCAGTTATTACAGCAACCCATGTCGTGACCTCCTTTCGTCTTACACTAATAGTTTATGTGCAAGGCAAAATTTGGTGATTGTCCTTTTTGAATGTTTTGAAAAAAATAACAGCCTCCGAAGAAGCTGTTAAAATTATATAATCTCTCCGATACAAAAATCGCCGTCAACACCTGTGATTTTTGCTGTGACAACGCGTCCGCAGGGATGCGAGCCTCTGACCTTTACGGGAGTGTAATTTTTGGTATAGCCCTCTGTGAAAAGCTCGTCGTGTCTTGTTTCGAGCAGAACCTCGACCGTCTTGCCGATTTGTGCTTCAAGGTATGCGCGTCGTACCTTTTCGGTTTCTTCAATCATAATATGACTGCGCTTTTCCTTTACACTTTTTTCAATCTGCACCATTTTGGCGGCGCGTGTGCCTTCACGCGGAGAATAGGGGAAAACGTGCACCTTTTCAAAGCCGATTTCCTTTGCAAAATTCACGTTATCCGCAAAATCCTCTTCACTCTCCGTCGGGAAGCCGACCATAATGTCAGTTGTAATTGATGTGTCCGCGAACGATGAACGAAGCTTTGTGCAAAGCTGTCTGTATTCTTCGCTCGTGTAATGTCTGTTCATCGCCCTGAGTGTGTTATCGCATCCGCTCTGGAGCGAAATGTGGAACTGCGGACAGAATTTATCGATTTTTGCGAGTCTTTCAATAACTTCATCAGTGATATGATCAGGCTCAAGTGAGCCGAGGCGGATTCTTTCGAAATTCATTTTTGCCGCAAGCTCAACCGCGTCACAGATGCTAAGCCCGATATCACTTCCGTATGACGAAAGGTTGATTCCGACAAGAACAATCTCGATAAAGCCTGCATCACTCAGTGCGCGAAGCTCTTTTTCAAGCTCGTCAATCGGTTTTGAACGCACGCGACCGCGTGAATAGGGGATGATGCAATATGAGCAGAAGCGGTTACAGCCGTCCTCGATTTTGACAATCGCTCTCGTTCTTCCCTCAAAGCCCGAGATTACGTCACCGCGGAATTTATCGCCTGTCTCGTGATTTTCGATTTCAATAACCCTCTGCGAGCAGGAAAAATAACGCTCGATAAGCTCGGGAAGAAGGTGGTTATTCTTATTACCGAGAACGATATCAGCCTCCTGCAACGCTTCGGCATCCTCCGGAAAAGCCTGAGGCATACATCCTGTCAGTACAACGATACTGTCAGGATTTTTTCTTTTGAAGCGGCGTACGGTCTGACGTGTTTTACGGTCGCTTTCGGCTGTTACCGTGCAGGAATTTATAACGTAGACATCGGCCTTTTCGTTTGGTGTAACAAGCTCAAATCCGCACTTCACCATTCGTTCGGCCATTGCCTGTGATTCATATTGATTAACCTTACATCCGAGTGTAAAAAAAGCAATTTTCATAGGATATCCTCCAAATACTATTTAGATTATAAATCAAAACACTCCCTTATGCAAGATTAAGTTTTGACGGCATATATATTAAATGAAACGGAGGTATTTTTATGAAAAGATTTGTAAGTGTTCTGCTGTGCGTTGCCGTGATGTCGATAACGCTGTGCTTTTCGGTAAGCGCCGAGGGAATGCCTGTCGAGGTCAGGGCAAAGGCGGCAGTACTGATGGACGGTACAACGGGCAAGGTGCTGATGCAGATGAACGAAAACGAAAAGCTCTATCCCGCATCGGTAACTAAAATTATGTCACTTCTGCTCGTTATGGAAGCTCTCGATGATAACAAAATCCGCCTGACGGATATCGTTTCAACAAGCCCTGTTGCCGCATCAAAGGGTGGTTCGCAGATATGGCTCAAGGAGGGGGAGACGATGAGCGTTGATGATTTGCTTAAGGCTACGGCGGTTTACAGCGCGAATGATGCCTGCACGGCACTCGGTGAATATATTGCAGGCAGTGATGAGGGCTTCGTGATGATGATGAACGAACGCGCACAGGAACTGGGGATGAAAAACACTCATTTCGAAAACTGCACGGGTCTTGACGACGATACCGAGAATCATTTAACGTCTGCCTATGATATCGCGATAATGTCGCGAGAGCTGATGAAGCACGAGCTTATCAAGGAATATACTACTATATGGATGGATAGTCTTCGTGACGGTAAAACGGAGCTTGTCAATACGAATAAGCTTATCCGCTTCTATAACGGCGCTACAGGGCTTAAAACAGGTACAACCAATAAGGCGGGCTGCTGTATTTCTGCTACGGCAACGCGTGACGGCACAAGTCTTATTGCCGTTGTAATGGGTGCGGATAACAGCTCTGATCGCTTTGAGGGTGCTAAGGCGATGCTTAACTGGGGATTCGCAAATTATACAACGCTCACTCCGCAGATTGATAAAAAGCTCATAACCGACGTCAATATTCTTATGGGCGAGGAACGCGTTCTGACACCTCAGGTTCCCTCTGCGACAAGTGTGCTTATACCGAAGGGCAGGGAGGGTGATATCGTACAGAGCGTTGAGCTTGTGGCAGAGGTTGAAGCTCCCGTAGAATCAAATCAGACACTCGGAACGGTCACTGTCAGCCTCGACGGAGAAGTACTGGGCAAGTATAACCTCACTGCGCCGCACTATGTTGACAGATTATCTTTTTTTACTGTTTTTTGTAGAATGTTGAGCGTTATATGTAAGAAATAAGATGTTTTTGTTAAAAAATCCATTAAAAATTACTAAATAATACTTGAAAAATAGGTTGTAATAGGGTAAAATATATACAAATAATCGGTATCTATATATTGATCCGCTCGGAGGCACTAAGTTAAAATGGCAGTTAAACTCAATTCAAAATACGTTGCAGCGTTTTTACCCGAAGGCGCATTTGAAAATATCAAGCCTGAGGTTGAGGCTGCACACGTTGCACTCAATAACGGAACAGGTAAGGGAAGCGACTTTTTAGGATGGCTTACTCTTCCTGAAAATTATGACAAGGCTGAATTTGCAGAGATTAAAAATGCGGCTGAAAAAATCCGTAATGACTCTGAGGTTCTTGTTGTTATCGGTATCGGCGGCTCTTATCTCGGAGCTCGTGCCGCGATCGAATTTATCAAATCACAGAATTACAACCTTCTTCGTAAGGGTGCACCTGAAATCTATTTCGCAGGTAACACAATCAGCTCGGATTCACTCAACGAGCTTGTTGAAATCATCGGCGACAGAGATTTCTCCGTAAACATCATCTCAAAATCAGGTACAACAACCGAGCCTGCAGTTGCATTCCGGATTTTCCGCGATATGCTTGAGAAGAAGTACGGTAAGGAAGGTGCAGCACAGCGTATTTACGCTACAACAGATGCATGTAAGGGTACACTCAAGTCCCTTTCAGATACACTCGGCTATAAGACCTTCGTCGTTCCCGATGATGTCGGCGGTCGTTACTCTGTGCTTACAGCTGTCGGTCTTCTTCCTATCGCTGTTGCAGGTATCGATATCGACGCTATCATGAAGGGCGCACAGGATGCTATGAAGGCATATTCTACAGCGGATGTTGACAATAACGATTGCTATAAATATGCGGCATACAGAAACATCCTTTACAGAAACGGCAAAAAGTTCGAAATGATGGTCAGCTACGAGCCTGCATTCACAATGATGAATGAATGGTTCAAGCAGCTCTTCGGCGAAAGCGAGGGCAAGGACGGCAAGGGTATCTTCCCTGCATCCGCTGTTTTCTCAACCGACCTTCATTCACTCGGTCAGTATATTCAGGAGGGTGAGAGAACTCTCTTTGAGACTGTTGTGGCTTTCGGTAAGTCAAAAACAGAGGTCGAGATCAAGGAGGAGGCCGGCGATTTCGACGGACTCAACTTCCTTGCAGGCAAGAACCTTTCCTTCGTCAATGAAAAGGCATATCAGGGCACAGTTCTTGCTCATACAGACGGCAATGTTCCCAACATTGTTCTTGAGGTAGAAAAGATGGACGAATACAACCTCGGCTATCTCATCTATTTCTTCGAGAAGGCTTGTGCAATCAGCGGCTATGTTCTCGGTGTCAATCCCTTTGATCAGCCGGGTGTTGAAAGCTATAAGAAAAATATGTTTGCCCTTCTCGGCAAACCCGGTTACGAGGACCGCAAGGCAGACCTCGAAGCAAGATTAGGTTAAAATTTCGTGAAATCCACGGATTTTAAAATATATAAAGGAGGATATATTTATGGTATCTCTTATTTTAGGCAAAAAAGGTTCAGGAAAGACAAAGCGTTTGATTGACAAAGTCAGCGAGGCTATCGAGAAGTCAAACGGCAACGTAGTATGCGTTGAAAAGCAGCCGAAGCTTACTTACGACGTAAACTATCGTGCACGTCTTATTGATACAGACCACTACTGCGTAAGCGGTTATGATGCATTTTACGGTTTCCTTTGCGGTATCTGCGCAGGTGACCACGACATCACAGACATACTTATCGACGCAACTCTTCGTATCGGTTCACGCGATTACAACGAGCTTGCAGTATTCCTTAAGAAGGTTGACGAACTCAGCAAGAATCATGTTGAGGAGAAGAATTTTATCTTCACAATCTCAGCTGATGAGTCTGAGCTTCCTGCTGAAATCTTCGATTACTGCAAAAAGCTTTAATTAAACCTTTACGGACTTGCTGTGAAGCGGGTCCGTAATCTTTTAAAAGAGGAAAAATAAGCATAAAAAATTAAAAAACAGTGTTGACAAATCACCTTAAACACTATATAATAATCGGTGCATGACATTTGAGGTGAAGGGTAATCTATGTTTTTTGTTGAGCTTGAACCTGTCTTTAATAATGAAGGCTTTTCCCGCAGTGTGGATTTCACACTTGATATGAGCGATTGTTACTTCGGCGGCGGTTTTCCGTTCAAGGAGAACGTCCGTATCAGCGGTGAGGTTAAGAACTCGACGGACATTGTCAGCCTTGTTGTTAAGGCGGAATTTACCTTAAACCTTACCTGCGACAGATGTGCCGCTGAATTCAGCCGCGCTTTTTCGATGCCCTTTGAGCACACGCTGGTGACGGAGCTTAATGACGACGATAACGACGATTTTATTATCATCGATTCGTTCCATTATGACCTTGAACCGCTGTTGAGAGAAGATATCCTCCTCTCATTGCCGATGAAGGTGCTTTGCAGGGAGGACTGTGTCGGTATGTGTCACCGATGCGGTAAAGACTTGAATGACGGCCCCTGTGACTGCGGCAGGGAATATGATCCCAGATGGGATGCTTTGCAGCAGTTGCTGGAGGATGACCGGTAAACTATTATTTAGCAATAAGGAGGCGCTGAAAAATGGCAGTACCCAAGAGAAGAGTTTCTAAAGCTAGAAGAGACAAGAGACGTTCAAACGTTTGGAAGATTGACGCACCGGCACTTGTAAAGTGCTCACAGTGCGGCGAGTTCAAGAGAACTCACAGAGTTTGCGCAGCTTGCGGTTATTACAACGGTAAGCTCGTAGTGAAGAAGGACGCATAAGTCTGTTCTTTTCAGTGAAACGGCGAAAGGTAGAGATGGACCCAAAGTCCTTTCTCTGCCTTTTTGACTTTTTAGGGGAAAAACCGTTAATTTTTAATTTGCGGAGTTCAAAAGTATGAAAATACACATTATTGGCTGTAGTGGTTCCGGTAAAACATATTTAGCAACAGCACTTTCGAAGAAATATAACATTCCTCATTTTGATTTGGACGATATACAATGGGACAATAATGCTCAAGGTTATGGTGTGAAAATGCCTGTTGAAAAAAGAAATGCATTGTTGCAAGAGATATTGGCTAATGATGAATGGATAATCGAGGGTGTATATTACGCATGGGTACAACAGAGCTTTGAAGAAGCTGATAAAATCTATGTTTTAGATATGCCAAAGTATTTATATATAAGCAGAATTATTATAAGGTCTATAAAAAGGAAATTAGGAATACAAAAAGGTAAAAAAGAAACCTTAAAGTCGGTATATAACCTTCTTAGATGGACAGAAACTTTTCAGAATAATAATTTAAAAGAAATTAAGAGTATTTTAGATAAGCATAACAGCAAAGTTATTTGGATTACCAATAAAAAAGATATACAAAAAATTATTGAAGAATAAAATCTCTGATAATTTTTAAGTTTCGCACAAATAAAAGCCTCCCTTGCCTAAAGGGAGGTGGATTTTGCGAAGCAAAAGACGGAGGGATACAGTGGAAAGAAAACACAACATCTCGCTAACCGAAAACGCAAAAGAATTAAGGAAAAATATGACCAAAGAAGAACGACACCTTTGGTACGATTTTTTAAAAACTTATCCTGTCCGTTTCCTTCGTCAAAAAGTAATTGATAATTATATTGTAGATTTCTATTGCCATCAAGCAAGGCTTATAATCGAACTTGACGGCTCACAGCATTATGAGGAAGTTGGTTTAATCAAAGACAGAATACGAACCGAAAGAATTGAAGATAGAAATCTGACTGTTATCCGTATACCCAATAACGAAATAAACGGCAATTTTTATGGGGTTTGCGAGTATATTGATATGCTCGTCAAGCAATCCCTCCACCGCTGACGCGGTCCCCCTCCCTTTAGGCAAGGGAGGCTTATAACCATTCGACAAAGTTGGGGGCAACACTATGTCTGTAAAAATCTCATCAATAAAACCGCATTCACCTGCTTCGAGACATTTTATCAAAGCGGGCAGTAAGCTTATATCCGTCAACGGTCACGAGATCCGCGACGTGCTTGATTATCAGTTCTATATTGATGAGGATATCCTTGACCTTGTCATAGAAAAGCCGAACGGAAAGCAGAGAAAGGTAAGGCTCAGAAACTGTAACGGCGAAACGGGCTTTGAATTTGAAACCTACCTTATGGATAAACAGCGCCCTTGCGCCAACAACTGCATTTTCTGCTTCATTGACCAGATGCCGAAGGGTATGCGCGAAAGCCTTTATTTCAAGGATGACGATGCGCGTCTTTCCTTCCTTTTCGGTAATTACATTACGCTGACCAACCTCGGTGACAAGGATATCGACCGCATTATCGAAATGCATATCAGCCCCGTGAATATCTCCGTTCATACGATGAATCCAGAGCTTCGCGTTAAGATGATGGGTAACAAGCGCGCGGGAAAGGTGCTTGAATATATAAAGCGCCTTGCAGCTGCAGGAATCAAGCTCAATACCCAGCTTGTGCTTTGCCCCGGCTATAATGACGGTGACGAGCTGAGCTACTCTCTTGAGGAATTGGGCAAGCTTTATCCCGCTGTTCAGAGCATCGCGGCGGTGCCTGTGGGACTTACCTGCCACCGCGACGGCTTAACTAACTTAAATCCGTTCACAAAAGAGCAATCTTTGGATGTAATTTTTAGAATAGATAGTTACAATTCTTCTTTTTTGTGTTATAATAATATGAATATTGCTTTTGCGGCAGACGAATTCTATCTGAATGCAGGCTTACCGCTTCCCGAGGTTGAGCGTTACGGCGATTTTCCACAGCTTGAAAACGGTGTCGGAATGTGGTCGCTTCTCAAAAAGGAGTCCGACGAGGCTCTGGCAGACCTGCCCGAGGACTATGAATTGCCGTCAGAGCGTAAGGTAACAATTGCAACGGGTGTTGCGGCGTACGAGCTTATTAAGTACATCGCAGAAAACGTTGAGAAAAAAGTGAAAAATATCCGCATCAATGTGGTTAAAATAGAAAACAGGCTCTTCGGTGAGACTATCACCGTCGCAGGACTTCTCTGCGGTAATGATATCTGCAACGCGCTCAGCGGCAAGGAGCTTTATGACGAGGTGCTTATTCCGTCAGTATGCCTTCGCAGAGAGGGCGATCTTTTCCTCGATGATATGAGCATTGAGCAGATGAACGAGAAATTAAAAATAAAGGTAACTCCCGTTGAAAGCGACGGGTATGTATTGCTCCAAAGAATTTTAGGTGAGGAGGACGAATAAAATATGGCAAGACCTATTGTAGCGGTTGTCGGTAGACCTAACGTCGGCAAATCAACGCTTTTCAATAAGCTTTGCGGTCAGCGCCTTTCAATCGTTGATGACACCCCCGGTGTTACGCGCGACAGAATCTACGGTGACTGCGAGTGGCTGAACCACAATTTTCTGCTGGTTGATACGGGCGGTATCGAGCCTCATTCGGACGATATCATTCTTTCACAGATGCGCCGTCAGGCACAGCTTGCTATCGACAGCGCGGACGTTATCGTTATGGTAACGGATATGACAACAGGTGTTGTTGCGACCGACGAGGAGGTTGCGGCAATGCTTCAGCGCAGCGGAAAGCCCGTTGTGCTTTGTGTCAATAAGTGCGACCGCGTCGGCGAGCCACCGCTTGAATTTTACGAGTTCTATAACCTCTGCATCGGCGACCCGATTCAGGTTTCAGCTGTTCACGGTCACGGAACGGGCGACCTTCTCGACGAGGTTGTCAAGTATTTCCCCGAAGAGGAAATGAACGAGGATGATGACGACAAAATCAAGGTTGCAGTCATCGGTAAGCCGAACGTCGGAAAATCCTCTCTTATCAACGCTATCGCAGGCGAGGAGAGAGTTATCGTTTCCAATATCGCGGGCACAACGCGAGATGCAACAGATACTCTTATTGAAAACAGCCACGGCAAATTTGTATTCATCGATACCGCAGGTATCAGAAGAAAGAGCAAGATTGACGAGGCTATCGAAAAATACAGCGTAATCCGCGCAAGAATGGCTGTCGAGCGTGCAACGGTATGCGTTATTATGATTGACGCGCAGGAGGGCTTTACGGAGCAGGACTCCAAGGTTGCGGGTATCGCACACGACCTCGGCAAGGCTTGCATCATTGCTGTTAATAAGTGGGATGCAGTCGAAAAGGACGGCAAGACAATGGACTCCTACCGTAAGAAGCTTATGCAGGATTTCTCATTTATGTCCTACGCTCCGATTATTTTTATTTCTGCAAAGACAGGTCAGCGCCTTGACCGACTCTTCGAGCTTATCAAGTTCGTTGACGAGCAGAATGCGATGCGAATTTCAACGGGTAAGCTCAACGATGTCCTCGCGGAAGCTACCGCAAGAGTGCAGCCCCCGACGGATAAGGGCAGACGTCTTAAGATTTATTATATGACTCAGGCATCGACGCGTCCGCCGACATTTGTATGCTTCGTCAACAAGAAGGAGCTTTTCCATTACAGCTACCAGCGTTATATCGACAATCAGATACGCGAGGTTTTCGGACTTGAAGGCACACCGACAAAGATGATGATCCGCGAAAGAGAATCGAAGTACGATAAATAAGGTGATTGTATGAAAAAGAAAATCATAGCAATTATTCTGGCAGTTTTTCTTATTTCTGTTGTCGCGGCAGGTGTTGCCTTCGGCGACGACATTTTAGCTGTTATTGCGCACCGTGAAATTGTCGATGCTTATGATGATTATCCGCTTCAGACTAAAGAACGGGGCAACTATATACTTGTAAGCACAAGGCAGGAAGCCGACGACGGTGTTGTCGTATACAGTTTTGTGATAAAAGATAAAAACTCCGAAGAAATTGTTTTTAAATGTCCGGGTGCCTGGCGTTCGTGGGATTTAAAATATATCGGATTTATCGATGACGGACTTGATATCCTTGTAGCTTCGGGTGATGTGGGTAATACCTGTTACAGCTACGCAGACGGCGAATGGACAGAAATCTATAATCCCGAAAAAACAGATTATTCACAGTTAAGTGAAGATAAAGCTGTTTTTATCTCTGATGATTTTCAGGAATATTTTGATATGATTTCTTAAAAGAAAGGAGTACCGTAAATGATTATTCTCGGAATTGACCCGGGCTACGCTATCGTCGGCTACGGTATTCTTGAATACAGCAATAACCACTTTACGGTTATGCACTACGGTGCGGTCACTACCCCCGCGGGTATGCCCTTCAACCGCCGTTTGCAGATTATTTATGACGAGCTTGACGTGCTTATTTCAAAATATAAGCCCGATGTTATGGCTATCGAAAAGCTGTTTTACAACACGAATGCGAAAACAGTTATCGACGTCGCGCAGGCGAGGGGAGTTATCGTTCTTGCCGCGCAGAAGCACGGACTTGAGATTGCGGAATATACGCCGCTTCAGGTCAAGCAGAGCGTCGTCGGCTACGGCAGAGCCGAGAAAAAGCAGGTGCAGGAAATGATGCGCATTATGCTCAAGCTTGATAAAATCCCGAAGCCCGACGATACCGCCGATGCCCTCGCTATGGCTATCTGCCACGCGCATACGAGCGGCTCACTTGTCGGCAAGCTTAAAAAATATTATTAAACCTATAATAAGAGGTGAGAAACGATGATATATTCATTAACGGGAGAAATCGTAACCGTTGAACCTAACGGCTTTGCCGTGCAGTGCGGCGGAGTTGCGTTTTTCTGCTTTTCGACTATGAACACCCTGCAGAAGGTGGGGCAGAAGGGGGCACAGGCAACTGTTTTCACTTACCTGAATGTCCGTGAGGATGCTATGGAGCTGTATGGGTTTTATACAAAAAATGAGCTTGATGCATTCAAACAGCTTATCACCGTTTCAGGTGTCGGCCCGAAGGCGGCACTTGCAATCCTCTCTGTTATGACTCCCGATCAGCTTGCGCTGAGCATCGCATCGGGTGATGTCAAGGCAATCACAAAGGCTCAGGGCGTTGGTGCAAAGATTGCACAGCGTATTGTGCTTGAGCTTAAAAACAAATTTTCAACAGACCTTACCGCAGAGCAGTCGGATGTCGTTGCCGCGATACAGTCGGCAGATACGTCCGCAGACCTTTCCGAGGCTATCGAGGCTCTTATTCAGCTCGGCTACAGCCGCTCGGAGGCTGCCGCGGCGGTCAGCAAGCTTGATAAGTCGCTTCCCGTTGAGGAGCTTATCCGACTTGCTCTTAAATCACTTATATAAGGAGGTATTCGTATGGACGAAATGGATTATGAAAACCGAATAGTCGCGCCCGAATACCTTGATATGGATTCCGATGTTGAGCGTCAGCTACGTCCGAGAACGATTGACGAATACATCGGCCAGTCCAAGGCAAAGGAAAATCTTTCGATTTATATTGAGGCGGCAAGGCACAGAGGCGAGCCTCTCGACCACGTTCTGCTTTACGGCCCGCCGGGTCTCGGTAAAACGACACTCGCCGGTATTATCGCGAACGAAATGGGAGTCAGCTTCCGCGTAACGTCGGGACCCGCTATCGAAAAGCCGAAGGATCTTGCGGCCTTGCTTACCAACCTTAACGAAGGCGACGTTCTTTTTATCGACGAAATCCACCGTATGAACAGAAGCGTTGAAGAGGTGCTTTACCCCGCTATGGAGGATAACGCTCTCGACATCATCATCGGTCAGGGTCCGTCGGCAAGAAGTATCCGCATAGATTTGCCGAAATTCACGCTTGTCGGTGCAACGACCCGTGCAGGTCAGCTCAGCGCGCCGCTCCGCGACCGTTTCGGCGTTGTGCTTCGTCTTGAACTTTACTCACCCGAGGAGCTTTCGAGTATTGTCAAGCGAAGTGCGGGAATTTTAAAAATAGATATCGACGAAGAGGGTGCGCTGCAGATTGCATCGCGTTCAAGAGGTACACCGCGAATTGCAAACCGCCTTCTCAAGCGTGCAAGAGACTTTGCACAGGTGCTTGCGGACGGTGTAATCACGGGTGAGAGTGCGGACCTTGCACTCAACCGTCTTGAGGTTGACCCCCTCGGACTCGATTCGATTGACAGACTGCTGCTTACTTCTATGATAAGAAACTACAACGGCGGACCTGTCGGACTTGAAACAATCGCCGCCGCAATCGGCGAGGAAGCAATAACAATAGAGGACGTATGCGAGCCTTATCTTATGCAGATAGGCTTCCTTTCACGAACACCGCGCGGAAGAATGGTAACCCCTGCCGCTTATAAGCATCTCGGCTTACCGATTCCGACGCAGAGCGGTGCTTCGACAAATCCGATACCATTGGCTGAACAGCAGAAATTAGATTTGTAAGGAGCGTTACGTTGGGCAGATTATTCGGTACGGACGGTGCAAGAGGTATTGCAAACTCCGAGCTTACGTGTGAGCTTGCAATGCAGATAGGACGTGCAACGGCAATGGTTCTCATTGCCACGGATAAGAAACGACCGAAGGTAATGATCGGTATGGATACGAGAATTTCCTCAAATATGCTCGCATCCGCAATAACGGCAGGGCTTTGCTCCGTCGGTGCGGACGTTATGCAGCTTGGGGTGATTCCCACTCCGGCGGTCGCTTTTCTTGTAAGGAAGTACGAATATGATGCGGCGGTGATGATTACCGCCTCGCATAACCCTTGTGAATATAACGGAATTAAAATTTTTCAGTCGGACGGCTATAAGCTGCCTGATGAGCTTGAAGAGAAAATCGAAGCGATCATTCTTGACGGTGTCAGACTTCCGCCCGTAAAAATCGGTGCGGATATCGGCAGACTCCGTACGACGGAAATGCCCGTATTCGATTATGTCTCTCATCTTATTTCAACCGTTGAAGGCGTTGATTTTTCGGGTTATAAGGTTGCTGTCGACTGCGCCAACGGTGCGGCAAGCGTCACGGCACCCGAACTTTTCGCTCAGCTCGGTGTTGACAGTCATATAAAGTCATCAATCCCTAACGGCATCAACATCAACCGTGACTGCGGCTCAACGAGCCTTAACGGTCTTCAGCGTTTTGTTAAGGAATATAAGTGCGACGTCGGCTTTGCCTTTGACGGCGATGCGGACAGAATGCTTGCCGTTGACGAAAACGGCGGGGTCGTGGACGGCGATAAAATTATCGCAATCTGCGCAAAGGATATGAAAAACGCAGGCGTGCTCGCCAATGATACTGCGGTTGTCACCGTTATGAGCAATATGGGCTTTTTTGAGTTCTGCAAAAATAACGGCATAAAAGTTGAGACAACCAAGGTCGGCGACAGATATGTCCTTGAGAATATGGTGGAAAACGGCTACAAAATCGGCGGTGAACAGTCAGGTCACGTTATCTTTTCGGATTTTGCAACAACGGGTGACGGACAGCTGACGGCTATTCAGCTTCTTTCTGTTATGAAGCGTACGGGTAAAAAGCTCTCGGAGCTTGCCGCAGAGATGCCTGTGTTCCCGCAGGTGCTTATAAATGTGCGCGTTTCGCAGATGGGTAAGGCGCGCTGTAATAACGATATTGAAATCAGAAAAGCAATAGAGAGTGCCGAGCGTGAGCTTGGTGACGGGGGCAGGGTGCTTGTCCGTGTGTCGGGCACAGAGCCGCTTGTCCGCGTTATGCTTGAGGGCAGGGATGAGGAAAAAATCAGAATCCTTGCCGAAGAGATTGCAGAGGTTATAAAAGAAAGACTAATTTAAAAAGCTTGAACGGAGGATGTCAAAATGAGAATTGCAGACGGTTGGAAGGATTATGAGCTCCTCGACTGCTCAGACGGAGAAAAGCTCGAGCGTTGGGGCGATATTATACTTATCCGTCCCGACCCGCAGGTAATCTGGCAGACTCCGAAAAAGCATCCCTTGTGGAAGAATGCGCACGCGCGCTATAACCGCTCGTCCTCGGGCGGCGGACATTGGGAGGTTTTAAAGAAAACTCCCGACGCGTGGCGTATCAATTACGGTGAGCTTAGCTTCAATGTCAAGACAATGGGCTTCAAGCACACGGGACTTTTCCCTGAGCAGGCAGTCAACTGGGATTATACAGCCGGGCTTATCAGAAATGCGGGCAGACCGATAAAGGTGCTTAACCTTTTCTCATATACGGGCGGTGCAACCGTCGCTTGCCTTAAGGCAGGAGCACAGGTTGTGCATGTCGATGCCTCAAAGGGTATGGTAGCCTGGGCAAAGGAAAATGCCGTCGCATCGGGTGTCAGCGATAAGCCCGTCAGATGGATTGTTGACGACTGCATAAAGTTTGTTCAGCGTGAAATCCGCAGAGGTAATAAATATGACGTCATCATTATGGACCCGCCGTCATACGGAAGAGGTCCCGGCGGTGAGGTATGGAAGCTCGAGGACGAAATTTACGATTTTGTCGAGCTTTGCTCCAACGTGCTTTCCGATGATCCGCTTATGGTGCTTATCAATTCTTATACAACGGGACTTTCTCCTGCAGTTATGGAGTATATATTAGGTTCAATCATCACCCCGAAGTTCGGCGGTAAGCTTTCGTGCAGCGAAATCGGCTTGCCCGTAACTCAGACGGGAATGGTGCTTCCGTGCGGAGCATCGGCAATCTGGCAGAGGTAAATTATGGAAGATAAAATTATCATAAAATTTGATAATGTCTCTTTTGCCTACGAGGCAAGCGAGGAGGATACGGCCGCCACACAGGTTGTGGATGGCTTTAACCTCTGTGTGCCCGAGGGTCAGTTTCTTGCTGTGCTCGGTCATAACGGATGCGGAAAATCAACCGTCGCAAAGCTTATCAACGGCATTCTCGTGCCGTCCTCGGGCAAGGTTACGGTTGCTGGTCTTGATACCTCAGATGACGATAAGGTGACGGATGTCCGCCGTACCGTCGGTATGGTCTTTCAGAATCCCGACAACCAGATTGTTGCAACAATCGTCGAGGATGACGTTGCCTTCGGTCCCGAAAATCTCGGTGTACCTCCGCTCGAAATCCGTCAGCGTGTTGACGATGCGCTGAAGGCTGTCGGAATGTACGAATTCCGCGGTCGCGAGCCTCACCGTCTTTCAGGCGGACAGAAGCAGCGTGTGGCAATCGCAGGTGTTATCGCGATGAATACGAAATGCATCGTAATGGATGAGCCTACCGCAATGCTTGACCCTCACGGCAGGCAGGAGGTTATGGATACTATTCAGATGCTTAATAAGGAACGCGGAATTACCGTTATTCTTATCACTCATTATATGGATGAAGCAGTTAAGGCTGACCGTGTTGTTGTTATGGATAAGGGTGAAATCGTCCTTGACGGTGTACCGCGTGACGTATTCAGAAACGTTGAAAAATTAAAATCGCTCGGTCTCGATGTTCCGCAGGCTACCGAGCTTGCATACAGATTAAGAAAAGCAGGCGTTGATATCCCTGATAACATTCTTGATGAAAATGAATGTGCAGCGGCGATATTTTCTGCATTGGAGGTGAAGTGATGCCGATACTTTCAGCAAAGGGCGTTACTCATCTTTATAACAAGGGAACGCCGAGCCAGTCAAAGGCTATTTATGATATAAATGTAGATATCGAAGAGGGTGAGCTTGTCGGTGTTATCGGACACACAGGCTCAGGTAAAAGCACCCTCGTTCAGCATTTCAACGGAATTTTAAAGCCTGACGAGGGACAGATTATCGTTGACGGTAAGGATATCTGGGCGGATAAAAAGTCGACACGCGAGGCACGCTTCAAGGTTGGTCTCTGCTTCCAGTATCCCGAATATCAGCTTTTCGAAGAAACGGTTTATAAGGATATTTCCTTCGGTCCTAAGAATATGGGACTTTCCGAGGATGAGATAGAAAAAAGAGTTCTCCTTGCCGCAGAATATGTCGGACTCAAAAAGGAGCTTCTCGAAAAATCTCCCTTCGACCTTTCGGGCGGTGAAAAGCGCCGTGCCGCAATCGCGGGTGTTATCGCAATGCAGCCGAAGGTGCTTATTCTCGATGAGCCGACGGCAGGTCTTGACCCGAAGGGAAGGGATAAAATTCTCGATATGATAAAGTCATACCGCGAAAAAACAGGCAGCACGGTTCTGCTTGTTTCCCACAGTATGGAGGATGTTGCAAAAATCGCAACGAAGGTACTTGTTATGAACGATTCGCGCGTTGAGATGTACGGTACGGTTGACGAGGTTTATTCTCACAGCGAGGAGCTTCGCAAAATCGGGCTTAACATACCGCAGGTTTCAAAAATTTTCGAGCTGTTAAAGCAGAACGGCTGTGATCTTGGCTCAGCCTATACAGTCGAAAGGGCTGTTGAGCTTATCCTCGCAAGAGGAGGTGTCGGTGTATGATCAAGGATATAACGATCGGTCAGTATTTCATCGGCAACAGTGTGCTTCACCGTCTTGATGCAAGAATGAAGATTATTCTCACACTTGCCTTTATCGTCTCAATTTTTGTCTGTCAGAGCTTTCCTGCTCTGGCACTGATGGTAGTTTTTACCGCCGTGGTTGTGCTTATCTCGGGAGTTCCGGTTAAAATGGTCCTCAAGAGCATAAAGCCGATTGCGATTATTGTCGCATTTACCTCGATTCTCAATATTTTTTATGTCAAGGGCGGAACACCGCTTATCGACTGGAAATTCATTCATATTACCTCTAACGGTGTGTTCACAGCGTTGTTTATGGCGGTGCGGATTGTCTGCCTTGTTGTGATAAGCTCAATGCTTACCTATACGACAACACCGACAATGCTTACCGATGCTATTGAAAAGCTGCTTTCACCCTTAAAGCTTTTCAAAATTCCCGTTTCAACTCTTGCTATGATGATGACGCTTGCATTACGCTTCATTCCGACGCTTATTGACGAAATCGACCGCATCACTAACGCGCAGAAGGCAAGAGGCGCAAATCTTGATGACGGCAATTTTATAGAAAGAATAAAGGCTCTCGTGCCGATCATTGTTCCGCTTTTCGTCTCATCAATCCGCCGTGCTTACGAGCTTGCGGATGCGATGGATTGCCGTTGCTATACGGGTGGACCGGGCAGAACGAGAATGAAGCAGATGAAGCTTCAGGTACGTGATTTTATTGCACTCGGCGTTATGGCTCTGCTTATCGCAGGTATCGTTGTGCTTAACATCTTCTTCAAGGCGGTGCTTGTCAGATGAGGAATCTGCTTTTACGTCTTATGTATGACGGCTCGCACTATCACGGCTGGCAGGTACAGCCTAACGGCATCACGGTGCAGGAGGCTATGCAAAACGCGATTGAACAGATTCTCGGCGTGCGAGAAAGCGTTACAGGCTGCAGCCGTACGGATGCAGGTGTTCATGCAAACGACTTCTGCTGTAACATCAGAACGGAGAATGAAATCGACTGCTACCGTCTTCAGGGTGCGCTCAATGCGGTGCTTCCTGACAGCATAAGCGTCAAATCTGTGAAAGAGGTTGATGCAGATTTTCACGCAAGGTACAGCTGTGTTACGAAGCAGTATGTTTACAGGGTATGGAATGCCGGCTTCAAAAATCCGTTTCTTGTTAACCGCGCGTGGCATTATAAAAATAAAATAGATGAGAAATTTCTGAATGAACAGTCACAGGCTTATGTCGGCACTCACGATTATAAAGCCTTCTGCTCGGCGGGCAGCAGCGTTGAGGATACCGTCCGTACGGTAAAGCAGTTTTCCGTCACAAGAGACGGAGACGAGGTCACATTTACCGTTGAGGCTGACGGATTCCTTTATAATATGGTTCGCATAATGGTCGGCTCGTTAATAGAAATTTCAGAAAATAGGATAGAAAAAGACAAACTTAGTGCTATAATAGAAAGTAAGGACAGAGCGCTTGCGGGCAGAACAGCTCCGCCGCAGGGACTCTATCTCAACAAAGTCAATTACGGGGAGGATTGATGCGGCATTGAAAAAAATAAAACTCAATAAACAGTCGAAGCTGATTGTTTCGGTATTGCTTGCGGTTGCAGCTGTGCTTCTTATTGTTTTTACTGCGGCACAAAGCCTCGGTAATATGACGGTAAGCTCGATGGCTGACAGCGTCAAGTCTTATTTTCTCAGCCTTGGTGCCGGCGATGGCTTCCCCTATGAGCTTGATTCGGCAAGCGTAAAGGATATCAAAATAAACAATTCAAACATATATCTTCTCACATCATCAAAAACAACCGTACTTAATCAGACGGCAAAGGAGATTATGCCGAAGGAGCATTCTTACTCCAAGCCTGCGATGAAATCGAAGGGCGCAAGGTTTATTGTTTATGACCTCGATTCAGCGCGCTACCGTATCCAGAACGGCTCGGATATTACCCGTGAGGGTGAGGCGAAGGGCAGAATAATTGCGGCGGCACTCGGTAAGAGCGGAAATTATGCACTTGCTACATATTCCGACAGCGTGCAGTCCGTGCTTACGGTTTACAATTCCGGCGGCAAGGAGCTTTACGTCTGGAACTTCAAGTCGGAGCGTGTAATTGATATTTCACTCTCGGATAACGGTAAGTTTGCGGCGGTCGCCACCGTGGATGCATTCAACGGCGAGATCAATTCCAAGGTTTATGTGTTCAGCTTCAAGTCGGATAAGGCTGTTTCCGAATTTGACTACAAGGGCACAGCCGTTGTTAAGGTTGATTATGTCAAGGGCACAAATATAATCGTTATGGGCGATAATATCCGCTCGTATATCAAAAACAATTCGAAGCGAAAGGACGATATATCGTTCGGCTCTGATATACTTTATAAGTACTGTATCACCGACACGGGCAGAAGTGCGGTTGTGCTTTCACAGTACTCGAGCACATCGCTGTCAAAGCTTTCGGTTTATTCGGGCAGCGGCAAGGATCAGTTTACGGTCAGCTTCAATAAGGAAATGAAATGGGCTGACTGTGACGATAAATATACGGCAGTTCTTTTTGAAAATGAGGTCAGAACCTTTAATAAAAAGGGCAAGCAGATCGGCAGTATTTCGTTCACGGGTGAGCCGGTCAGAGTTGCGGTTGACGGGTCGCGTACATACGTCCTGACAACCTCGGGTCTGCAGTGCTACGATACCCGCGGAACAGATTGATGAGGTTTTTTATGGAACAGTACATTATCGATATAATTTTAGCGGCAATTTTCCTTGTGCCGACTATCAAGTATTTCACCAAGGGCTTCGCAAAAACAATCCTAAATTTCGTTGCATTCTTTCTTTCTATTGTGCTTGCAAAGGGCGTGTCAGGCACGGTGACTGATTGGGTTTTCAGTAACACAAGGCTTTTCACGGGAACAGAGCGTTATATTGCACAGCTTGTCATAACCGTTCTGTGCTTCGTTGTTCTTTCTGTGCTTTTGAACTGGGCGGTGGCACTCGTCAACAAGTTCTTCAAAATTCCCGTTCTCAAGCAGGCGAACAAGCTTCTCGGCGGTCTTCTCGGTGCGCTGTGCGGACTGATGATTGTTATTGTTCTCTGTCATCTGTTACAGTTCTTCTCACATATAATTTATAACGCACAGTTTGTAAATGCGGTAGAAAGCTCAAATATTGTTCAGCTTTTACTTTCGGATGAAAAGGTTCTCGAAGGCATAGCTGCGTTAAAATAAGGAGGATAAATTATGTTTAAAGATTTGTTTAAAAACTGGAACACGATTCCTAACTGGATTTCATTCGCAAGAATCATTATGATTCCCATTTTCGGCGTATTGTTCTATAAGAACGAGATCGGCTGGTCTGTTTTCGTTCTCTTCCTTTCAGGCTTTTCGGATTTCATCGACGGCAAAATTGCGCGTAAGTTCAACCAGGTCAGCGACCTCGGCAAGATGCTCGACCCCGTTGCGGACAAGCTTACTCAGGTTACAATCGCTGTTCTTCTTTACATCAAGTTCAATGCTAGTGACGTTGAGCTTATCAAGACCTTTAGCTGGATTTTCCTTATTTTCATTATCAAGGAAATCGTAATGGTTGTTTTCGGCGCATTTATGGTTGCTATCGGACTTCGTCCGTCAGCCGCTGAAATCTGGGGCAAGGCGGCAACGTTCGTGTTCTATGCAGTTATGCTTGTTCTCTTTGCGTTCGCACCCGATGTCGGCGCATTCCAGAATCTATGGGTAATTCCTGAGGCTCTCCTTATCGTGCTTGTCGCAGTTTCCGCAATTCTTACAATAATTGCATTCGTCAGCTATCTGCCGACAACCTATAAGCAGTTCAAAGAGAAGTATTTTAACAAAAAGTAAGTTTAAACCCTAGGAGTAAGATATGAAACAAATTATGTGCAGCAAATGCGGCATAAGACCTGCTGTGATTTTTATGACCCGTATGGATGGGGATAAGAGCTCAAAGCAGGAGGGCTTGTGCCTTAAATGTGCAATGGAGTCCACGGGTCCCATTAAGCAGATGATGGAAAATATGGGCATTACCGAGGATGATTACGAGGCAATGAGCGAGCAGTTCGGCGCTATGATGGGAATGGGCGATAACGGCGAAGGCTTTGAGCCGGGCGGAGTTCCGACCTTCCCGTTTATGCAGAACTTTATGCCCAAGGCTGAGGATGACGGCAAGCAGTTCACAGATGTTGACGAGGAGCCGACAGACAATAAATCAAAAAAGAAAAAGGGCGAAAAGAACAGCAAAAAAAGAAAGTTCCTTCCGCTTTATTGTACAAACCTTACACAGAAGGCTCGTGACGGCAAAATTGACAGAATCATCGGCAGAGATAACGAAATCTACCGTGCTATTCAGATTCTTTGCCGCCGTTCAAAGAATAATCCATGCTTTATCGGTGAGCCGGGTGTCGGTAAAACCGCTATTGCAGAGGGTCTTGCATTAAGGATTGCAAGCGGCGATGTTCCCGCAAAGCTTGCGAATAAGGAAATTCACCTTCTTGATCTTACATCCCTCGTTGCAGGAACACAGTTCCGCGGACAGTTTGAGGGCAGAGTCAAGGGACTTGTCGAAGAGGTCAAGAGTGAGGGTAATATCATCCTCTTTATCGACGAGGTGCATAACCTTGTCGGTACGGGCGGTGACTCTGAGGGCGCGATGAATGCCGCTAATATCCTCAAGCCTGCTCTTTCGAGAGGTGAGGTTCAGATTATCGGTGCAACAACCTTCACCGAGTACAGAAAGCATATCGAAAAGGATGCTGCTCTTGAAAGAAGACTTCAGCCCGTCAAGGTTGAGGAGCCTTCAATTGACGATACCTACAAAATGCTTCTCGGCATTAAAGAATATTACGAGGACTATCATAAGGTGCAGATAAGCGACCACCTTGTTTATACAACCGTTACGCTTTCCGAGCGCTTTATCAATGACAGATTCCTGCCCGATAAGGCAATCGACCTTCTTGACGAGGCTTGCACCTGTGCAAACTTACGAAATAAGAATATCAGCGAATATGAGAACAAGCTCAACGAAAAGGCTGACCTTGTCATACGCGAGCAGGCTCTTATGGAGGAGACGGAAAATCCCGATTACGAGGCTATCGCTAAGGTCAAGGCAGAGCTTATTCAGTGTGAAACACGAATCAATCAGCTCATTCCGCTCGTTGAAAATTCTCCTGTTACAGAGGAGGATCTCGCAAGAGTTATTCAGCTCTGGACAGGCATTCCTGCGCAGAAAATTGTTGAAAGCGATCTTCGCCGTCTTGCAGACCTTGACAAGAAGCTCAAGTCAAAAATTATCGGTCAGGATGAGGCTGTTGACGTTGTTTCAATGGCAATCCGCCGTGGCAGAATTCAGATAAGCCCGCGCCGCAGACCGTCATCCTTCATCTTTGTAGGACCTACGGGTGTCGGTAAAACCGAGCTGGTAAAGCAGCTTGCAAACGAGCTTTTTGATACTCCCGAAACGCTTATCCGTCTCGATATGTCCGAGTTTATGGAGAAGCACGCGGTTTCAAGAGTCATCGGCTCACCTCCGGGCTATGTCGGCTATGATGAGGCAGGACAGCTTACCGAGAAGGTACGCCGTAAGCCGTATTCGGTTATCCTTTTTGACGAGATCGAAAAGGCTCATCCCGATGTTATGAATATCCTCCTTCAGATTCTTGATGAGGGCAAAATCAACGATGCTCAGGGCAGAACTGTCAGCTTTGAAAACACGGTTATCGTTATGACCTCCAATGCCGGCAGCGGCAGAGGCGAGGGTGCGCTCGGCTTCGGTAAGACAAAGACCGATGCAAGCAAGGACAGAGCAATGAAGGCACTCAAGGAGTTCCTTCGTCCCGAATTCCTCGGCAGAGTTGACGAAATTGTTGTCTTCAATGATCTCGACAGCGAGGCATTTAAAAAGATTGCCGTTCTTATGCTCGACGAGTTCAAGGGACCGATGCAGGATAAGGCGATCAGCTTCTCTTATACCGACGAGGCAGTCGCATTCCTTGCTGAAAAATCGGTCGGAGGCTCAAGAGGCGCAAGAGATCTCCGCAACGAAATCCGCCGCAGGGTAGAGGACAGAATTGCAACAAAGATCATCGAAAATATCGACACTCCCGTATCTGCAATCACGGTTGATGTCGAAAACGATGACATTATTCTCAGATAATTTCAATCCCGTCACTTTTGTGGCGGGATTTTTTCTGTAAGCTGTTGACAAATCACCTCATAAACATTAAAATATGAAATTGAGTTTCAGTTTCATATTTGCATTAAGTTCCGGGGTGACACTATGGAAAATTCATATAATACCAAACAAGGCGAGCTTATTCTTAATATATTAAAAAATGCGGCGGGTGAGCATTTCACAGCCGATGATATTATCCGTCTCTCCGAGCAGGAAGGCAGAAAGGTCGGCAAGGCTACCGTTTACCGCCATCTTGATAAGCTTATCCGCGCGGGTGAGGTGCGGAAATATATCATCGAAGAGGGTATGTCAGCCTGCTTTGAATATGTTGGCGTGTCTCATTCGTGTCATTCTCATTATCATCTCAAATGCTCAGAGTGCGGCGAGCTTCTGCACGTCAGATGTGATTTTCTTGATGAGGTTTCTTCACATATTTTCGGTCACCACGGCTTTGAGATAAAGCCCGAAAAAACCGTGCTTTACGGCATCTGTAAAAATTGCAGGGAGGCAGAAAATGTTTAAAAAATTACTGTCAATTCTGCTGACGGCGGTGATTTTGTGCTTATGCTTTACTTCCTGCACTGTCAGTCAGCCGCAGGATGACGGCAGACTCACGGTAGTTACGACGATCTTTGCTCCGTACGATTTCGTACGTCGGATTGTCGGAGACAGAGCGCACGTGATTATGCTTCTTCCGCCGGGTGTGGAGAGTCATTCCTACGAGCCGACACCGTCGGATATTATTGAAATCGAAAATGCTGACCTGTTCTTCTATGTCAGCGAGCATACGGAAACCTGGGTGGAGCAGATTCTTTCTTCACTCAAAAATGAACAGGTTGAAAAAGTCAATATAGCTGAGGGCATCGGCGTTGAAATTCACGCTCATGACCATTCGCACCACGAGGAGCATAACGAGGAATGTGAAACGGACGAGCATATATGGACAAACCTCTCTTATGCTGCCCGTATGGTTGACTTCATCGGTGAAAAGCTCTGCGAAAAGGATAGTAAAAACGCATCCTTTTACCGCGCGAATGCAGAAGCTTATGCTGATGAAATTTTAAAGCTTCGCGGTGATTTTACTGAAATGATATTATCCTCCGAGCGTACGGAAATCGTCTCCGGCTCGAGGTTTGCAATGAAAAACTTCACAACGGATTTCGGACTTGATTTTACCGCGGCATTCGATTCGTGCGTTGATAATACCGAGCCGAGCGCAGCGGTAATGGCTGAAATAATTGATAAAATAAAAGCGGACAGCATACCCGTGATTTTTTACGAGGAGCTGACCGAGCCGAAAATCGCGCGTGCCGTTTCACTTGAAACGGGCGCAAAAATGCTTCTTCTTCACTCCTGCCATAATGTCTCGGCAGATGAGCTTGAACGCGGCGAAACCTATATTTCGCTGATGAAGCAGAATTATAATAATTTAAAGGAGGCGCTGAACTGATGAGTATGATTTCCTGCGAAAAGGTTTATATGAATTACGATTCAACAAAGGCTGTCAACGGTGTTTCATTCAGCGTCGAAAAGGGAGATTTTCTTTGCATTGTCGGCGAGAACGGTACGGGTAAGAGCACGCTTCTTAAAGGCATTCTCGGTCTGCAGAAGCTCAATTCGGGCACGATAGTATTCTCGGGAATAACCAACCGCGAAATCGGCTATCTTCCGCAGAGAACGCTCGTGCAGAAGGATTTCCCCGCGAGCGTGCGTGAGGTTGTTCTCAGCGGCCGTCAGACCAAGGGGTTTCGTCTGTTCTACACCGCGAATGACAGAAAAACCGCACAGAAGAACATTGAGCTTATGGGCATCGGTCACATCCGGAGCAAGCCATTCAATGAGCTTTCGGGCGGTCAGCAGCAGCGCGTATTGCTCGCGCGTGCCTTGTGTGCAACACAGAAGCTTCTTCTGCTCGATGAGCCTACCACGGGACTTGACCCGTTCGTTACAGCTGAGCTTTACAGCCTTATTTCAAGGCTTAACCGTGAGCACGGAGTAACTGTTATAATGGTTACACATGATATACGAAATTCCGTTGAATATGCCAATAAAATTCTTTCTATGGAGCACGACGGTGATTTCTTCGGCACCACGGCTGAATATATGAAAACCGATGCCGCAAAACGTATTTTCGGAGGTGGTAACAATGCTTGATACCTTCCTTCAGATGTTTGAATATGCATTTATGCTGCGCGCAATTATCGTCGGCGCGCTCGTTGCGCTCTGCTCGGCGCTTCTCGGCGTCACGCTCGTGCTTAAGCGTTATTCAATGATTGGTGACGGACTTTCGCACGTCGGTTTCGGCGCACTTTGTATTGCACTAGCAATGAACGTCGCACCGCTTGCAGTTTCTGTTCCCGTTGTTGTAATTGCGGCTTTCCTGCTTCTTCAGATCAGTGAGAACAGCAAGATCAAGGGCGATGCTGCGATTGCACTTATTTCAAGCACGGCACTTGCCGTCGGAGTTATAGTCACGTCAATGACTACGGGCATCAATTCCGATGTCAACGGCTATATGTTCGGCAGCATCCTTGCGATGAGCGACACGGATGTTATCGTCAGCATCATTCTTTCCGTTGCAGTTCTTGTACTTTATATAGTGTTTTACAACAAGATCTTTTCCGTCACCTTTGACGAAAGCTTTGCGCGTGCGACGGGTACGAAAACCAAAACCTACAATACCCTGATTTCTCTTCTGACGGCAATAACTATTGTCATCGGAATGCGTATTATGGGTGCGATGCTCATATCGAGTCTTGTTATTTTCCCTGCGCTCACGTCAATGCGTGTCTGCAGATCGTTCAAAAGGGTAGTCATCACATCCGCAATAGTTTCCGTTGTATGCTTCTTTATCGGATTGTTTATTTCATTTGCTTATTCAATGCCTGCGGGCGCAAGTGTTGTTGCGGTCAATGCCGTTGCCTTCCTTGTATTCTCGCTTATAGGAATTATTAAAAGAAGAAATGCATAAATTTTTTTGAGGTGATAATATGAAAGAGCTTGATATCAGAGATGTAAAAGAAAATCTTGTAAAAATGATTGCAGACGACTGGGCGCTCGTTTCTGCCGCTGACGGCGAAAGCTGGAATACAATGACAATCAGCTGGGGCGGTGTCGGTGAGCTGTGGGGCAAGGATGTTGTTTTTGCTTTTATCCGCCCTCAGAGATATACGAAGGAGTTTATGGATAAGAGCGATTATTTCACCGTAAGCTTTTTTGATGAGAAATATAAGGATGCGCTTAAAATCTGCGGCACAAAATCGGGCAGAGACTGCGATAAAATGAGCCTTGCAGGTCTTTCGGCTGAATTTGACGGTGAGGCAGTATATCCTGCCGAGGCAAGAACGGTTATAAAGTGCCGTAAAATTGCCGTGCAGAAGATGGATAATTCGGGCTTCCTCGATCCGTCAATCGAGTCCAATTATAAGGCGGGCGACTATCATTTTATTTATATCGGTGAGATCGAAAAGGTGCTCGAAAAATAATTTAAAATTTTTTCAAAAAAGTGTTGACAAAGCAGAAAAGCTGGTATATAATGGTCAAGCGTTCGAGAGTGAATGAGTTCTCGACAGTCGGTGTTGATGGCGAAGAGGGTCCACCCGTTCCCATCCCGAACACGGTAGTTAAGCTCTTCTGTGCTGAAAATACTTAGCGGGCAGCCGCTTGGGAAGATAAGGCGACGCCGACATAATGCAGCAACCGCTCAACAGAGCGGTTGTTTTCTTTTTATTACATTCAATAAGTTAAAGAGCCTTGCGTTTTTTTTCGCAAGGCTCGGTTTTTTTATTTAATTACAGCTGCTAACATTTCTCTTGTAAGCTTGAAGATAAACTCTGTAATCTTTTCAAGTACATTGAAGATGATATCTGCCGTTGTCGGAGCAACTGCTTCCTCTGTAAGCGGCATAAGCTTCGCATTGTCATAATCGTAAGTCATAAACTGCGGATACTGCTCGTTATCGTAAACCGTGAGCTGTTTCTCGCTTGTTGCAAGCCACATAATGAAATCAGTGCTCTCTCCGTAGGGGTAGTCAACGTGACCCATATCGCGGAAGAACCATGTCTGGTCGGGGAGCATACACGTGGAAGCGTCGATCTGATTGTCGGGTGAAATGTGGTCGTGACCGTCATTTTCAGCCTGAACATAATCATCGCCGAGTGTTTCCTCAAGAAGTGCGCTTGTTGCGCCGCCGCTTGCATATTCAACATCGATAAGGTTATCTGTGTTGCTTACGGATACGCTCTCGCTGATGGGAAGTGACGGCCAGTTGTACTGTGCAAGGACATAGACGTTAGTGTCGTTATCCATTGCAGACTTGAGGAGGTTTTCAGCCTCGCACTGTACGTTATAGTGGTACTCGTCGATTCTGTCGACAAGCTTTTTGCTTTCGGTGCCGTTCAGCATACAAGCCTTAGCATCTGCATAATTTTCGTCCGGAACGAGAGCCCAGAGACCGGGCATACGTCCGAATACGGGGATGAGAAGCTCGTCGTAGATTCTTTCCTTGAGGTTGTCTGTGATTGAGTTGGCGAAGGCCTCAAGACCGCCGTTAACGCCTGATTGCTCGAGAAGTACATCAAGATAGTCGATAACGTTTGTCCATGTGTTATCACGTGTGAGAAGTGCAAGGCGGTGCCAGAGTGCGGAAAGAGTAAGGCTGAAATCAGCCGAGAAAAGACTTCCTACACAGGACGTGCCCTGAAAAGCAGTTGAACACATAATGATTGTGTCGAGATCATCACTGCCGTATTTGTAAAGATAAGAGCAGGTGACCGTACCGCCCATGCTGAAGCAGGCAAGTACAATTCGGTCATAGTCGCCGTCAGTCTTGATTTTTTCAATGAAGGCATTGAGTCTGTCAGCGTGAACAAGCGGATCCTTACGCCAGTCATAGTTAAAGAAATATGTGTTTTCAAGACCAAAGGTGTCTATACCTGCGCGGACAGTTGCAAATTCGTTCGATTCGCCGGAAACAAAGGGCTCCTCATAACCGACGAGAGAATGATCAAAGAGAGTTCCGTCGATATCGTTAATTGAGTTGCCGTCCTCGTCGAAGGCGAGAGCGCCGAACATACCCTCAAGCGGAGGGAATATTCCGTCAGCAAGCGCATCGTAATCGTTGGTTGCAAGGAAGGAGAGAACAGGCGGGATTACCTGCAGCACCATCGGTGTGATGCTGTCTGATGTCGGCGGGAAAGCCTGCTCACCGTCACTGTATCTGAGCGGGAAGGTGTTCATACCGCTGACAACAACGAAAGCAGTCTTCTCCTCGCTTGCAAAAGCGGGAATACATACTGCGAAAATCATCGCAACGGATAAAATAATGCTGAGGATTGTCTTAAGGGTTTTCTTCATAATACCATCTCCTTAGTGTCATTTTAACATATATTCCGCCAAATGCAAATAAATTTCGTTTCATTTTTCCTCTATTTGAAAAAATACCTTGATTTTCCTTTTCAAATACACTATAATGATATACATAATATTGTGGTCAAGGAGGCCTATACAATGAAAACATTTAAGAGAATTTTCGCTATTGTGCTTGCAGCGGTTATGCTTATGAGCCTTGCTTCTTGTTCACTCATGCCTGAGACTGAGACAGATATCACCAACGATAACATCAAAATCGGTGTTCTTCTCAGCGGTACAAAGGATTCAACAACAGGTATGTCAGGCGCAACAATGACAGCTCTTAATGAGCTTATGAGCGCAGGCTACGGCATCAATGATGAAAAGTTCAGATATGCAGAAAACGCTGATCCTGCCGATGCTGATGCAGCTGCAGCTGCTATCCAGTCTCTTCTCAACTTTGAGTGTAATCTCCTTATTGCCGATAATGCTGAGTTTATCGATGATATTCAGAAAAAGGCTGCTGAAAACGAGACAGTTAAGTTCCTTGTATTCGGTGCTGAGAATGACGGCAAGAATATCTATGGCTACAATGCTAACATCACAGGCGTTGATTACCTTGCAGGTATCGTTGCAGGTATGAAGGCTGCTGAGCTCAATGTTCCGAAGCTCGGTTACCTCGTAAAGAGTGACGCTGACCTTTCAAACCTCAATGCTTTTGCATCCGGTGCAAAGTCAGTTTATGCTGATGTAAAGGTTTCTGCTGTTGCAGGTACAGATGCTGCTGCAGGTGTTGCAGCTCTTGTTAAGGAAGGCGCAGTTGTTATCGCTTCTGACTATGAGGATGAGGCAATCGCAACAGCATGCACAGATGCAAAGATCTTCTTCTGCGGCTTCGGCTCAGAGACATATAAGGATGCTGAAACATTCCTTTGCGCTCCTGTTTATAACTTCACACAGTTCTACATCGATGCTATCAAGGCTATTGTTGACGATGTAGAGCCCGCACCGTTCGAGGGCGGTTATGCTACAGGTGCTACATACCTTTCAGACATTAACGAAAACAATGCTGCAAAGGGCACACAGGAGGCTGTAAATAAGGCTGCTGAAGCCATCGCTGACGGTTCACTCGGTCTTACAGTTGCTGTTGATACACCCGTTGAAAACGTTACAATCGCAAAATAATTTCTAAAAATAATTTACGGTCAGTTCCGAGGAACTGACCGTATTTTTTATTTCTTGTATTCGTTGATTTTACCTGCAACCGTTTCGGTTGTTTCTTTTATGAAACGCTTGATTTTGTTTGAGCTTGTTTTCGGGAATTCGCTGTCGCGGATGATAACCTTTGAAATCTGCTTGTAAATCGGAAGCTCAACGCAGGCGGCCTTGATGCTTTTTAGCACCTCGGAGGGAGTTTTCTTTTCCTCAAGGAAAACCTCCGCGGTAAGCGAGCTTTCGTTGCCGTTCTCGTCCTTTTCACCGCTGACAACAACCTCGTTTACATATTCTATATCCTGAATATAGCCTTCAATTTCCTCGGGGTAAACGTTCTTGCCGTTGTTGAGGACGATAACGTTCTTCTTTCTGCCGGAAATTACAAGCTGATCGTTTTCGTTGATATAGCCGTAGTCGCCCGTGTAGAACCAGCCGTCCTTGAGAACCTCAGCGGTCAGCTCGGGCTTTTTGTAGTAGCCCATCATAACAATGTCGCCCTTGACGCAGATTTCGCCGATGCCCTCGTCATTAGGCTCGTCGATTTTCCATTCAATGCACGGGAGCTTGATACCGACGGTGCGGAAATCGTTATACATATCGTGGTTAGCACAGACAAGCGGTGAGCATTCCGTGATACCGTAGCCGTTGATAAGATCAAAGCCGATATCGTCAAAGAACTTTGCAACCTCAGGACGTATCGGTGCACCGCCGCAGACGATTTTCTTGAGCTTGCCGCCGAATTGCTGATGAATAAAGCCGAAATAGTCGTGTCTCTTATCAATACCCTGCGCGCGCAGCTCGTTGCTCTTTTCGACCATAGCGTTGAACTGCTCCTCCATGCCCTCCTTACGGATGTTTCGCATAATGCGCTTGTAGATTGATTCGGCAATTGCCGGAACAACATAAACATACGAGGGCTTGTATATTACGAGGTTTTTAACGATTGTTGAAAGGCTTTCGTTGATGCAAAGCGTTGAATGGTGGTGGAAGGAAACGAGGATATCACTGACCGCCTCGTAGGTGTGGTGATAGGGGAGGAGTGAAAGACCCGTGTCATAAACGGTGGAAACCATAAGTCCGTAATAAACGCTCGAAACGAGATTATGCTCAGAGAGCATAACACCCTTTGATGCGCCCGTTGTGCCTGAGGTGTAAACGAGAAGCTTCAATTCATCGGGATTGACCTCCTCTGCGATAAATTCGGTCGGGTCGAGCGTCTGACCTGTTGCGAGAGCCCAATGGAAGGAACGGAAGCGGTCCTCGTTGTCAAGTCTGTCGAAGCCGATGAAATATTTGATTCCTTCAAGCTCATCTGCGTGATTTTTGAAGATCTCTTCATATTTTGCATCGTAGAAAACAACGTTAGTTTCGCTGTCCTTCAGGACGTTTATAATATCGCCTTCGGGCAGCTCCTTGTCAATCGGGATGAAAACACCCTTACTGCGCAAAGCTGTCATATAAGCGATAATCCAGTTATATGAATTTGCTCCGATACAAGCGATATGCTTGTCCGACAGCTCTTCTTTATTAAGAAAAGCACCGAGTGAGTTTACCGTCTCAACAAACTTGTTGAAGGTTACCTCGCGGATTTCCTCACCGACCTTATATTTATATGCGATTTTTTCACCGGCATCACGGACAGCGAGCTCCATCATTTCTTTTATGGAAGAGAATTTCTGCACCTCATAGAGAGGATATTCGTTATTTTTCATCAGTTACGCCTCCTTGGTTTTATATCAGAAATTTTTACCTTTTTCAGAAATAAATATTCATTCAAATTATCACATAAACCCGAAAATTTGTCAATAATACAGTAAAGACTGTTTGTAAATAAAAAATCAACAAATTATTAAATGGTAAGCACCTGTTGATTTGTTTTTTTGGTTGTGGTAATATTTTAACAGTTGAGGTGATGTTTTTATGTCGAAAACAGGACTTGTGGTTGAGGGCGGAGGAATGCGCGGCGTATATGGCTGCGGAGTACTTGACGCCTTTCTCGAAAACGGAATAAAATTCCCGTACAGCATAGGCGTTTCGGCAGGGTCTGCCAATATGGCATCGTTCATTGCTGAGCAGCACGGCAGAAATTATCGGTTTTATACGAGATATTCCTTTGATGAAAGATATATGAGTCTTAAAAATTTTGTGACAACGGGCTCGTTTTTCGGAATGGATTATATTTATACCGAGCTCAACGAGGACATTGACCCGATAAATTTTGAAAAGCTTACAAATACTGATATGGAGTATTATGTTGTCGCAACGGATGCGGTGACAGGCAAGGCGGTTTATTTCAATAAGGATGACGTCGAAAAGCACAGAGGCGAGGTTTTTAAGGCTTCGAGTGCTGTTCCTGCTATGTGCAGACCCGTTGAGATTGACGGCAGGATGTATTTTGACGGCGGAGTAGCGGATTCTATTCCTGTTAAGCGTGCGGTCAGCGACGGCTGTGACAAGATTGTAGCCGTGCTTACACAGCCGAGAGGATATGTCAAAAGACCGGAAATGGGCAAGAAGCTGTATAAGGAAATGCTTCGTGACTATCCCGTGATTGTAAAAGCTATGAACGTCCGCCATTATGTCTATAACAAGACTCTCGAATATCTCTATAAGCTCGAGCAGGAGGGAAGAGCCTTTCTTTTCTGTCCGGATAACGAGGATAACGTTACGATTATAACGCGCAACAAGGAGGAGCTGATAACCTTCTATAACGAAGGCGTGCTTGATGCTGAAGCGCGTATGGATGAGCTGAGAGTTTTCTTACAAGACTAAAGAAAGATTGCGTTATCATCGTGTTTCAAATAATACTGTTATTGATATAAATCCCTGACGGGAGTTAAGGGATTTATATCATATCGAATTTACTGTCAGGTAAATATATCGATTTTTCCGTAAGGAAAAAATATCGAATTGCGAAGCAATATATCGACAAAAAACTACCCGAAAGAGAGCAATAAAACTCTTTTCGGGTAGTTTTATATATGTTGTTTTTATTAAAACTTCTGTTTCTTGAAAGTGCTTATTTTTTCGGTTTATATGGTTTTTGTTCGTCAGTCAAATCCATAAGAAAATCTAAGCTTGTATTGTAAAATTTAGCGAGAATTATAAGGTTTTCAGTTGTTGGCAGTAAATCGCCGCTTTCATATTTTGAAATCATGCTCTGTGGTATGCCTGTTTCCATTTGCACTTTTATTTGTGTGAAGTCATTTATAACTCGAATCAGTTTGATGTTTTTCATTATTAACACCTCTTATATTCAATTAAATCATAAAATATGCTTGACATTTATATTTGTTTTGAATATAATATGAATATGGTGAATATTATTAACAAAATACGATTGGTTTATATATTTTTTTCGTTCATATCTTTGTTGATAGGCGTTCTAATTTATATTTTTTTGAGGCAAGAAACATATATTCATTCATTATTCAGTGAAGAGTTTCTTAAGAAAATATATATCTGTAACAATGATGTTTCTGATTTGCCGATAATAGAGTTTTTAAAATACTATCTTGTGGATTTTTTGTGGTGCTTAGCACTGAATTTTTCTTTATTAGCGGTTACTGATTTCAGAAAGCGTTTAAGTTTTTTGGTTGTTTTGGTGCTTACTTCGATATTTGGATTGATATACGAATTGGCGCAACTTTTTTCTATTGTGTCAGGAACATTTGATTTTATTGACGTTGTTATGTATATCTTAGCCTCACTTTGTGCGACTATGATAAATATAAAAATAATAAAAAGGATTGATTTAGAATGAAAAAGTTTTTATCGGTTTTATTGAGTATTGCATTGTTGGCAACTTTTGCATTTTTTGCTGTTGCAAGTGGAGAAAGCTCAGACGCTGACACCACCCAACCTGCAGGGGCAGCATCAGATAGCGGAAATGACGATACCCTCGGTCAGTATAAAGTTGAAATTAAAGATGCAAGATTAACTAAAGATTATGAAAATAAGCCTGCAGTTGTTATTACATACGGATTTACTAACAATGCAGATGAGGCTGCAGCTTTTGAGTGGACATTTGAGGATGTGGTTTACCAGGGCGGAGTTGGCCTTGAGCGTGCATATTTTCTTGTAGATGGCGACCCATATAATGAAGCAAATATGAGTAAAGAAATCAAAAAGGGTGTTACCCTTGATGTTGAGATTGCATATGTATTGAACGATACTACAACTGATATCGAGGTTGAAGTTTCTGAACTTATCAGTTTCAGTGATGCAACTGTAAGCCGTGTCTTTTCTATTAAGTAATTGATAAATAATAACAACAAAGAAGCTGCCCGTTCGGACAGCTTCTTTGCATAAAAGGGGATGTATGAAAAAGACAAACTTGTAATCAGCTTATGACTGAATTATATCACCACTTTATTAAAAAATATGCAGGACGGGATGAACATTTTGTTAACTCGTCCTGCATTATTTAATTCATAACGTATTCGCCTGAGAAAAGATGTGCGATACCCTCGCGGAGGCTTTTGTTTTCCTCCTTTTCAAAATCGGGATCATCGATAATAATCTCACGCGCAAAGCGGTTTGCCTCGTTGAGGATAGCCGTATCCGTCAGCATCGCAATCTTCATTTCGGGAAGTCCGTGCTGACGCGAGCCGAAGAAATCACCCGGACCGCGCATCTTGAGGTCCTCATCCGCGATTTTAAAGCCGTCTGTTGTGCTTGTCATAATCTTCATACGCTTCTTCGCGGCTTCGTTCTGTGCGTCTGTAATAAGGATACAGGTCGACTTATGCTGACCTCTTCCTATTCTTCCGCGAAGCTGATGAAGCTGGGAAAGACCGAAGCGTTCAGCGTTTTCAATAACCATAATAACGGAATTCGGAACGTCAACGCCGACCTCGATAACGGTTGTGGAAACGAGAAGCTTGATTTCGCCCGAAACAAAGCGAGCCATAACCTCTTCCTTTTCCTTCGGCTTCATCTTGCCGTGGAGAAGTCCTACCGTATAACCGCTGAAAAAGCCTTGTGCAATGTTTTCAGAATATTCCTGCGCCGCCGCAAGGTCAGTTTCACCCTCCTCAACGAGCGGACAGACGATGTAGCCCTGCCTTCCCTCGTCAAGATGCTTTTTTACATAATTGAAGGCGCGGGGACGCTTCTGCGTGTCGATAGCGTAGGTTTCAATCGGTTGTCTGCCGGGAGGCAATTCGTCAAGGATCGAAACGTCAAGGTCACCGTAAAGCATCAGTGCGAGCGTACGCGGAATAGGCGTTGCGGACATAACCAAAGTGTGCGGTCGGTTGCCCTTACTGCTGAGCGCACCTCTGTGCTTTACGCCGAAGCGGTGTTGCTCGTCCGTAATAACAAGACCGAGATTATTAAATTCCACATCATCCTGAATCAGCGCGTGAGTGCCGACAATCAGCTTTGTTTCACCGCTTTTAAGCCGTGCTTTTACTTCTCTCTTGTTTGCTGCCGTGACGGAGCCTGTAAGAAGAGATACTTTTATATCCGTGTCCTTGAAAAATTTAAGACAGGTTTTATAGTGCTGCTGTGCAAGTATTTCTGTCGGAGCCATAAAGGCGCATTGATATCCGTTTTTAACGACGGTGTAAATCAGTGCCGCGGCAACCGCCGTCTTACCTGAGCCGACGTCACCCTGAAGCAGTCTGTTCATTGTGTACTGCGATGTCATCTGACCGATGCTTTCTCTTACCGCACGGCTTTGCGCGCCGGTAAGAGTGAAGGGAAGGGAGGCGAGAAATTCGTCCGTAAAATCCCTTTCGATTGTAACGGGTGTGCTTTCCTTGCGGTTACCCTTGAGCTTCATCAGACCGAGCTGGAAAATGAACAGCTCTTCAAAAATCAGTCTGCGCCGTGCTTCGGCAAGCATATCCTCATTCGTAGGGAAATGAAGCTCGTAAATCGCACGGTTGACCTCCATAAGGCAGAGTCTGTCGCGCAGGGATTGCGGAATATAATCCGTAAAATAATCTTTTCCGGTCTCGTAAGCCTGACGGACAAGCTTTTCTATAGCCTTAGAATTTATTCCCGCGCTCTGGTGATATATCGGACGGATTCTGAGTCCGTTTTCAACGGGAGAAATCATCGGAGATATCATCTCGCGTCTGCGCAGATTACCGCCGACCTTTCCGTAAAAGAGATATTCTCCGCCTGCCTCCAGACTTTCGGCGGCATATTTGTTGTTGAATATCGTAATATCCATTAACGCCTCGCCGTCGGTCGCAACGGTTTTGTAAATGGTCATACCCTTGCGGACCTTGGCACCCTTCGGCTTATGGTTGACGACCGCCCTTATACAGCAATTCGCATCAAACGGCGCGGCGGTGACGGAGGTTGTCTTGCTCCAATCCATATAGTCGCGCGGATAAAAGCGCAGAAGGTCACCGACGGTGAAAATATCAAGCTTGTTGAGCAGCCTTGCTCTCTTTTCACCGACACCCTTCAGATATTGAATATTGGTATTGATATCCATTATTCAGCCGTCCATTCGTTAATGTTAAAGAAATAATCGCTGATGATTGTATTTGTCTTTTCCTTGAGTCTGTCACTTCTTACCGTAAGTCCCTTGCGGTATGCGAGGGGAATAAACGGAAGATCATCGGCAAAGGTGTCAAGGAATTCCTGCATTGTGATGTCGCTTTCTTCAAAGCTGTGGTATCTGAGAGCCGTCGGACAAGCGGAATCAATACCGTAGCTGAGTGAACCGCCCTCATCGAAGAAGACACTCAGATCAAAGCTGTTGGAAAGCTTCGCCTCACCGATATAAAGATCGTAAGCACCTGACTCAACCGCGGAAACATATCCGGAATAGCTCAGCTCCTTGAGCACAACACGGATGTCTGCCTTCGCGAGAGCCTGCTGAATATTTCTTGCCATTGCGAGCTTGAAGCTGTTGTCCTTGTTGACGAGAAGCCTCAATTCAAGCTTGCCCTTGTCCGTGGCGGAATATCTGATACCGATTTCGCTGACGATGTCAAAGCCTGCTTCCTCCAGAAGACCGACGGCGGCATTTTTATCAAACTTCATCGGCGGCAGGGTACAGCCCTTGAGTGCATAGAAGGAAGGGCTGAAGGGTGTTGATGTCGCAACACCGAAGCCGGCGAACGAAACCGATGCAAGGTCGGTTCTGTTAATAAGAAGCGCAATCGCACGGCGCACCTTGCTGTCGCGCAATACTTTTGTATTCGCGTTGATACCGAGGTATGCCAGGTTTGTTGTTTCATAAGTACCGCTTTCGCCTGAAAATCTTTTATAAACACCGTCAGAAAAGCTTTCGGTGTAAAAATCAATTTCGTTGAGATAGAAGAGGTTCGGGATAGATGAAACCTCAGTGATATCCTTGAGACCGATGAGGTTATATTTCGGATGATATCCTCCGAGTCTTGCCTTGTTGACCTTTAATATCTTGCCTGACTCAGCGTCTGCAATAAAGTAGCGGCCGCTGCCGAGCGGAATATCAGCGGAATAATTATCCGAGCTGTCCGTATCCTTGTCGCTTCCGCTCTTGATTATCGGGAAAATCAGGTTGGAAGTCTCGTACGGATTAGAGCCGCGAAGCGTAAAAATAACACTGCTGACACTGTTTACCTGTGCATCCATAATGTTTCTGAGATACGGTGAGTAGTAGCTGCTGCCCTTTGCAAGAATAAAGGAATAGACAACGTCGGAAGGAGAAAGTGTGCTGCCGTCGGAGAAGCTGATTCCGCTTTTAAGAGTAACCGTCAGCGTGTTTTCAGTGAGAATATAGCTGTTTGCAATAACGCTTTCAACCTTAAAATCATTGCTTACGCTGAAAAGTGAATCATACATAAGAGTTGCAAGGCTTCTGTTAGTTTCCGATTCGCTTTTATACGGGTTGAGCGAATCTGTGCGAAGATACGGCAGAGTGTATCCGACCTCGTAGATTCCGGGGTCGGGCTCGGGATTCTGTATCTCATTCATAGTATCCTTTACCTTATCCGTTACGTTACAGCCCGCAAAGCAGGTCAGAAGCATCGCAACGCATAAAAGGCAGGAGATTATTCTTTTAATCATCAGCGTCACCTTATCGAAACAGATTCTGCACTAAGGCAAAGTCCTGTTTTTTCATCAATTTCAAAAATACAGCCGTCGAGCTGTATGCTTTCCTCCGCAGCCTTGAAGCGAGTCGGCATTCCTGTTCTGAGAGCCTTGATAACACATTCGCTTTCAACACCGAGAACAGAGTTGACCGAGCCGCACATCCCGAGGTCGGTGATATAACCCGTTCCGCCGGGAAGAATCTGAGCATCTGCGGTCTGAACGTGGGTATGTGTACCGAAGAATACGGAAACGCGCGAGTCTGCATAAAAACCGAGAGCACGTTTTTCACCTGTTGATTCCGCGTGGAAATCAACGATTTTCACTCTGCAGTCCTTGATTTCCCCGAGCGCCTTGTCAAGAGAGTCAAATGGGTTAGCAAAGTTGGAATTCATATATGCGGTACCCATAAGATTGATGATACCGATTTTATACGAAAGCATATCGATAATACCGATTCCCTTGCCGGGCACACTGCAGTGCATATTGTAGGGTCTGATGATATCCCCGCGTGAATCGATATAATCGTGAATTTCACTTCTGCGGAAAACGTGATTTCCCGTTGTGATGAAATCAACACCGCTGGCAAAAAGATGGTCGGCGGAGAAGGGGAGGATTCCGTTACCTACGGCAGAATTTTCTCCGTTGGCGAGACAGATATCAATACCGTACTGTCTTTTGATTGAGGGCAGTTTTTTGCGGACAAATTCACATCCGCCGTTGCCGACGATGTCACCCAGCGCAAGCAGCTTCATTTCCTTCACTCCTTCTTAAAATTTTTCTGAAAGTAATAATGTACATAACGAGAAGAACCGCACCCGTTACAGCCCACGACACCGGGTATGAGAGGTAGAGCACCTGCATTGAGCGGAATGCACGGAAAACGGTGTATACCCAGATTATGCGCAGTCCGCATACGCCTGCCATAGTGACAAGCATCGGTGCAACGGATTTTCCAAGTCCGCGCATCTGGCCCGTTGTTACGTCGAGAATGCTGTTAAAGACATAGGTTATGGCGAAAAGCCTCATTCTGACAAGTCCCATATCAACAACCGCCGGGTCTGTTGAGAAAATGCCGAGCACCTGAGTGCCGAAGGTCAGAAGGAAGGCACAGCAGATGGCTGCGATAACAACCGTAAGTCCGACACAGTTAAAATATATGCGGCGGATTCTTTTGATTTGCCCTGCTCCGTAATTCTGCGAGGTAAAGGTTGTTGCCGATTGCGAAACGGAGTTGCAGCAGATATGAATAACGCTGTCAATGTTGCTTGATGCTGTGTTACCTGCGATTGCGGCAGCACCGAAGCTGTTGATTGAAGACTGTATAATAACGTTTGAAAGTGAAAAAAGTGAGCCCTGAATGCCCATCGGCACACCGATTCTGATGATGTCGAGAAGCTCTGCCTTGTAAAAGCGCATCTTTCTGAGTGAAAGGCGGATAACGCTGTTTGCGTTGATGAGAATATAAAGAACAAAAACCGCTGAAACAAGCTGTGAAATTATTGTAGCGAGCGCTACGCCCGCAACGTTCATTTTAAAGAAAATGACGAAGATAAGATTGAGTACAACGTTCACAACGCCCGAAAAGGTAAGGATATAGAGCGGGCGCTTACTGTCTCCCGTCGCGCGCAGGGCTGCCGCACCGAAGTTATAGAGCATACTTGCGGGTGTACCGAGGAAGAAAATCCTGAGGTAAGTAACCGAAAGCGGAAAAACGTCATCGGGAATGTCCATTGCTCTGAGAGCGAAGGGGGAGAGAACGAAGCCGAGCAGGGCAATCGCAATGCCGCTGACAAGTGCAAGAAGCATAGAGGTATGTACCGTGCGGTGAACGCTTGAGGCGTTGCCTGCACCGATGTGCTTTGCCGCGACAACACCCGAGCCGGTTGCAAGACCGAGGAAAATGTTGAGCGAAAGGTGCACAAGGCTTGAGGTTGCACCGACAGCGGCAAGTGAAAGACTTCCCGCAAATCTGCCGACAACCATAACATCAGCGGCGTTGTATACGATCTGGAGAAGCCCTGTCAGCATCAGCGGAATCGTAAAGCTGATAATCTTCGGCAAGAGCTTACCCGTTGTCATATCAATACTGTATCTGCCTTTAGACATAGCACTTCTCCTTTTTGCAAACTAATTTAGAATATATTATATCAAAATAAAATTCAAATGTACAGAAAAATCAAATAATTGTTGACATATAAAGATAAAAATATTAAAATTATTAAGCAAAAAAATTTAAAAGGAGTATGTATTATGCGTACTGTAAAAAAACTTCTGGCAGCTTTGCTTGCCGTTCTTACAATTTTCAGCGTTTGTGCATTTTCTGCATCTGCGGCGACTGCTCCCGAATTTGAGGTAAAGCTTGTTTCCGAAACAGCTTCAACGGTTACCGTCCGTTTCAGACTCACTAAGGGCTCGTTCAACTCTCTGGATGCAACCTTCTCGAAGTCATCCGATCTTACGGAATGCACCGCAATCAAGGCATCCGATGCATTCAGCAAGGTTGCAACAATCACAACAAACAATGTAACGGGAATGATTTCCTGCATCGCAATTTCTGCTGTCAAGGCACCGATTGATGTTTGTGATATCACCTTTAAAAAGAAGAACTCAGCACCCGTTGATGAGAGAGATTTCGGCGTTATCATCACCAGCTGCTCAGTTACCGTCAATTCCGCTGTCGGCGGTGTTGAAAATCCCGATGTTGCGGATGATGTAGTTGTAAAAATCCTCTTCGGCTCATTTGCACTCAATCAGGATTCAATCGCGATGAACTATAAGCAGACAGTTGCGGTTGATTACACAACCAACTACAAGCCCGAGCAGCTTACCTGGACATCCTCAAACACAAAGGTTGCTACCGTTGATGAGAACGGCAACGTTTATGCGGCAGGCACAGGCAGTGCGACAATCACCGTAACGAGTGCCGACGGTAAGGTAAACGAGACAGTTGACGTAAAGGTTTCTTACACTGTTCTTCAGTGGATTATCGTTATAGTTCTCTTCGGCTGGATCTGGTATTAAAAATTAAGCGGACTTTCGCAAGAAAGTCCGCTATTTTTATTGACAAAGAAAGCGTATTTTAATAAAATAGAATAAACACTTTAAAGTGTTAAAGGAGGATGTTTATGCAGACAACAATGGCATCAATTATGGGCAACCTCATAAAGCAGGTTGAACGCAAGATTATTTCGGAGTCCCTGCCTATTGAAGAGTGGGAAAGCTACACGGGCTGGCACCATAAAGCAGGCGAGTTTACATATGACGATATGCCCCGTCAGATTATGAAAATCGGCGACCGCTGGAGCGTCGGCTATGACGCAACACGCTGGTTCAGGGCTACGGTCACCGTTCCTGAATCAATGGACGGTAAGAAGCTTTATCTTTATGCAGGCTTCGGCGGTGAGGCACTTGTCCGTGTCAACGGTAAAATCATCGGTGCATTTTCCGATGAAGCGGGCTGGCAGGACAGAACGGTTGTTATCATAGAGGATAACAAGGCGGGCGATGTGCTCAATATCGAGCTTGAAGCAACTGTCAACTGCGGTATGTTCTGCGACGAAGCTATGGCGGGCGCAAAGGACCATACCTATACTATGAAATATGCACACCTTTCTGCAATTAACCTTGAAACACAGAAGTATTGGTACGATATCAAGTCCGCTTACGACAGCCTTGAGCAGATTGACAACAAGGTTATATACGATATGGTTTACCGCGCAATTGACGAGTCTCTCCATGTTCTCGACTTCGACTTTGACGATGAGACCTTCTATAAGAGCGTGCCTGCCGCAAACGAGCTGCTTTTAAAAATGCTTGCAGAAATTCCCGATGCAAAGCAGGGCACACTCCATATGCTCGGTCATTCGCATCTTGACGTTGCCTGGCTGTGGACAACACGCGAGCTTGTCAGAAAAACTGCAAGAACATTTTCAAATAACCTTGCAATGATGCGCGAATATCCCGACTTCAAGTTCACACAGAGTCAGGCTATCGTTTACGATTATATGAAAAAATACTATCCCGATATCTTTGAGCAGGTCAAGCAGGCTGTCAAAGAAGGCAGATGGGAAATCGTCGGTAACACCTGGTGCGAGGCTGATACAAACCTTGCGAGCGGTGAGTCTCTTGTCCGTCAGCTTCTTTACGGCCGTGAGTACTTCTTAAAGGAATTCGGCGTTTCGTCAGATACCTATTGGCTTCCCGACTGCTTCGGCTTCACCTGGGCTCTGCCTCAGGTTGTAAAGCGCTCGGGTATGAAGTATTTTTACACTGCGAAGCTTTATTATAACGCAACACACAAGTTCCCGTATTCAGTCTTTAACTGGCGCTCACATTCGGGTGATGAGGTTATTGCCTGCGTTCAGCAGCAGCATTATCAGGGTGAGTATGACGCTCATTATATCAAGGATAACTGGGAACGCACAAATCAGAAGAATATAACAGGTAAGTCTGTCGGCTCGTTCGGTTACGGTGACGGTGGCGGCGGTGTTACAATCGGTCAGATTGAGCGCTCAAAGCGTTACGAGAATATGCCGGGTATGCCGAAGGCGCAGAATACTTTTGTTGCAGATTTCTTCCGCGGAACAGAAAATCTCAAGGATGAGCTTCCGACCTTCAACGATGAGCTTGTTTACGAAAACCACCGCGGTACATTCACGAGTCAGGCATTTATTAAAAAGAATAACCGCCGCGGCGAGTTCCTTTTCAGAAATGCAGAGTTTGTAAACGTGCTTTCACAGAAGCTTCTCGGTGACGAATATCCGACCGAGAAAATGGAAGAGGGCTGGAAGCTGCTTCTCACCAATCAGTTCCACGATATCCTCCCCGGTACCTCAATCCACGAGGCTATGGAAATGACCCGCGAGGAGTATGTTCAGATGAATGAGCTCGGCAACGGACTTCTTTCAACAGCAGTCGAGCATCTTAATAAGAGCATCAACGTTACAACAGATGGCATAATCGTGTGGAACTACAACTCAATGCCGATTACGGGTACCGTGACTGTGAATGCAGATCTTGACGGTGCAAGGATAGTTGACGAAAACGGCGTTGAATGCCGTGTCGCATCTGACGGTGAAACATCAATGTTTATTGCAAAGGATGTTCCGCAGATGGGCTTCCGTGTTTATAAAATCGAAAAGGGCGAAAGCACATTCGAAAAGGTTACCGCAACCGAGACTCTTCTCGAGAACGCAAAGCTTAAGGTTGTTCTTGACGAAAATGCAGAAATCGCAAGCATCTACGATAAGATAAATGACCGCGAGGTGCTTACGGATAAGGGTAATGCACTCTCAATCTTCCAGGATAAGCCGATCCACGAAAGCGCATGGAACCTCGAGCTTAACTATCAGAAGAAGCGTTGGGATCTTAAGAAGGCAGATAAGATTGAGGTTATCTGCGCCGACGAGGTTAAGGGCGTTGTCAGAGTTACAAGAAGCTTCAATAAGTCTGTAATCACTCAGGATATTATCCTCTATGCAGATGCCGATTACATCGACTTTGATACAAAGGTTGATTGGTACGAAACCGAAAAGGTGCTCAAGGCGGCATTCCCTGTCAGCGTAATCAGCAACCACGCAACATACGAAATCGCACACGGCTCAATCGACCGTCCGACACATTGGAATTACAGCACGGACCTCGTCCGCTTTGAGGTCTGCGGTCATAAGTGGGCAGACCTTTCCGAGGGTGACTACGGTGTCAGCCTTATCAACGATTGCAAGTACGGCTACGATATCAAGGACAGCCTTATGCGTATCACTCTTATGCGCGCTCCTATCTGTCCCGACCCCGTAGGCGACAAGGGCGTCAGCACCTTTGTTTACCGTCTCTATTCGCATGCAGGCAACTGGTCACAGGCAGATACTGTCAAGTATGCATTCGAGCTTAATCAGCCGCTCAGGGGCTTTAAGGCGGATTCTCAGGCAGGCACACTCGGTACGGAAAAATCCTTCATCGAGGTAAGCCGCAGAAACATTGCTGTTGATGCTGTCAAGCCCGCTCAGGACGGCAACGGAATTATCGTCCGTATGTACGAGGCAGGTAAGTCAAGAGGTAAGGTCAGGGTGAAGCTCAACTTTGCGGATGTTAAGAAGGTCGTCGAATGTAACCTTATGGAGGTTGACGAAACCGAACTTGACTTCAACAACAACGAGTTTGAGTTTAACATCACACCTAACCAGGTAAGAACATTCAGAGTTATTGTGTAAATAAAGACCAAGGTGATTGTTTATGGAGTTCAAATTTATAGATAAAACATTTTACGATGAAATCGCTCCGAAAAGCCTGGAATTAGCGATGTTTCACGCGAAAAACAGAACGGATTTGTTTTTTGAGCCATCTTTAATGTCTAAAAAGGATTTTAAAGAAAGAATAAAAATTAAAGGTTTCGTCGGCATAGCTGCATATGAAAACGATGTGTTAGTTGGCTATTGTTTTTGCAGAATTAAAAATTTTAAATCTATACAAAATGATAACAGTAAAAGTCTTTGGATAGATGAATTGTTCGTTTGTCCTGAATACCGCCGTCATGGTTACGGTACGAAAGTTTTTACAGAGCTTAAAGAAATAGCCAAAAGAAATGATTGTTTTATTATTGAATTTGATGTATGGCAATTAAATGAGTCGGCACAGAAGTTTTATGATTCACTGGGTTGCACAACTCAAAAAATCACAAAAGAGCTTATATTATAATAAAATCCGTTGGTGAGTTTTTATTCACCAACGGATTTTTTATCTGTTATTCAATTTGTCAAGCACACATTCCTTCCAACGCTTTACAAGAAGCTGATGTCCGCCTGTTGTCGGATGAACACCGTCCCACAGAAGCTTAAATACATCAGTACGCTTTGCTTCTTCATCAAAAACGTCCTGTAACGGCACGAAAACCGCGTTATATTCCTCTGCGACCTTCTTAGCCTCCTCGGCATAAGAAGCGATATTTGCGCTCATATAATCGTTAAAGGGCTTATCCTCTGAAACTCCGAAAAACGGCTCCATAATGATTAGCGTTACATCGGGATTAACCGCAAGCACCTTGTCCAGCAGCGTGCGGTAAATGCGACCGTATTCCGACGGATCTGCATCTGGATTGTGATGAAAATTATAATTCAGGTCATTGATTCCGACAAGAATGCTGAGCACCGTCGGCTTAAGCGTAAGGCAGTCCTCATCCCAGCGCGAAAGCAGGTCGATGATTCTGTTGCCGCTTATTCCGCGGTTGATAACCTCTATATCCTTGTCAAAATTATCCGCATACATTTCTGACGCGAGAATGTACTGGTAGCCGTGCCCGTGGATGTGGTTAAGATCCTCGTTTCTGCCTCGGTTACCGTCTGTTATCGAATCTCCCTGAAAAAGGATAATGTCATTGTCTTTTAATTTAAACATAAAATCACCCACGGAAATTATATCACGCGGCTATATTGATTTTCAATACTTTACTTTACGATAAAAATATGATAGCATATTAAAAAATATAAACGGGTGATACTATGATTTTTAAAAGAAAACCTAAAGAGCCTAAAAATGTAAAAATCGCAGACCTTCCGTTTCTCACAGCCGAGGCAAAGGAAGCGTTCCGCGTGCTTGAAATTGAGGAGACAGCACAGCTTCGTGGCAAGGAAGCGGATAACTTCTACCTTGATTACTGCGTCGAGAGCGGGGGAGTGGCAGACCGCGTTATTCTTTACGAAATGCGCGCCGCTGTCTATTTTGCTGATACCACTAAGCCCGACGAAAAGAAGCTGCGCTGGTGGTACTGGAAGGATACAATAGCAAATGACACAGAAGATGAATAAGAAATATACCTCAACAAAAATCGCCTGCTACACGGGGTACTTCGTGCAGGCGATTATCAATAATTTAGCGCCCCTTTTTTACGTTGTTTTTCAGGATGAATTCGGCATAAATTATACAAAAATCAGTTGGCTGATTATGATAAATTTCGTAACACAGCTTGTTGTTGATATCCTTTCGGTCAAGGTTATTGCAAAGCTCGGTTACCGCGTGTCAATAGTTCTTGCTCATGTTTTCAGCGCCGTCGGACTTTTCCTTTTGGGCAACCTTCCACGCGCTATGGATAACCATTACCTCGGACTGATAATTCCGATTATAATCTATGCGACGGGCTCGGGACTGATAGAGGTGCTTGTCAGCCCTATCGTCGAGGGCTTACCTCTCGAAAATAAATCGGGCGAAATGAGTCTGCTTCATTCTTTTTATTGCTGGGGACAGATGTCAGTCGTGCTTATTACTACAATCGCAATCAGATTTGTCGGCAGTGAAAACTGGGTTTATGCACCTATGCTATGGGCAGTGATTCCGTTTATCAATATGTTTGCCTTTATGCGTGTGCCGATTTTTCCGCCCGTGCCTGAGGGAAAGGATGAGATGAAGGTCGGCGAGCTTTTCAAAAATAAGACCTTCCTGCTTTTGTGCGTGCTTATGCTTTGCTCGGGTGCGAGCGAGCTTACAATGTCACAATGGGCTTCAACCTTTGCGGAGAAAAGTCTCGGCGTTGATAAGCTTACGGGCGACCTTCTCGGACCTTGTCTGTTCGCTCTGCTTATGGCATCTGCGAGAGTAGCCTTCGGTCTGCTCGGTGATAAAATCGATATCCGTAAGGTGCTTACATTCAGCGCGGTGCTTTGTGTTGCCGCATATCTTACGGTCACTCTTTCACCCTCACCGATACTCGCCTTTGTCGGATGCGGACTTTGCGGACTTTCTGTTGCAACGATGTGGCCGGGAGTGTTCAGCTTTGCGGCGAAGCTTTTTCCGCGCGGAGGAACGGCTCTTTTTGCAATGCTTGCCGTTTTCGGCGATTTCGGATGTGCCTTCGGTCCGTGGCTTGCGGGTATCGTTTCGGATAATGTACGAGCCTCGTCAATCAGCCTTGATCCGCTTAAGGCGGGAATACTCACGCTGGTGATTTTACCCGTGACGATGATAGTAACCTTAAGAATAATATCCCGTAAAAGGGCATAAAAGTAATCCCACTGAATTGCTTCAGTGGGATTATTGTTTATTCAGTTAGTTTCGATCGGCTTGTTTTCAAGCTCTTTCATCTCGTCGATAACAGCCTGTCTGCGTTCTGCAAGCTCACGGTACATTCTGTCTCTCTTCTCACCTGAAAGGTCGTAGAAGAATTTCGGAATAAGACCGAAGATGCCTGTGACTGTCGGAAGGAGAGTACACATCATAAAGAGGTAATACTCTGTTTTTTCGCTCTGATTACCGAAGCCTGCGCCCTCCTTGTAGCCGATGCTTGCAAGGATAGCAGCCTTGATTGTAGCGCCGAGTGTGCCGACGAGCTTTCTGGAAAGATCCTTGGCAACACCTGTGATACCCTCTGTTCTGTAGCCGTTCTTCCACTCACCGTAGTCAATTGTCTCGTTACGCATTTCCTCGGGGATAACGTTCTTGATGCCCCAGAAGAACATCCAGATCGTCTCTCGGATCATAAATGCGGGAATCATAACTGCGAGCTTCTTGTAGTTCTTGTTGATTGAACCGACTGCGAAAACAGCTAACATAAGCACGTCGCTGATATGTGAGCTTGCGATCCAGAGAACTCTTGTTGAGAATCTTTCGCGAGCCTTTGTAACGAAAGCGAAGCTTGTGGGGGAAACGAATGCTCCGGGGATGCCGACAACCGTAGTCATCGAAGCAAAGCCGAGAACGTTTATGTAGTAGTAGTTGACACCGGTATCCATACCGAAAGCGGAAAGGAACTCTGTAAGAGTAAGGATGAGCAACGGCTTGTTGTTGAGAATCGACTTGAAGCCCTGCTTGATGCTCGGCTTTTCGTTACGCTGAAGAATTCTTTCCTTGGTAGTGAATACGAAGAAAAGTCCCATCGCACTTGCAACAGCCGTGGTGAAAACACCGCCGGAAACGAATAATGCCTTCATAGGAATCTTGAGAACTCCGTGGTTAACAAGGTCAATGAGTAGACCCATAAGGATTTCGGGAGCCTTTTCAACAAATCCTGAAAGTAATTGTGCCTGTGTAATCAGTCGCGTTCGTTCGATAACGTTTGGCGTGATTGTCGAAAGCATACCTGTTCTTGCAATACCGCTTATGGTACCGATGACCTCGTTTACAACGTGGAACAGCAGGTAAAAAACGAGCTTTCCGACATTATACGGGCCGGTATTCGCAAAAAGAATAGGCAACAGCCAATAAATGATTGAAAGGAAAAAGCCGGGACCTGCGGCAAAAAGCAGCCATGGTCTGAATTTGCCTAATCTCGTTCTGGTTCTGTCAACCATAGCGGCAAGGAAAATATCGTTGATAACATCCCATATACCGTTGATGAAGGTAACGATTGTCTGGAATTTCAAGCCGACCTGAACGATATCGGTGATGAAAATATCCTGATACTTGTTGATGTTGAAGCTCTGCGAAATATCGTATACAACATACGCTACGGTTTCTTTCGAGCCGACATAGCGGCGATTGTTGGAGATCATACGGGAAGCTTTTTCTTCTTCCTGATGAACAGCAACAGTATTCTCTGACAATTCATACATCTCCTTTGCTTTGTATAATATATTAATTATATCACAGCGCATAATAAATATCAAGCAAAAACAAAAGAACAGGAAAAGATTTTCCTGTTCTTTAAGTTTGTTATGTTGATTTTATTCTGCTTCAACCGGCTTGTTACCGTCAACCTCTTTCATATGGTCGATAACGCTCTGACGGCGTTCGGTAAGCTCACGGTACATTCTGTCTCTCTTCTCACCTGAAAGGTCATAGAAGAATTTCGGAATGAGACCGAAGATGCCTGTAACTGTCGGAAGAAGTGTACTCATCATAAAGAGGAGATATTCAGTCTTAGCGGACTGGTTACCGAAGCCTGCACCCTCCTTGTAGCCGATGCTTGCAAGGATAGCGGACTTGATTGTGCCGCCGAGAGTACCAACGAGCTTCTGAGCAAGGTTCTTCGCAACACCTGTCATACCTTCTGTACGATAGCCGTTCTTCCACTCACCGTAGTCGATAGCCTCGTTACGCATTTCCTCAGGAATAACACTCTTGATACCCCAGAAGAACATCCAGATTGTTTCTCTGAGCATAAATGCGGGAATCATAACTGCGAGCTTCTTGTAGTTCTTGTTGATTGAACCGACTGCGAATACACCGAGCATAAGCACGTCGCTGATATGTGAGCTTGCGATCCAGAGAGTTCTTGTTGAGAATCTTTCGCGAGCCTTTGTAACGAACGCGTAGCTTGCAGGTGATACGAATGCGCCGGGGATACCAACGATTGTTGTCATTGAAGCAAAGCCGAGAACGTTGATGTAGTAGTAGTTGAGACCTGTGTTGAGACCGAAAGCTGAAAGGAACTCGGTAAGAGTAAGGATGAGCAAGGGCTTGTTATTGAAGATTGATTTGAAGCCCTGAAGGATGCTCGGCTTTTCAGTACGCTGAAGAACTCTTTCCTTCGTTGAGAATACGAAGAACAGACCCATAGCACTGACGACTGCTGATGTGACAACACCGGCTGAAACGTAAAGTGACTTCATCGGGATTTTGATTGCGCCGTGGTTAACAAGGTCGATGAGGAGACCCATAAGAATTTCGGGAGCCTTCTCAATAAAGCCGGAGAACAAGCTTGCCTGAGTGATAAGTCTTGTTCTTTCGATAACGTTCGGCGTGATTGTGGAAAGCATACCTGTTCTTGCGATAGCGTTCATCGAGCCGTTCAGGTTGTTTACCAGCTGGAAAATCATATAGAATGCCAGCTTACCTGCATGATAGGGGCTTGTTCCTGCGAATAGCACGGGAAGAAGCCAGTAAACAAGTGAAAGCAGGAAGCCTGGACCTGCAGCTATAAGAAGCCATGGTCTGAACTTACCTAATCTTGTTCTCGTTCTGTCAACAATAGCAGCAAGGAAAACGTCGTTGATGACGTCCCAAATACCGATAATAAAGGTAACGAGAGTCTGGAAGCTCAAGCCGATCTGAACAATATCCGTGATGAAAACGTCCTGATACTTGTTTATGTTGAAGCTCTGAGAGATATCATAAACAACATATGCAATAGTTTCTTTTGAACCAACATAGCGTCGGCTGTTGGATATGGTGCGTCCGGCTCTGTTTTCTGCCTGTTCAGTTGCTTCGTTCTGAACAGCAGTAGCAGTATCTGCCATTATACCGCCCCTTTCAAACATAATTTTAAAAATTATACCACACTATATTGAAAAATTCAATCATAAAAAGTGCTTTTAACACAAAAAAACAAGATTGTATGTTTTGCACAAATATGTTATACTTTTATTGTGAGGTGATTCTATGAGTAATACGTCAAAATTCAGTCTTATCTTTGCTGTTGTCGGACTTATTGTCGGTGCGGTTATGTCTTTTATCATCGAGGGTAATATTGTCATAGATATGATAATAGGCACCCTTGCGGGTGCCGTAGTAGGTTATTGTCTTAATTCATTTGTGCTTAAGAAATAATATCTGCTGTTCTGCCGTTGACGAGCTTTATGAGCTTATCGGGTGCGACCTCAATCTGCGCGCCGACCTTGCCCGCGCTGACGGCAACTGTTCCGAGATCAAGTATATCGGAATGGAAGGTTGTTCTGAACAGCTTTTTCATTCCGATCGGGCTGCAGCCGCCGTGGATGTATCCTGTCAGCGGAAGAAGCTCATCCTGACGGATCATTTCTATTGATTTTTCTCCGACAGCCTTTGCCGCCTTTTTAAGGTCAAGATGCTCCGCGACGGGGATGACAAAAACATAATACTGCTTACTTGCCGAGCGTGTAACGAGAGTTTTGTAAACGGATTTAACGTCCTTGCCTACAAAATTCGCTACGGTCACGCCATCGGTCGGAATACCCTCGCCGTGCGGATAAAAATGCGGTGTATAGGGTATTTTTTTCTGCTCTAAAATCCGCATTACATTGGTTTTTTCTGTTTTCTGCGCCATAAAATCACTCTAAATAGTCAACAATTTTCTTTGTTTTACCGTTACGGACGTAAACTCTCGGAACGCGTCTTGTGATACAGCAGAGGAATTCATAATTGAATCTGCCCGAAATCTCGCCGATTTCCTCGCAGGTGATGCAATCGTCACCGTCGGGACCGACAAGCGTAACATTATCACCGATGAGAACGTCGGGAATATCCGTAACGTCAACCATAAACTGATCCATACATACTCTGCCGACGATTTTTGCCCTTTTTCCGTGGATAAGCACGCTTCCTTTGTTTGAAAGCTGACGGGGATATCCGTCTGCATATCCTACGGGGATTGTTGCGATAACGGTGGGCTTTTCGGCAACGTAGGTTGAGCCGTAGCTGACCGTATCGCCCTTATTTATAGTTTTAACGTTGATGACAACGCTGTGCATCTCCATTGCGGGCTTCACGTCAAGACTTTCCTTGCTGACCTCTTCGGAGGGGAAAAGTCCGTAGGTAATGATACCGCTTCTGACCATATTGAGAAAATCGTCCTGCATATCAATGATAGCCGCACTGTTGCAGACGTGCTTTATCGGAATGTTGATTCCGAGTGACTCAAGACGGCTGACGAAATCCTTATACCTTGCGAGCTGAGCGTTCATAGATGTCTTGTCAGCGGAGTCTGCACAGGCAAAATGAGTGAAAATACCGTCGATTTCAATATTGGAAAGCTCTGAAATTCTTTTTATTTCCTCCGCGCTTTCTTCGTTCGGGATGTAACCGATTCTGCCCATACCCGTATCGACCTTAAGGTGGATGTGCGCTGTCGTTCCCATCTGGATTGCCGCTTCGTTAAGGCTTTTTGCAATACCGTACTGGAAAACAGTCAGCATAATGTCGTTTCTTATGATCGTTTCAAACTGATTCGGGAAAACAAAATCGAGGATAAGCAGGGGCTTTGTGATACCTGCACGGCGCAGTGCGAGTGCCTCGCCGACGGTTGCAACGGCAAAGCCGTAGGTGCCGATTTCGCTGAGAGCCTTAGTGACCTCAATCGCACCGTGACCGTAAGCGTCAGCCTTGACAACGGGCATTACGCGTGTGTCCGCACCGACCTTTTTTATAATCTGCTGAACGTTGGAACAAATCTGATCAAGATCAACGCGCAGATATACTCTGTTAAGATAATCGAGACTGCTCAAAGGAAACACCTCTTAGTCAATTACTGTAATGGTTTCGATGACGGGCTGATATCTCTTGGGGATAGAATTGGATTCGGGAGTGTTGTCGCGGATTGCATCGATAACGTCCATACCCTCGGTAACGTGACCGAAGGCTGCGTAGTTACCGTCGAGGAAGAATGAATCCTCAAGGCAGATGAAGAACTGTGAGGAAGCGCTGTTCGGGTCACCCGTTCTTGCCATAGAAATTACGCCGCGGCTGTGCTTGATGTTGTTCTGTACACCGTTGCTTTCGAATTCACCCTTGATAGAATTGCTTGAGCCGCCGATTCCGTCACCGTCAGGATCACCGCCCTGAAGCACGAAATCCTTGTCAAGTCTGTGGAAGGGGACACCGTCATAGAAGCCGTCATTCGCAAGCTTAAGGAAATTTTCAACCGTGATCGGAGCCTCGTTTGCATTAAGCTCGAGCTTTACGGTACCGTAATCCTTGATAACCATTTCAACGTGATGAATACCGCCTGAAGCGTTGACGGAATTTCCGCCGTTATTGTTGTCAGGCGTTTCGCTGTTACCGCAAGCGGCAAAGCCGACACAGATAAATACCAAGCATAATAAAGAACAGATAAATTTTTTCATAAGATACACCTCATTGATTCGTTAATCTTTATTATAACATAACGCTGACGCATAGACAAGAAGAAATTTTATGGTATAATAAAACAAAGAGGTGACAAGACATTATGCTTATCTGCAATTCCTGCCCGAGAAAATGCAATATTGACCGAACGGAAAAAATCGGTGTCTGCGGTGTTCCGCCGGAGTATAAAATTGCCCGCGCCGCCCTCCATTTCTGGGAGGAGCCGTGTATCAGCGGAGACAGGGGAAGCGGAACTGTTTTCTTTTCGGGCTGCTCACTCAAATGTGTCTACTGTCAGAATTATGAAATCAGCAGGGAATGTAAGGGTAAGACTGTTACTGAGGAAAGGCTCATTGAAATTTTCAGGGAGCTTGAAGGTCAGGGTGCTCATAACATCAACCTCGTTAATCCTACCCACTATTCAATTCAGCTTTTTGAAACTCTTAAAAAATATAAACCCGGAGTGCCCGTCGTATGGAATACGGGCGGATATGACCTTGCCGAAACCCTGCAAAAGGGTGAGGGACTTGTCGATATTTATCTTACCGATATTAAATATTTAAGCGAAAAGGTGGCCGAAAAGTACAGCGGAGCCCGTAATTATTTTTCTGTCGCATCCGAGGCTGTGCTTGAAATGCAAAGGCAGGTAGGCGGAAACATTTTTGACAGTGACGGAATAATGCAGAAGGGAATCATTATCCGACATCTTGTTCTGCCGGGTAATGTCAGCCAGGCGATAGGTGTTATGGATTGGGTTAAGGCTAATCTTCCCGGGGATACAATCATCAGTCTTATGAGCCAGTATACTCCGTGCGGTAAAGCTCAGGATTTTCCGACAATCAATCGCAGGCTTTCGGGGCGTGAATATGACCTCGTTCTTGATCACGCGGAAAAGCTCGGTCTCGAAAATGTCTTTGTTCAGGAGCTTGATTCCTCGACGACGGATTTTATACCGCAGTTTGATATGAGCGGGGTATAAATATATTTGACTTTTAACAATATACATATTATAATATTTAATCAGAGTTTAAAAGGAGGAAATAAACAATGAAAATTATAAAAAGAACATTTTCGGTTCTGCTTGCATTCGTTATGATGCTCTCGCTTTTTGCAGTTAACGGCTCAGCCGCATCAATCAGAAAAATCGAAATTGTCGAGCTTCCCGACAAAACTACATTTGTAAAGGGTACGGATTGGGACTACGGCTTCTGGCAGTATCCTGAGGGGGATGGCTACGGCAAGTTTGTCAAGAGTGAAGGTATTATCAGCTTTCTTCACCGCGGCGGCTACTTCTCGTATTATCAGGACAGAGGGATGCTCGATATGAACGGCCTCGTTGTCAAGGTTACCTACAGCGACGGTAAGACCAAAAACATCGCTTATAAGGAAACCCTTCATTCCAACGGCGTGGTTGAGCAGAATATCTATGCTTCACCGAAGGGCGGCGAATATAAGCTCGGCGAAAACACAGTTGAGATTTATTTTCTTGAAAATTACAACGTCTATACCACATATAAAATCAATATAGTTGATGTAAAGAAGGGCGACGTTAACAGCGACGGAAAAATCAACTCTACGGACGCACTTATAGTCCTCAACTATTCTGTTCAGAATTTAAAACTCAATGAACAGCAGAAGCTTGCTGCTGATATGAACGGTGACAGTAAGATCAATTCGATCGATGCACTTAAAATTCTCCGCAAGAGTGTCGGAATTGAATAATATAAGCCTTAACAGTGAGTCAACCTCGGTTGGCTCACTGTTTTTTGCCCGAAAAGAATTGACTGCGCTTTATTTCTGTTTTATAATTTCGTTAAGGAATATCAATAAGGAATATTTTTTTGATATATTGATTCGGAAATATAAAGGCGGGCTGTTATGAATACCTTTGCGGTTTTAAAAACTGAAAATTATGATGACGAAACGCTGTACCGTGCAGTGAAAAAGCATTTTGAGATTCACAATATCAAGGATGAAATTCCGCAGGGAGCCGGTGTGCTTCTTAAGCCTAATCTCGTCACGGATAAGGAGGCGGCGTTCTCCGTAACGACAAATCCGCGCTTTGTTTATGCCGTTGTGAGAAACCTTCGTGAAATCGGCGTTGAAAATATCTCTGTTGCCGACTGTCCCGGAGGGGCATTGCTGGTATTTTCACAGATTCAGGAGGTTTACGAAAAAACGGGATATGCCTTCCTGTCTGATTCTGCTTACCTGAATACAGATTTCACGGGTGTTGACGTTACATCGCCCGACGGCTTTGTGAACAGAAAATTCAATATTGTCAAGGCTGTTGCCGAGGCGGATTACATTATCAATCTTCCTAAATTCAAGACGCACAACCTTACGGGAATCACCGCAGGCGTGAAGAATCTTTTCGGTACGATTCCGGGACTGCAGAAGCCGGCATACCACGCGAAATATCCCGCTGTCAAGGATTTTTCAAATATGCTCGTTGAGCTTGCCGCAACCGTGAAGGCTGATTTTACCATCGTTGATGCGGTTGATATTATGGAGGGTAACGGTCCGACGAACGGTAAAAAGCGCTATCTCGGAGTTACCTTCTCGGGAAAGGATGTCTTTACTCTTGACCGCTTTATCGTGCGGACTCTGGGTATACCCGAGGAAAATGTACCGACTATTACCGCATCTAAGGCGAAAGGCTTTGTTGCCGAAGAGTATCTGACAGCAGGCGATACGGATTTTGTTCCCGAAAAGCCGATTCTTCTCTCCGAGCTTACCCGTGCTGATACGGCAGGCGGCAAAATTGCCGCAAGAATCAGTACGCTTATCGATAAAGTCACCGATGCTGTTTTTATGCAGTATCCGCAGATGAACGAGAAGTGCATCATCTGCAAAAAATGTATCGTTACCTGTCCGCAGAAGGCACTTAAAATCAGCGATAAACGAGTTGTACTTGACCGAAAGAAATGTATCGGCTGTATGTGCTGTGACGAGGTATGTCCGAACGGCGCAGTTGATATCAGAAAGAAATTGAAAACGAGATGATTTTATGAAAATTCTCTTTGTTCAGCCGTCAGCGGGATTTCTTATGAGAGGAACAACATATCCCGTCTGCCGCAGTATAATGGTAACCGCATCATATATGAAAGCTCTCGGTAATGATGTGCTTGTTTTTGACCGCTGTATTGACTTCCGCGGTGCTCAAAAGGTTATAGATGATTTTCGTCCCGATGCGGCAATGCTTTATATTCCGCCGACTGCCTCCGTCAAGGATGCGATTGAGGTTTCCGCGATTGCAAAGGAAAGCGGAGCAGTTGTTATCTGGGGTGAGGTTGTTGCCGCCGCATTTGCAGAGCAGATTGTCGGCGGTGGCTACGCTGACTTTGTGCTTACGGGCGAAACGGAATCAAAGCTTAAAAGGCTTCTGGAGGAATATTTTTCCGATAAAAACTATTCTGCCGTCAACGGTCTGACTTATCTTGAAAACGGAAAGGCGGTTTCAACGCCTAATGTCAACGATTCTCAGCTTGACTCATTGCCGGAAATTGACTGGGACCTGATTGATGTCAGAAAGTGCTTCCGACAGTTTCCGCACTGCAAGCGTATGCTTTATATGTATACCTCGCGCGGCTGTCCCTTCAAATGCACCTACTGCTACAACACGATGTTCTACAATTCACAGCACAGGAAGCGTCCGCTTCATTATGTACTGAAGGAGATTAAGTATCTCGAGGAAAAATACGGGCTTGACGGCGTTAATTTCTCCGACGAGCTTCTTTTCCTGACGGACGAAGAGGTTGAAGAAATCCGCGCCTTCCGTGAAAAAAATAACCTTAAATTCTTCTGGGGTGCGGAAACACGCGCCGATACATATAAGGATATCGGAAAGCTCCGCAGAATGTATGCTGCAGGATGCCGATGGCTGATGCTCGGACTCGAAACGGGCAGCTCCGCAACACGTGAAAAAATCGGCAAGCCCATGGATCACTCGCTCATCCGCCGTTTTGTCGATATGTGTACCGAGGTCGGCATTACAACCTTCGGCTCATTTATCATCGGCTTTCATAACGAGACTCCCGATCAGCTTCGTGAGACAGTCAGCTTTGCGCAGAGCCTCAATGTGGATGCATTCCTGTTTAATTATTATGTTGTAATCCCGAAAACTCCTATGGGGAACGATGTTGTAAGAGATAACAAGCTCGACCTTGATGAAATTTTCCTGCAGTCCAGAGCATCGTCTCAGATTCAGAGTCTTTCGAAAAACTATTCGCTTATTCCTGACCTCGATTTACTTGTTGTCAAGAGCTGCTTTGATTGGATGACCTTCACACGAAGGAAAAAGGAAGCGTCGCAGAAAAATATGTTTTTCAATAAGGCGCTTGATGTGCTTGCTCACTTTGCCGAGGGCGGAATCCGCAACGCGTTTTCCAACGTCTTTGATGCGGGTAAAACCTTCCTGACAGTTGTGTTTTATTCCCACGCCTTTCCTGAGATAAAGAAGAAGTACGGCATCCGAAACGTCAACAAAAAATAAAATCAGCGTGCTTTACGGTTTGTAAAGCACGCTGTATTTGTTTAATCTAACATCAGTCTGATGAAAAGTCCACCCTGAACGGTACGGTGACGGAAGCCAACCATTTCCGACGTGTCCGTGTAGTACCAGTCGGTCATCGGTACTCTTGTACGCATTGTGTTATATGCCTGCCATAAAAGCTCCGTGAAGAATTCAAAATCTTCCTTCTTGTCTGCAAGGCATGCAACCCAGAGAAGCCAGTCGGACTTTGTATACTTTTCTCTCGAATCAAGAGGTACACCGTAGGGGAGTGCCTCTTTTTTGTATCTCTCGATTTCGTTTTTATAGAATTTTTCGGGAAAAAGACCTGTTTTCCAGATTTTGTCCCAGACTGAATTGTACTTAAGGCTGAACGTACCCTCGCGGTCATAAGCGAGACGGTAGCTGCCGTCGGGATTTTCGGCGTTCAAAATGAATGCATCTGCATATTCCCTTGCAACTGCAAAAAGCTGTTCACCCTCATCCCTTTTGCCGAGCTTTTCGAGGATATCCGCAAAGCCTGCCATACCCATAATTGCCTTTAAAGAAAGGTTGCAGTTGTGCGCGAGATGTCCCGCAAAGTCGTCTGTGCAAAGCTGATGCTCGGGATCCTTGCCGTATTTTACAAGGTACTTGCTCCACTTTTCGAGAAGCGCGAAGTTTTCCCTTGCGAAGGAATAATCACCGTCAGCCTTGCAGATAGCGGAAACAAGGATAATCATATTTCCGCATTCTTCAACGGGCATCTGCCATTTCAGCTCGTTGTTGCCGTAAACCTGACCGTTGACGAGCGGATACTGTCCGACGTCGTGCGGTGCAAAATCATATTTCCACTCATCCGTACCTGCATAGCGGAAAATCGGTCTGAGCATACCCTTGAGAAGCTCCGTGTTGTAAAGAAGATACATCGGTGCGCTCGGGTATGTAACGTCAACCGTTGCCGCGCATCCGTTTGAGAAGCATTCCTTTGAAATGTAAAGGTTGTTGCCGTCCTTATCAACAACGAGCTTGTGCGCCGCCATAACCTGACGGTAGGCGAGAGTCAGCAGCTCTGCATATTTTTCTCCGCCCTTTGCTGTCGCATCCGCAATCAGCTTATCAGAGAAGGCGTTGCATTTTGCAAGAAGACTGTCGTATTCGTCATATGCCTCTTTTATTGCCTCAACGATTGTCTTACCGTCTTTCTTCCAGTATGCCTTGAGCTTTTCGCCGAAGTAAACCATACTGTCGATATCGTCGTAAGCGAGAAGGAAAAGTGCTTCGTCTGCGATTTCCTTTTCGCAGTAGCTGCAGTAAAGCCCCTCGGTAACCTCGTTGCCTGTTTTTGCCTGACCGTCAACCGCAAGGTAGCAGTAGCCCCAGTCAATACGCACATCATCGCCGCTTCTCCAGAGAACCTTCTGGTCACCGCTGCCGATTTTAACGCAGGAAAGACCGTCGATGTCAACGTTTTCTGACCAGGCTCTGCCTTCGCCCGTCTTGTTGAGTACAAGCTCCTCGCTGACGGAAAGCTTTACAATGACCCTGTGCTCGTTGCCGTCAATGCTCTCGTATGAAACCTTGAGGTAAGAAACGGGACGTGAAGCGTAGTATAAATCCGTCACAAGCATAGGCGATGTGAATCTTGCAGTAAGGCGTATACCTGCCTTTTCAAGGATAACTGTTGTTGAGAAGGTGTCCGCATCAACCGAAATAACGTCCATAGCCTCGTTGTCGTCATCTCCGAGGAAGCGATAAGCCTTGCCGTCCACAAAGGCTGTGCCGAAAATATTATTTTCAGACGCAGTCCAATGCTCGGTCGGCTTTTTGTTTATATCCGATGTCCATACCGAAAAATACGGATCAACCGTAAAAAGGGGGATGGACGGCATTCTCATTTTCATAAAATCATTCCTCAATAAATTTCTTCATCATTGACGGACCGAAATCAACGTAAATGCCCGTTGCCTTTGCTGTTTCCTCGTTGATTGAGTCAACGCCGCTGTCCTTTTCTGCAGATTTCTTATAAATCATATAGGGGACAGGGTCGCTTGCGTGAGTTTTTGTAACGATAGGTGTCGGATGGTCGGGGAGAATCATAATCTTATAATCCTCGCCGATTTCCTCAAGACCTTTAAGAATAATCGGAAGCACCTTTTCGTCAATAAGCTCAATTGCACGAACCTTGTTTTCAGGCTCGTTTCTGTGACCGCACTCATCGGGAGCCTCGATGTGAACGTAAACGAGGTCAGCGCCGTTCTTAAGCTCATCAATCGCGGCATTTGCCTTGCCCTCGAAGTTTGTGTCGATATAACCTGTTGCGCCCTCAACCTCGGGAGTGTTCATACCCGCCGCAATGCCGATGCCCTTAAGAAGGTCAACTGCGGAGATAACGGAGCCCTTGATGCCGTAAAGGTCCGTGAAGAGGGGAAGGATAGGCTTTTTGCCCTCACCCCAGAGCCAGATTGAATTAGCGGGACGCTTGCCCTCTGCAATTCTTCTCTTGTTTACGGGATGATCCTTGAGAAGGTCGTAGCTTTTTTTCATAAGAGCCACAAGCTTTTCTGCCGTCGGAGCCGTTGAAAGATACGGGCCGACAACTCTGTCGGAAATGTCGTGCGGAGGTGTCATATTGCCGAGCTCGACAGTACCGCCATGGTGGATGAGACAGTGACGGTAGCTTACACCGTTGTAGAATGCAAATTCATCGTCACCGAATGCTTCCTGAACAGTCTTGATGATTTCAGCCGCATCTGCGCTCGAGATATCGCCTGCTGAATAGTCAATCATCGTCTTATCCGCGTAATTTTCCTCGTCGGAAAGTGTAACAAGGTTGCAGCGAAGAGCAATATCGTCATCAGCCATTTTCACGCCGATGCTTACAGCCTCTAGCGGAGAGCGTCCTGTGTAATATTTCATCGGGTCGTAGCCCATAACGCTTAAATTTGCAACGTCACTGCCGGGCTTGAGACCCTCTGCGACAGTGCGTACAAGACCAACCTCACCCTTCTGTGCAAGTCGGTCAAAATTCGGCTTATTTGCCATCATCATCGGCGTTTTGCCGTCAAATGCGGGAACGGGATAATCCGCCATTCCGTCATATAAAATTACTGCATATTTCATAGATAATCACTCCGGATTAAAGATTTTTAAAGCAAGCAAGACTTTCCTTTATGCATTCTGAAAAGTCCTTGCCCTCGGGTACACGAGCCTCAAAGCTGATGCGTCCCTCACGCTTGTCATAGCCGATTTCGCGTAGAATGTCAGTTATAACGCTGTAATCCTCACCGTCATCAGGTGCAGGATACAGACGCCCGTTCACAACGCTTGCAACGTGTACGTGTACAATTTTATCGCCTGCTTTTCTGATGGAATCAAGGCTGTCGTGATTGTTGCCGAAGTGGTAGAAATCAACGAGAATTTTTATCCACTCACTGCCGACTGCATCAACAACCTTGAGCGATTCATCAATCGTGTTGAGGATATTGCTTTCGCCGTATGAAAGATTTTCGAGTGCACATACAATATTGTATTTTTCACACACGGGAGCAACGTGATCCCTGAGAAAAACAACAAGTCTGTCGAAGGCATCTTCATAGGTGACACCCTCGGGAAAGTTTCTTGCGCCCGATGAGCCCATAACAACGATTTCAAGACCGAGACGTGCCGCCTTGGAGTATGCTCGTTCAAGATATTCGTCAATAGCGTCATAATCGGGGTTGTCAACCGTGATTTTATATTCACCCGGAATCATACAGTTTGCCGCAACGTACGAATAGCCGTTTTCCTTTGCTTCGGCGATGAATCTGTCAATATCCTCATCAGAGGCTTTTGCAATACTGCTCATATTCAATTCGTGGAAATCGGCGCCGTTACTTTTGATTATATGTGAATCGCCGAAATCCCGTGTGAATCCGAAACGGAAATCTGACATTTTATTCAACCTCCTGCCAATCCTTGCATACATCAACCCAGCCGACGTAGTTCTGTGCATACTTTTCAAGCTCGTCGGGCGTCAGCTCGATTGCGGAATTTGAACTGCCGACAGCGGGGAAAACGGTATCGAATCTTTTCAGAGATTCGTCAAGATACGTTTTAACGCCTTCCTTGATGCCAAACGGGCAGACACCGCCGATTGCGTGGCCGATAAGCTCAGTTACCTCGTCGGGTGTAAGCATCTTTGCCTTTGCGGAGAATGTTGCTTTATATTTTTTGTTATCAATTTTTGCATCGCCTGCAGCGAGGATGAGAATTGCATCCTCGCCGATTTTAAACGAAAGTGTTTTTGCAATTCTCTTGCCCTCAACGCCGACAGCCTGAGCCGCAAGCTCGACCGTTGCACTCGAAACGTCAAATTCGAGCACCCTGCCTTCAAGACCGAATTGCTTTAAATATTCCTTACCTGCCTGAATAGACATTTGTATTCCCTCGCTTAGAAAATAACTCTTGAAGCGTTCTGCTCAACAACGAGATCAACGAATTCGTCAATACCCATTGCACCGATGTCACCCTCACCGCGCTTACGGACGGAAACGGAGCCTGCCTCGATGTCCTTATCGCCCATAAGGAGCATATAGGGAACCTTTTCAAGCTGAGCCTCACGGATCTTATAGCCGATCTTTTCGCTTCTTGTGTCAACCTCACAGCGGATGCCCTTTGCCTCGAGCTTTGCCTTGACCTCGTAAGCGTAGTCGTGGTGTCTGTCAGCAATCGGAAGGAGCTTGACCTGAGTCGGAGCGAGCCATACAGGGAATGCACCTGCATACTTTTCGATAAGAAGTGCAAGTGTTCTCTCGTAGCAGCCGATTGATGTACGGTGAATGATGTACGGATTCTTCTTTGTTCCGTCAGAATCAGTGTATTCCATACCGAACTTTTCAGCAAGCATCTGGTCGATCTGGATTGTAATGAGCGTATCCTCCTTGCCGAATACGTTCTTTATCTGAATGTCGAGCTTCGGACCGTAGAAAGCAGCCTCGCCGACACCGATTTTATAGGGGATTTCAAGGTGGTCAAGAATCTTCTTCATAACGCCCTGAGCCTCATCCCACTGCTCAGGTGAGCCGATGTACTTCTCTGTATCAGCGGGATCCCACTGTGAGAAGCGGTATGAAACGTCCTCATAAAGACCGAGAGTCTTGAGACAGTAAACAGCAAGCTCAAGACAGCCCTTGAACTCTTCCTCAAGCTGGTCGGGACGGCACATAAGGTGACCCTCAGAGATTGTGAACTGACGAACGCGGATAAGACCGTGCATTTCGCCTGATGCCTCGTTACGGAAGAGGGTAGAGGTCTCGTTATAGCGAAGCGGAAGGTCACGGTATGAACGTGGACGGTTGAGATATGCCTGATACTGGAACGGGCATGTCATCGGACGAAGAGCGAATACCTCGTCATCCTTATCCTCGTCACCGAGAACAAACATGCCGTCCTTATAATGATCCCAGTGGCCTGAAACCTTGTAAAGGTCGCTCTTTGCCATATAGGGAGTTTTTGTCAGCTGCCAGCCTCTCTTCTGCTCCTCGTCCTCGATGAAGCGCTGCATAAGCTGGATGATTCTTGCACCCTTCGGAAGAAGAATGGGAAGACCCTGGCCGATAAGCTCGTTTGTTGTGAAAATCTCAAGCTCTCTGCCGAGCTTGTTGTGGTCGCGCTTCTTAGCCTCTTCAACGGCTGCGAGATATTCTTCCATCTCGTCCTTCTTTGTGAAGGCTGTTGCATAAATTCTCTGGAGCATCTTCTTTGTGGAGTCGCCTCTCCAATATGCACCTGTACAGGATGTGAGCTTGAAGGCCTTTACTCTGCTTGTGTCGGGAATGTGAGGGCCTGCGCAAAGCTCAACGAACTCGCCCTGCTTGAAGAAAGAAATCTTCTCGCCCTTGTCTGCATGCTCCTTGATAAGCTCAACCTTGTAGATTTCGCCCTTTTCCTCCATCATTGCGATAGCCTCGTCGGGATCAAGCTCAAATTTTTCGAGGGGGAGAGCCTCCTTGACGATTTTCTTCATCTCTGCTTCGATTTTCTCAAGGTCTTCTGTTGAGAAAGCCTTATCAACGTCGAAGTCATAGTAGAAGCCGTTGTCGATAGCAGGTCCGATAGCAAGCTTTGCCTCGGGGAAGAGTCTCTTTACAGCCTGTGCCATAATATGCGATGCTGTGTGACGGAATGCCTTCTTTGCCTCTGCATCATCGTCAAATGTGAGAATTTCAAGTGCGCAGTCCTCGTTGATAGCGGTACGAAGGTCTGCATATTCGCCGTTTATTTTGCAAAGGCAAGCGGCCTTGTAAAGACCCATGCCAAGATTTTTTGCAACCTCAGCTGCAGTGATTCCGTTGTCAAATTCCTTAACAACGTCACCTTTAAGTGTTACTTTTACCATTTCAATGTCCTCCTTAAAATAAAAAAGCTTCATCCCTCACAAAAAGGGATGAAGCATAAACTCCACGGTTCCACCCGTATTGCGGTAATATACCGCCACTCTGTTTGCCGTAACGTGGCAGGACGTCGTTCCTTATTTCGGAACGCTCTCCGCAGTGGTAACTGAATCACAGATAATACCGCTCTTTCACCAAGCGAACGGCTCTCTGAAAAATCCGTCTGAAACAGCCTTCTGCATCAACGATTTTAATATTGGTATAATTGTATAACTTAAAAGGGGAATTGTCAAGATAAAAATTTGTATCACTTGTTAATATTTTATTCATAATGTTGCAACATTTTTGTTATATAAAAATTATAATATCACAGAGTATGTAATATTAAAATGAGTTATTATGTGTCTGGAAGGAATTTCTAAAAATGAAAAAAGCGAAACGCAGTACAAACGTTAATTATAAAAACTACGGCAGCTTCCCCGATATGGATACTCTTAAGGAGATTGTTATCTACGGCGCAAAAAACGGCGGAGATAAGAAGCACCTTGTTTATAACGATTTTTCAGGTACGGTCAGGGAGAAGTGCTTCAACGAGACCTTCTATGCTGCAAAGGGTATCGGTCAGTATCTTTATGACCTGGGTATGGCAGGCAAAAAGGTAGCAATCCTCAGCGAAAACAGCTATTACTGGGCGATCTGCTATTATGCATGCGGTATGTCGCGGCTTACCTGTGTGCCTCTTGATGCAAAGCTTACCGATGCTGAGCTTACAGAGCTTATGGAACGAAGCGGATGCAGTGCGATTATTTACACCAAGGATTTCGCAGGTGCAATCAAAATGATGCAGGCATCTGAAAAGGTTGTAATTACCGAGTATATCAGAATGGAAGATTTTGACGAGCTTGTAAGGAAGGGTCACGAAAGCCTTGATGCAGGCAACAAGAGCTTCCTTGAAGAGGAAGTAAAGCCTGATGACCTCGCATTTATCGTTTATACATCAGGTACAACGGGCAAGAGCAAGGGCGTTATGCTCTCTCACAGAAATGTTGCTTCCGATGCTATTGCAACCTGTAGGGCAATGACCGCGAGCCATACGATCGCTATTCTTCCCTTTAATCATACCTTCTCGTGGGCAAGCGCACTTATCGCGTGTCAGCTTCTCACAGAGTGGGGCTATATCTGTAAGAGCCTTAAGGATATCCAAAAGGATATGGTTGAATATCATCCTCAGCATTTCTCTGCTGTTCCTCTTGCGGTTGAAACGGTCTATAAGCGTATCTGGTTCACAGCTAAGAAGAAGGGCAAGGAGGAAATTCTCAAAAAGGGACTTAAAATCAGCAATATTCTTCTTAAATTCGGTATCGACGTCAGAAGAAAGCTCTTCAAGGAGGTTCACGAGAATCTCGGCGGCGAGCTTGAAATGATAATCTGCGGCGGTGCGTTCCTTGATTCAAAATACGAGCAGGGTCTTTATGACCTCGGCATCCACGTTGTCAACGGCTACGGCATTACTGAGTGTTCACCGGTTGTTACCTGTAACAGACTTGACGATTTCCGCTTCGGCAGTGCAGGTAAGGCGCTTGAGTGTAACGAAATCAGAATCAACAACCCTGACGAGGAGGGTATCGGCGAGGTTTATGTCCGCGGTACAAACGTTATGATGGGCTACTATGACGAGCCTGAAGCAACTGCGGAGGCCTTTGACGGCGAGTGGTTTAAAACAGGTGACTACGGCTTTATCGATAAGGACGGCTTCCTTTTCCTTCGCGGCAGAAAGAAGAATCTCATTATCCTTTCTAACGGTAAAAACGTTTCTCCTGAGGAGATTGAAGAAAAGCTGATTAACAGCATCGAATATATCCACGAGGCACTTGTTTATGAAGAGGGCGGAATGATTGCCGCTGAGTTCTTCCTTGACACAGTTGCGAATCCCGATGCCAAGGAGCAGATCAAAAAGGATGTACGTGAGTTCAATAAGACAATGCCCGCATTCAAGCAGGTATCAAAGGTTAAAACTCGCGACACCGAATTCCCGAAAACAACAACTCTCAAAATCAAGAGAAATTATAAGAAATAAAAACGAAACACTTGTAAGTCATAAAAGATTTACAAGTGTTTTTTCTATGCTCACTATTGTCATTCTGAACGAAGTGAAGAATCTTAAATAACAGCAATAAAAATTACAATCAACATTGTAGGGCGGCGGCTTGCTGCCGCCGAAGGTGTTGCTTTTCAGGACGGGTAAAGGCAGACACAAACCGCGAGCCTGTAAGGTATGCGTTGCGCATCCCGTCGGATATTGTGCAAATTTAATTTATCGAACGGATTACAATGTTTTTAGCGTAGGGATGGGCCTCCCGGACCATCCGTTTAAATTTACAGAAATCCGGACGGTCGGGGACGCCCGTCCCTACACGGTAAAAAACAACATTCAAACCGAATTTTTCATAGAGGTCTCTGTATTCCTGCTTCACAAAATCACACCGGAATATTATTTACCTATATTTTATGGTGATTTATACAAACAATAAACCTTGTTACAGTCGCGCAATGCTATTGACACGAGTCAAATTTAGTCTTATAATACCGATAAATCAAGAAAGGTGGTAAAATTTTATGAAAAAGATTATTTCAATATTTTTAGCTGTTGTTATTTGTTTTGCATTCGCTTCGTGTGGAAAAAGTGAAGAGGTAAAGGCTGTTGAAGCAAAAATCGCTACGCTGACTGAAAACACTTCGTTTAAAGAAATTAATGATATATACGAGTTATATAGTGCTTTGACATATGATGAACAAGATAAGGTCGAGAATAAAGACGTTTTAGCACAATACATCAGTTTGGATGGTGGAGAGTTTACTCTGACTGATGATATGGTTGATGAAATTAAAGAATATTTTGCAGATGATGAATATGGTCTTAGGGGATCGACATCTCTTATGGTAGAGATTATGACCAGCAAAGAGTTAAAGGACTATGCATCTGACTGGGACAGATTAAGTAATTACAATTTTACCTCCGCAGAAAAAACTGATGACTATACTTATACAAAGTATGGCATAGTTAAGATTCTTACTAAATTTGGCAGAGTTGCAAGCTATGAATTTGAAATGAACTGTACTATGGAGTATGATGCCGAAAATGATGAATTAAAAATATCAACTAGTGCGGATATTTTTAACAGATAATCACTTGCTGTAAACTAATAAAACAAAAAGAGTGGCTTTTTCAGCCACTCTTCGTTTATTTATAATCGAATGTCGCCCCTGAAAGGGGAGATGTCACGAAGTGACAGAGGGGTTTCTTAACCGAAATATCTCTCAAGAAGACCCTGGAATGCCTTGCCGTGTCGAGCTTCATCATGGAACACATAAAAAAGTATTGATATATCAAGGGTTTTTCGGGTTGCAATATCCCAAACACAGTTTTAGACACAGCCACTTTACAAGATCGGAGCATCTTGAAAGGGGCTATTTTTTACGCTTTTGTTCGCTCTGTATGCGATCCCATTGGCTCTTTCTAACAGTAAAGACCCGTGTTTCCTGTCCACCAATGCCAGGACCTTCAATCGTAATCAAAGGATCTTCGGTTGTCATGCTGTCCAAAATTCGCATACCCTGTTCTTTGCTGGTTTCGCCAGCCTTGATGTAATATTTCAAGGTTGTTTCGACTTTGAGATGCCCAGCGTGTTCTTTTAGATACTTGAACGAAGCACCATTTTCAGCCAAATAGGTAAGATTGGTTTTTCTCAGCTTGTGCATCTTTAAGGCAAAACCATATTCTTTGCTGATCTTGTTGCCATAGAATTTCAAGGAATTAGTAGTCAACAGCTTGCCAGCCAGACCATCTACCAACTTTCTATTAACAAAATCCCCTCCGACAATCTCAACAGGCGTTGTGTCACGAATATCCATTACAATTTCGTTGGATCTGCTTCTAAA
>JAFNVC010000020.1 GCA_017379935.1 Clostridia bacterium
ACCCTGCTTACCGATAACCTCAGCAATCTTGTCAACAGGTACCTTTGTTGAAAGCATCTTCGGAGCATACTTTGAAAGCTCTGCTCTGGGCTCTGAAATTGCGGGAAGCATAATCTCGTCAAGGATGTAGAGACGAGCCTTGTAAGTCTTATCAAGTGCCTCACGGATGATTTCCGGAGTAAGACCGTGAACCTTGAGGTCCATCTGGATAGCTGTGATACCCTTATGTGTACCTGCTACCTTGAAGTCCATATCGCCGAAGAAGTCCTCGAGACCCTGGATGTCAACCATTGTCATAAAGCGGTCGCCCTCTGTAACAAGACCGCAGGAGATACCTGCAACGGGAGCCTTGATAGGAACGCCTGCTGCCATAAGTGAAAGTGTTGAGCCGCAGATTGAGCCCTGTGATGTTGAACCGTTTGAAGAAAGAACCTCTGATACTGTACGGATGCAGTACGGGAACTCCTCAACTGACGGAATAACGGGAAGAAGTGCTCTTTCAGCAAGTGCGCCGTGACCGATCTCACGACGTCCCGGACCTCTGCTCGGACGAGTCTCGCCGACTGAGTATGACGGGAAGTTGTAGTGATGCATATATCTCTTTGACTCTTCATTATCAATGCCGTCAAGAATCTGTGCATTGCTCATTGAGCCGAGAGTTGTGATTGTAAGACACTGTGTCTGACCGCGGGTGAACATACCTGAACCGTGAACACGGCTGAGGAGGTCAACCTCTGCGTTAAGCGGACGGATCTCATCGATACCGCGACCGTCAACACGCTTACCCTCGTCAAGAAGCCAGCGGCGGACGATGAACTTCTGGAGCTTGTAGAGACAGTCGTCAATCTTTGCGATTTCTTCGGGATAAACCTCATCGAACTTAGCGTGAACTGCATCGTAGATCGGGCGGAGAGCCTCGTCACGAACACGCTTGTCGTCTGTATCAAGAGCAACCTTAACGTCCTCGATAGCGAACTCCTTGATTGCCTCGAACATCTCGGGAGCGGGATCGTTTGACTCGAAGGAAATCTTCTCCTTACCGACCTCAGCTGTGATATCCTCGATAAACTTAACGATCTCCTGGTTAACCTTATGAGCATACATAATGCCGTCGAACATATCGTCGTTGGAAACCTCGTTTGCACCTGCTTCGATCATAGCAACGAGATCCTTTGTTGAAGCAACGGTAACAGCCATTTCTGAAACCTCGCGCTGTGCCTCTGTCGGGTTGATAACGTACTCGCCGTTAACAAGACCTACGGATACGCCTGAAATCGGGCCGTCCCACGGAATAGCTGAAATTGAAATTGCTACGGAAACACCGATCATAGCTGTGATTTCGGGTGAGCAATCGGGGTCAACTGACATAACAGTTGCAACAACGCCGACATCGTTACGCATATCCTTCGGGAAAAGCGGACGAATGGGACGGTCGATTACACGTGAAGCAAGAGTTGCCTTCTCGCTTGCCTTACCCTCACGGCGCTGGAAAGAGCCCGGGATACGGCCTACTGCGTAAAGCTTCTCTTCAAAATCAACTGAAAGCGGGAAGAAGTCAACACCCTCTCTGGGCTTGTCTGCCATTGTAGCAGTACAAAGAACTTCTGTTTCGCCGTAGCGGATAAGGCAGGAGCCGCCTGCGAGCTGAGCCATCTTACCGACCTCAACTACGAGCGGACGACCTGCAAGTGTTGTTTCGAATGTTCTGAAATCCTTAAAAAACATCTTTTTTACCTCTCTGAAAATTTATTTCCATATCAGGCAAGGATTTAGCAATAAACTCATAGCTTGACTGTCAAGCCATCAATTCACTGCTAAAACCAAATTTTTGCCTGATAATAGGATGCGTTTTTTTGCCTTCATAATTACACAATAAGGCAGACAGTAAAAGAATTTTGCTGTCTGCCCCAAATGCCGTAATTATTTACGAATACCAAGTCTTGCGATGATTGAACGGTATCTCTCGATGTCAACCTTCTGCAAGTAAGCAAGAAGGTTACGTCTGTGACCAACCATCTTAAGAAGACCACGTCTTGAGTGGTGATCCTTCTTGTGCTCCTTGAGATGCTCTGTAAGGTCGTTGATTCTCTTTGTAAGAACAGCGATCTGTACCTCAGGTGAACCTGTATCACCCTCGTGAAGAGCATATTCAGCCATGATAGCCTGCTTCTCTGCCTGTGTCATTATTTTCACCTCATTAAAAATATTTTTTATGCTCCGGAATCCCAGGTTAAGGCAGGTGAATACCGCTTGGCGGTTAAACCCAAAATCCGAGAAACGGAAACATATCGAAAGTAGTTTACCACAAATATTTCGGTTTGTAAAGAGGTTTTGAAAAAAATTTGTTTCCGCCCAAAATCCGCAGGCATATAATGTATCAGGATGTTTAAAATAGAAAATACGCGGATATGAGTAAACGGTGGCATAAAATGCCTGCGGGGAGCCGTGACTCGCCTTTAGGCAAAGTATCTGCTCAGATATTCACCGACGGTGCAAAGGTGCCGTCGGTGATTCAGCTTTTATCTGTATTATAATCTATCCTTAAGCAAAATCAATTATATTTTACCGACAAGCTTTGTAAAACCAGGATTATCTTCTTTTTTGATTGACCGGAAAGAAAATTTTTATTATTATATAAGAGACAAAAGAAAAGGACTGATAATATGACAGAATATGAAAAGCTCCACTCGGGTAAGGTTTACTATCCGAGCAGCGATGAAATTATGAGCGAGCAGCTCTTATGTCTCGAGAAGCTGTACGACTTCAATGCGACACGTCCGCTCGAGCAGGAAAAGCGGGCCGCTATGCTGAAAGAGATGTTTGCGGAAATCGGCGAGGACTGTTACATAGAGCCTCCGCTTCACGCTAACTGGGGCGGAAAGCACGTGCATTTCGGCAACAATGTTTATGCCAATTTTAACCTCACGCTCGTTGACGATACCCACATCTATGTCGGCGACTGCACAATGATTGCGCCGAACGTTACGATTGCAACTGCGGGACATCCGATAAATCCCGAATTGCGTGAAAAGGCTTACCAGTTCAACAGAAGCATCCGTATCGGAAAAAACTGCTGGATAGGTGCAGGCGCTGTCATACTCCCCGGTGTCACAATCGGCGACAATACGGTTATCGGTGCGGGCAGTATTGTCACAAAGGACATTCCTGCAAACGTTATTGCGGTAGGAAATCCATGCAGGGTGCTTCGCGAAATAGGAGAACACGACAAAGAGTATTATTTCAAGGATTGCAAAATTGATTATAATAGTATATAATATTAAATTGTAGAAATTTGAGAGGAGTATCAGCTTATGAAACACCCCGAAATTGTTAAAAAAATGAGTCTCGAGCAGAAGGCTGCTTTTGTATCGGGCTACGACTACTGGCATCTTGAGGAGGCTCCCGAGCTCGGACTTCCGAAGATTATGATTACAGACGGCCCTCACGGCCTTCGTAAGCAGAACAAGGATAAGAAAACCTCAGACGGTATCGGTCTCGGCAATTCTGTTCCCTCAACCTGCTTCCCCCCTGCTTCAACATCATCCTGCTCATGGGATGAGGAGCTTCTCCGCGAAGAAGGTATCGCTCTCGCTGAAGAGTGTCTTAAGGAAGAGGTAAGCGTTGTTCTCGGCCCCGGCACAAATATCAAGCGTGCTCCGACCTGCGGACGTAACTTTGAATATTTCAGTGAAGACCCGTACCTTGCAGGTAAATGCTCTGCAAGCTTTGTAAACGGCGTTCAGTCAATGGGTGTCGGCACATCGCTCAAGCATTTTGCATGTAACTCACAGGAAGCCTTCCGTATGGTTATCAACGAGGTTGTTGACGAGAGAGCAATGCGCGAGCTTTATCTCACAGCATTTGAAATCTGTGTCAAGGAAGCTCAGCCCTGGACAATTATGAACTCCTATAACCGCATCAACGGCGTTTACTCCTCACAGAACGAGTGGCTTCAGGAGAAGGTTCTCCGCGGTGAATGGGGCTTTGAGGGTCTTATCGTTACAGACTGGGGCTCATCAGTTGACAGAATCCCCGGACTTTACAACGGCACAGACCTTGAAATGCCGTCATCAGCAAGAATCAATACAAACAAAATCATTGCTGCCGTAAACAGCGGTGAGCTTGATATCGCAGTGCTCGATAAGAGAGTTGACACGGTCGTTGACCTTATCGTCAAATCAAAGCCCGCACTCGCACAGAAACATACATACGATATTGAAGCACATAACGCTGTAGCACGTAAGGTTGCTGAGGGCTCAATGGTGCTTCTCAAGAATAACGACAAAATCCTTCCCCTCAAGGCAGGTCAGAAGGTTGCAGTCATCGGTGAGCTTGCCGCTTCTCCGCGTTTCCAGGGTGCAGGCTCCTCGGTTATCAATCCCAACAAGCTCGACAACGCTCTTGATGAGCTCAAGAAGCTCGGCGTTGATGTTGTTTACGCTCCCGGTTATATCAAGAATAAGGACGAAATCAAGGACGAGCTCGTAAATGAGGCTGTCAACGCTGCTAAAAACGCTGACATCGCACTTGTATTCGTAGGTCTTACGGACGAATTCGAGGGTGAAGGCTACGACAGAGAAAACATCGAAATGCCGAAATGCCACAGCAATCTTGTTTCTGAGGTTGCAAAGGCTAACCCGAACACAGCTGCTGTTCTTGCTGGCGGTTCAGTTATCAATCTTCCGTGGATCAACGAAGTCAAGGCACTTCTGAGCACAGGTCTCGGCGGTCAGGCTGTCGGCAGCGCTACCGCAAACATCCTTACAGGTAAGGTTAATCCGTCAGGTAAGACAAGTGAGACTTATCCCCTTTCATATATCGACAACCCGACCTACGGCAACTATCCCGCAGGCCCTGTTACAAGTGAGCACAGAGAGTCCGTTTACATCGGTTACCGCTACTATGACAAGGCAGAAAAGGATGTTCTTTTCCCGTTCGGCTACGGTCTTTCATACACAAGCTTCGAGTACAGCGACCTTACGGTTTCCGCTGACAGCATCAAGGATACCGACACTCTCACCGTTTCCTTCAAGGTAAAGAACACGGGTGATGTTTACGGCGGCGAGGCTGCTCAGCTCTATGTTGCTGATAAGGAATCAACAATCTTCCGTCCCGTCAAGGAGCTCAAGGGCTTCAAGAAGGTATTCCTCAACCCCGGTGAGGAGACAACGGTTACACTCGAGCTTTCAAAGAGAGCTTTTGCATTCTACAATGTCAAGCTCGGTGACTGGATGGTTGAGAGCGGCGAATTCGACATTCTCGTCGGCGCATCAAGCCGTGACATCAGACTTTCAAAGACAATCACCGTTGAATCAACAGTCAACGCTGAAATCCCCGATTACAGAGCAGTTGCTCCCGCATACTACACAGCAAATGTAAAGGGAATGAACGGCGCACAGTTCGAGGCTGTTCTCGGCTTCAAGCTTCCCGAAAACAAGCGCGACACATCAAAGCCGATCGACATCTACTGCTGTCTTAACGATGCAAGACATACAAAGTGGGGCGGAAGAATGTGCAACGCTATCGAGGGTATTATGGCTAAGTTCGGCTCTGCTGAAAACGGCGACGGAAAGATGATTGCCGCTATGGCAACACAGATTCCCATCCGTAACTTTATGGCAATGAGTATGGGCGTCTGCTCACCCGAAATTGTTGATGGTCTTCTTATGATTCTCAACGACGGTCAGTCAAGCTTCAAGGGACTTTGTAAGATTCTTGTAAGAATCCCCGGAGCACTTACAAGACTCCCCGCACTTCTCAAGTCAATCTAAATATAAAAGCTAAAGCGTTGTGTCCTCGGACACAACGCTTTTTTTAACCAATATTAAACTTAGATAATGCCCTGAGCCATCATAGCATCTGCAACCTTCTGGAAGCCTGCGATATTTGCGCCTGCTACGAGGTTATAGCCGAGACCGTATGCCTCTGCTGCTGAAGCTGATGTGTCGTGGATTGACTTCATAATTGACTTGAGCTTCTCGTCAACATCCTCTGCTGACCAGCTGTAACGCATTGAGTTCTGTGACATTTCAAGAGCTGAAACTGCTACGCCGCCTGCGTTAACTGCCTTTGAGGGAGCAACTGCCTTGCAGTTTGCCATAAGATACTCGAGAGCCTCGTTTGTTGAAGGCATATTTGAAACCTCGATGTAATACTTAACACCGTTTTCAACGAGCTTCTTTGCTTCTTCAATGCCAACCTCGTTCTGAGTTGCACAAGGCATAGCAACATCAACGGGAACGCCCCACGGCTTCTGACCTGCGAAGAACTCAACGCCGAACTTATCAGCATAATCCTGAACCTTATCTCTGCCTGAAGAACGCATCTCAAGCATAAAGTTGATCTTTTCTTCAGTGTTGATTCCGTCGGGATCGTAAACATAACCGTCAGGACCTGAAATTGTAACTACCTTACCGCCGAGCTCTGCAACCTTCTTTACAGTACCCCATGCAACGTTACCGAAGCCTGAAACTGCGAAGGTCTTGCCCTCGATTGACTCGCCGAAGTGAGCGAGAACCTCACGAGCGTAGTATGTTGCACCGAAGCCTGTTGCCTCAGGTCTGATGAGTGAGCCGCCGTATGAAAGGCCCTTACCTGTAAGAACGCCGTTTTCAAATGCACTCTTGAGACGTCTGTACTGACCGAAGAGGTAGCCGATCTCTCTGCCGCCTACGCCGATGTCACCTGCAGGAACGTCAACGTCGGGTCCGATGTATTTAAAGAGCTCTGTCATAAATGACTGGCAGAAGCGAAGGATTTCTGCATCTGACTTGCCTCTCGGGTCGAAGTCTGAGCCGCCCTTTGCACCGCCGATAGGAAGACCTGTAAGGCTGTTCTTGAAGGTCTGCTCAAAGCCGAGGAACTTGATGATACCACTGTAAACTGAGGGATGGAAGCGAAGACCGCCCTTGTAGGGACCGATAGCTCCGTTGAACTGAATACGGTAACCTGTATTTACCTGTACGTTGCCGTTGTCATCTACCCATGAAACGCGGAAGATAATCTGTCTTTCGGGCTCAACCATTCTTTCAAGAAGAGCTGCTGCTTCATATTCCGGGTGCTTTTCGATAACGGGAGTGAGGCTTGTGAGAACCTCTGTGACAGTCTGAACGAATTCAGGCTCATTTGCGTGGTCTTTAGCGACACGCGCGATAACTTTTTCTACATAATTCATTATAAGGTCATCTCCTTAAATTTGGCGCTATAAACGATGAACCGTGACACATTGAAGCTCTGCTTATTTTAAAATATATGCCGTGCTTTATCCTTTTAAAACGCTACAAAAAAATATGTCCTATTATACTACCTTGTTTTACAAAATGCAATGGTAAAATTGCAAAAAAACACAAAAAAACAGGGTGGCTTTTAGCCACCCTGCACAAAATTCAATTAATACATAAACATAAATGCAATTGACACGCCGAGTGCAATTACAAAGAAAACGATTGCAACGTATTTTGTAATTTTTGCAAGCTTCTGCTCGATTGTCTTGCCCTTTGCCTTACCGAAGAATGTATCAGCGCCGCCTGAAATTGCGCCTGAAAGACCTGCTGAACGGCTCTCCTGAAGAAGAACTGCAACGATAAGAACAATAGCAAGTAAAATAAGGATTATACCTAAAACGTACTGAATAGCAGACATAATTAAACCTCCGTTAGTATTTTTACCAAGACATTCTATCATACATTATCTGAAAATGCAATAGAAAATTTAATACAAAACAAAAAATAAGGCATATTTTTCCGATAATTATAAACAGTTTTCGGGTTAATATAATTTTAGCGGAAGAAAACGATACGATTTGCGTTTGCTCGTTTTTCCGCTGCCACCGATACCGGGATGCCGGTCCGGTGGCATTTGTTTTATATCAGAGACATCTGCTCGCCCGTGTCCTCAGCACTGAGAAGTGCGCCCGCTGCCGGAAGATTCTTAGTCTTATACCGATACGGCTTTGCGAATTCACCCTGCTTGTAAGGTCTGACATTCTTGAGGATGTGGCCTTTTTTCATTGTCATTACGGAAACGCCCTGCGTATCCTTTGTGGTTTTAGGAGAAACTGCGCCCGTGTTGATGAGAAGCAGTCTGCCCGACGTAGATTCAAGCACAAGGTCGCAGTCCTCCGTGATATGACGGATTGCGCCTATAGGGAATTTGTCGCTGTATGCCTTGATAAGCTTCTTGCGGTTTGTCTTTGTCGCATAAGCTGAAAGGTCAACCTTTGCGACCTTGCCGTTTTCAAAGAAGAACATAACGTAGCCCTTATAATCAAGCGTTGCAATCATATAAATTGCGGTTTCGCCCTCATCCATTTCAAGCTTTGATGCTACGAAATCGCCGAGCACGCTCGCCTTACCCATATCAAATTCGGAAGCCTTTGATTTGTAAACCTGACACTTATCGGTAAAGAAGAGAAGCTCCGTGTTGTTTGTCGCTTCAATTTCAAGAAGCATGGAGTCGCCTTCCTTAAGCTTCTGCTCACCGCTTGTACGAAGTGCCTGCGGTGTAATCTTTTTGAAATAGCCTTCCTTTGTAAAGAAAAGGTTTACGGGGAAATCGGGCTCCTCGTCCTCCTTCTCGTCGTAGGCAACATCCATCGCAAATATAATTTCAGTCTTTCTGGGCTGACCGTATTTCTTTGCAATGTCATTAAGCTCATTGACGATAATCTTCTTGACCCTCGACTTATGAGCAAGGATATCCTCCATCTCCTCGATATCCTTACGGAGCTTTTCGATATCCTGCGTTCTCTTTAAAATATATTCGCGGTTGAGGTGGCGGAGCTTGATTTCCGCAACATAGTTCGCCTGAATCTCATCGATGCCGAAGCCGATCATAAGGTTGGGAACAACCTCGCTCTCCTCTTCGGTCTTGCGGATAATCATAATCGCTTTGTCGATATCAAGAAGAATCTTCTGCAAGCCCTCGAGCAGGTGAAGCTTTTCCTTCGCCTTGGAAAGATCAAAGAAAACTCTTCTGCGCACACCCTCGGTACGGAACGCGATCCATTCAAGAAGGATATCACGCACACCGAGCACCTTCGGTACACCTGCAATAAGAAGATTAAAGTTGCAGGAGAAGGTATCCTCAAGAGAAGTCATTTTGTAAAGCTTCTGCATCAGCTTATTTGGGTCTGTACCCTTTTTAAGGTCAATCGTGATTTTAAGACCCGACTTGTCCGTCTCGTCGCGGATATCGCTGATTTCACGAACTGAGCCTGACTTGAACTTTTCAATAATTTTATCAATGATAGCCTCAGCCGTTGTTGTCGGCGGGATTTCAGTGATTTCTATACATTTATTATCCTTGTCGTAGCGGTATTTTGCTCTGACCTTGAAGCCGCCTCTGCCCGTGCGGTAGATTGCATCCATCGCATCGCGGTCATAAACGAGCTGACCGCCTCCGACGAAATCGGGAGCCTTGAGCGTTTCGGTGATATCTGCCTCCTCATCCTTGATGAGAGCAACAGTTGTATCGCAGATTTCCTGCAGGTTGAATGAGCAGATTGAGCTTGCCATACCGACGGCAATACCTGTTGTCGGGTTTGTCAGCACGGTCGGGAATTTAACGGGAAGGAGCGACGGCTCCTTCATAGTGTTGTCGTAGTTATCGACAAAATCGACAGTATCCTTGTCAATCTCGGCAAAAAGCTCGGCACAGATAGGAGCGAGCTTTGCCTCCGTATATCGCGGAGCCGCCCACTGCATATCTCTTGAATAAGCCTTACCGAAGTTACCCTTTGAATCTACAAACGGATGAAGCAGAGCCTCATATCCACGCGACAGACGCACCATCGTATCGTAGATAGCGGCATCACCGTGGGGGTTGAGCTTCATCGTCTGACCGACGATATTAGCAGACTTCGTTCTCGCACCCGTGAGAAGTCCCATCTTATACATTGTATAAAGGAGCTTTCTGTGCGAGGGCTTGAAGCCGTCAATCTCGGGGATTGCTCGTGACAGGATAACGCTCATTGCATAGGGCATATAGTTGGTTTCGAGAGTTTCCGTGATGTTCTGTCTGAGAACCGTACCCGCACCGAGTATGTGGGTATTGGGATTCATCTCTTCTTCAGTCTTAACGACCTCTTTCTTTTTTCTCGCCATACTGTCACCTCCCTTAGCTTAAGTCGAGCATATCGATATACATATATCCGTTATCGGCAATATGCTCTTTTCTGCCTGCAAGATTATCACCGAGGAGCATTTCAAAAATCTGAGCCGTTCTTTCGGCATCCTCGGGAAGAATCTCAACGAGTCTTCTTGTTTTAGGATTCATAGTTGTCAGCCACATCATTTCAGCCTCGTTTTCACCAAGACCTTTTGAGCGCTGAACGGTATATTTTGCATTACCGATTTCTTCAATAGCCTCTGCCTTTTCCTTTTCGGTATATGCAAACCAAACCTGATCCTTTGTATTGATTTCATAAAGCGGAGTTTCCGCAATAAACACCTTGCCCTCCTCGATAAGAGTCGGCATAAGGCGGTAAATCATCGTAAGAATTAGAGTTCTGATCTGGAAGCCGTCGACATCGGCATCGGTACAGATGATGACCTTATTGTAACGCAGAAGGTCAAGATTGAATTCTGCAAGACCCTTCATATACTTCGACTTGACCTCAACGCCGCAGCCGAGAACCTTTACGAGGTCGGTGATGATTTCGCTCTTGAAAATCTTATCGTACTCACACTTAAGGCAGTTGAGAATCTTACCTCGGACGGGCATAAGAGCCTGAAACTCTGAGTCACGCGCCTGCTTACAGGCACCAAGCGCAGAATCACCCTCCACGATGAAGAGCTCTCTGTCCTCGGCATTCTTTGCGCGGCAGTCAACGAATTTCTGCACTCTGTTTGCAAGATCATTTGCGGTTGTAAGTGTCTTTTTGATGCTCTGTCGCGTTGTTTCAGCCTTGACACGGCTTCGCATATTGATGAGCACCTGATTAGCGATTTTTTCCGCTTCCGTACGGTTTTCGATGAAATAAATCTCAAGCTGATGCTTGAAGAAATCTGTCATCGCTTCCTGAATGAATTTATTTGTGATTGCCTTCTTCGTCTGATTCTCGTAGGAGGTTTCCGTCGAGAAGGACGAAACAACGAGCACGAGGCAGTCCTCGATATCCTCAAACTTGATTCTCGGGTCAGTTTTTGTGTACTTTCCGTTGGTTTTGAGGTAGGAATCAATCTGATAGGTAAAGGCATTGCGCACAGCCTTTTCGGGTGCACCGCCGTGCTCGAGCCAGCTCGAGTTATGGTAATATTCCTTCTTCTGCGACTTATTCGAGAAGCAGAGAGCGGACGTGATAAGCACCTTATAATCCTTATGGTCCTCACGGTCACGGCCGACGCGCTCGGTCTGCCACGACTGAACGGATGTGAGTGCGGCATCCTCGGCAATTTCGTTAACGTAATCGGAAATACCGTTTTCGTAATAATATTCAAAAGTCTCGAACTGAGTTTTATTAAGCTGATTTTTAAGAATGAATTTAATACCCGAGTTTACGATAGCCTGACGCTTGATTGTATCCTGATAGTATTCGAGCGGAACGGCGATATCGGTAAACACCTTGAGGTCGGGGCGCCATTTGATACGCGAGCCGGTGTCGCGCTTCGTGTACGGCTCCTTTTCCATCTGACCGACAATCTTACCCTTTTTGAAATTGAGCTTGTAGCAGGTGCCGTCACGGTGGATTTCCGCCTCCATATACTCGGATGCAAACTGAGTTGCACAAAGACCGAGACCGTTGAGACCGAGCGAATAGCCGTAGCTGCTGTCGCCTCCCTTGGAATACTTACCGCCTGCATAAAGGGTACAGAAAACAAGCTCCCAGTTAAATTTCTTTTCCTTTGTATTATAATCAACGGGAATGCCTCGGCCAAAGTCCTGAATTTCAACACTGTGGTCAAGGTAACGCGTTACAACGATTTTATCGCCGAAGCCCTCACGCGCTTCGTCTATTGAGTTTGACAAAATCTCAAAAACGGAATGCTGACAGCCCTCAATATCGTCCGAGCCGAAAATAACCGCAGGGCGCTTACGCACCTGGTCAGGACCCTTAAGAGAAACTATGTCGTCATTGCCGTAGCTTGCCTTTTTTGCCATAACTACACTCCTTATCCATTTTTTCAATAAAACGCTATTTTATATTTTACACTATATATTGTGGTTTAGTCAAGTGCTTTGTAGATTTCCAAGTGGTTGGAGTACGGAATGCGGGGCTGTGCTTCATAATAAAAAGTTCCGTTCGGAGATAGCTGGAACGAAGTTTCTTCAAACAGTTGACGGGATTAGTGTAAAACTGATATAATTTATATATATTTTCATGAATGAAGGTGAGGTATGGGCAAGCTTCAGTTTTACATAATGGCGGATAACCATTACTTTTCAAAAAAGCTGTGGGTTGACGGACCTGCTATTGAACGGCGGTGTCACGGCGACCAGGTGGTTATCAAGGAATCTCCCGAGGTCAACGAAGCGTTTTTTAAGCTTATTGAGCAGGACAGCGAGGCTGACCTTGTTGTTATTATCGGCGACCTTATAAACTGCGGTGAAAGGCTTTGCCACGATGAATTCATCGAACGCTTACACAGGCTCGAAAACAGCGGTAAGCGCGTGCTTGTGCTGACAGCAACTCACGACTATAACGGCTGCGGTGAGGACGAAAACGGATTTGTCGCTACGGGTTATGCTGAAAACAGTACATACCGCGTTGACTGCACAAGACGGCATGAGCTTGATGAACTTTACCGTCCCTTCGGACGCGGTCAGGCAGACAGAGAATACGATATGTCCTATTCAATAAACGTTGGCGGCTACCGTTTTATTCTGCTTAACGATGACGGAAACGGTCACACGGACTGCGGACTTGATGACAAGGGCAACGAGTGGCTCGAAAACGAGCTTATCAAGGCAAAAACGAACAGTGAGACGGTTCTCTTGTTCACGCATCATCCCGTTATAACCCCCTACCCCGTTTACGAGGCTGTTGCGCCTACGGAAATGTACGGAAGGCACCCGATACTCAAAGCGATGCTTATGAAGCACGGAGTTAAGGTTGTTTTTACGGGACATGTCCATACACACGCTGTCCGCAGGATAACCGACGGCACGAATGAGCTTTATGACGTCGGCACGACCGCAGTTGTATCACCCTTCGGCAAAATACGAAGAGTTACACTCGATAACGGAGTTGCCGATATTTCAACCGTTGATATGCCGAAGGAAATCGACGGTGTTGAGGGCGGAAGCGATCACATTGCAGCCGTTTGCTTCGGCAGATACTACAAGCATCTGGTTGAGCTTGCCGCCAAGGATTATGACAGCTTTCTGAAGCTCGGAGACGGTCTTATCCCCGTTGACAAGGCAAAGAAATACCGCTTCATTATAAAGCCAATCCTTAAAATTATTTTAAGCATCAATATGTCCTTTGCAGGCAAGGTCGGCAGGAAATATTCGGGACTGAGCAAGGCTGAATGCAAGGCTCACAAGGATGAAAAATTGCTCGATATGATTTTTACTATCATTGACCATTTCTTCATCGGTGATGCACCCTTCACTCCCGACACTTATGAGCACAAGGTCATTTACGGTGCGCTTCAACGCGCAGATGCGGTTATGAGGACTTTTAAAATAAGTCTTTCAAAATATATTAACGGAATCGACAGCCTGTGGGTGCTTGTTGAGCCTCTTATCCATAACACGCGAACAGGCTGTGACCGTGAAATTAAAATAAGCTTAAAGGACGAGGTGACCTATGAAAAAGATTAAAAACGCCCTTGCTACCGACGTCAACGAAAAAATAACGCTGAAGGAATATGCCGCATTCAGCTCGAGTACGGCAGTTTCCAAGGTCGCATCGGCAATGAGCGGATTCTTCGGCGGACTTGTTGCTTCCACCTATATGGGACTCAGCGAGGGAGCCTTCGCAGCATACAGCACGATTGTTTTCATTCTCGGCTTCTGGGATATCGCAAACGACGTTATCGTTGCGAGCTTCCTTGACAAGAGCAGAAAAACCTTCGGCAGCTGGGGACGCTTCAAGCCGTGGCTGATGCTGATGATTATCCCCTTCAACCTTGTTGTCATCCTTCAGACCTTACCTGTCAGGGCTTGGTTCCCTGATATCAGCGACACCTTCAAGGTTGCTTTTCTTGTGCTGCTCTATTTTCTCAACGATGCCTTCAGCACCTTCTACAATGCAGCGCTTACGGCGCTTAATGCAAGGCGTACCACCAACAATATGGAGCGAGGCTACATCGCGGCTATCGAAAGTATACTCAGCTCAACTATCGGCGCGTGCGGAACATACATCGCGGCTCTTCTTCCGTTTGTTCTTCCGAATGCGAGCGATGCAGAAAGATATTTCTACGGTTACAGCGTCGTTACGCTTCTTGCAATTCCGCTGACTGTATGGAACATAATTGTAACGAAGGAACGAATCGCAGAGCCGCCGAAGGTACAGGCACCGAAGCTTCGCGAGGTTTACGGTCATATCATCCATAACAGACCTTTGATGATGTATATGATTTCCGAAATTCTCGGTCAGGGTATGTCAATCGGCTACAGTCTGATGACTTACGCCTTCATTGCCTGCTTCAGCACGGAGCATTTCACGCTGACCTTCTTCCGCAATACACCGATTCAGTTCGAGTATGTTTACGAGGGCGGTAACTACGCGGCATTGCTTTCGCTTGCTTCTATCTCATCGCTTGTAACAACAGGAATTTCACTCTTCCTTGCTCCGATTGTAAGAAAATGGGTTGACGATAAAATCCTTTATATGTGCACGAGACTCGGAACCGGAATCTGTTATGCGGCGATGTTTATTTCGATTTTCCCGTTCAGTGCACACACCCCCGCACAGATTTTTGTCCGCATTGTTATCTGGTATGCAATTCACGGACTTACAACAGGCTTCTATCAGACAGTTCCGGGACTTATCCAGATGGCAACCTACGACTACGGCGAATATAAATTCGGTCAAAGAAACGAAGCGACGGTAACATCCGTCAAGAATACACTTTCACGAATCCTCGGTAACTGCACAACGTATGTTACGAATCTTTTCCTTATCTACGTCGGTTATCAGAAATTCGCCGAGACACCCGAGCTGATGCCCGTCGAGGCGAAATCAAGCCTTGTTTATATGTTCGCGATTTTCCCCGCAGTATTCTGCTTCCTTGCAGTTATTCCTATGGCTTTCTACAAGCTTTCAGGTAAGCGGCACAAAGAAATTGTAAAAGAGCTTGAAGCACGAAGACAGCAGAATCTTGACGAGATTATCAGAATGGAAGCTACAAATGCTATTGAGGTGGAATAACCGTCCGTCAAAACTAAGAACAAAGCAAAAAAACACCCACGGAATTAACCGTGGGTGTTAAATTTTGTTCGGATTATACCTGATTATTTAGACTCAACATCGATAAGCTCGATGATGCACATCTCTGAAGCGTCGCCGCGACGTGTGCCTGTCTTAATAATACGGCAATAACCGCCGTTTACGTCCTTATATTTGGGAGCAATCTCATCAAAGAGCTTTTTAACAACGTCCTTCTTTGTAACGTATGCCAAAACCTGTCTTTTTGAGTGAAGGTCATTTGTCTTTGCAATAGTGATCATTTTCTCAGCCATTGCGCGAACTTCCTTTGCTCTTGTAACGGTGGTCTCTATTCTGCCGCTTTCCAAAAGGTATGTTACCATGCCTCTGAGCATTGACTTACGATGGTCACTTGCTCTTCCAAGCTTTCTTGAACCTGGCATTTAAAGTCACTCCTTTACCGTTAGTTGTAAAAATAATTGTTACAGTTTCTTATTAGTCTTCGTCCCTGCGAAGATCATAGCCGAGGGATGTAAGCTTAGCAACAACCTCATCAAGAGATTTCTTACCAAGGTTACGAACCTTCATCATATCATCTTCGGACTTGCCGATAAGATCTTCAACTGTATTGATGCCTGCTCTCTTCAAGCAGTTAAAAGAGCGCACAGACAGGTCAAGTTCCTCAATGGTCATCTCCAAGACTTTTTCTTTACCACTCTTATTGTTTTCAACCATGATCTCAGTTTCAAAAGCCTCATCGGAGAGGTCTCCAAAGAGACTGAGATGCTCGTTGAGGATCTTGGCGCCAAGAGAAACGGCTTCCTTTGCGGAAATTGTACCGTTTGTCCACACCTCAAGTGTAAGTTTGTCATAGTCAGTAATCTGACCGACACGTGTGTTCTCGACTGTGTAATTTACCTTTAATACCGGTGAATAAATCGAGTCAATTGCAATTACGCCGATCGGCGGCTGAAGATACTGCTTATTGCGTTCTGCAGAAACATATCCTCTGCCCTTGCTGCAAGTGATCTCCATCACTACGTGAGCGTCACTGTCAAGAGATGCGATGTGGAGCTCGGGATTGAGAATCTCGACCTCTGAATCGGTCTTGAAGTCGCCTGCAGTGAGTTCACCTTCACCTTTTACATCCACGTACATTGTCTTAGGACCGTCACCGTGGATCTTAAGGATAACGCTCTTCAAATTAAGTACGATTTCCGTAACATCTTCTTTAACGCCCGGAATCGTTGTAAATTCGTGAAGAATTCCATCAATCTTAACGGAAGTAATTGCGTAGCCCGGTAAGGAAGAAAGGAGTACGCGTCTGAGGCTGTTGCCGAGAGTTGTACCATATCCTCTCTCCAAGGGTTCTACGACAAATTTACCGTAAGTACCGTCAGGTAAAACATCGGCTGTTTCGATTCTTGGTTTCTCTATGCCAATCATTCAAAACCCTCCTTGTTATATTAAGTATACGGTTAATTATTATTTTGAATAAAGCTCGACGATGAGCTGCTCCTCAACAGGGCAAGCAATCTGATCTCTCTCGGGGAGAGCTACAATCTTAGCTTCTGTATCAGATGTCTTGTCAAGCCACTGCGGAACAGGACGAGCACCGTTTGACTCAAGGACTGCCTTAATCTTTACACTGTCCTTGCTGGAATCAACGATAGCGACTACGTCGCCAGCCTTCACGAGGTATGAAGGAATGTTTACCTTACGGCCGTTTACTGTGAAATGACCATGTGTTACGAGCTGTCTGCCTTCTGCTCTTGAGCTTGACCAGCCAAGAAGATAAACAACGTTATCAAGGCGGCTTTCGCAGATTCTGAGAAGGTTTGTACCTGTCATACCCTGCTTACGCTCTGCTGTAAGGAAATAGTTATAGAACTGACTCTCCGGAATACCGTAATATCTCTTAGCCTGCTGCTTTGCACGAAGCTGGAGACCATACTCGGAAGTCTTTTTGCGGCTCTGACCATGCTGGCCGGGGGCATATGAACGACGCTCAAGTGCGCACTTTCCTGTATAGCATCTCTCGCCCTTAAGGAAAAGCTTCTTGCCCTCACGGCGGCACATCTTACATACCGCGCCGGTATATCTTGCCATTTGTAGTTACACCTCCTGAAATTATAGGTTATACACGTCTTCTCTTCGGCGGGCGGCAGCCGTTATGAGGAATCGGAGTTACGTCCTTGATAAGGCTAACTTCGAGACCTGCTGTCTGCAATGCTCTGATTGCAGCTTCACGTCCTGCTCCCGGACCCTTAACGTAAACCTCAACAGTTTTCATACCATGCTCCATAGCAGCCTTTGCAGCTACTTCTGCAGCAGTCTGAGCTGCGAACGGAGTTGACTTCTTTGAACCTCTGAAGCCCATCTCACCTGCTGATGCCCATGATACTGCATTACCCTGCGTATCGCTGATGGTAACGATAGTATTGTTGAAGGTGGATTGGATATGAGCTGCGCCGCGTTCAATATTCTTGCGTTCACGGCGTCTGCGTGTTGCAGTGCCCTTCTTAGCGGAACCCTTAGGTGCCATATTATCCCTCCTAAATTACTTCTTCTTGTTAGCAATGGTCTTCTTCGGACCCTTGCGTGTACGAGCGTTTGTCTTTGAGCGCTGGCCTCTTACGGGCAGGCCCTTTCTGTGGCGTACGCCACGATAACAACCGATTTCGATAAGTCTCTTGATATCGAAAGCAGTTTCTCTGCGGAGATCACCTTCAACCTTAACGTTGTGATCGATGTACTCACGCAATTTTGCTACATCATCTTCTGAAAGATCCTTAACTCTGATGTCAGGATCTACGCCTGTAGCAGCGATAATGTCGCTTGCTGTCTTACGACCGATACCGAAAATGTAAGTAAGAGCGATTTCTACTCTCTTGTCTCTCGGTAAGTCAACACCTGATATACGCGCCATTCTCAGTTGCACCTCCATAAATGGTTTGCGTCGGATTAACCCTGACGCTGTTTGTGCTTAGGATTCTCACAGATAACCATGATCTTTCCCTTGCGCTTAATAATCTTGCACTTCTCGCAAATTTTCTTTACAGAAGGTCTGACTTTCATTTGAATGCCCTCCTTGAAAAATTAGCCTTTAGCTTATTTTGATCGCCATGTTATTCGTCCACGGGTGAGGTCATATGGCGAAACTTCGACCGTCACCTTGTCTCCGGGAAGAATACGAATGTAATTCATTCTGAGCTTTCCCGAAATAACAGCTAAAATTTTGTGTCCGTTTTCGAGCTCAACCTGGAAATTTGCGTTGGGCAACGCCTCAACAACAACACCTTCAAGTTCGAGCATATCCTGCTTTGACATTGACTGAACCTCCTTAAAGCAGAGTTAGTATCTTTGGACCGCTTGGCGTTATAGCCACAGTGTGTTCAAAGTGTGCTGACAGCTTACCGTCTCTGGTTTTTACTGTCCAGCCGTCGGGTAATGTTTTGACTCCCGCTGCGCCCATATTTATCATAGGCTCAATTGCGATTGTCATACCCGGCAGCAGGCGAACTCCCCTACCGGGTGTTCCGAAATTCGGTACACTGGGTTCCTCATGGAGAGCCTTACCGATTCCGTGTCCGATAAACTCGCGGACAACCGAAAAGCCTCTTGCCTCGCAATACTGTGAGATTGCCGCACCGATGTCGCCGACTCTGCCGCCTGCAACAGCCTTCTGAATGCCTACATAAAGGCTTTCTCTGGTCGTGTCGCACAGCCGCTTCGCCTCAGAGCTTATTGCTCCTGCAGCGAAAGTAGCAGCATTGTCGCCGTTGTATCCGTTAAGCCGTGCGCCAAGGTCAATGCTGACGATGTCGCCCTCTTTAATCACACGGGACTTGCTTGGTATTCCATGAATAACCTCATCGTTTATGGAAATGCATGCCGTAGCAGGATAGCCGTTATAATTAAGGAAGTTTGGCTCTGCGCCGCATTTCTTAATATAATCATAGGCTATTTTGTCTATCTCAGCGGTTGTTACACCGGGCTGGACAGCCTCTCCTGCTAACTTTAATGCTCCTGCCGAAATGATGCAGGCTTCTCTCATGAGAGCCAGCTCTCTGTTCGTTTTGAGCACTATCATGCTTAATCCCCCAATGCCTTGAGTGTGAGCGCTGAAGTATCAGCAACCTCCTCCTGGCCTTCAACTACCCGAAGGATACCCTTCTTTGAGTAGTAATCCTTGAGAGGCTCTGTCTGCTCGTGGTAGATCTCGAGTCTTTCAAGTACTGTGTCGGGATGATCGTCCTTACGCTGAATAAGCTCAGCGCCGCAAGCATCGCATACGCCCTCCTGCTTAGGAGCTTTGTACTCCAGGTGGTAGGAAGCGCCGCATGCCTTGCAGACACGTCTGCCCGACATTCTCGCTGCAATCTTCTCATCAGGAACCTCGATATCAACAACGCGGTCGATTTCGATGCCCATAGCATCAAGTGCTTCTGCCTGAGGGATTGTACGCGGGAAACCGTCAAGGATGAAGCCGTTTGCACAGTCATCCTTTGCAAGTCTGTCCTTAATGATGCCGATTACGACCTCATCGGGAACGAGCTTGCCTGCGTCTATATAAGACTTAGCTTTAAGTCCCATCTCCGTGCCCTTTGCAAGAGCATCACGGATGATGTTGCCCGTTGAAATTGCAGGAATTTTAAGAGCGTCGCAGATTACCTCTGCCTGTGTGCCCTTACCCGCACCGGGAGCTCCGAGAAGAATTAACTTCATAACGTAATCTCCTTTATCAGTCAAGGAATCCCTTGTAGTGACGCATCATCATCTGTGATTCAAGCTGCTTAACAGTTTCAAGCGCAACACCAACAAGAATGATGATTGATGTACCGCCGAGTGAAACCTGCATCGGAACCTTGCATGCAGTTGTTATCAACTGGAACAAGATCGGGAACAATGCAACAACTGAAAGAAGAAGAGCGCCGAGCAATGTAATTCTTGACAAAACTCTCTGAATGTAATCAGATGTCGGCTTGCCGGGACGGATGCCCGGGATTGCACCGCTGTTCTTACGGATATTGTTAGCCATTTCAATGGGATTGTACTGAATTGAAGCATAGAAATATGCAAAGAAGATAATGAGAACAAAATACAGGATTGCATATACCCAGCTTGAACTCTGGAAGTACTTGAAGAAGTGGTCGTACCAGCCTTCGCCTGCCTTTGCACCAACGAAAAGGTTGATTGTCGGCGGGAGAGAAAGGATGGAGCTTGCGAAGATAACGGGCATAACACCTGACATATTAACCTTGATAGGAATATGAGTGCTCTGGCCGCCATACATCTTACGACCAACAACTCTCTTAGCGTACTGAACGGGGATACGACGCTCTGAGTTATCCATCCATACGATGTAAGCAATCATAAGGATGAGGCAGAGTGCAACTGCAATTGAAAGAACTGAGTATGCACCGCCGAATGAGAAGTAACCGCCGTCGGGGCTGAAGAGTGTTGCGATGATTGTGGGAACACGAGCAACGATACCTGCGAAAAGAATAAGCGAAATACCGTTACCGATACCCTTGTCATTAATCTGCTCACCGAGCCACATGATAAGTGCTGTACCTGCGGTGAAGCAAAGGATAATAACGAGTGCCTGGAATACTGCTGCAAAGCCTGTGAAGGGCTTGCCTGCTGCGTCCTCAAGGAGGAAGCCGTTACCGCGAAGGTAGAAGTAGTATGCAGTTGACTGCATAATACCAAGAACAACAGTTACGTAACGAGTGATTGTTGCAATCTTCTTTCTGCCCTCTTCGCCGTCCTTTGCAAGACGCTCAAGAGCAGGGATAGCAACTGTCAAGAGCTGGATAATAATCGAGCTGTTGATGTACGGTGTGATTGACATTGCGAAAATCGTACCGTAGCTGAATGCGTTACCTGTCATCATGTTGAGGTATTCCATAAATGTACCGGACATCTGTGCATCATTGAAGATACCGTCTGCGCCGGCGTTAACGAACGGAACAGGAATTGCTGAACCGATACGGAAAATGAGAAGAATCAATGCTGTGAACAAAATCTTCTTACGAAGATCAGGAATTTTCCATGCGTTCGCAAGTGTCTTCAACATGTCAGATCACCTCTGCATTTCCGCCTGCTGCCTCAATCTTCTGCTTTGCAGATTCTGAGAAAGCATCAGCTTTTACAGTGAGCTTCTTTGTAAGCTCGCCGTTGCCGAGAATTTTGATACCATCAAAAGAATTCTTAACAAGACCGACCTGCTTGAGTGACTCAACGTCAACAACAGCGCCGTTCTCAAATCTCGCTTCAAGATCAGCTACATTAACTGCAACGATCTCCTTGCGGAAAATGTTGTTGAAACCTCTCTTGGGAAGACGTCTCTGTAAAGGCATCTGGCCGCCTTCGAAGCCTGCGCGCATACCGCGGCCTGCTCTGGCTTTCTGGCCCTTATGACCCTTACCTGCAGTTTTACCCTGACCGGAACCTGCACCTCTACCGATACGCTTACGCTCCTTTGTTGAGCCAGCTGCCGGTGAAAGTTCGTGCAACTTCATAATTCGCACCTCCTTGCTTATGCTTCAGTTACTTCGAGAAGGTGTGAAATTTTCTTCACCTTACCGAGAGTCTGGGGATTGTTCGGCTGAACAGATACATCCCCGATCTTACGAAGACCAAGTGCATGAGCGGTGGCAATCTGGTCCTTTTTGCTGCCGATTAAGCTCTTAACAAGCTTTACCTTAACATCTGCCATTTTGAACCGCCCTCCTTAACCTAAAATTTCCTTTGCTGACTTGCCGCGAATTTCAGCAACCTCGTCAACAGTACGGAGTTTTGAGAGACCGTCAATTGTAGCTCTAACTACATTGCACGGATTGTTTGAACGCAGAGCCTTTGAACGGATGTCCTTAATACCAACTGCTTCAAGAACGGCACGAACCGGGCCGCCTGCGATAACACCAGTACCGGGTGCAGCGGGCTTAAGAAGAACAACGCCTGCGTCAAATTTACCAATAATCTCATGAGGAATTGTTGTTCCTCTGAGAGATACTTTAATAAGGTTTTTCTTTGCATCTTCAATACCCTTACGGATAGCATCAGGAACTTCGCCTGACTTACCGATACCGAAACCTACTGTTCCGTTACCGTCGCCTACAACTACGAGTGCAGCGAACTTGAAGATACGGCCACCTTTAACTGTCTTAGAAACGCGGTTGATGGTAACAACGCGCTCCTGAAGCTCTAAAGCCGATGCATCAATCTTAGCCAAAAGTAATTCCTCCTTACTTAGAACTTGAGGCCACCCTCACGGGCGCCTTCGGCCAGTTCCTGAACACGGCCGTGATAGATATAGCCGCCACGGTCAAATACGCATTCTTCAATGCCTTTGTCCTTGGCACGCTGTGCGAGCGTTTCGCCCACCTTGCGGGCTGCGGTTTTATTTCCGCCATATTCCACGAAATCCTTCTCAACAGTAGAAGCGCTGACAAGTGTTACGCCTGCCTCGTCGTCTATTAACTGAGCGTAGATGTGCTGTAATGAGCGGAATACATCAAGACGGGGACATGCTGCAGTACCGGAGATCTTTTTACGAACTCTAGCATGACGAGCAAGTCTTGCCTTTTTACTGTCTGGTCTGTTAACCATAAGTTTTTCACTCCTTCATTAAGATTATTTGCCACCCTTACCGGCTTTACCTTCCTTACGGCGGATATGTTCGTCTGCATACTTGATACCCTTACCCTTATAAGGCTCCGGAGGACGCTTTTCGCGTACTTCAGCGGCAAACTGACCTACCTTCTGTTTGTCAGGACCGGAAATAACGATTTTATTCGGATTGGGAACTTCAATCTTGATTCCCTCAGGCTGCGCCATAATAACCTTGTGTGAATAACCGATATTCAACTCAAGAGCGTTGCCTGTCATAGCTGCACGGTAACCGATACCGTTGATCTCAAGCTCCTTGCTGTAGCCCTTGCTGACACCCTCAACCATATTAGCGATGAGTGTTCTTGTAAGGCCGTGGAGAGATCTGTTTTCTTTATTGTCATTAGGACGCTCAACAACAACTGCGTTGTCTTCGATCTTAATGAGCATATTGCTATTCATTGTTCTGGAAAGAGTACCGAGAGCACCCTTTACTGTAACAGTGCTGCCTTCAACGTTAACTTCAACGCCTGCAGGAATAGCTACGGGTAATTTACCTATACGTGACATCCTTACAGCACCTCCTTACCAGATGAATGCAAGAACTTCACCGCCGACGTTAGCCTTGCGTGCGTCCTTGTCAGTCATAATACCCTTTGATGTGGATACGATTGCAATGCCGAGGCCCTTCATAACCTTGGGCATATCCTCGCAACCTGAATAGATACGTAAGCCGGGCTTGGAAACTCTACGTAAACCTGTGATAGCTGCGGTTTTGTTCTGACCGTACTTGAGAGCGATTTCGATCATGCCCTGCTTACCGTCATCCTCAACCTTAAAGCCTTTGATGTAGCCCTCATCAACAAGAATCTGAGCAATTGCCTTCTTCATGTTAGATGCGGGGATTTTGACAGAATCATGTTTTGCAGAACTTGCGTTGCGAATTCTGGTCAACATATCTGCGATTGAATCTGTAACTTGCATACCGTCAACCTCCTTAATGCAATTGCTCGCTTACCAGCTTGCTTTCTTCACGCCGGGAATCTGTCCTGCGTGTGCAAGCTCTCTGAAGCAGATACGGCAAACTCCGTACTTACGGAGATAGGCATGTGGTCTGCCGCAGATTTTACATCTGTTGTATGCTCTTGTTGAAAACTTAGCAGTTCTGGCCTGCTTAACCTTCATAGCTGTCTTTGCCACAATAACCCCTCCTTATTTCGCGAACGGAGCGCCCATCAGTGTAAGCAACTCTCTAGCTTCTTCGTCTGTCTGTGCTGTGGTAACGAAGCAAATGTCCATACCACGAACCTTATCAATCTTATCATAATCGATTTCCGGGAAAATCAACTGCTCTCTGATGCCCATGTTGTAGTTACCACGGCCGTCAAATGCGTCAGGATTGATACCACGGAAGTCACGAACTCTCGGAAGAGCGAGATTGAAGAATCTGTCGAGGAACTCGTACATTCTCTCGCCACGGAGTGTGACCTTAACACCGATTGTCATGCCCTCACGGAGCTTGAAGTTAGCAACTGACTTCTTTGCCTTACAGAGATACGGCTTCTGGCCTGTGATCTGCATAAGGTCGCTAACGATAGCGTCAACAGCCTTCGGGTTGTCCTTTGCTTCGCCGCAGCCAACGTTGATAACGATCTTATCAAGCTTAGGGATCTGCATGACGCTCTTGTATTCGAATTTCTTCATCAAAGCCGGTGCGACTTCGTTTACATAGGCTTCTTTTAATCTTGCCATGTGTCATGTACCTCCCTATTAAAATTCCGCGTTGCACTTTTTGCAAATGCGCTTCTTATCTTTCTGACCGTTTGCCTTAGCAGCGTGACCAACTCTTGTTGCTCTGCCGCACTTCGGGCAAACGAGCTGAACCTTGTCAGCATAGAGTGCGCTCTCAGCCTTGATAAGGCCGCCGGGCTCACCCATCTTTCTCGGCTTAACATGCTTTGTTACAATGTTAGCGCCTTCAACGATAACCTTACCCTCAGCCGGAGCAACCTGGAGAACCTTGCCCTTGTGGCCACGGTACTTACCGTTGATTACGATGACCTCGTCACCTGTCTTAACGTGTACTTTATTACTCATAGTTGCACCCCCTGATTAAAGCACTTCGGGAGCGAGTGAAAGGATCTTCATGAAGTCTTTGTCACGAAGCTCTCTTGCCACAGGTCCAAAAATACGTGTGCCCTTTGGGTTTTTATCTTCCTTAATGATAACAGCTGCATTCTCGTCGAAACGAATGTATGTGCCGTCGTTACGACGAACACCGCTTGCTGAACGAACAACAACTGCCTTAACAACGTCGCCCTTCTTAACAACGCCACCGGGTGCTGCCTTCTTAACAGAAGCAACGATGACATCGCCAATGTTGGCATATCTTCTGCCGGTACCACCGAGAACTCGGATACATCTGATCTCCTTTGCTCCGGTGTTGTCGGCTACTTTAAGATTGCTTTCCTGTTGAATCATAATTGTGCCTCCTTACACCTTCGAAATTATTTAGCCTTCTCGATGATTTCGACAACGCGCCATCTCTTATCCTTTGAAAGAGGACGTGTTTCCATAATCAATACTCTGTCGCCGATACCGCACTCGTTCTTCTCGTCGTGAGCCTTGAACTTGATTGTACGGTTAACGATCTTCTTGTAAAGCGGGTGCTTTACCTTATCTCTAACAGTAACAACGACTGTCTTGTCCATCTTGTCACTGCTGACTACGCCTACGCGAGTCTTTCTGAGGTTTCTTTCGCTCATAACAGTTAACCTCCCTTTCCTTACGAGTTAGCGCCGTGGAGCTCGATGTCGCGCTGAACTGTCTTGATTCTTGCGATATCCTTCTTAACGGCGTTAATACGCATCGGGTTATCGAGCTGGTTAATGGCCTGCTGGAAACGAAGCTTGAAAAGCTCATCCTTCAACTCAAGAAGCTTCTTATCAAGCTCCTTAGCTGACATCTTTCTGATTTCACTTGCTTTCATTACTGCTCACCACCCGTTTCTTCTTTAGTAACAAACTTGCACTTGATAGGAAGCTTGTTAGCTGCAAGGCGAAGAGCCTCACGTGCAAGCTCCTCATCAACACCTGCAATTTCAAACATAACTCTGCCCGGCTTAACGACTGCTACCCAATATTCGGGTGAACCTTTACCGGAACCCATTCGAGTTTCAGCCGGCTTCTCTGTGATCGGCTTGTCGGGGAAAATCTTGATCCAAACCTTACCGTTACGCTTGATGTAACGTGTCATAGCGATACGAGCTGCCTCGATCTGGTTTGATGTGATCCATGCCGGTTCTGTTGCCTGAAGACCGAAATCACCGTTAGTAACCTTGTTACCACGCATTGCCTTACCGGTCAAGCGGCCTCTGTGAACTCGACGATATTTAACTCTCTTAGGTAAAAGCATTATCTAGAACCCTCCTTACGGCGCGGTCTGCGATTGCTTGATTCGTGAAGAACCTCGCCCTTGTAAAGCCAAACCTTAACGCCGATACGACCATAAGTTGTCTTAGCCTCTGCAAAACCGTAGTCAATGTCTGCACGGATTGTCTGAAGAGGAATTGTACCTTCGTGGTATGTTTCGCTACGAGCGATTTCTGCACCGCCTAAACGACCTGAAACCTGAATTTTGATACCTCTTGCGCCGAGCTTCATTGTGCGACCGATGCACTGCTTCATAGCACGACGGAAGGATACACGTCTTTCGAGCTGAGCTGCGATGTTCTCAGCAACAAGCTGTGCGTCGAGGTCCGGCTGCTTAATCTCAATGATGTTGATTGAAACTTCCTTCTCGCCGCCAAGCTTTTTCTTACAAATTTCCTTAAGCTTCTCAATTTCTGAGCCGCCGCGGCCGATTACCATGCCGGGCTTTGCGCAGTGGATGTTTACATAAACTCTCTTTGCGTCACGCTCAATCTCAACCTTGGGTACACCAGCAGGAGCAAGTGTAGAAAGAAGGTATTCACGAAGCTCGTAATCCTCAACAAGGTTAGCGCCGAAATCTTTCTTATCAGCGTACCAGCGGGATTCCCAATTCTTAATAACACCGATACGAAGACCGGTAGGATTTATTTTCTGGCCCATTTAATTACCCTCCTTCTTACTTATTCTGCTTCTTTGAGAACGATGTTGATATGAGAAGTTCTCTTGTTTATTCTGAATGCGCGGCCCTGTGCTCTGGGTCTGATGCGCTTAAGGATGGGACCCGGTCCGACGTTGCAAGCTGCAACATAGAGGCGGGATACATCCATATCCTTGTTCTCCGCGTTTGCCATTGCTGACTTGAGCAACTTTTCAAGCGGTTCACACGCAGCCTTCGGCGTGTGTTTAAGGATTGCCATTGCTTCGTCACAAGGCTTGTTTCTGATAAGATCAAGCACAATCTGAACCTTTCTGGGTGCGATACGCACGTAGGTTACTTTAGCTGTTGCTTCCATTGTTACACACTCCCTTCGGCTTATTTACCATTATTTGATGTCTTTGAACCTGCATGACCCTTAAAGGTTCTTGTAGGTGCAAATTCGCCTAACTTATGACCAACCATATCCTCTGTTACATAAACAGGAACATGTTTGCGTCCATCATGAACAGCAAATGTGTGGCCGACAAAGTCAGGGAAGATTGTGGAGCTGCGGCTCCAGGTTTTGAGAACGATTTTTTCGCCCTTTTCGTTCATTTCCTGTACTCTTGCAAGTAACTTAGGCTGCACGAAGGGGCCTTTCTTTATGCTTCTGCCCATAATCTTTATCTCCTTTCGACTTATTTGCCGTTACGACGTCTAACGATAAGCTTATTTGATGCCTTCTTCTTATTACGAGTCTTGTAACCGAGAGCAGGCTTGCCCCACGGAGTAACAGGACCCGGACGGCCGATGGGTGACTTACCTTCACCACCACCGTGGGGGTGATCGTTCGGGTTCATAACAGAACCGCGGACTGTCGGTCTCCAACCCATATGACGTTTTCTACCGGCTTTACCGATCTTAACGTTTTCGTGGTCAACATTACCAACCTGGCCGATTGTAGCCATACAACCAACGGGAACCTTACGAAGCTCGCCTGAAGGAAGTCTGAGAAGAGCGTAGTCGCCTTCCTTAGCCATCAACTGAGCTGCATTACCTGCTGCTCTTGCAAGCTGACCGCCGCGGCCGGGATAAAGCTCAACGTTGTGGATGAATGTACCTGTGGGGATGTTGACAAGGGGAAGAGCGTTGCCCGGCTTGATATCAGCGTTCGGACCAGCCATAACCTTATCGCCAACCTTGAGACCAGCAGGTGCAAGGATGTAGCTCTTAACACCGTCTTCATACTTGATGAGAGCGATATGAGCTGAACGGTTAGGATCGTACTCGATTGTTGCAACCTCAGCTGCTACATCGAACTTTGTACGCTTAAAGTCGATAACACGGTACTTTCTGCGGTTTCCGCCACCACGGTGACGAACTGTGATTCTACCGTAGCTGTTACGACCTGACTTATTCTTCAGAGGCTCGAGGAGGCTCTTCTCAGGAGCTACCTTTGAAAGCTCTGAATAATCTGTAACCGACATATTTCTGCGTGCATTTGTAGTCGGCTTGTAGATTTTGATCGACATTTAAATCACACTCCTTAATAAGCGGCTTCGCGGAGTATGTCGAACTCCATACATTACCGCCGGAATTTAGATTTTAGATTATTCTTCGGTTGATTACATCATACCATCGAAGAACTCGATGGTCTTAGAGTCTGCTGTAAGAGTAACGATTGCCTTCTTCCAGGAAGCTGTGAAGCCCTGGTGCATACCCTGTCTGCGAAGCTTGCCGAGGCAGTTGATTGTGTTAACCTTAGCTACCTTTACGTTGAAAAGCTCTTCAACAGCTTTAGCAATCTCAATCTTGTTAGCATCCTTAGCTACTGAGAAAGTGTACTTCTTCTCAGCTGTGCCGAGCATACTCTCTTCTGTGATGATCGGACGGAGGATGATGTCCTGTGCTAACTTACTCATGCATATACCTCCTCAATCTTTGCGATGCCGTCCTTGAGAACGAGCATTGTATCGCAGTTAAGAATGTCATAAACATTCAATGTGTTAACAGTTGCAACCTTAACGCCTGCAATGTTTCTTGCGCTTCTGTAAAGAACGTTGTCGTTCTCAGGAAGAACAAGGAGAACCTTCTTGCCTGTTTCAAGAGCTGAAAGAACCTTAACAACTTCCTTTGTCTTGATAGCGTCAAGCTTGAATGAATCGAGAACTACAAGCTCTTCTGCAGCAACCTTTGAAGAGAAAGCTGACTTCATAGCAAGTCTTCTTACCTTCTTGTTGATGGAGAAGCCGTACTCTCTCGGCTTCGGGCCGTGAGAAACACCACCGTGTGTCCACTGAGGAGCTCTGATAGAACCCTGACGAGCACGGCCTGTGCCCTTCTGACGCCAAGGCTTCTTGCCGCCGCCGCTAACCTCTGCGCGTGTAAGGGTTGACTGTGTGCCCTGACGCTGATTTGCCAAATAATTTACTACGCAAAGGTGCATAGCAGATGCATTCGGCTCGATTCCGAAAACTGACTCTGCAAGAGCAAGGTCGGAAACCTTTTTACCGTTCATATCGAATACTGATACATTAGGCATACTTTAAACTCTCCTTCCGTTACGCTTTCTTGGCATTAGCGATAACAACGATGCCGCCCTTAGGACCGGGAATTGCGCCCTTAACAGCGATGAGGTTGTTCTCAACATCAACCTTAGCAATAGTTAAATTCTGAACTGTTGTACGGTCTACACCGTAGTGACCTGCCATCTTCTTTCCTTTGAAGATTCTAGCGGGGTCGATAACACCGAGTGAACCGGTGTGTCTTGCAACGGGACCTGTACCGTGAGACTCTCTGAGTCTTGCGAAGTTCCAGCGCTTGATTGCGCCTGCTGTACCGTGACCCTTGCTTGTGCCGATAACGTCAACCTTCTCGCCTGCTTCGAAGATATCAGCCTTGAGGATATCGCCTACGTTAACGTCTGCAATGTTCTCGAGACGGAACTCCTTGAGGACCTTCTTGGGAGCAACGCCGCTCTTGTCGAAGTGACCCTTCATGGGCTTGTTGACTCTTGCTACCTTCTGATCGCCGAAACCAACCTGAACAGCCTCGTAGCCGTCATTCTCGATTGTCTTCTTCTGAACGATCACGTTCGGACCTGCTTCAACGACTGTTACGGGTACTACATTACCTTTTTCGTCGAAGATCTGTGTCATACCGATTTTCTTTCCGATAAGACCCTTTTTCATTATGTTTTCCTCCTTAATAGGTTATTGGTTGGCACCTGCGCCAACTTGACCTGTGGCGCTTTAAGATTAAAGCTTGATTTCAATCTCTACGCCTGCAGGAAGCTCAAGACCTCTCAAAGCATCAACTGTTTTAGCTGACGGTCTGATGATGTCGATAAGCCTTTTGTGTGTGCGCTGTTCGAACTGCTCTCTGGAGTCCTTGTACTTGTGAACAGCACGAAGAATTGTAACAACTTCCTTCTCTGTCGGAAGAGGAACAGGACCTGAAACCTGAGCGCCTGTGCGCTTTGCAGTCTCTACGATCTTTTCCGCTGCCTTGTCAACAAGGTTGTGGTCATAACCCTTCAATCTGATTCTGATTTTTCCCTTTACTGCCATGATTCTGCCTCCTTATAAATTTGGCGGGCAACGTTCAAAACCTATTTGTTGCAACGCGACCGGGTGTTTCAACCTGCCGCATTTAAAAACCGGAAATGGGTTAGTTTCCGGGAAAGTGCATTTAAAGGTTTTAAACGCACATACATACACAGATCCGCAAAAGGGAAGCGGACCCGGTCTGTAGGTTATTCGATCGCCCGGTTTTAAATCGGACATACTCCGCGAGAATTCCCGACCTCGATGGGCCGCCACCTCTCACATCAACGCATATCTACGCACTTTGCTACATAATAATATAGCATGCTCGAGTATGATAACATATTGTCAATCAAATTGCAAGTGTTTTTTGAAAATTTTTTAAAATTTTTTCTGACTGCTTCTGAACGTGGAATACAGTAAGCCGGTACCGCCCTCGCGCGCGTATATATATTACAAATGTATACGGATTTTCACCCTTTTTGCATACATATGCAACACTTTGTATGCAAATGGTATTTGACTTTTATATTGAATTATTTTATAATATATGGGAATATGAGACGTAGTGTCTAAAAATTAAGGAGTGAATTAAATGCATTTTTCAGATTTCGGTGTTTTTCTCGGCGATTTCACTTTGAAAGAAATCGACTTCCACACCAAGAATCCGATGAGAGCACAGCGCAGAACCCTTAAAAAAATCCTCAGCAAGAGCAAAAACTGTGATTACGGTAAAAAATACAACTTCAAGGATATCCATTCTATTGAAGATTTCCGTGCTAAGGTTCCCCTCTCAACATACGCTGACTACGAAAATTACGTTGACCGTATGATCCAGAACAAGGAAAAGAACCTTATGTATACAGGTATGAACGTCCGTTACTGTTCATCCTCGGGAAGCGTCGGCAAGCCGAAAATTCTTCCCAAGTCAATTATTGACCTCTGGCATATGCAGTGCATCGGCTTCTCAGCTTCCGTTGCAACGGCATACCACTACCTTAAGGACGTCAAGGGAGTAAGAATGCCCGCACAGAAGGGTCCCCTTGTTCTTATCCTTACAGGCCATAAGCTTGAGGACGGCAAGCAGTGTAACGGTGCGGGACAGGTTCCCCTCCTCTACCTCAAGCCCCTTCTCAACACATTCTCAACATCACCCGTTTCTCTTCTTATCCCCGAGCACGAGGAGCTTCTCGATACATCATATCTCCAGCTCAGATTTGCTCTTGAGGAAAGAAACGTTTCATACCTCGAGTCAATCGTTGTAACTCTTCTTACAACAATGTTCGACTACCTTGAGGAAAACTGGGAGATGCTTTGCGATGATATCGAAAAGGGTATCATCAACCCGAACATCAGAATCACTCCCGAGCTTCGCAAGGAGTATGAGAAGAAGTTCAAGCCCAACCCGAAGCGTGCTGCAGAGCTGCGCAAGGAATTCGAAAAGGGCTTTGATACCCCCATCGCACCGCGTATCTGGCCGAAGCTCACATGGGCACATGGTATGGTCGGCTCAAACCTTAAGGTTTACGTTGAAAAACTCCGTAAGTCAATCGGTGACCTTCCCCTTCACAATATGGGTTATGCTGCCGCCGAAGGCTTCTTTGCTATGCCGACAGAGCTTGATGTTCACGACGGTGTTCTTCTTCCGCACTGTATCTTCTTCGAGTTCATCCCCATTGACGATGATGTTGAAGAGGATCCCAACGTAGAGCCGAAGACTCTCCTCATCGACGAGCTTGAGGTAGGCAAGAAGTACGAAATCGTTGTTACAAACTATTCAGGTCTTTACAGATACCGCATCGAGGACGTTGTTCAGGTTACAAAGATGTACAACAACACTCCGAGAATCGAGCTTCTTTACAGAAAGAACCTTGATATGAACGTTGCAAACGAAAAGACAACAACTCAGATGTGCGACTTCGTAGCAAAGAACGCTGCAAAGAGAATGGATAACGAGTTCACAGGCTTCAGCTACTATCCCGACTTCTCAACAAAGCCGCCGCGTTACTGTATGCTCGTTGAGCCGAAGAATCCGATGACAGAGGATGACAGACAGAGGATGATCGACATCATCGACGAGGAGTTCTCTGAGGTTAACGAAAAATTTGCTAAGTACAGACGTTGGGGTATGCTCAACAGACCCGAGGTTCTTGTGCTCAAGCCCAAGACATATTGGGATTACAGAGAGTCTCTCCGTGCAAGAGGCGTTGTTCTCAATCAGATCAAGCCCGTAACTGTTATCAACAGCGAGGAGAGAAAGAACTTCTTCTTCTCACATGTTGAGACCGAGGAGTCCTCAACTCTTGACGAGTGGAAGGCATCACAGAAATAAAAACAGGAGTGTTATCTTTGAAACGCATTTCTAAAAGAATTTTATCTGTTGTTCTCAGTATTATTCTTATTTTAGGTTCATTCTCCTTCGTTGTGCACACCGGTGCATCCGACGAGGGAGTCGGAACTGAAATTCCGCTTATTTACGTTGTGGGCACGGGCGGTCATCTTATCGCCGATAATCCTGACGGTACAACAAGAAAGATTTTCCCCATCAGTCTCCCTGAGAATTTCATTATGGATACTGTTAAGGAGAATATCGACGTTTTCGCGAAGGCTGTAATTACTCAGCAGTGGGATGAATTCTGCGACACCGTTTACGGCATTATGTCTCCGCTTTATGCCGACCTTATGCTTGACGAAAACGGAAATCCCCTCGACAACAGCAGAGCTGATATTTCCAGCATCGACAGAATCAACCCGACCAAAATAAACGGCAGATACGGTACTGAACAGTTCAAATTTGCTTATGACTGGCGTGTTGATCCGTATGTTACTGCGGAAAAGCTTCACGAATATATCGAGGCTGTTCTCGCAGCCACAGGCGAAACTGAGGTTGCGCTTCTCGGCAGATGCCTCGGTGATTGTATCGCAGCCGCTTATATGGAAAAATATGACGGCGAATATGTTGCTGATTATATTTCCTATGCAAGTGCTGTCAACGGTGCCGAGTTCGCTTCGAAGGCATTCAGCGGCGAGATTTATATTGACGCTGACGGCGTTGAGCGCTATGTCTATGACCTTGAGCTTTCAACGGACACTAACTTGAACGAGCTTATTCAGGCCTTTGTAACAGTTCTTAACGATACCTACGGTCTGGATTTCCTTGCCTGGTCAATCAACAATGTTTATCCCGACATTTATCTCAATATCGTTCCCCGCCTGCTTCGCGATACCTACGGCAACTTCCCCGCATATTGGGCTATGGTTTCTGACGAGGATTACGAAAAGGCAAAGGAAACCGTGTTCTACGGCGCAGATACTGATAAATATGCAGGCTTTATCAAGGTTATCGATAATTATCACTACAACGTTCAGTGCAAGCTTCCCGAGCTCTGGAAGGGCTTTGAGGCAAAGGGCATCCATATGACGAATGTAACCAAATACGGTTACCAGACATTACCCGTTGTAAAAAACGCAGACTCTCTCGGTGAGGATTACTGCACAGTGGAGAATGCCTCCCTCGGAGCAACAGCAGCTACGCTTAATACCGTTCTTTCGGACGAATATATCGCTGATGCTGTCGCAAACGGTACGGACAGATACCTTTCCCCCGACAAGCAGATTGATGCTTCAACCTGCGTATTGCCCAACACAACCTGGTTCGTGAAGAATCTTGACCATAAGACCTTCCCCGAGTCACTTAATATTCTTTTCAATAAGATTATCAATGTTGAGAATTACAATGTCTTTATGGATGAGGATTATCCGCAGTATCTCGTTTATAACGACGAGGACGGCTCCGTTACACCGATGGTACCTGACAATATGAATACGACGGATCGCTACAATACGGATTTCTTCGCTTCCTTGAAGAAGATAATTGAGTTCCTCTTTAATCTTATCAAGGATGCGGTAATGAGCAAAATCAATCCTGCTCCCGTCGAATAAACAGAACAAAAATTAATGAGCTGACACCGCAGTGTCAGCTCATTTCGCTTATTTATTGCTGTATGTACGCTTGATTTTCTTTGTTGTTGTTTTCGGAAATTCCTTGTCAGTAAATTTAACCTTTGCGATACGCTTGAAAACAGGAAGCTTCTGATTGATTTCGCTGACCTTACTGTTGATGATCTTCTCAACTCCGTCAATCTCTGTGTCGGGATAAATCTCAGCGACAATACGGTCATCCTGACCGTAAACGAGGACCTCTTTAATCTCGTCGGCATTATTCATAAGGATTGACTCAAGCTCCTCGGGAACAACGTTCTTACCATTTGAGAGAATGATAAGATTCTTCTTTCTGCCTTCGATGTAGAGAAGTCCGTCTTCGTCAATACTGCCGAGGTCGCCTGTTCTGAACCATTCGCCGTCAAATGCAGCCTGTGTTGCAGACTCGTTCTTGTAGTAGCCCATAAAGACTGTCGGGCCCTTGACCTGAACCTCACCGTCAACAACCCTTGCTTCAAGCTCGGGGTGAATTGCACCTACGCTCTTGGGAGCGAAGTGCTCGTTTCTTGTTGTTGAAACGATGGGTGAGCACTCTGTGATACCGTAGCCGTTGATGACCGTAATACCGATATCTCTGAAGCCCTTGATGTACTTCTCATCAATTGCCGAGCCGCCCGTGATGAGCATCTCGAGGTTGCCGCCGAATGCGTCAAACACCTGCTTGAATGCCTTACGGCGGATATCAATACCAACCTTGAGGAGAGCGTTGCTGACCTTTATCATAGTCTTGAAGAGCTTCTCCTTACCGCCTGCGCGGACGTTGCTCCAGATTTTGTTGTAGATAACAATAAGAAGCATAGGAACAACCGAAATATGCTTCGGCTGAGAATACTTGATATCGTCAAATGCACGCTTGAGGCTGGTGTTGATGAACACGGGCCAGCCGCGGAGCATCTGGCAAAGCACGCAAGCCATAAAGCCGAATGTATGGTAAAGAGGAAGAAGCGAAACAGTTCCTTCGGGAACGTAGAGGTTCTTCGAGCTGATTACAGCATCCTTTGCAAGACCCTTGTGGTTAAGCATAACGCCCTTCGGGTCGGATGTTGTGCCCGATGTAAACACGATAGCACACATACGCTCAATGTCGATAACTGTATCTCTGAGGCTTGTGTCACCGTTAGCGATAAGCTCCTTACCCTTCGCGATAAGCTCTGCATAGCTCTTGAAATTGATACTCTCAATTCCGCAGAACTCTGCGATATCGGAATATGTATCAGAATAAAGGAAGAGCTGTGTATCGCTCTGTGTAAGCTGGAACTTAACATCCTTTGCGACGTTTTCTTTATCAATCGGGACAATTACATTGCCGCCGTTGACAACTGCAAAGTAGGAAACAATCCACTCGTAGCTGTTTTCACCCATAAGGGCAATGTGTGCATCCTTATAGCCGAGGCTGAGAAGATATGTTCCGAGAGCCTCAACATCAGCCGCAAACTCCTTGAAAGACCTGACAATTTCGGTATTCTTTTCTCTGTACCAGAAAGCCTTTTTATCACCAAATTCTTTCGCACAGAATTCAACAAGCTCCTTAAGGTCCTTCGGTTCAGCAACTTCATAATACGGATATTTTTTATTCGCCATAAAAACCTCCAAAACAACACTTCTGAGCATAATGTCTCATTAAACAATCGAATTGATTTTATCACATCGTTGTTGATTTTTCAACTTTATTGTACAAAAAGAATATATATTTTATATAATCCACAAAAAAGCAGCACCTGAGTGCTGCTTTTTTCATTTATTTGGATATAAGTTCTCTGATATCGTCCTCTGCTGTCATCAGATCGTCGATAATCATACGCTGATACTTCGTGAACTTCTTATGGTCGCAGGAGCGTGACCACAGACTCATCGGTACACCGACCTTATTCATATGATACTTTGCGGTCTGCGGATAAGCGAGTGCCTCAAGAAAAGAAGCAAGGCAAAGGAAATTCTGTACTGACTGTGCCTTTTTCTCATCCTTATCGAAATTATCGCAGAGCCATGCGTAAAGGTCGGGGTGGAAGTTTGCCATAATGCCCGAGAAGCCTGCACCGCCGTTTTTAAGGGTGTAGAGAAGCGTCTGTGAGTTCGCATTATAAAGCTTGATTGTTGTGCCCTTGATCTGCTCAAGTCTTCTGTCAAGCTCGTCAGGGTCACAGCAGGTATCCTTGATGAAGGTAAATCTGCCCGTCGAGATACACCAATCAAGAATTTTCTCCGTGAGAAGTCGCTTGTAGGGATAGGGACATTCGTAGATACCGATTGCGATATCCTCGGGAAGCCGTGCAAGAAGCTTTTCAGCATTGGCAATCCACACGTCATCACCGTCGTTCTGGAGGTCAAGGCGGTTACTTACCCATACGATAGCGTCAACTCCCGTCTCTGCGATGGCCGTAAGCTCGCGCACCTGAGCATCCATATCGTCGGAATTGTGTCCCGAAGCAACAACAGAAACATCCTTACCGCTCGCCTTTACTGTTTCAACAACAGTTTTTGCGATTTTAACCTTTTCCTCGAGTGAGAGATAAACCATCTCGCTCGACTGGCAGACTGCAAAAATACCCGTACAGCCCTGCTCGATATACCAGTTTGTAATATTCTTAACTGCCTCGTAATCAACGGTGTTGTCATCGTGATACGGTGTTATCATCGTCGGAAATGTACCGAAATTAATATCCTTCATTTTTAATACCCCTTTAAATCTTGTAGTAGTCTTTATACCATTCAACAAAGCGCGCAAGTCCCTCTTCGATAGGTGTAGACGGCTTGAAGCCGAATTTTTCTATAAGAGGCGTGACATCCGCATAGGTCTGATAAACATCACCCGGCTGCATCGGGAGGAATTCCTTTTCAGCCTTTCTGCCGAGCGCATTCTCAAGCGTCTCGATGAAATACATCAGCTTTTCGGGAGAGTTGTTGCCGATATTGTAAACTGTTGCCCTGTCGCCGTTTTCATCCGCTTCGGGCGGATTGCAGAGCATATTTTCAATGCCCCTGACGATGTCGTCAACATAGGTGAAATCGCGGTACATATCGCCGTTATTGAAGATCCTGATTGTTTCGCCCTTCATAATCTTATTCGTGAAGCCGAAATACGCCATATCAGGTCTGCCGAACGGACCGTAAACCGTGAAGAAGCGAAGTCCCGTCGAGGGAATTCCGTAGAGGTGGCTGTAGGTATAAGCCATAAGCTCGTTCGACTTCTTTGTCGCCGCGTAGAGTGAAATCGGCTTACTGACATCGTCATCAGTTGAGAACGGAGTTTTCTGCTGATTGCCGTAAACCGAGCTTGAAGAAGCATAGAGAAGATGCTCAACAGGATTGTGACGGCACGCTTCAAGAATATTAAAAAATCCGATAACATTCGATTCGATATAAGCCTGCGGATTGTCGATAGAATATCTGACGCCTGCCTGCGCCGCAAGGTTGACAACAATATCAAACTTATTCTCTTCGAAAAGAGTGTCAATCGCCTGCTTGTCAGCAAGGTTGCCCTTTATAAAAGTGAAATTTTCAAATTTTCCGAGAATCTCAAGGCGCGCATACTTGAGGTTGACATCGTAATAGTCGTTGATGTTATCAAATCCGACAACCGTTACGCCCTGCTCAAGGAGCTTTTTGCTCAGGTGGAAGCCGATAAAGCCTGCCGCACCCGTGACGAGAATTTTTTTAGAAATATCAAGAGCCTTAAAAGAAGCCATTATAATTCCCCCAATCCTGTTTATTATATTACACACAAAGCCGAAAATCAAGAAAACCTGCAGAAAATTCTGCAGGTTTTGCTTTTAAACATTGAACAGTGAAAGATACCAGTCAAGCTTCGAGCTGACGATAACAAGATAAGCCGCATATATCAACAGCAGTAATATACCCTGCCAGCGGAAGAATTTTTTGCCGATTACCGTCGGCACAAGTGCGATTACCGAAACGAGCGCACAGACGGGGAAATCGAGGAAAATATTCTGAACCGAAACGGGAAGCGTTCCGCCGTAAATCAATGAGCATATCGGAAGAATAAGCACCGTGTCAATGATATTCGCTCCGATAACGTTGCCGACAGACATCGACGGCTGCTTTTTGATAATAGCTGAAATTGCCGTTACAAGCTCGGGTAATGATGTGCCGACAGCAACCATCGTAACACCGATAATACCCTCGGAAACGCCCCAGCTTCTTGCGATATCCGAACCGTAGTTTACAAGGAATCTTGAACCGAAAACGATGCAGAGCGCACCGGCAATAATTTCAAGAACGTTTCTGATAACCGTCTTTTTATCGACCTGCGGAGGATCGTCATCATCAAGCGAATCGCTCTTTGCGCTTCTGATATTTTCAAGGATAAACGAAACAAAAATCACAAGCAGGATAATCGATCCCCTTGTTGAAAGCGCACCCGTTCTTGTCATCACCATAAGCGCCACGAGAGCAAGTCCGAGGTGAACCGCCTTCGGCGTGAACTTTCTGCGTTCAATCTCCGTCGGCATAAAGACGAGGCTTAACGCCATAATCATCGCTGTATTACAAATAACGGAGCCGACGCCGTTACCGATAGCAAGACTAACCTTTTCTTCCGCCTGAAAGATATAGTCACCGACACCCGACATCAGAATCTCGTGACCTTCAACTGCCGCGATTGATGAGACGAAAATTTCAGGCAGGGTTGTTGCTACACTGACGATCGTAGCACCGACGATAAACTTCGGTATTCCGGTTACCTCGGCAATCCACGCCGCACCGTCAACAAACCAGTCGCCGCCCTTGACGATAAGAATTATTCCCACAGCAAAAAGCGCGTACATTATTACAGTTTCCATAAAAGCATCTCCTAAAAGTACAAGCAAGGGTATATCTTCCACTTCTGATGAAATAATAACGTAAAGGAGTGTTGGATATGCCTGAAATTTACCTTCCCGGAAAAATCATTTTCGGGAAAGATAATATAAATAAATTCCGACCTGAAAGCTGCGAAAGCGCAATAATAATCTGCGATAACGACATCTTTTGTGATCGGGGTTTTCTTAATAGCCTTCAACAACAAAGTACGATGATAATATCACACGTACGTACGGTTGTCAACAGCAATATTCACGAGCTTTATCTGCAGGCATCCGAAAAATTCTTCGAGTGCGATGCGGAGCTGATTATCGCAGCCGGAGGCTCGGCGGCAATAGATTGCGGTATGCTACTTTCGCACGAGGGAAAAACTCGCTTCACCGCCATCCCCTGCTGTTCCGCAAGCTCGATGACCGATTTTGAAAGAGGCTGCTACGAAGCCTACCGCCATTCGCCCGACACCGTTATTCTCGACAGCTCGCTTTTCGGCTGTATGCCGTCGGGTATGGTAGCCTTCGACGGACTCGCCTGCCTTGCCTACGCCGTTGATGCGCTTAAAAATGCAGACAACGTCATTATACGGGATTTTGCGGTATCGGGTGCTGTAGAAATCCTTAAGAATATAATCCCCGCCTGCCGCGGAAATATCGATGCACTGGAGAGGCTGATGTATGCGATGTATTTTTCTGTTGCCGCTCACCGCAACATCACAGACCTTGAGAGCTCGCTTCTGAGTAAGACGAGCAGATTTTTTGCAGACTTCGGCTATCCGAGAGCCTCCGTCTGTGCGCTGATTGTTCCGGGCATTATGGAGGATGAGCTGCCATTTATCAAAAGCGGTCTTTATGAGATCGCTCTGAAAGCAGGTATCGCACATGCTGACGATTATCCCGACTTTGCGACAGATAAGCTGATTGAGCACGTAAGGAAAATTCAGGCGGCGCTCAATGTCCCGCGTGCCGTTTCAGGCTTCGGTCTTAACGAAAACGAATACCGTAATAAAAAGAGCAGCTCGACCGTTCCCGACGATTTCCTTGACCTTTGTTATTACGGTGGTTTTAAGTTTATGAAATTGTAAAAAGTTTGATAAATTGGGGTTTGTAGAGGTCTTTCAATTTAGAAGCAAATTGGATTAAGAGTAAGCTCCACTTGTCAGGGGAGCTGGCTTGCCGTAGGCAAGACTGAGGGGTAGTCAAGGCTTTTGCTATCTCTCCCTCCGTCTTTTGCTTCGCAAAATCCACCTCCCTCATCAGATGGAGGTTTCTGTCGTTCCAGCATTCATCATAATTAAACATCCCTACAAATTATAATTTACCGTTCACTTTAAAACCGTATCGCCGTCGCATTTGAACGGTATATTCAGGTAATCGGCTATGGTTGCGGCGATATCCGCAAAGGTCGGGCGCGTGCCGAGGTTCAGGGGCTTTATGCGCTCGCCGTAAACGATAAGCGGAGTGTACTCGCGCGTGTGGTCGGTGTGGCTGTCGCCGGGGTCACAGCCGTGGTCGGCGGTAATCATCAGCACATCGTCGGACTTCATTCCCTTAATAAAATCCGCGAGCCATCCGTCAAATTCGGCAAACGCCTTCGCATAGCCGTCAACGTCCTGGCGGTGTCCGTAGAGCATATCGTAATCCACAAGATTAGTAAAGCACAGACCTTCAAAGTCCTTATCAAGGGCCTTGAGGGTTTTCTGCATTCCCTCGGCATTCGAGTGGGTGAAAACGTGCTCCGTTATACCCTTGCCCGCAAAAATATCATATATTTTACCGATTGCATAAACCGTTTTGCCGTTATCGGCAAGAGCATCAAGAAGTGTCGGCTTCGGTGGCTCAAGCGAAAAATCGTGGCGGTTTGCCGTGCGTCTGAAATCGGGATATTCGCCCTCAAACGGGCGGGCAATAACTCTGCCGACCGCGTGCTCTCCCGTAAGGATTGCGCGCGCAATACGGCAGTATTCATAGAGCTGCTTGGGCGGAACTATACTCTCGTGTGCCGCAATCTGAAAAACGCTGTCCGCCGAGGTGTAAACAATAAGGTCGCCCGTTTCAACGTGGCGCCTGCCGTAATCGCGGATAACATCCGTGCCCGAATACGGCTTGTTACAGAGCACTCCTCTGCCCGTCTGCCGTGAAAATTCAGCGAGGATTGCCTCGGGGAAGCCGTCGGGATAGGTCGGCAAGGGCTTATCTGATACAACGCCCGCAATTTCCCAATGGCCGATTGTCGTGTCCTTGCCCTTTGATTTTTCCGTAAGCCTTGCAACGAGCGCCGATGGCTTTTCGTTTTTTGAAAGATAATCAATGCCGTCGATATTGCCGAGCCCGAGCATTATTGTATTTTCCGCCGAGAAAAACGGCGAAGCGGATATTCTTTTTAAGGTGTTGCAATCCTTGTCCCCGAAGTCCGCGCAGTCGGGCATCTGCCCTATTCCGCAGGAATCAAGAACAATGAGAAATACTCTTTTCATAGGTCACCTCTTGCTTTTTATGGTTTTATTATATTTACTTGTATTGAAAATGTCAATTGACAGTAAAACAATACAGATATATAATACAATTAAAGAAAAGAAAGGAAGATGAAAATTATGAAAAATTTCATACGCTTATTGTCGTTGGTTATCTGTGCAGTAACCTTTTTCAGCCTTACAGCCTGTATCGGTCCCGGTGTGACAGATTACAGCGAGGTTATTTTCGGGAATTATACCTTCAGAAAAACTTCTGCCGCCGCTCACAAAATTGAAGGCGACGAAGGCACTGTTATGCAGGGTGTGATTTACAAATATACATACGACACTGATGAAAAATACCTTGTTGCACACCTGCTGACAATGGCTGATAACTACGGCAGTAAGGATGCACTTTACAAAAGACTTTACAACGGCAGTATTTACAACGTTTTGGGCGACAATATGGTTGTATACAACACCGTGGACAAGACAAGAACCGAGTTTGACAAATATAACGACTTCCTCGGTTACTGCAGAAAAAACAATATAAAGCTTAATAATTGGTATTATCCGTCGGGCGGACTTTCAATCAATGCTCAACCGAATGAAATTACTGACGGATATACGCTCAGCAATTTGCCTTATGACTATAAGCTGATTTCGCTTGATGACAAGGAGCTTATCCGCGGTTATATCTCCGACCTTGAGGTAACGTCTCATCAGATTAAATTCAGATTAAGACAAACGGATTATCATTACGATGCCGAATATCCCGATACCGTTAACCTTGGTTTATCCGAGCTTTCCGATAAACCCGTCGGCAAGTATAAAAAAGGTTTCCTCGATTACGCGGATATTTATTATGATAAGATAGTTACGATAGACCTTGAAACGGGTAAAATTTTAGAGGAGTAAATTTTAATTTGTCGGGGAAATGAAATGTCACAGAAACCCAGCCTCCCTTGCCTAAAGGGAGGGGGACCACGAAGTGGTGGAGGGATAGTTTGAGACACAAAGGAAAACACATCAGAAAATAAATCTTGTTAATGTATCCCTCCGTCTTTTGCTACGCAAAATCCACCTCCCTTTAGGCAAGGGAGGCTTTGCTATACTTAAATTCAATCAAAAATTAACATCCCGACAAACTCCAATTTGTCGAATAAACAAAACATCAAAGACTTCCGTTTTCGGAAGTCTTTTTGTTTGATTGACAGAGTTTAGAAAGTGTACTATAATTTACCTATAAGCTATACAAAGGAGTGGTTTTGTGAAAAAGACTTTTAAAATGCTTTTATCATTTATGCTCGCAGTTATCACCGCTTTTTCGGTCTGCGCGGTCGGCTTTGCGGCTGAGACTACCGAGGAAGTCACAGGCTTTACCGATGAGGATTTTCTTAAAGCGAGCGGACAGAAGCTCGTCAATCAGAAGGGCGAGAAGATTCAGCTCAAGGGTGTCAATCTCGGCTCCTGGATGATATGGGAGGACTGGCTCTCACCCTATGAGGAGGCTACTGACCACTATTCGGTTCTGACAACGCTTGAAGAACGCTTCGGCAGAGAAAAGGCTTACGAGCTTTTCAATACGTATATGGACAACTGGATTACGGAATATGACTTCGATCATATTAAGTCAATGGGCTTTAACTGTGTCCGTGTTCCGTTCTGGTTCAGAAACTTCTACTATGACGACAAGGGTACAAAAATCCTTGACGAAAACGGCGAATGGGATTTCTCCCGTCTTGAATGGGTGGTTGAGGAATGCTCGGAGCGTGAGCTTTACGTTATTCTTGATATGCACGGCGCCGTCGGCTACCACAGCGACGCTCCGCACAGCGGTAAGGGGCATTCCTGCGGATACTACGAGGACACCGAGCAGGGCGAGGAATACCGCAGACTGACGGACGAGCTCTGGACGGCTATCGCCGAGAAATTCGTCGGCAATCCTGCCGTTGCGATGTACGACCTTCTCAACGAGCCGATGTGCGACGTACCCTCAACCGAGTTTGAGAGAAGAAAGAACAACACTATGGCTTATTCCCGCCTTTATGATGCGGTACGCGCAGTAGATGAAGACCACGTTATCACAATGGAATGCATCTGGACGGCTATCGCCCTTCCGCAGGCTTGGACAAAGGGCTGGGACAACGTTGTTTATCAGGTGCATTTCTATAACAACTCCAACTTCATTTTCAACCTTTTCGCATTCTTCACAAAGTGGATTTATTTCGACGTTCCGATGTATATGGGCGAGTTCTATCCCCACCAGAAAACAACGTGGAAAAACTGCTTCAAGACTCTCGATAAGCTCGATTACAGCTGGACCTTGTGGACATACAAGGCAACGGGGCACGGAATGTGGAGCTCTGACTGGTGCATCATGGGCAGCAAGGACGGCTTCCACCGCGCAAAGGTACAGACAGATTCCTATGAGGAAATCGCACGCAAGTGGGGCGAATGCATACAGACTAAGAACGGTTTCCAGGATACGGGACACTATGAAACAAATGTAAAGGATAATCTCGGATAAACTATGAAGGCTCTTAAACTATTTCCCGGTATAATACTTTCTGTTGCAATTGCGGCTCTCGCCTGCTTTATTGAAGGACTTTTGCCGATTCATCTTGTCGGCTCGGCTGTCATCGCGATGTTCATCGGTATGATAATCAACAGCTTTCTGAAAAAGACCGACATTTTTGCAACGGGTATCAAATTCACATCAAAGAAAATTCTTAAATTTGCAATTATTCTGCTCGGGCTTTCGCTCAACATCACAACCGTTCTGCAGGTCGGCAGAATGTCGCTGACGGTTATGATTTTTACGCTCCTGACCTGCTTCGGCGGCGGATATTTCATCGGCAGGGCGCTAGGTCTTAACTGGAAGCTTTCCAACCTTATTTCAGCAGGAACGGGCATCTGCGGCGGCTCGGCAATCGCGGCAATCGGACCCACTATTGATGCGGACGATGACGACGTTGCCTATGCGATGTCCGCAACCTTCCTCTTTGATATGGCGATGATCGTGCTTTTCCCGATTATGGGACGCGCGCTCGGTATGACGGATGAGGCCTTCGGCATCTGGGCAGGAACGGCAGTCAACGACACCTCCTCCGTTGTTGCGACGGGCTACGCCTTCTCCGAGGGTGCGGGCGATTTTGCAACAATGGTCAAGCTGACACGCACCCTTTCTATCATCCCGACCGTTATCACATTTGCTTTTATCCAGCTTCGTCTTAAGAAGAAAGAGGCTATCAGAAACAGCAAAAACGGTGATGAGCTCAAGGCAAATTTCAGCATCAAAAAAATCTTTCCCTGGTTCATCCTCGGCTTTGTGGGAATGTCAATCGTTGCGAGCGTTTTCACAATCCCCGCAGAAGTTGTTTCAGGAACGAAAACGGTCAGCAAATTTCTTATGGTCAGCGCACTTGCCGCAATCGGACTTAACACATCCTTCTCGAGCTTTAAAAAGTCGGGTGTGCGCCCGATGATTCACGGCTTTATAATATCCGCACTTGTGGTAATTGTTGCGCTTCTGGTCGAGTTCTGTATGGGACTTGTCTGATTTGCAAAATATTATTTTCCCCGAATGATTGACATTCGGGGATTTTTTAGTTACAATCAAAATAATTGAATTTTCGAGGTGAAAAATATGGGCAAAAAGAAAAACGCCGCACCTGCGAATGCTCTGAAGCATCCGAATGCCATCGGCATCAAGGAGGGCTTCGGCTACACGCTCGGTGATATCGGTAACCTGCTTGTGCTTACATTTATTTCAACCTTCCTTAAGGTTTTCTATACGGACAGCCTTATGGTCGGCTTTGATTCCGCAAAGGTTTACAATGACATTACAGTTCTTTTCCTTGTCACAAGACTCTGGGACGCAATCAATGACCCGATGTGGGGACTTATCGTTGATGCAAGAAGCGCTACAAAGGAAGGTAAATTCAGACCTTACCTCAAATGGCTTTCGATTCCGCTTTGCGTTTCGATGGCGGTATGTTTCCTCGGCATCAACAAGTTCGTAAACAGCTACATCGTTATTCTTATTTTTGCATACGTTACATACACCTGCTTCGGTATGCTTTACACGGGTGTCAACATCCCCTACGGCTCACTTGCATCTGTTATCACGGATGACCCGAAGGGCAGAACGCTTCTTTCAACCTTCCGTTCAATCGGCGGCGGTGTCGGCGGTGCTGTTGTTACACTCCTCGGTCAGATGGTTGTTTATAACAAGTTCGTTGACCCGAAAACCAATGAAGAGGTTTCCGTTTTCAGCGGCGAAAAGGCTTTCGTTTTTGCGGTTATTCTCGCGGCACTTGCGATTGTTTCATACCTCGCCTGCTATAAGACGACAAAGGAAAGAGTCAAGGTTCCCGTCGAGAAAAAGAAGATCGACCTCAAGCGTACATACGGCCCGCTCTTCAGAAGCCTTCCGTTCATCACTGTTACAATTTCGGGTGTGCTTATCAGCGGTCTTCTCCAGTACGGCTCATTCAACCAGTATCTTTTCAAGAACTATTTCGGCAACTCCGACCTTTCAATCATAAACACGCTCTGCACATACGCACCGATGGCAATTATGATTCCGATTATGCCGAAGCTCGTTGAGAAATTCGGTAAGAAGGAAATCTGCGTATTCGGTCTCTGCCTTTCCTCACTCGCAAGTATCTTCAACGCTGTATTCCTTCCGAACGTTACAACATACTTCATAATGCAGGCAATCACAGGCTTCGGTTACTCATTTATGAGCATCACGAACTGGGCAATCGTTATGGACGTTATCGACTATAACGAATACACGACCGGCGAGCACAGCGAGAGTGCAATCTATGCTGTTTACACATTCTCGAGAAAGCTCGGTCAGACGATTGCAGACTCGGGCGGAATGCAGCTTCTTAAGAAGACCGGCTACACGGACAAGGTCAGAAATACAATTTCAACAGTTGCAGGCGGCTTCGGTCACAACATCTACAAAATGTGCACAATCGTTCCCGCTATCGTTTATACTCTCATCCTTATTCTCACAATCATCTATCCTCTCTCAAAGAAGAGACTCGAGCCTATTCAGGCTGAGCTTATGAATAGAAGAGCCGAGGTTGATGCAAAGCTCAAGGAGCTTGAGAGCATCTAAAAAATCAAGTCGGATAAGATTCAGGTCTTATCCGACTTTTATTTATTTTGTTTTGAATTTCATCGGCATTTCGGTGGTTGCCAGCACCTTATTGACAGCCTTCATAATTACGGGTCTGAGGACACCGCTGTTCTTTACAAAGCTGCTCTGATCTGCATTTTTGCTGATAAACCACGGGAATGACGGAGTACCTCTGAGCTGCATTTTAACCGTATCCGCACCAAAATCAAACTCGATGTACTGAGTCGCGAGGGTATTGAGCGGCTTTACAACCGCGTTGAGCTTTCCGTTTTTGTTGTAGGCATAAGCCCAGATTTTATACGGATATCCCTTGATTGTGCTCTCGGACATTCTCGGCTCACCGTCAAGACCGCAGTTGATTGTAACGGTGTCGCCATCCTCCTTCCACCTGACTGTCAGCACATCCGCGCTGAGCTCAAACGAAAGCTCGTTGAGGTTTTTCGAGGGTCTTTTAGCAAGGCTCGATGTAATTGAACGAGGTATGAGACCTGCGGGGAACATCACCTTTGCAAGCATATCCGAAGCGGGAGTAAGATAAAAGGTCTTTCCGACAGGGATTGAGGGAAGCGGATTGCAGGCAACGGGCTTCTCCCCTTTAGCCTCAAGGTATTCCGCAAGCTTTTTGTCATACCCTTCGTCAGGCTCGGCTTCGAACGCTTCGGGCAGAATCTCCTCGAACGGAGTTGTGAAATCACCGTCGTTTACGCAGGCATTGAAGCTTGCAACAACTGCATCATACTTTGGAATATATGTAACGCGCTGACCGAACATTCCGTCCATACTGAAGCGGTTGCCCTTTGAAATCCAGAACAGATAACCGTATCCGTTATCCTTGCCGTTATCGTGTGCGACCTGAAGGCTTGTAGCCTCCCTTGTCCACCATTCAGGGATGACCTGCTTACCCTCCCATTTACCGCCGTCGGCATAACAGCGGCAGATTTTGGCAAGATCACGAAGCTTAAGGTGACATCCCGTACCGCCGACATTTTCACCGACCGAGTTGGTTTCCCAGAAAGGCCTTTCAATCCCGAGAGGCTCAAAAAGTCTCGGCGTAAGGTAATCGACAAGATTCATTCCCGCGCACTTCTGTACAACAGCCGCAACCATATGGGCATCGTTGTTGCTGTATAAAAAGCCGCGCTCCTTATCACGGAAGGGCGCCGCCATAAACATACTGACATAATCTCCCGTCATATCCTGCGTGAATGAAAACTGCTTATTGCTCATCATTGTAAGCACGCTTTTCAGTGTAAGTCTGTCCCATTCGTCGCTTTCGCAAGCCTTGTGATCAGGGAAAACACCCTTGATTTTCGTATCAAGAGAGACAAGCCCCTCGTCAATCGCAAAGCCAGCCGCCGTCGAAGCTATTGACTTTGTAACAGAGAAAAGAGTATGCGGCATCTCCGCAGAATAGGGATAAACATAATTTTCAAAAACCGTCTCGTTTCCCTGCATCATAATCAGCGCGTGATTTTCGACATTATGCTCATCAAGCTGCTTATAAAATTTATAGATCCATTCGGATGAAATTTTTGTTTTCGTTTCCATAATCCCACCTCTTAACTATTATATCATTTTCAGAAATTTTGGCAAGTAAAAAAAGGCGGGATTTCTCCCGCCTTTTCAAGGTTTAAGCTTATTTAATTACTCTTGCCTTGATTACGCCGTCAATTGCCTCAACCGCTGAAAGTGCATCAGCGTCAACAACAGTATAAGCGTAAGCACCTCTTACTGCAGATTTTGCATCAGCACCGAGCGCAGCCTTGACTGCATCTGTTGCTTCAGCCTTATGGATAACGCATGTGCGTGCGCCGTTGACAGCCTCAAGCTTCATAGCGGGCATATTTACGGAATTTACGATTTCGCCCTTTTCGATGTAAGCGATAAGCTCATCAGCAGCCATCATTGCGCAGTTATCTTCACTCTCGGGAGTTGATGCGCCGAGGTGAGGGATTGCGATAACGCCGTCCACACCGATAACATCATCTGACGGGAAGTCTGTAACATAAGCCGCAACCTTTCCGCTTTCAAGACCTGCCTTAAGATCATCGTTATTAACGAGACCGCCACGTGCAAAGTTGAGGATTCTTACACCGTCCTTGCAGAGTGCGAGTGTATCCTTGTTAACTGTATTCTTTGTTGAATCCGTGAGAGGAACGTGGATTGTGATATAATCGCTGAGCTTGAAGATTTCGTTGATATCGTCAACGAGAGTCATATCTGCTGACATTGCAGACTTGATACCCTCTGAGATGTAGGGATCATAACCGACAATCTTCATGCCGAGTGCCTCAGCAGCCTGAGCTACCTTGAAGCCGATTGCACCCATACCGAGAACACCGAGTGTCTTACCCATAATTTCGGGACCTGCAAACTGTGACTTGCCCTTTTCGACAAGCTTGCCGACTGCATCGCCCTCACCCTTGAGTGTCTTGCACCAGTCGAGAGCCGCTGTAACGCGTCTTGAAGCGAGGAGCATACCGCAGATTACAAGCTCCTTAACAGCGTTTGCATTTGCGCCTGGTGTATTGAACACAACAACGCCCTTTTCTGCACAAGCTTCAACGGGAATGTTGTTTGTACCTGCGCCTGCGCGTGCGATTGCGATTGTTTCTGCATCAAGCTCCATCTCGTGCATTGAAGCGGAGCGGACCATAATTGCTGTCGGATTTGCAATTTCCTCGCCGTAAGCATAGAGGCTCTTATCGAACTTATCAGTACCGCAAGCGGCAATTTTGTTGAGTGTAAGAATGTTATACATAGAGATTACTCCTTAAAATCAATGCCATTAACCTGAAGTTAATGACATCGATGTGATATTTAATTATGAATTTGCTTCTTCAAACTTCTTCATAAACGCTACAAGTGCCTCAACGCCTTCGATGGGCATTGCGTTGTAGACAGAAGCTCTCATACCGCCGACTGTCTTATGTCCCTTGAGGTTGATAAAGCCTGCAGCTGTTGACTCCTTGACGAACTTTGCATCAAGCTCTGCATCACCTGTAACGAACGGGATGTTCATAAGTGAACGGTCCTCTTTGACAACCGTACCCTTGAACATCTTGCTCTCTTCAAGGTAATCGTAGAGAATCTGTGCCTTCTTGACATTGTGAGCCTTCATCTCTGCGAGACCGCCGAAGCCCTTGATCCACTCAAGAACGAGCTTGCAGATATAGATAACGTAGCACGGAGGTGTATTGTAGAGAGACTCTGCATCCGCGTGTACCTGATAGTTGAGCATTGTCGGAGTGTAGTCGCGTGCATTACCGAGAAGATCCTCGCGCACAATAACGATAGCGAGACCTGCGGGTGCAACGTTCTTCTGAACACCGCCGTAAACAACGCCGAACTTTGAAATATCAAGCGGCTCTGAGAAGAAGCAGGATGAAACGTCACAGACAAGAGGAATATCGCCTGTATCGGGAATATCCTTAAAAGCTGTTCCGTAGATTGTGTTGTTCATGCAGTAGTAAACGTAGTCTGCATCGGGACGGAAGCTCTCACGTGTTGTCTTAGGAATGTAGGAGAACATCTTATCCTCTGAAGAAGCTGCAATCTGTACGTCGCCGTACTTCTTTGCCTCATTATAAGCCATCTTTGCCCAGCGGCCTGAAATGATGTAATCCGCCTTGCCTGACTTGTTGAGGAAGTTGAGGGGGATTGCCGCAAACTGTGTTGATGCACCGCCGTGAACAAAAAGAATCTTGTAGTTGTCAGGTACATTGTAAAGCTCCTTTACAAGCTCACGTGCACCGTCGATAATTGACTGAAAAACCTTTGAACGGTGGGACATTTCCATAACGGAATGGCCGCAACCTTCATAATCAAGCATTTCTGCTGCTGCCTTCTTAAGAACTGACTCGGGAAGCATAGAGGGACCTGCAGAGAAATTAAAAACTCTTGCCATTTTATATTACCTCCAAATAATTATGTAGAAGATTATAGACCTTTGTTACTTTATTGTCAATATGTAATTATTATTTTTTTAATACTAATATAATGCGAATTTGCACATAATTGTGAATAAATCAGCAAAATCAAGTTAAATTATGTATATACTGATAAATGTTAATTTTTTGACATCTTTTTACTTGCAAAATATGGATTTTTGTTATAAAATATTAAGCGTAAAATTATGGCTACGGCTTAATTGAAAGGATGAAAACAATGGAAGCACTTAACAAGATGACCGTTGAGGATCTTGAGGTTAGCGGTAAGCGAGTTCTCGTTCGTTGCGACTTCAACGTTCCCCTTAAGGACGGCGTTATCACAAGCGACAAGAGAATTGTTGCTTCTCTCCCCACTATCAAGTATCTTATCGACAACAACGCAAAGGTTATCCTTTGCTCTCACCTCGGCAGACCGAAGGGTGAGTTCAAGCCCGAGTTTTCACTCGCTCCCGTTGCAGTTCGTCTTTCCGAGCTCCTCGGCAAAGAAGTTAAGATGGCAACAGACGTTGTAGGCGAAAGCGCACAGGCTCTTGCTGCTGAGCTTAACGACGGCGATGTTATGATTATCGAAAACGTTCGTTTCCACAAGGAAGAGACAAAGAACGATCCCGAATTTTCAAAGAAGCTTGCAGACCTTGCTGATCTCTATGTTAACGATGCATTCGGCTCAGCTCACAGAGCTCACAGCTCAACAACAGGTGTTGCAGATTACATCCCCGCAGCTTGCGGTTACCTCATCCAGAAGGAAATCAACTTCATCGGCGGTGCTCTCGCTAACCCGAAGCGTCCCCTCGTTGCTATCCTCGGCGGTGCTAAGGTTTCTGACAAGATCGGTGTTATCACAAACCTTCTCGACAAGTGCGATACAATCATCGTAGGCGGCGGTATGGCTTACACATTCATGAAGTCACTCGGTCACAACATCGGTACATCTCTTCTTGAGGCTGACCGTGTTGAGGACGCAAAGAATATGATGGAAACAGCTAAGGCTAAGGGCGTTAACTTCCTCATCCCCGTTGATAACAAGGCTGGTAAGGAATACGATCCGAACACTGAGGCTATGATCGTTAACAGCGACGACATTCCCGAAGGCTGGATGGGTCTTGACATCGGTCCGAAGACTCAGGAGCTTTTCGCAAATGCTATCAAGGGCAGCGGCACAGTTATCTGGAACGGACCTATGGGCGTTTCAGAGTGGGAGAACTTTGCTCAGGGTACAATCGCAGTTGCTACTGCTGTTGCTGAGTCAGGTGCTATCTCAATCATCGGCGGCGGCGACTCTGCTGCAGCTGTTCAGAAGCTTGGCTTCGCAGACAAGATGTCTCACATTTCAACAGGCGGCGGTGCTTCTCTTGAGTTCCTCGAGGGTAAGGAGCTTCCCGGCATTGTTGCACTTAACAACAAATAATCGAAAGGACGCATAAAGATGAACAAATCACTTCGTAAGGCAGTTATCGCAGGTAACTGGAAAATGAACAAGACTCCTGCTGAGACAACAGCACTCATCAACGAAATCAAGCCTCTCGTAGCAGATGCTGATTGTGACGTTGTTGTATGCGTTCCTTATATCGACCTTTTCGCAGCTCTTGAGGCTACAAAGGGCTCAAACATCAAGGTTGGCGCTGAGAACTGCCACTGGGCAGCAAGCGGTGCTTTCACCGGTGAGGTTTCTGCTGAAATGCTCAAGGCTTGCGGCGTTGAATACGTTATCACAGGTCACTCTGAGAGAAGAACCTACTTCGGCGATACAGACGTTACTGTACGCGACAGAACAAGAGCTGCTCTCAACAACGGTATGACTGTTATCCTTTGTGTTGGTGAATACCTCGAGCAGAGAGAGCAGAACATCACAATGGAGGTTGTTGCTTCTCAGACAAAGATTGCTCTTGCAGGCGTTTCCAAGGAAGAGCTTGACAGAATCATCATCGCTTACGAACCCGTATGGGCTATCGGCACAGGCAAGACAGCTACTGCTGATCAGGCTGAAGAGGTTTGTAAGGCTATCCGTGAGCTCATCGCTGAGCTTTACGATCAGGAGGCTGCTGACAAGTTTGTTGTTCAGTACGGCGGTTCAATGAACGCTGCTAACGCTGACGAGCTTCTCAGCAAGGAAGATGTTGACGGCGGTCTTATCGGCGGCGCAGCACTCAAGGCTCCCGACTTTGCAGCTATCGTTAAGGCAGCAAGCAAATAAGATTTAATAAACAACTCTATGGGACGCTCAAAGCGTCCCATAATTTTGAATGGTGATTGAATTATGAAAAAACCTGTAGTTTTATGTATTATGGACGGCTTCGGCATCAACCCCGGTGATAAGGGTAACGCTATTGAAGCTGCAAACACACCCAACCTTACAAAGCTTTTCAACGAAAACCCGTTCACAACGATCGGTGCTTCAGGCCTTGACGTAGGTCTCCCCGACGGTCAGATGGGTAACAGTGAGGTTGGTCACACAAATATCGGTGCAGGCCGTGTTGTTTACCAGATGCTCGTTAAGATTTCAAAGTCAATCACAGACGGCGATTTCTTCGACATCAAGGCACTCAAGGACGCTTGCGAAAACTGCAAGAAGAACGGCAGTGCACTTCACCTTATGGGACTTCTTTCAGACGGCGGCGTTCACAGCCACATCGAGCACCTCTTCGGTCTTCTTGAAATGGCTAAGAAGGAAGGTCTTGAGAAGGTTTACATCCACTGCATTATGGACGGCCGTGACGTTTCCGTTACATCGGGCGTAGGCTTCGTTCAGGACGTTTACAACAAGACAAAAGAGCTCGGCGTCGGCGAAATCGCAACAATCAGCGGCCGTTACTACGCTATGGACCGTGACTTCGCATGGGACAGAGTTGAGAAGGCTTATGCTGCAATGGTTTACGGCGAGGGCATTCAGGCTGACTGCGGTAAGGTATCAATGGAGGAGTCATACGCTAACGGCGTAACTGACGAATTCATCGTTCCCACAGTTCTCAACAAGGAAGGCACAATCAAGGCTAACGACAGCGTTGTATTCTTCAACTTCCGCCCCGACCGTGCAAGACAGATCACAAGAACCTTTGTTGACGAGTCCTTCGACGGCTTTGAGAGAAAGAACGGCTTCTTCCCGCTTCACTTTGTCTGTATGACACAGTATGACGAGACTATGCCGAATGTTACAGTTGCCTTCCCGCCCGAGGAGCTCACAATGACAATGGGCGAATATCTCGCATCAAAGGGTAAGACTCAGCTTCGTATCGCTGAGACACAGAAGTATGCTCACGTTACATTCTTCTTCAACGGCGGTGAGGAAAAGACATTTGAGGGCGAGGACAGAATCCTTATCCAGTCCCCCGACGTTCCGACCTTCGACCTTCAGCCCGAGATGAGCGCATATCCCGTATGCGATGCTGTTGTTAACGAGATCAAGTCAGGCAAGTACGATGCAGTTATCCTCAACTTCGCTAACTGCGATATGGTTGGTCACACAGGCGTCTGGGATGCCGCAGTTAAGGCTGTTGAGGCTGTTGACGAATGCGTAGGCAAGGTTTGCGACGCTACTCTCGAAATGGGCGGTGCTGTGCTTATCACAGCTGACCACGGTAACGCTGACAGAATGATCGGCGACGACGGCAAGCCCTTCACACCGCACTCAACAAATCCCGTTCCCTTCTGCGTAGTCGGCTATGACTGCGAGCTCAAGGAAACAGGCAGACTCGCTGATATTGCTCCGACAATGCTCACAATCCTCGGACTCGAGCAGCCGAAGGAAATGACCGGCGAGACAATGATCAAATAAGCTGATTTCATAAAAAAACACGGACTGAAGCTCAGTCCGTGTTTTCTTTTATCCTTGTTGTTTTATAATCGTATCCGCCTCCTGCGCTTTGTCAGTGAAGCTGTTATTCTTCCACCACGACCAGATTGCGGTTACTGCCGTAAAAATATATGTCGCATATTCTGTCCATTGCTCGAGCTCAATTTCAGTTTTTGTAATACCGAACATAACGAGAGCCTGATTGATAAGTGCAAGAACAAGCACCGCTGTTCTCACCCAGGTCTGCATTGATACACCTTTTAAATTCAGCTTTTTCATTTCAATATTTCTCCTCTCAATTCATCTATTCTGTGATGCGCGGACTTTGCCGAGCTTTCAACCTGAAACATTCTTTCGACGAGGTTATTATGCTTTGATACCTTCTGCTCAAGCTGATCGATGCGGTATACCGTAAGGCGGTTGGCGGCGAGTATACCGCCGAGTGAGCCGACGAGCGTTCCCGCAAAGGCAATGATTGCCGTTAATATATCCGTCAATTCTTCACCGCCTTACAGTAGTCAAGGCATACCCAGCCCGAGGGGATTTTGCCCCAGTTGCTCTTAACCTCCGACACCGTACAGACACAGCCCTTGACAAGTCCGTCCGCCCTGTTGCCCGAATTTCTCTGTTTTATCTGCTTTTGTGCATTGGGCGTAAGAAACGAAAACTTTTTATAATCATAGTCCGTGGAGGGACCTCGTCTGACCCTTAACAGATTTGCCGTTACCGTATAGTTTCCTGTTTTATAGGTCTTCGGCTCTGTGTAGCTTTTTGCGAAAGCCTCCGGATCCTCATATTTGTCTGTTGAGAGGTCTTTTACACCAAGGTGCAGATGTACGCCCGTTGCTTTTCCGCTTTTTCCCGTATAGCCGAGAAGTGTACCCTTTTTCACACTCTGTCCCGACTTTACCTTGATTCGGTCAAGATGATAGTGGAGCAGCTTTTTGTTGATTCTCGGATATTTAACCCATACATACAAGGCTCCGTCAGAAGCCCTTCCGCAGCTGAGGACAGTTCCCTCTTCTATTGCATATTGTGCCAGCTTTTTGCCGTTAGTGCCGTAATCCGTACCGTAATGAAACGGATTTGTCGTGCCTGACGAGGTTTTGAGAACCGTCCGCTTGCCGTATGCTGAAGTTATATAATGGCTTTTGCCGTTAAAAATTATATTTGTAATTTTGCTCATTTATTACTCCTTCCCCTTTCGTATTCCTTGATTATCCCTGCAATTTTCCTGAACAGCGTAAAATCATCCTCGCCACACTCTCTGCTTTTCTCAACCTGCTTGGACAGCCTTAACGCAAGTAAAAGTGACGAAAGCTCCATATCGATATCAATCATAAAATCCGTTTTCACCCGATATCAGCGTCTCCTTCGGAAAAATCAGCTCCTGAGTCGGCACATCATTCTGTGAGGTGTAATCCTCTGCCGTACCCATCGGGCGGCTGATTTCGACCGATCTGCCGATATTGCACGGGAAAGCATTGAGGGTAGCCGAGAATCCCGTCAGCTTTGCAGCGGAGGCTGTATCTGCACATACACCAATGCTGAAATTAAGCTTTTCGGGATATCCCGAGGTTATAAGACCGTTGTTGTCACTGTAGTAAGCCTGCAGCACAGAATCAAAGGGAATAACGTGTGTGCCTGCCGAAAGAGGTATTTCAATGACAAAATCTGTCATATCGGCACGCTCTGAATACGTCTGTTCGGGAGAGTAATCCTGCCAGAGCAAGGGATTGATACGTACGGTGCAGGGATTTACCGCACGTATTATCGCATATCCGTTTACCGTCACATTGCACGGCGAGCGCATAACAAGCTGACAGGATGTTATCGGCGCTTTTTTGAAGGACTGAGACTGCGGTATTGCAAATGTATCCGTGTCACCCGTACTGCGCCATGAAAAATATTTTGTAAAAGGCACCCTTGCACCGCGGAGTGTGAAGGTGCTGTTTTTTGCAATTGTGTAAATCATATTACCGATAAGCTCGGTGAATTTCGTTACACCTTCATTATTCTGTGAGCCTCCGTAGGATAACGACGGCCAGTTGACCGTGCAGGCATTGATGCCGAATTGCTCTGCGGCATAGTTGATAAGAGTCGGATTAAGCGTCGGCGCAATTATCGAGGCTGAAAGAAGGTCATTTTCGTTTCTTTCCTCGTAGTTATAGCGGTAGAGCGCATTAGTCAGAGCATCAAGGCAGTTATTCCTGAAGCGCGGATAAAAGAGCATCTTGCCCGAAAAAAGGTTGGAACGGTCGTTAAAATGTATCGCGGCGCACAGTCTGTCTGTGCTGATGCTCTGAAGAAAATTCTGTATCGCCTGTGTCTCCTTCTGATCGGCAGCAGAATCACCCTTATATCTTTCCGTACAATCCGACCATCTGAAATCAAAGTTACGGTCGATTCTCACTCCATTTCTGTTGTGCGGTCCTGCAACCAGAAGTCCGAACGGATTTCCGACAGGAACAACTACAAACTTTACCCTCGAACGCAGATAACCGAGTGTTCTGTTTTCGTGCTTTCTTGAGCATAAATCCGCAAGGAACCATGACAGTGCTATCAGCGGCGAGCTTTCGGTGCCGTCGAGGCAAGCTGACACAAATACGGTTTTTTCGTAATTTGCGGGCTCAAAGGAATAGGCATATATTGGATAAAGCCCGCTCTCATCCGTACCGATACGTATCCGCGAAGCATAGTCGGGATAATCCTCAACCAATCGGTTCAGAATATAATCAAGATATTCGTTATATGACGAATTTTTACTGTATGACGGCAAATTATCCGCATCCGTAAAGGGTGCCGGTATATACCAGTCTGACGGCTCGCACGATGAGTCTGCACCCTCACCGAGCGTATCTGCAAGCTTATCAAAGCGGGTGTCAAGGCTTTTCTTATACTCTTCAAGCGAGCCCTCAAGCTCAGCCAGCGCGTTAAAAACAATCGACGCATCCTCTTCAAGCCAATCCTCTACATTGCCGACACCCTCATCAACACGGTGTGCAACACAATTAGTAGCAATGACCGTATTTTCATCATTTATACCGTAAACTCCGATTCGTATATACCCTTCCCTTGCCATACACACCGCAGGGATTTTGCAGGTATCTGCCTCCAGTCTGACTCTTATATAGTCATCATTGCCAAAGCCGAACACGGCGGTTTTATCAAAGGAATCCCACTCGCTGTCAAAGCTGAAGGAACACGAATCATAGTTCACACAGCCCTGAGTTGAATAAGAATCCTTTACAACCTCTATACGATTAGCGGTGACCTTCAGGTTAAGCTTATTCACGCAGACATCACCTCCTCATCCCTTTTATAATAGTTTTTCAAGGCATAAGCAGTATCCAAAATATCTCTTTTCTGGTCATAAAAAATCGTGAGCTTGCGCTTGATTTCATAGGTTTTCAGATAATTATTTGAGTTGTATGCTTCGTTGAGAAGCCGTCTGTACTTTACAATAAGGCAATTGATATCCTCCGCCGCCTTAAAGTAATCTTCACTGAGTTGAGTTAAAGTTCTTTCCATTCACATTTTCTCCTTCCGTTCACAAATTCAAAATTGAAGCGAACGCTGAAAACTGCCGAGTATTTTTCGAGCAGTTCAAGTGTGGGTTCAGCCACTGAGCCTTCGATTTTTCCGAGCTGCTTTTCGGTAATACACAAGGCCCGTGCCGTCTGCTCAGGCGTTGCCGCACGGCTCAGACGTATACTTTTTAGCTGTTCCCCGATATTTTCCCCCTTGTTCCTTCGGGCGGAACAAACGCCCATAATTTCCGCAAAAAAAAGCGGTGCGACCTGCACATCGGGCAAGTCGCGGTGATACCTTACTAGTGGTGTGAGTAATTCCGTAATCGTCTCGTTCGCGCGGGTAAGAGTGCGATATACATTCGCCTGAGACATCCCTCGCTCTCTCGCAATCTGTGCCGTACTTTTGCCGGAAAACCAATATTCCTGCACGAATATTCTTTGGTTTTCACTCAAGTCGGTTTCGATAATGTCATCAACGAGCTTTGCTGTTCCGAGTTTTCTTATCCGTCCAACAAGGCTGTCAATGCTCTCAAGCGCTTCCGATTCATCAAAGCCGCCCAGACGCATACAGCGCAGGGCGGCCTTTGCCTCCTCGACAGAAATTACTTCGTCGGAAATTCCTTTCATTTTTACCTCCCTTTCTGAAAGTTTACAAGGCTCTGCACCAGCCACCTATAATTGTACGAACATTTGTTCGGTTTGTCAATAGTATTTTTAAATAAAAAAATTCCGCAGAGAAAACTCTGCGGAAAAACATATATAAAATCAATCAGCGTAGGCATCCTTTACCGCATAATATGACGGCTTCGGATTTCCTTCATAGTCGACGAGTCCCCACTTTGTCTCAACGGGACATTCAACCTGACCGCATACATAGCAGTCGCCGCTGTCCTGCCAGCAATAAACGCACATACCGACAAGGTAGTCAAGCTCGCGAAGCTGAGGAATTATATCAGCAAAGAATGCCGCCTGTCCCTCGGGAGTATGCTCATAATCATAAAGACCGAAGCCCTCCTGAAGCTCGCAATAAATATGGTTGCTGTACTCACCGTCGAAGATAAGACTTGCCTTCTCCTCGTCGCTTCTGTCGCTGTAATTTTCTATAATCTCTTCTTTAAGCTCAGTGGGAAGATTGTTGATGAATCCGTTGATATCTGCTCTTGCCTCAGCTTCTGAATTGTAGCCGAAGCCCTGAAGGATTGCTGTCTTTTCTTCTTCTGACTTAGGCTCACCAAGACCGATATAACCAAACTCACAAAGAATTATGGGCTTACCTGTAATCTTTCTGACGAAGTTCAGGATAGTTACCATCTGTTCAGGCTTTTTAAGCACAGGCTCAAAGCAGCCGAGGTACATATCAACGCCGACATAGTCGCAATACTTATGATATTTCATCATTTTGAAAGGAAGCGTTACAATTGAAAGACCGCCGAGATTATATCCGATGATAACATCGCCGCGTATGGGATACATTGCTTCAAGCTGCATACCGATAAAATCAGCCGCCTCGTCAAGTGTAAGAGGAAGAGTAAAGCGGTCAATACCCATTTCGTTAGTTACCTGAAAAGCACCGACGATACCCTTGAGATCCTCAACATAAAAGCGTGCGATATCCTGAATCGCCTCACGGCTAGCGGGGTCACGCGGGTCAAGACCGTACTCGATATAATCTTCGGGATAAGGTGTGATACCAAAAATGCGGACACCGTTTTTCGCAAATTCGAGTGACTCTTTCTTCCAGTTTATATAGCTCTGCGACAGCTCGCCGTTCTGATCATACGGGAACGGAATATCGTCACGGAACCATTCGATGTTTCCCTCATTAAGAAGCTCGTAATCCGGCTCTGCGTGGCAGACACCCTTCATAAATCCGCCGAGCTTTTCTTCAACGGCAGGTATTTCCTTGTCTAGGTAAGCCAACGGACTCGACACAATCATCGTAAGAAACGGAGTCAGAATTGATAATAGCATTGCAACAATTTTCATTAACATAGGAACACCTCTTATACTATTTTGCTGTTTTGCAATATAATAGCATAGAAAAACACACAAATCAACCACATACGGCGTATTTGTGTGTTTTTTTATACATTATCAACCTTTACTGTTGCAAAAAGAAAAGAGGTAAGCCTTTCGACTTACCTCTTGAATTGAATAAGTTAATTATTCGTTGATAGCTGTAACAACGCCTGAACCAACTGTACGGCCACCTTCACGGATAGCGAAACGAAGACCTTCTTCGATAGCGATCGGAGTGATGAGCTCAACGTTCATTGTAACGTTGTCACCAGGCATACACATCTCTACGCCATCGGGAAGAGAGATAACACCTGTAACGTCTGTTGTTCTGAAGTAGAACTGAGGACGGTAGTTGTTGAAGAACGGTGTGTGACGGCCGCCTTCATCCTTATTAAGAACGTAAACCTGACCTGCAAACTTTGTGTGCGGCTGGATTGAGCCGGGCTTTGCAAGAACCTGACCACGCTCGATGTCTGTTCTCTGAACACCACGAAGGAGAGCACCGATGTTGTCACCTGCCTCAGCATAGTCGAGGAGCTTACGGAACATTTCGATACCTGTAACAACAGTCTTTCTCTTCTCTTCTGTAAGACCAACGATTTCTACTTCCTCAGAAAGCTTAAGCTGACCACGCTCAACTCTACCAGTAGCAACAGTACCACGACCTGTGATTGTGAATACGTCCTCAACGGGCATGATGAAGGGAAGGTCTGCCTTACGATCCGGTGTGGGGATGTAAGAGTCAACAGCGTCCATGAGCTCCCAGATAGGTGCAAGCTCAGCAGCCTCTGTGTCACCGCCAGCATACTCAAGAGCCTTGAGAGCTGAACCCTTGATGATCGGTGTGTCGTCGCCGGGGAACTCATACTCGCTGAGTGTCTCACGGATTTCCATTTCAACAAGCTCAAGAAGCTCTTCGTCGTCAACCTGATCGCACTTGTTCATGAAAACGATGATGTAGGGAACGCCAACCTGACGAGCAAGGAGAAGGTGCTCCTTAGTCTGAGCCATGGGGCCGTCTGTAGCAGCGATAACGAGGATAGCACCGTCCATCTGAGCAGCACCAGTGATCATGTTCTTGATGTAGTCAGCATGGCCCGGGCAGTCAACGTGAGCATAGTGACGTGTAGCTGTCTCGTACTCAACGTGTGATGTGTTGATTGTGATACCACGCTCTCTCTCTTCCGGAGCCTTATCGATGTTAGCGTAGTCGATGAATGCTGCGCCACCCTTCATAGCGAGTGTCTTTGTGATAGCAGCTGTCAATGTTGTCTTACCGTGGTCAACGTGGCCGATTGTACCAATGTTAACGTGCGGCTTACTTCTTTCGAATTTTTCCTTTGCCATTTGGAATTTCCTCCCTTTGGTAGTTAATTTAATAATTTAATATTCAATGCATACTGCATAAATCCATTGTACCAAATTCAGAAACAAAATTCAAGTACTTTTTTTAAAAGAACTTAGTCCTTGCTTCTTGCGCTGATGATTTCGTCAGAAACTGACTTAGGTACTGCAGCGTAGTGGCTCGGCTCCATAGCGTACTGACCACGGCCCTGTGTCTTTGAACGGAGGTCTGTAGCGTAACCGAACATGTTTGAAAGCGGAATATGAGAATCAACCTGAACAGCACCTGTTCTCTGCTCCTGGCCGAGAATCATACCGCGGCGTGAGTTAACGTCACCCATAACGTCACCGAGGTAATCTGTCGGAACGATGATAGCAACCTTCATGATGGGCTCCATAAGAACTGCGCCTGACTTCTTCATTGCATCCTTGAATGCCATTGAACCGGCAATCTTAAACGCCATTTCAGATGAGTCAACCTCGTGGTAAGATCCATCGTAAAGAGTAACCTTAACGTCAACTACGGGGTAGCCAGCAAGTACACCTGACTGCATAGCGCCCTTAACACCTGCCTCAACAGCAGGAATGTATTCCTTCGGAATAGCACCGCCGACAACAGCGTTAACAAACTCGAAGCCCTTCTCGGGGTTCGGCTCGATACGGATCTTAACGTGACCGTACTGACCCTTACCACCTGACTGACGTGAGTACTTACAGTCAACGTCTGCGTTACCGGTGATTGTTTCTCTGTAAGCAACCTGAGGCTTACCGATGTTAGCTTCAACCTTAAACTCACGAAGCATACGGTCAACAATGATCTCAAGGTGAAGCTCACCCATACCTGCGATGATTGTCTGGCCTGTCTCTTCGTCTGTGTAGCAACGGAATGTCGGGTCTTCTTCAGCAAGCTTCTGAAGAGCGATACCCATCTTTTCCTGACCTGCCTTTGTTTTCGGCTCGATAGCTACGCGGATAACGGGCTCGGGGAACTCCATTGATTCGAGAATGATAGGATGCTTCTCGTCGCAGAGAGTATCACCTGTTGTTGTATTCTTAAGACCAACAGCAGCAGCGATATCACCTGAGTAAACAATGTCGAGGTCCTGTCTGTGGTTAGCGTGCATCTGCACGATACGGCCCATACGCTCGTTGTTATCCTTAACTGAGTTGTAAACAGTTGAACCTGCGTTAACTGTACCTGAGTAAACGCGGAAGAAGCAGAGCTTACCAACGAACGGGTCTGTTGCGATCTTGAAAGCAAGAGCAGCGAACGGAGCGTTGTCTGATGAGGGACGTGATTCTTCCTCTTCTGTCTCAGGATTTACGCCCTTGATGTCTTCGACGTCTGTCGGAGCGGGCATATAAGCAACGATATTATCAAGAAGCATCTGAACGCCCTTGTTACGGTATGAAGTACCGCAGCAAACGGGAACCATTTCATTTGCAATTGTTGCCTTACGGATGCAGCTGCGGATCTCATCAATTGTGAGCTCCTCGCCCTCGAAGAACTTCTCCATAAGCTCCTCGTCCTGCTCAGCAACCTTTTCGATAAGCTCGTCGTGATACTTCTGAGCGAGCTCCATCATATCAGCAGGAATCGGCTCAACTCTTACATCAAGACCCTTATCGTCATAATATACTTCAGCTTCCATTGTTACAAGGTCGATGATTCCCTTGAACTCAAGCTCTCTGCCGATAGGAAGCTGGATAGGAACAGCGTTACACTTAAGGCGTTCCTTCATCATTTCAACAACGCGGTAGAAGTCCGCGCCCATGATGTCCATCTTGTTAACGTATACCATACGAGGTACACGGTATTTATCAGCCTGACGCCAAACTGTCTCAGACTGAGGCTCAACACCGCCCTTTGCGCACAAAACGGTAACTGAACCGTCAAGAACACGAAGTGAACGCTCAACTTCAACTGTGAAGTCAACGTGACCCGGGGTGTCGATGATATTGATTCTGTGATTCTTCCAGAAACATGTTGTAGCAGCAGATGTGATTGTGATACCACGCTCCTGCTCCTGTGCCATCCAGTCCATTGTAGCAGCACCGTCGTGTGTTTCACCAATCTTGTGGTTAACACCGGTGTAGAAAAGGATACGCTCAGTTGTTGTTGTTTTACCGGCATCGATGTGAGCCATGATACCAATGTTTCTGGTTAATTCAAGTGGCACTTGTCTTCCCATATTAACCTCCGTAAATTAAAACACTTAATAAACACCTGATAAACAGGAAGATTACCATCTGAAGTGTGCAAAAGCCTTGTTTGCTTCTGCCATTCTGTGAGTATCTTCACGCTTCTTGAATGCTGCACCTGTTTCGTTAACAGCATCCATGATTTCGTTTGCAAGACGCTCTTTCATTGTTCTCTCTGAACGAAGACGTGAGTAAGATGTAATCCATCTAAGACCGAGAGTCTGACGTCTTTCGGGACGTACTTCCATGGGTACCTGGTAAGTAGCACCACCAACACGGCGAGCCTTAACCTCAAGTACAGGCATTACGTTCTCCATTGCAGCCTCGAAAACCTCAACGGGGTCCTTAGCTGTCTTTTCCTTGATGATATCGAAAGCGTCGTAAACAATCTTCTGTGCGACACCCTTCTTACCATCGTACATAACGTTGTTGATAAGTCTTGTTACCAACTTTGAATTGTAAAGCGGATCGGGCAAAACATCACGTTTTGCAATCTGGCCTCTTCTTGGCACTTCGCTTCCCTCCTTCATATTAATGATATCATAGGTACTCAAGTGACAAAACCCTGTGGCGCCAATGGAGAAGCACATACATAAATATATATATACACTCTCACATTGTTACGCAGCGTACCTTACCCTGCGCAGCCTGCAAGAAGATTCTGTCGTTAAACATTTCCTTTTAAGCAGGAATTACTTTTTAGCAGCCTTCGGACGCTTTGCACCGTACTTTGAACGTGACTGCATTCTTCCGTTAACACCCTGAGTATCGAGTGTACCGCGGATGATATGGTAACGAACACCGGGAAGGTCCTTAACACGACCACCACGAATAAGAACAACGCTGTGCTCCTGCAGGTTGTGGCCAACACCGGGAATGTATGAAGTAACTTCGATACCGTTTGTAAGACGAACTCTTGCGATCTTACGAAGAGCAGAGTTGGGCTTCTTCGGTGTAGCTGTCTTAACTGCTGTGCAAACGCCACGCTTCTGGGGAGAATTCTGATCTGTAACAACATTCTTCTTTGAATTCAGGCCCTTGAGAAGAGCGGGAGCTGTTGACTTCTTTTCGATAGTCTGTCTGCCGTTTCTGACTAACTGATTAAAGGTAGGCAAATACTACATCTCCTTTCATAGATTTTTGATGATAGCTTAATACGTTTTCAGCAGAAATCCGCTTGAACCCATATTAAAGCATTTTATATCATGCTGAAGTATGATAGCACTTTGCACATTTATTGTCAAGTATTTTTGTAAAATAATTCTATAAACAGCATTTTCGTGCGCTTTTGGGGAATATTTTTATACTTTAACTGTGTTTTGTATTCAAAAAACGCATATATTTATGTTTATTTCGTATATTGAATATCGTTTTTCTATCCGTTAAAATTTATTTATTACCAAATATGTAATTATTATTCACAGGAGGTATTATAATGAAAAAGCTTTTAGCATTATTTCTCGCAATGATTTTTGCGCTTCAGCTCGGTACATCGTCCTTTGCGGCATTTGACGCTCCCCTGCTTGAGCGTGATGAGTGGGATGAGCTTTACGGCTCGCTTTGTGACAGCAACGAGCTGCCGATGCTCTGCGTCGGCGCAAATGAGACAGAGGCAAGCCTTGTATGGCACTCAGCAAAGGAAAATGCAACACCCGAGGTGCGCCTTGCGAAAAACGAGCTTATGACAAACGCTCAGACATTTACCGGTAAGACAACCGAGGCGGAAAACGATTATCAGCTCGTATGCCGCGTTACAATCACAGGTCTTACAGAAAACACAACCTATTATTATCAGTGGAATACAGGTGACGGCTGGAGCGAGCCGTGCAAGTATGAAACAAAGTCATTCGCATCGCACAAGGCACTCGTTATCGGCGATATTCAGATCGGCGGACAGAGTGAGGATTCGCAGATTCAGTCCGACGTCGGCTACAACTGGAACAACGTCCTTTCCGAAGCATTGACCAAGAATCCCGATATCAGCTATCTCGTCTCCCCCGGTGACAACACCTCCACAGGTAAGACTGCAGACGAGTGGCAGACTCTTCTTATGCCGAAGGCTGTACGCAGTCTGCCGATGGCACTGGCAATCGGTAACCACGACAAAAAGGGTATGACATACAATTACTATACAAATATGCCCAATGAATTCTACGGCAAGTATTTTGAAGGACTTGACCGCGACTTCTGGTTCAGACACGGCGACGTGCTTTACCTCGTATTCGATGCAACATCATCGAGCGCGGCTGACCATATGGCAATGGCAAAGGAGGCTGTTGAAAAGAACAAGGATGCAACGTGGCGAATCGGCGTTATGCATCAGGCACTTTTCGGCCCCGGCTACAGCGGAATTGACCCCGAGACACAGCTTCTCCTTAACGCTGTGTTCACTCCGATTTACGACACCTTCGACCTTGACCTTGTTCTTACAGGTCACAGCCACCTTCAGGGACGCTCACACTTTATGACAGAGAGTATGGTTGTCGGCAAGGCAGAAAGCGGCAAGACATACAAAGACCCGAACGGTATCATTTACCTCAACACCAACGCCGTCTGCGACCATGGCAGCTTCAGCGGAAGCTTACCGTACATTGCTTACGAATTCAGCGATAATGATGTTACAACATACACTACGCTCGAATTTGAAGGCGACACAATGAAGATTGAAACTCGCCGCGGTGACAACAGCGAGCTTCTTGACAGCCTCACGATTGAGAAAACCGAGGAGCAGAATGACGATATGTTCCTCAAAAAGTTCCAGCGCTTCCTTTATAAGGTTGTCGAATTTCTCGGCCTTGTTTATATGAAAATCGATGCGATTGTAGTTAAAATCCGAGGCGGACATTTTTAATAGTTGACATAAGAAACCCTCGACCGCGGTCGAGGGTTTTGTGTTGTTAAATCAGCATCTCATAATGCTCAATCAGTTTTTCGTCAGCGTACTCAACCGTTTTAGCCTCATATTTGCCGAAGCTGAGGGTGATTTCTGCATCGTTCAGGGTAAGAGCTGTTGTTTTGGAAGCAGGTGAATTATTTAACAGACGAAGGACAAAGCTATCCTTGCCGTAACGCTTTTTCATTGTTACGAGGACGATATTCTTATCTTCGATGTCAAGATTGAAATCCGCCATTTTTTCATCCCTTTCAATCGGGAAAACATTGCAGGCATAAGGCTTCTGGCAAAATTCCGTTGCGAGGCGCTCGAGCTCGTCCTCGTTTGCAACGGTGAGACGGAATCGGAAATTGCGCTCGCCCATATCAATCTTCTTGACAAAGCGGTCGGTCGGGATAAGCTCACGGTCACATATAGGATGTGCGCAGTACGTCGCCGTGCGGATAAGCGACATTGAAATCTCGTTGTTTTTAAACGATGAACCGTAAGCAACGTCATTGATAAGAGCAAGACAGCTCTTTTCGTTCTTGACCGCAACAAAGCGCTGTGAAACACACTCCCTGCCATCCATATAAAGCGGTTCTGTGCCGAAGCAGGTCTGACCGACGTATTCACCGTCGATATTCACGGGAAGTGACAGCTTTATAAGCTTATTTATATCGCCCGCAAAGACGTCAACCTTTACGTCAACGTACGGATTAGTTTTATAAATATCATACTCCACACGTATACGGGTATTATCCTTTCTAAAGAAGCACTCAACGCCGAGGTAAATGTCACCGTCCTCGATGACCTGTACGGGCTTCATACCCTCGAAAACGCCGTCGGGCTTCTGCATAAGCGTGAACGGCTCGGGATTCCTGCCCATTGCCTCAAGCTGACTGTCATCCATACCCCACGGGTCAGCATTATCCTCGTACATAAACGGGCAGAACGCATTGCCGCTGATGTACTCTCTGCCGTCGATTTTATAAGAACGCAGAAGTCCCGTTTTGCCGTCGATTTCGACGTGCTTGCCGTTCATATCAAAAACAATATCGCTGTTTGCGGGCAATTCGGGCTTCGGCTCAACGGGCTTGAAATCCGCGTATAGTGAAAATCTCGAAATTGCAAGCGGCTTTAATTTACTTCTGATGACAAAGCGCTTGCGCCAGTCAAGGTTGAGGTTGCTCTCCTCCTTGATGAACTGTACGGGCACCTCGTTGCCGTCCTCGTCACAGACGCGGAAGCACGATACGATTTCCTCCGACCAGTTCTGATCGGCAAGGGTCAGCTCACATTCAAATTCCGTCTCCCATTCATAAGGATGCGGATTGAAAACAAGAATGGGATATTCGCCCTCTGCCGCCTTATGCTGTGCCGAGGTCAGCGCAAAATACGCCCTCGCGCGGAGTCTGTTCAGAGTCAGCATTCCGTGTTCAAGCAGACGGATTCCGTTCTCCTCGCCCGCCTTGATTGATGTTCCCGGCAGAACATCGTGGAACTGACTGTTGAGCAGATCCTCGACTGCATCGTCAAGCTCTTTTTCGGGATATTCAATAAGTCCTCTTGCCGCGGCAACGGAGCACATTTTCTCCGTAATTGCGAGCATCTGCTCGAAAATAGCGTGACGCGATTTGACACCCGACATTGAGGTATAGCAGCCGGGCATACTTATACGGAGTGATTTATCGTGCTTATCTGTCGGATTGATTTGTGCAAAAAAATCATCGGGGGTCGAATGCATAACAGGTACATCGGATTTTTCAATCAAAGCCTTGATATCCCGCAGATCCTTTCTTGACGGGCCGCCGCCGTGATTGCCGACACCCCAGAGAATCATAACTATATCATCCTCGGCATTGTTCATCTGACGGTTGATTTTTTCCATAGCTTTTCCGAGCCCCGTATTATAGCCCGCCGAGTGTGCCGCCTTTATCTCACTGCCGTCAAGACCGACCCACATAAACTGACCGAAGGGAAGCTCGTCGCTGCCCTCGCGGCAGTAGATATAGTTTTCCTGACCGCACTTCTTTATAATCTGCACAAGTCCGACGGAATGACCGAAGGCATCAAGTCCGATTGCAGTTTTCGGGAAAACGCCGAATTTTTCCTTGAAATAGCGCTTACCGTGCTGAATCTGACGGACAATGCTTTCACCGTTCGGCATATTGACATCGGGCTGAAGATACCATCCGCCCATAATGTGCCACTTGCCCTCTTTGATAAGCTCTTTTATACGCTCAAAAAGAGCGGGCGCGTATTCTTCTATATACTTATATAATGTCACCTCGTTGTGACAGAAGATATAATCAAATTCATCTGCAAGGTCTGCCGCCGCTCTGAAGGTTGAAAGTGCGGATGCCGCACCCTCCTCCCATTCCCACTGCCAGATGGGGTCAAGATGAGCGTTACAGATAAGATGTACTTCCTTCATAAAAACATTCCCTTCGGATTTCACTTTTCATTATATTATCATAATTATATTTTAATTTCATCTGTTTTCAAAGAATATTGTTGTATAAAAATTTAAAATAGTTTATAATTGACCCGTAAGACTAAAAAGGAGGTATAGCTTATGAAAAAAACAGTTATGAAAATCATATCCGTAATCCTCAGCCTTACACTTGTTTTCTCGTTTTCGGGCACAAGCGTTTTTGCAGGCAGTATTGAGGATTACCTCCCCGAAAAAGAAGCGGTAGGCGAACAGATTACTGACGGTGCTATCGGAGCGGTACAGACCGTCGGCGGTCTTTTCGCAGGTATGGAAGACCTTGATTCTTCCGATGCATTTATAAACAACCTTATGAAGGTGCTTTATAACCTTCTCAATGTTGTTGTTGAGGTGCTTGTGCAGGCAATCTGTGCAATTTATCCCGATCCTGCAGGCTGGAAGGAACTTGAAGAGCATTCAACAGATACATTCCTTACAGGCCGTGACGAGTACAAAACAAGTGCCGATTCAGGCAATTACTGGTCGCTCGGTTATGCAAGCAGAAGCCTTATCCCCGACGATTTTGAAGCTGATAAATATTACCTGGGCAGAGACCTTATGAACAAAAAGGCTCAGGGCGTTTATGATGATATGCGAATCCGTGTTGCAGTTCTTGACGACAACAGCGGTGACGGCGCAGTTGTTATCGGTGCTATTGACGCACTCGGCGTTACATCAACTGATGTGCGCGCAATCCGTGCAGGTGTGCTTGAATACTGTAAGGAAAACAACATTAAGGTTTCGAGCATCAATATCACATCAACTCACGCTCATTCGGCACTCGATACACAGGGCGTAAGCACCGAGTTTTTCTACAAGCTTTTTGCAAGCTCTTTTAAAAATCTTCTCGGCTTTGAGGGTGAGCTTCCGTTCCTTGAGGCTCCGACATATTTTAAACAGTATTTCATTGAGCAGTCAATCATCGCTGTAAACGAAGCTTTTGACGATATAGAAAAGGGTTCACTTTACTATGACTCGATTGATGCGAGCGAATACTTAAAGGACAAGAGAGGGCTTGTTTCAAAGGAAAACCTTCCCGATTTTGCAAGTCTCCGCTTTATTCCTGACAGCGGCAGTGAGGAAACTTACATTATAGATATTACCTGCCATCCGACATCCTTCAGTGCAAACAACGGTCTTGTCGGCTCTGACTACATCTACTATGCTGACGAGTACATCAAGGCGCAGGAAGGCGCAAATATGGTTATGATTCAGGGTGCTGTCGGTCAGATAAGCCGCGACATTGATGTTGACACGACAGGTATGGACGAGTATGAGGAAAAGGGTGCAAACGCAAGGTATCTCGGTGAAAAGTTCGGTGAGCTTATTATCACAGCAGAATACGAGACCGAGCTTGAGCCTGTCATCAACGCTTATCACACAGAGCTTATTATCACTCCCGAAAACAGCATTCTTGCCCTCGCTTGTGAAGTAAATCTTGTAAACAATCAGGTTTATTACACCGAGGACGGTGTCGGAATTATCTCCGAAATCGGTTATCTCGAATTCGGCAATAAGATCGGCTTTGCACTCTTCCCGGGTGAGCTTTATCCCGAAACCTTCTGGGGTCATGAGATTATCGGTGACACAACCTGGGACGGCTCCGAATGGGTTTACCCCGGTCTGGGCGATTCCGTTGAAGGCGTTGATGTCTATGCAGTAAGCCTTGCAAACGATGCGATCGGCTATGTTCTCACGGACGATAACTTTGCATTTATGGGTCACATCATCGGCGACGGAATCGCTGATGAGGTTCTTTCGGTAGGTAAGCACACCGGCTCATATTTCGTAGGTACATATCTTGAGTTGATTGAGAGCTATACAAAATAAACTGAACAAAAAATCAACCGGACTATCGCCTGATAGTCCGGTATTTTCATAAGTATATTCAGTTGAACAGCCTTGCAAACAAACCGAAAAACGCAGTGAAAATAACACAGAAATATTCAAAAATATTATCTGCTGTATTAAATGAAGCATCATAGCTGTTTTTCGCCTCTTTATCGGTCGGAGTGAAGGTGAAATTATCAATGCTTATTTCTGCATTCTCACCCTTGAAGCAGAGCTCGATATCCTTTATATTTCTGAGCTTTTTGCCTGTAAATCCGATACCGCCCTCGTTGCCGTGGAGATAGAGGCAGTTAAGGTCAAGTGTCACAAGATGCCATTCACCGTCAGCGGGGATAACAAAGTATGTATCCTTTGTGCCGGCTACCGCAGGTGCGTGCCACATTGTTTTATTCTTAATAAATCTGACTTTATCGAGGGTTACGGGATTTTCGCCGTTATTGCGGACGAAGAAGGACATTTTACCGTAATCGCTGTAATCAGTATCTGTATCCCAGAAGCTTTCCGTCTTAGTACCATCCTTGTAAGTAAGGAGCGGCTTTACGGTAAAGCTCTTTTTCTCTGCATCTATGTTAAGTCCGTTTTCGCCCTCATAAGCATCTGCCGAAGAGAAAGAAATTGTTGCATTTTCGCTTGTCCACGAATCAAAAAATCCACTTATTATATCGCCGTTCGTATGCCATATTTTTTCGTTTTCACAATCCGACCAACGCTTATCGTTCCAATAATGTGTGCCGACAGATTTGTCAGTTATAAAAATGCTGACAGGTAAGGGATTTTCATCCTCATAAGAACAAGCAAGATTTGCTCTGCCGTTGCCCATTCCGTAAGCATAAGAAACGCTGACGGGATTTTCTATATTTTTATTCCATACCTTGATTGTATTTTCGGACACAATTTCCGCTTCCGCACCGATATAAACACCGTCCGCACCGCAGACCGCAAAGCCGTAAGCCTTTTTGCCGTTTATCACAAGTCCATCGCCGACATTTTTAAGGGTTACAAAAACTGCGCCGTCCTTAACCTCGGTTGACTGTACCGTTGCACCCGTGAAGGATTCATACTTGCCGTATACCATACCCTTTGCACAAAGCGCCATTCTCTCACCGATTTCCTGCTTGCTTTCAGGATGGATAGCACCGACCGCGGGAATATACGTCAACGGCACATCGTAGATGCCGAAGGTCGCTCTCGACTCGGGGTGAGCCGCCTGCATTCTGCTAAAGGCAATATTTCTGTCAGGCAGGATAAAGCCGTCATCGGTATAAAAATATTCTGCAAGATTAGTATAGATAATCGGTAAAAGCCCGTTATCGTAAGAAAAAACATCTGTGTAAAGCGACTGTATAGCATCGAATGCCATAGCATAATATTCCTCGGAATAGCCGATGTCACTTTCGCCCTGATACCATATCATACCGACAGGGCGGAAATTGCCGAGTGCTTCAATCTTATGGTTATAATTGGTGCCGATATCGGTGTATACATTCTGATTGTGTCCGTTCCACTCCGAGCTTTCCTTATACGCGCCATAGGTGTAAAGCATATTCTTGAGCGTCGGCTCAGAGTCAATCCTCCCGCGCGATATCCAGCTTGCGATTGAGGAACCGCCGAGAGCCGCATTCAGAATGCCAACAGGCACATCAAGCTCCTGCATCATTTCCTGAGCAAAATAAAATGCAACCGCACTCATATTATAGATAAACTCATTTTCTCCGTTCACCCAGAGTGCGCCCGCGATATCCTTTTGCGGTACATCGGGCACAAAGCCGATTTGCGTATAGCTGTTGACATAAGGCGGCACCATAAGCACGCGAAGCCATTTGCTGTGCATCTTGCCGTTATTCATATCATCAAAGCCGCCCTTTGCCTGACCGAGAGGATATTGCATATTGCTCTGACCGCTAGCAAGCCACAGCTCACCGAAAGCTACATTTTCCAGGCTTTCAAAAATCTCGCCGTCCTGCAGCATAACAATAGTATATTCCTCATATCCGCCCTCGGGTGCCGTGAAGGAAACACGGAAGCTGCCGTCCGCTTCAGCGGCTGCACCGCCCTGTGCGACAAGCTCGTTACGGCTGTCAAAAAGTGCCGCAACAATCACGCTGTCGGGCCTTGCCTCACCCGCAAGCACCGCATCCTTTTTCTGCTGAAAAAGCATACCGTCGCCATAGGTCGTGTAAAGTCTTGCCTGCACCTCCTGCGCCGCCGCAAAGGGCATACACGAAAGTGCAAGAATCACTGTAAGAAAAGCACAAAGAAGCTTTTTCATAACCGTTCCCCTTTTCAGATATATTTTCTGAATTTATCTGCCCATACCTGCATTGAATAATTCGACACAATTTCCGCTTTTGCCCTTTCGCGCTCGGACTCAGTTTCAGGCAGCCTGACGGCATCAATCGTTTCGATAAGCACGCGGACATAGTCGTCAACATCCTCGCTTCTGAAATATCTGACCGTGCTGACCTTATCTGTAAGCTGCTGCGGAATATCGCTCGCAACGGCAAGAGAGCCGCAATACATCGCCTCAAAAACAGCGAAAGGAAGCGCCCCCTCCGTGCGCGAGGGGCTGAGGATAATGTCCGTATTATGATAATACGTGCCGATGTTTTCCGTCGGCTCAAGAACCGTCAGCCATCCGGGCTTTTCACCGAAGGTCTTTCGGATTTCCTCTTCAAACTCATCGCGGTGGGATGCAACAACAACGTAAAGATGAACGTCGCGCTCCTCTCGTATTCTTCTGACCGCCTCAAAGGTAAGGTCGATACCCTTTACCTTTATGTTATAGCCCATCGTCAGACAGGAAATTTTATCCGCCTTGTCAAACTCATCAACCCTTTCAAGACGGTCAAAGGACAGCGCGTGCTCAAGGGTTTCAATCTCTCTGTCGGGGAATGAAAGCCTTGCCTTTTGAGTAACTGATTTGCTGACACCGACAAGGACATCCTTTTTATAAAGAAGCGTACGCAGCCTATGACTGAGCCCTGTTGCGTTGTAGGTACACTGAAAAAAGCGGACAACGGGAACCGAGGGGCATACGATTTTTGTAATGACATCCATAGGAAAATCGTTGAAATGTCTGCATATTTTCCTGATGTTATGCTCTTTGATAATCTTTTTAAGAAGGAAAATATTCTTCAGAAAATTATCCGTCTGAACATAGACAACCGCACCGTCACGGCGCATATCCTCAATCCAGCTTTTCGCATTGGTCGAAAGTGCACGGTGAGGCAGGAGATACACCTGACGGATGCCGTCCTTTTCGACATCCCTGCGCAAAAATTCAAGCGCATTCATAAAACCGCCCTTGTATGCGGCGGCATAATCACAGATATGTAAAACTCCGAATTTCATTGGCATTACTCCGTTTAAATATACTATTGAAAGAATATCATATTACAAAAACAAAGTCAATTTTTACAGCAAAAAAGGCCCGGCAAAGCCGAGCCCTGAATGCTTTTAATTAAAACGCGTAGCCGAAGAACACCTTGATCGGGAATGTAACAACAAAGAGGAGACCTGCCTTGATTCTGTCCCAGAGAGGAAGATAGTCGCAGTTCATATTGTAGTTAGCCATAGCCATCTTGTTATCTGCAAAGTAGTCGGCAAACTGAACGAGATGTGTCTCGTATGTTGAAGTGTCTTCCTCGTTGAGGTTGATGATTCTGACACCTCTGTCCTCGTTACCATAGCTGTTGAAGGTAAAGCCGGGTGTTGCAACAAGGTCGATACCTGAATGAACAACCTCAAATGTGTTGTTGTGGTCGTGGCCGAAGAACATAGCAACAACGTCGCCCTGATTTACCATTGCAGGGAACTGCTTTGAGGGACGTGTGCCGGGACAGGGGTACTCCTTAAGATAGCCAGCCTTAAGAACGCCGTCCTTGAATACATAGTCCTTGCCGTCCTGATGAAGGAGTGCGCCCTCAATATTTTCACCTGACTCGATAAGGTCAAAGATTTCCTTGACGATGATGTGCTGGAATGTCATTGAAGGAACAGCAACGCCGCCGTTTGCAGCCTTGAGCTCATTTGACTTATTCACATACCACTCAACCTGATCGTCGTGAACGTAATCGTAACCGCCGAGCTCTTCATCATAAGTGTTGGAGTCGAACATCCAGAGGTTATACATCATCTTATCTGCATCCTTTGAGGAGTAGATAGGAAGGTTGTATGTACCGCAGCCGTAGAGAGCCTCGCCCTCATCCGTGCCGATGAAGCAGTCATAGCTTTCGTAAATATCGAAGAGATCTTCCTTGGAAAGTGCGTTTTCGTTATCGTGGTTACCGAAAACTGCTGCAACGGGAACCTGATATGCCTCAAAGATTGACATAAACTGATCAATAGCCTTTTCGCATCTTCTTGTATCGAGTGCCTTTGAAATATCCGTACGGCAGGAGCCGCCCGAAATGTTATCACCTGTAAGAACTACAAGGTCGGGCTGCTCGCGGATGATTGCCTCTTCAAGGAAAGCCTTGACAGCACCATTGAGCTGCATATTGTCCTGAAGGTCAGCAACCTGAAGAATCTTGAAGCTGCCGTCATCGTTAAACTGAAGCTTGCCGAAATCCTTTTCAGCCGAAACGCCGAAGCAGAGAGTTGTTGCGAGCATCAGTACGCAAAGAACTACTGAAATTATTTTTTTCATAACTTTTCTCCTTTTGATTAGTAAGTATGTGTACATACTTCTTTAATTTTATCTCTGAGCTTAAGGAAATCCTCAAGCGCCTGAGGCTTGTTGTTGGGGTTGCGCAAAAGCGCGGCGGGATGGAAGGTTCCCATCATCAGCACCCCGTTCTTTTCGATGAACTCACCGTGCTGCTGAGTTACCTTGAAATCAGCACCGATAAGCTTCTGAGCCGCGATTCTGCCGACACAGACGATGATTTTCGGCTTCATCAGCCTTACCTGCTCGCGAAGCCAGCCAAGGCAGGCATCCTGCTCGTCGGGCTGAGGATCGCGGTTCTTCGGCGGTCTGCACTTGACCATATTTGCAATATAAATATTCTTTTTGCGGTCAAGTCCGATTGCATCCATATATTTATCGAGAAGCTGTCCGCTTCTGCCGACGAAGGGCTCACCCTTCAGATCCTCCTGCTCACCCGGACCTTCGCCGATGAACAGCACCTCGGCATTTTCGTTGCCGACGCCGAAAACAAGATTTGTCCTCGTCGCACCGAGGGGACAATTCTGACAGTCCGCACAGGCACATTTAAGCTCTTCCCAGGTGTTATACATCTTCAGTTACACCACCTTTCACGGTAAGACAATCTTTTTTAATCTGTAAAACAAGCTCGTCAAACGAGCCGAATTTCTGCTCGGGACGGATAAAACGGATAAGACGGATTTCAGCATCCTTACCGTATAAATCTCCGTTGAAGTCAAGTATATGTGTTTCGCTGAGTACAATTTCCGTGCCGACCGTCGGGCGCGAGCCGATATTTGTAACGCCCTTATATTCCTGTCCGTCAACACGGACAAGCGACTGATAAACTCCGAAACGCGGAACAACCATATCCCCGGGCAGTCGCTGATTTATCGTAGGAAATCCCCACGTCCTGCCGCGCTTGTCGCCGTCAATTACGGTTGCGGTAAATCCGAAGCATCTGCCGAGCATACGGTTTGCCGCTTCAATGCCGCCGTTTTCAATTTTCTTTCTTATTGCCGTTGAGCTGACGGGAAGAGAATCTGCAAGCACCTCATCCGTTATTATACATTCGATGCCTCTGCTTTCACAAATACTTCTTAGCTGCTGTGCATCTCCTGCCGCGCCCCTGCCGAAGCGATAATTGAATCCGCAGACAACAGCGCCCGCATCAAGCTGCTTTACAAGCACGCTGTCCACAAATTCCCCGGGCGTGAGATCCTTTATGTCAGCAAAGCTCACGGTTATGATTTCAAGCCCCTTCTTCTTTAAAAAGACGAGCCTTTCGCTGTCTGTCATAAGCCTCGGCGGTGCTTCGCCCAGAACTGCCTTAAGACTATGCTCATCAAAGAGCATCACCGAAGGAGTAAGACCTTTTCCACTAAGCCCGACGGTCTTTTCAAGCACCGCAAGGTGTCCGATATGCATACCGTCGAAATTGCCGAGGGCAACCGCTCTGCCGTTATTCAGTTTTTCGTCGGTCATAAAATCACACCAAATTTATTTATTCAGAAAGTCGTATGCAACGCCTGAAAGCTCCTCAGCTCTGTCCTCAATGCAGATGTGTCCGCCGCCCTCAACGAGGTAATGCTCCGCTGACGGGAAGGCATCGGAAATCTGCTGCTTCATTGAGTCGTTAATAATCATATCCTTGCTTGCATTGACGATAAGCACGGGACAGTCAATATCTGCCGCGCCCTCAAGGTCAGTCGGACGCATTGTCTGCATCAGCATACAGAGTCCCTCACCCGTTCCGTCAAGCTGAAGAGGTGCCGTTACGCCCTCAAGGTTATAATTCTTCGTGAATTCGAAATTGGCCGTTGCCATATAAACAACAAGGCGCATAAGAATATCGATTTTTGTAAGATATTTAAAAACAAAATCGACCATACCGCTCATAATCGGAGATGACATCATTGAGCCCATACCGCCCATATCAGCGACAGGTGCCGCACAGAAAAGCATAAGCTTCTGAACGTCGACCTGCTGTGCAACATTGATTGCAACAGCTCCGCCCATAGAATGGCCCGCAAGTGTCCAGGTGGAGCCGGGAGCAATGCTGAGCATAAGCTTTTCGACAAGCGTTTCGCGGTCGATAAGCTCCATATCGGCATTTTCGCGGGTACTGTAGCCGAAGTTCGGAAGGTCAACACAGTAGCAGTCATAGCCCTTCGCGCTCATCTCGTCAGCCATATTCTCCCAGGAGAAGCTTGACTGGCCGAAGCCGTGGATGAACATTATTCTGCCCTTATAAGCACCCTCGTGTGCAGTATAGCGGTAGTGAAGCTCATAATCGCCGTAGGTGAAGAAACGGCTGTTTTCGTAAGGAAGTGCATCTGCATCCGCCGCAAAAGCAGGCACGCAGACAGCAAGCATCATAACGATTGATAAAATAACTGATAAAACTCGCTTTGTCATAACAAATTCTCCTTATTTTTTCTTGAACATCTGCTTCATACGAAGCTCCTTTGAAAGAACACGCTTGCGGAGTCTGAGCGACTGCGGTGTAACCTCCAGAAGCTCGTCATCCTTGATAAACTCCATTGACTGCTCAAGGCTGAGTGTTGTCGGCGGAACAAGGCGGAGTGCATCGTCACTGCCTGCCGCACGGGTGTTGGTCATCTGCTTTTTCTTGCAGACATTGCAGACAACATCCTCGTTTCTTGAGCATTCGCCGACAATCATACCCTCATAGACCTCAAGTCCCGGTCCGATGAAGAGACGGCCTCTGTCCTGAGTGTTGAAAAGACCGTAGCCTGTGCTTGTGCCTGTTTCGTGAACAACGATTGAGCCGCGCTCACGTGTCTGCATATCACCCTTGTACGGCTCATAGCCTGCAAAGAGCTGATTCATAATACCGTTACCGTTGGTATCCGTCATAAACTCCGAGCGGTAGCCGATAAGACCTCTTGAAGGGATCTTGAACTCGAGATGAGTTGCACCGCCCTCGCGCGAGCCCATATTTTCAAGCTCGCCCTTGCGCGAGCCTAATTTTTCGATAACTGCACCGACATACTGCTCGGGCACCTCGACAATAAGAAGCTCCATCGGCTCGCAAAGCTCGCCGCCGATTGTTTTATAAATAACCTCGGGGCGTGAAACCTGAAATTCATAGCCCTGACGGCGCATTGTTTCGATAAGAATAGAAAGGTGAAGCTCACCTCTGCCCGAAACCTTGAAGGTGTCGGTTGAATCCGTTTCCTCAACACGCATACTGACGTTTGTCTCAACCTCCTTGAAAAGGCGGTCACGGATGTTACGCGATGTTACAAACTTGCCCTCTCTGCCTGCAAACGGACTGTCGTTGACAATAAAGTTCATTGAGATTGTCGGCTCATCGATTTTAACAAAGGGAAGCGGCTCGATACAGTCGGGCGCACACGCAGTCTCACCGATGTTAAGGTCGACAATACCCGAAACGCAGACGATATCGCCCATCATTGCGCTGTCAACCTCGACGCGTCGGAGGCCCTCAAACTGATAAAGACGTGAAATCTTAACGTTCTGTGTCTCGCCGTCCTGCTTGCAGAGAACAACGCTGTCACCGCGCTTGATCTTTCCTCTTTCGACTCTGCCGACACCGATTCTGCCGATATAATCGTCATAGTCCAGGCTCGAGAAAAGAATCTGAAGCGGAGCATCAATCTCGCCCGACGGGGGCTGGATATGCTCAAGGATAGAATCGAGAAGCGGTCGCATATCACCCTCGCGCACGTCAGAATCAAGTGAGGAATAGCCCTCTCTTGCAGAAGCAAAAACAACGGGAAATTCAATCTGGTCATCGTCTGCGCCAAGCTCAATGAATAAGTCAAGCACCTCGTCGATAACCTCATCCGGTCTTGCGCCCGGTCGGTCAATCTTGTTGACTACAACAAGCACCTTCTTCTTGAGTCCGAGTGCTTTTTTCAGAACAAAGCGTGTCTGAGGCATACAACCCTCGAAGGCATCGACAAGAAGAAGCACGCCGTCAACCATCATCAGGATACGCTCAACCTCACCGCCGAAGTCAGCGTGGCCCGGAGTATCAACGATGTTGATTTTTGTGTTTTTGTAATGAACCGAGGTATTCTTTGAAAGAATTGTGATTCCGCGCTCTCTTTCGAGGTCGTTGGAGTCCATAACTCTGTCCTGCACCTGCTCATTCTCGCGGAAGATACCGCTCTGCTTGAGCATTTCGTCAACCAATGTTGTCTTGCCGTGGTCAACGTGTGCGATGATTGCAACGTTTCTGATTGAATCTCTTTTTGTCATATTATCCGTCCTTGCATAAGTGTCTGTTAAATATCTCTTACAACCTTATATTTTAATATATAATAAGTATATAGTCAAGAAAAATCGTTGATTTTCGCCGTGCTTTATGCTACAATTTTCCAAAACAATAACAATCAGCGAGGTGTTTATATGATAAGCAGAGAAGAGTGGAAATCAATCCGCGGCTCTCAGAAAAGCCCCGACCATATTATGCTTTCCGTCAAGGGCAACCCCGAAACTTCAATGACCGTTACGTGGCGCACCTGCACGGATATCGAAAACGGATATGTCCTCTGCCGCGAAGACGGCTGTAAGGAATGGTTACGCTTCGATGCCGTCAGAGGTAATTTTGAATCTGATATGGATTCAAGCCATATTTTCTGGGCTGATATGACGGGACTGACACCCGATAAAAAATACGAATACAACGTCGGAAACGATGAATTCCGAAGCGAGAATTACAGCTTTTCGACCGTTCCCGAAAATCTCGACGATTTCAGCTTCGTCTGCTTCTCTGACGTGCAAACGGGCGGTCCCGTACCCCCTGCCGATTATTCGGGCTTCAACGAGTTTCTTAAGGAAACTCTCAAAAAGCATCCTGAGGTGCGCTTCATCCTCACCGCGGGTGACAACACAAACTGCGGTCAGACCGATATTCAATGGACAGGCGCGCTCGAAGGCTACAAGGGCGTTATGGAGCGTATACCGCTGATGATGGCTATGGGCAATCACGACGATATGGGCTTTGAGAATTATTTTACCTTTGAGGGTAAATATTACTGTGAAAAAGCTGATTATTTCCGCAATCAGTTCGGCGGCGCTTATGCCGCTAACGGTCCCGATGAATGGAAAACAGCCAACTATTCCTTCGATTACGGCAACGCTCATTTTACCGCAATAGGAATCAGCGGTCCCGAGGACGTCAACGAATGGCTGATAAAGGACACCGACGCGAGCGACAAAACGTGGAAGTTCGGTGCATATCACTTTCCCGTCTGCTATGCAGGAAGCGACCTTTCGTGCGACGATGCCTACCCGATGATGATGGAGGGTATGGAGAAGTTTGACGTTATGTTCAGCGGTCACGAGCACTGCTTCTCAAGAAGCTATCCGAGACGCGGCGAAAATCTCTGGGACAAGCCGTCGGAGGGTACTGTTTTCTATAACCTCGGCAGCAGTAACAGAAATCCCTCAAGAATGCTCGCTCTGCCCAAGCTCTGGAACTGCGCGTGGTATCCCCACGAGGAAAAGCTTTCGATGTACGCAATCGTTCACGTCGAGAAAAATAGGGTTACTCTCACCTCTTATCTTGAGGACGGCAGAATCGCTGACCGTTGTGTGATTGATAAGGATAACGACCGCATCGAGCCTCTTGCTCTCGCTCCTATCTACAATGACACCAGAATGATGCTCAAGGGTGCGGACCTCGGACTGTGTGCAAGAACTACATCTGCAGAAAATATTGACGGAGTCTGGCACGTTCCCGCAGGAATACTTTTCCGCTACGCAGGCTTTAACGTTGAGTTCGGCAAGGGTACGGTCACAATCGAGGCTTACCGCCACAAGGCTACGTTCACCGAAGACAGTAATATTGCCGTTACCGACCGCGGAGAAATCGAAATGTCACATGCTGTTGTCCGTTCCCAGCAGAATCAGCTTTATGTCCCCGTTGACGGAATCTGCAAGGCTTTTGATATGAGATGCAATTACTACACGAGAAACAACATTCTCTCTTTCGAGCACGAAAAGCAGGATAAGCCCGTTCCCTTCCAGCCGTAACAATATTTTTTCGACATTTTGTGCAAATTTGAGGTATTGACAAAAATTTGCAACGGTGTTAAAATGTACCCAAATAAAGTGATTTTATCGCTTGAATTATGAAAGGAGATTCATTATGGATCAGATTACAGCAATTTTCGAGGGCATCGATTGGAACGGCATTCTTGACACAGTTATGAATAAGCTCACAGACCTCATCGTTCAGATCGACTTCCAGAAGGTTCTTGATGTTATCGGAAATCTCGTTGGCGGTCTCCTCGCAGGCTAATTTATTCAAGTTTTAAGCAGTCGCATTTTGCGGCTGCTTATTTTTTTTGTAAAACATTAAACTTTTCTATTGACAATAAAATAGACAAATGTTAAAATGTGTATAATCATCGACGATGTTTTATCGCCAATTTATGAAAGGAGAAAATATCATGGATCAGATTACAGCATTCCTTGAGGGTATCGATTTCGACGCTATCATCACAGCTATCACAGATTTCCTCGCAACAATTGATTTCCAGGCTATCCTTGACGAAATCATGGCTATGGTTTCAGGTCTTATCGGCTAATTGGAAAACATACCAAAAAAATAATGGGGCTGTTTTTACAGCCCCTTATTTTTTATTCTTTTTCAATTGTTACGCTGTCGAACATCTCGTTCGTATCCGTATGATAGGATTTTACGGTAAGCGTATCGCCGTCGATATCAAGAATCGAATAAGTCTGCCTTCTCTCCTGTAATGCAACGCTGCAATATTCCGAAACGCTGTCGCCGATGCCGCTGTAGTTGCTTCCCGACGAAGAATTCTGTGTTATATAAAGTGTACCGTCGGGATTTTTATATGCGTAGGTATTATTGATATCCGAGGTTATCTCACCGTCCTTTATTACATGAGAACGGCTGTAATAATGGTCGTGACCGCTCAGGCAGATGTCGATATCAAATTCATCAATGAACGGAACAACCGTTGCTCGTGCGAATTTATTGCCGATATCATCGGCGCCGCTCGCATCAAAGGGACTGTGGTGCATCATCAGCACACGCCACTTTGCTTCGGGATAAGCCTTGCAGGCATTTTTTATAATGCGTCGGTTTGCCGTAGGCATAAAGTTATTTGAATCAACAACGATGAAAAGAACGCCGTTGTAACAGAAATAATAGCCCTGCCCTGCCGGCCAGCGGAAGAGAGTGAAGGTGTTGTCATTAGGGTTGTTGAAGTGGTGCGAATAATTGGTGGTGTAAAAATCATGGTTGCCGATTGCCGCCGCAACGGGCGTTGAACGAAGAACAGACGGTGATTCAAAATAAGTATACTGCTCCTCGGAATAGGAGTCCTCGACCTGATCACCGCTTGAAAGAATAAAGTCAAATGAATTATTTTCCGCGGCAGTTTCAAGTGTTTTTGTCCATCCGTAGGTATCGTTCATATAGATTTCTTCCTGCTCACCTCTTGATCGTCCGATCTGCGAATCAGTAACAAAGAGTGCCGTTACACCCTCGCCGTCACCCGTGGTGAAGGAATAGATTTCGCTTTCCGCCTTGTCGACGGTATAGCGGTAGTAATATACGGTGTTTTCTTCAAGGTCAGCTGCGGTTGCGTTATACGTCCATTCGAAGCCGAAGAGATTGAATTCACGCTTTGCCCTGAGCTGAACAGCATCGCTTAAGTCCGCTTTTCTGCCGAGAACAATCTGTTCTCTTGTGCTGAAAAATGACGACTGCCACGAGAAATTCATCTGTGTCTCATCCTCGCCCGGGGTAAGGGTTATGTAGCCCGAGGAAGCCTTGATATCCTCCCAGCCCGTCTGCCACGCTTCAAAGGTACTGACCGCACCTGCAGAAAAGCTGAAGAAACTGAAAAGCAGGGAAACAACTATAATAACTGATAATAATTTTTTAGGCATATAAATCACCTCGAATGAATTATACCATATATTCATAAATCCGTAACGGAAAATTTGTTGACAATTTTTTGTGTAAAATATATAATTGATATATCATTTTACGGAGGTGAGACGGTTGGACGAAATGATGTCAGTTTTCAGATATCTTATTCCCGTACTGTGCTTTGTTATTGTCGCATATTGCATAAAGCATCTTCTGCAAAGCAAGGCACCTAAGGTCACACCCGCCTGCCTTATCGACGAGATGACTGGCAAGGAATATCTTATCACCAACTGGGAGACCTCAATCGGCAGGAGCAATGCCTGTGATATTGTTCTCAACTATTCTACCGTTTCGCGTTTTCACGCTGTTATTTCCAAGCATAAGAAGGGCTGGGTGCTGACTGACACCAACTCCAGCGCAGGTACATATATCGGCAAAACACAGGTGCACAAAAGTGTTGTAATCAACGATTCTGACGAAATTTCCTTCGGCGGAATCATTCTTCGTTTCAGAATCAAATAGAAGCTGTTTTTTATCACGGATAAAAGACGGCTTCTTGTGCTTTTTAGTCAAAAATCCGCACTTATTTTTTATTCCTGATTCAGCATTTTCTCTTGAATATGAATATATATGTATGTTAAAATATTATGAATGATTTAAAAATTGGTTTTGGAGGCTGATTTTATGAAATACATTGAATTTGACGAGTCAAGAGAGCTCGACCTGATCCCTATCGGACGCGTTGCTATTGACTTCAACCCCACAGACTATTACAACACGCTCGACAAGTGCGAAAACTACAAGAAATATGTCGGCGGCTCACCTGCAAACATTGCTGTCGGTCTTGCAAGACTCGGCAAGAAGGTAGGCTTCATCGGTAAGGTTTCCGATGACCAGTTCGGCACTTATGTTGAGAATTTCTTTAAGGATGAGGGAATCGACATTTCTCACATCACGCGCACAACAGGCGGTGAAAAGTTAGGTCTTACCTTCACCGAAATCAAGTCAGAGCATGAAAGCAGCATCCTTATGTACCGTGACGGTATCGCTGACCTTATGCTTCATCCTGACGATGTTGACGAGGATTACATAAAGAGCGCAAAGGCAATTCTTATCAGCGGTACGGCACTTTCACAGAGCCCGTCAAGAGAGGCTTGTCTCAAGGCAATGTATCTTGCAAAGAAGGTCGGCACAAAGGTTATCTTTGACATCGACTACCGCCCCTACAACTGGAAGAATGCAGACGAAATTGCAATCTACTATTCAGTTGTCGCTTCCAACAGCGATATGGTTATGGGCTCACGTGAGGAGTTCGACCTTACAGAGGCAATCTCTGCTCCCGGCAGAACAGATAAGGAAACTGCAGCCCACTGGATGAGTATGGGCAACAAGATTGTTATCATCAAGCACGGCAAGGAAGGTTCAACCGCTCACACTGCAGACGGCGAATATTCAATCAAGCCCTTCCCCGTAAAGGCATTCAAGTCCTTCGGCGGCGGTGACGGCTACGGCTCGGCATTCATCTACGGACTTCTCGAGGAATGGGACATTATGGATTGTCTCGAGCTCGGCTCTGCTTCAGCTTCAATGCTTGTTGCGGCTCACGGCTGTTCACTCTTTATGCCGACAGTGGATGAAATCAAGGCATTCATCAAGGACGAAAAAGAAAAATACGGCGAAATGGTCGCACGAGCATAAGGAGAGTATTATGAAAACTGTAAGACTTACCTTAGGTGAGGCTATCGTAAGATACCTCGACAATCAGTACGTTACAATCGAGCATAACGGTGAAATGCTTGAGAGCAAGTATGTTGAATACTTCTACACTGTTTTCGGCCACGGCTGTGTTCTCGGTGTCGGCGAGGCTCTTTCACAGGCTGAGCATTCAATCAAGGTTATGCAGGGCAGAAACGAGCAGGGCATGGCTCAGGCGGCTGCAGCCTACGGCAAGATGACAAACAGAATGAAGATCATCCCCTGTATGTCATCAATCGGACCGGGCGCGGCAAATATGGTTACTGCGGCGGCTATGGCTACCGTCAACAATATGCCCCTTCTTCTCTTTATGGGCGACACCTTCGCATCCCGTCAGCCCGACCCCGTTTTACAGCAGATTGAACAGCTCCACGACGGCACTGTTACAACAAACGATGCTTTCAAGGCTGTTACAAGATATTTTGACAGAATCACCCGTCCCGAGCAGATTATGACAGCACTCACAAACGCAATGCGCGTGCTTACAGACCCCGGTCACTGCGGTGCGGTTGCAATCGCACTTTCACAGGACGTTCAGGGCGAAAGCTACGACTACCCCGAAGAATTCTTCAGAAAAAGAGTCCACTTCATCCCCCGTCAGCTTCCGTGCGACTATGAGGTCCGTCAGGTTGCTGAGAAAATCAAGGAAAGCAAAAAGCCCCTTGTTATCGTCGGCGGCGGTGTAAGATATTCACTTGCAGGTGAGACGGTAAAGGCATTCTGCGAAAAGCACAACATCCCCTTCTCCGAGACACAGGCAGGTAAATCCGCTATTGAATCAAGCCATTATCTGAATGTCGGCGGTATCGGCGTTACAGGTAACTCGAGCGCAAACGTGCTCGCAAGAGATGCTGACCTTATCATCGGTATCGGCTCAAAGTTCACGGATTTCACAACAAGCTCAAAGTGGCTCTACGCTGATAAGCAGGTTGTTACAATCAATGCAAGCGCTTTCCACGCAGGCAAGCTCGACAGCATCAAGATGGTTGCCGATGCCAACGAGGGCGTAAAGGCACTTGAGAAATACCTCGACGGCTACAAGACAGCATATACAACAGAAATCGCAGACGCTAAGGCTGACTGGGACAAGGAAATGAAAAGACTCGGCTCTGCTTCATATTCAGAGGATTATGTTCCCGAAATCCCCAACCACGTTGACGATGCAGTTACAGGCTTTGTTAAGGCAACGGGCGGTGTTATCACACAGACGGCGGCACTTGCACTTATCCGCAAGCTGATGCCCGCAGACGCAATCGCAGTTGGTGCGGCAGGCTCACTCCCCGGCTGTATGCAGAGAATGTGGACAACAGATGCTATCGACTCCTACAATATGGAATACGGCTATTCCTGTATGGGCTACGAAATTGCAGGCGCATTCGGTTCAAAGCTCGCTTATCCCGACCGCGAGGTTTACGCCTTCACGGGTGACGGCAGCTACAATATGCTCCATTCCGAAATGATCACAGCTCTTCAGGAGGGCAAGAAGATCAACGTTCTCCTCTTCGACAACGCATCCTTCGGCTGTATCAACAACCTTCAGATGGGTCAGGGCATCGCGGCTCTCTGCACAGAATCACGCTACCGCGACGGCGACAAGCCTATCCGCGAGGGTGAATTTATGAACATCGACTATGCCGCTTGTGCAAGAGGCTATGGTTATGTTACATACACGGCAAAAACTATGGATGAGCTTGAGGCGGCATTGCTCGATTCTATGAAGCAGACAAAGCCGACACTCATCGACATCAAGGTGCTTCCGAAGTCTATGACAGACGGCTACGGCGGATGGTGGAATGTAGGCTGTTCCGATATTCCCCGCACCGAAAAGGGCAAGGAAGCATTACAGGAAAAGAAAGAACACTTGCTTGAAGCAAGAAAATACTGATAAAGGAGACTTCACAATGAACGCAGAAAAAATCAAACTCGGCATCGCTCCTATCGGCTGGACAAACGACGATATGCCCGACCTCGGCGGCGAAATCACATTTGAGCAGTGTGTAAGCGAAATGGCACTCGCAGGCTATCAGGGCTGTGAAATCGGCAACAAGTACCCCAAGACAGTTGAGGGTATGCACGAATATCTCGACATCCGCGGACTCGAGATCGCTAACCGCTGGTTCTCATCCTTCATCCTTACAAAGCCTTTTGAAGAGGTTGAAAAGGATTTCAGAGAGAACTGCGAATTCCTCAAGGGCTGCGGTGCAAAGCGCATCGGTGCATCCGAGCAGAGCTACAGCATTCAGGGCCATATGGAGACTCCTGTTTTTGAGAAAAAGTATGTTATGAACGATGAAGAGTGGAAGAAGTTCACAGACGGACTTTCAAAGCTCGGTAACATCGCAAAGGAATACGGCATCACTCTCGTTTACCACCATCATATGGGTACTGTTGTTCAGACAGCAGAGGAAATCGACAGGATGATGGATATGTGCGACCCCGATGCAGTTTACCTCCTCTTTGACACAGGTCACCTCGCATACTGCGGTGAGGACTATATGGCAGTTCTTAAAAAGTATGCAAAGAGAATCAAGCACGTTCATCTTAAGGACATCCGTCCCGAAATCGTTGAGAAGGTAAAGGCAGAGCATCTCTCCTTCCTTCAGGGCGTAAGACTCGGCGCATTCACCGTTCCCGGTGACGGCACAATCGACTTCAAGCCCGTTTTCGACGTACTCGACGAGGCTGATTACGAGGGCTGGATGCTCGTTGAAGCTGAGCAGGATCCCGCAATCGCAAATCCGTTCAAGTATGCGAAGATGGCAAGAGAATATATCAAGGCTAACGCAGGTGTATAAAAGGAGACTTAAAAATGGCTGAAAAACTCAAATATTTTGTCAACGGTCAGTATGTCGAGTCAAAGACCGACAAGTATTATGACCTTGTAAACCCGAGCACGGGTGAAATCACAGGCTATGCACCCAACTGTACCGCTGAAGAGGTTGAAGAGGCTATCGCGGCAGCAAAGGCTGCATATTCCGCATGGAGCGCAACTCCCGCAATCAAGAGAGCACAGATTCTTTACAAAATCCGCGACCTTCTTATGGCAAATATGGAGGAGCTTACAAGACTTGTTGCCGAGGAAAACGGCAAGGTATGGAGCGAGGCTGAGGGCGACGTGCTCAAGGCTAAGGAGGGCACAGAGCTTGCAACTCAGGTTCCCTCACTTATGATGGGCGAAAGCACAATGGACGCTTCCTCGGGCTACGATACCGTTCTCTACCGTGAATCAATGGGTGTTTTCGCAGGCATCGTCCCCGTCAACTTCCCCGCTATGATTCCCTTCGGCTGGATGGCTCCCGTTTGTATCGCAACAGGTAACACAATGGTTCTCAAGGCTGCAAGCCTTACACCGAGAACAGCACTCCGTATCGCAGGTCTCTACAAGGAGGCAGGCGTTCCCGATGGTGTTATCAATATCGTTACCTGCTCAAGAAACGAAATCAACGTTCTTCTCGACAGCCCCGATGTCAAGGGTATCACATTCGTCGGCTCAACTCCCGTAGGCAAGCTCATCTACGAGCGTGCCGCAAAGAGCGGTAAGAGAGTTCAGGCACTCTGCCAGGCTAAGAACCACGCACTCGTTCTCGAGGACACTCCGATTGAAAGAACAGCCGCAGGTGTTATCAACTCCGCATTCGGCTGCGCAGGTCAGAGATGTATGGCTCTCTCCTGCTGTGTTGTTCAGGAAAGCATTGCTGATGCATTCGTTGCTGAGCTTGTAAAGCAGGCAAAGAACATCAAGGTAGGCCCCGGCTATGACAAGACATCAAAGCTCGGCCCCATTACATACAAGAAGCACTACGAAGAGGTTATCGCTGACATCAACAAGGGTGTTGCAGAGGGCGCAGAGCTCGTTCTCGACGGCAGAAACTGTGTTGTTGAGGGATATGAAAACGGCTTCTATGTAGGTCCGACAATCTTCGATAAGGTTACACCCGAAATGACTATCGGTGACGAAGAGGTATTCGGTCCCGTGCTTTGCATCAAGCGTGTCAAGACCTTTGATGAAGGTCTCAAGCTTATGAACGCTAACCCCTACGCAAACGGCTCCGTTATCTTTACACAGAACGGCTACTATGCAAGAGAGTTCACACGCCACACAGACGGCGGTATGGTCGGTGTTAACGTAGGTATCCCCGTTCCCATCGGCTTCTTCCCCTTCGCAGGTCACAAGAATTCCTTCTTCGGCGATCTTCACTGCCTCGGCAAGGACGCTTACCGCTTCTATACCGAGAGCAAGTGCGTTACAACACGCTGGTTTGACGAGGAAGAAATGAAGAAAACAGAGGTTTCCACCTGGGACGGCACAATCTGAGTTCAATATATAAAGGAGATTAAAGCTATGATTAATGTTGGTATTATCGGCGCAGGCCGTATCGGTAAGGTTCACTGCGAATCAATTATGAGATATGTTAAAAACGCAACAGTTAAGGCTGTTGCTGATCCCTTCCTCAACGACGAGACAATCGCTTGGGCAAAGGGACTCGGCATTGAGGAGTTCTACACGGACTATCACAAAATCCTTGAGGATAATGATATTCAGGCAGTTCTTATCTGCTCTTCAACAGACACTCACTCAACAATTTCTCTTGAGGCTATCGCAGCAGGCAAGCACATCTTCTGCGAAAAGCCCATCGACCACGACGTAAACAAGATTCTCGAGGTTAAGGCTGCTCTTGAAAACAGCAATGTCAAGTATCAGGTAGGCTTCAACCGCCGCTTTGACCACAACTTCAAGGCTGCAAGAAAGGCTGTTGAGGGCGGTCAGATCGGTGATCTTAACATCCTTAAGGTCTGCTCAAGAGACCCCGGCGCTCCTCCGGTAAGCTACATCAAGGTTTCCGGCGGTATCTTCCTTGATATGACAATCCACGATTTCGATATGGTACGCTTTATGTCAGGCTCAGAGGTTGAAGAGGTATTCGCTTACGGCGCAGTTCTCGTTGATCCCGCTATCGGCGAGGCAGGCGACATCGATACAGCAGTTATCTCAATGAAGCTCGCAAACGGTGCAATCGCAGTTATCGACAACTGCCGCCGCGCAAGCTACGGCTATGATCAGAGAGTTGAGGCTTTCGGCTCACTCGGTCAGGTTGCTATCGGCAACGATTCAGAGTCCACAGCTGTTATTTCTGACGCGAACGGCGTCCGCGGTGAGGTTCCCCTCAACTTCTTCCTCGAGAGATATATGGGTGCTTATGTTGAGGAAATCACAGAGTTCATCGACTGCATCGTAAACGATAAGGAAGTAAGCGTTGGACTTGACTGCGGTCTCCAGCCTGTTCTTATCGGTCTTGCTGCAAAGAAGTCACTCGTAACAGGTGTGCCTGTTAAAATTGCAGACATTGCCAAAGAATATTCATTATAATTGAAAACAAAAACACCGCCGGAGTCCAGCACTTCGGCGGTGTTTTTATTCCTTTATCGAAAATAAATGCATAAAAACCCTGAAAATAGTTACAAAAAGTTACAGAAATTTCGAAAATGTCATAATTTCGTAACATTTGTGTGTTATAAACTTATTGCTGAACATTCGGCAAAATTAAAAAAAGGACTAATTTTTATGCATTTAAAAAACTACATAAAAAGAACTCTTATCACAATTCTTGCTCTTGCAATGGTCTTTTCAGCCGTTCCTGTCGCATCAATGGCGGCAGCCTCAAAGGCTGAAACCATTCAGACTATATTCGATTTCCTTGTAGATGAAATGGGACTCAATTCCGCAGCAGCATGCGGTGTTCTCGCTAACATCGAGAAGGAATCAAACTTCAACCCCACCCTCTACGGTGACAGCGGTTCAAGCTACGGCATCTGCCAGTGGCACAACGGCAGATTCGAAAACCTCAAGAGCTTCTGCAACAAGAACGGCTACAGCTGGAAGACAGTTGAAGGTCAGCTTCAGTTCCTCAAGTACGAGCTGAGCACAAATAAGACGGATACAGGCAAAATCCTTGACCGTCTCGCAGGCGTTGAAAACACAGCCGCAGGCGCATACAAGGCAGGCTACGACTGGTGCTACTACTTCGAGCGTCCCGCTAACAAGGCAAGCAAGGCTGAAGCAAGAGGCTCCAATGCACAGACAAAGTACTGGCCGACATACAAGCTCGTTTATGAGCTTGGAGATGTTAACGCTGACGGTAAGGTAAATGCAACAGATGCTCTTATCGCTCTTGAAACAGCGGTCGGCTCTTACAAGGCAAGCAAAAGTCAGCTCAAGGCTGCGGATATTGATAAGGACGGCAGAATCACATCAAACGATGCGCTCATTATGCTTTCAATCTCATCCGGTAAGCTTTCAATTGAAAATTACAGATAACAAAAAGACCGAAGATTCAGAATCTTCGGTCTTTCTTTTCAGTTTGCCTTATTCATTGCCTTATCTATTTCCCCGTCCAACATAAACGGAAGAACCTCCGTCGCTTTAGTGATAGCTTTTTTCAGCTCTTCCATTTCGTCCTTTTTAAAGTTGGAAAGCACCCAGTCGGCAAGGTTGTAGTCCGGATGCGGCTTTGCACCGACACCGACCTTGATTCTCGGGAAATTATCGGAATTAAGGTGATAGATAATACTCTTGATGCCGTTATGACCGCCGTCAGTACCTTTTCGGCGGATTCTTAATTTTCCGCACGGAAGCGAAATATCATCAAAAATAACGATAATTTTTTCGGGCGGGATTTTATAAAACTGTGCAATCTCGCGCACAGCTTCTCCGCTGTTGTTCATAAAAGTCTGGGGCTTGACGAGAAGGCATCTGTGTCCGCTGATCACCGTATCCCCTATCAGCGCCTTATATTTGAGCTTTTTTATATCCGTATTTTCCTCTGCCGCGATATGGTCAAGCGTCAGAAAGCCGGCATTATGGCGCGTAAATTCGTAATCCTTGCCCGGATTGCCGAGACCGACAACCATAAATTCAGGTGAGCCTGACGGTGCAGGTGTTGCTTTTTTCTTGAAAAACATTGTATTCTCCTATGTATATCATTACAAAATATTCGGGACGGCTGACCGTCCCGAAATTAATTTTTTCAGAATGTAACGGGCATATATGCCGTTGTAACGTTTGACCAGTCATCTACGCTGTCGAGGTCACTTTCGATAAGTGTATAAATTATGTCGACATCCATCTTGTTGAGCTCTGCGATTATTTCCTCTTCAGTTTTGAGCTTTGCTGAGTTCACAAGACCTTCAATAAGGATATACATTCCTCTGCCGGGGTTAAAGCCGTATTCACAGCCGAGGTCAGTATCAATAATAATATTCTCTGTGTTCGTTGCCTTAAGCAAGCGGAATGCAACGCGCTTTGCATTTGAATTTGCAACATAGATGCTGTATGAGAACTTCGTCCATTTTTCAGCATTGTCAACGATGTCCTGTGCCTCATCCTTACTGATTCCGAAATCCTCGTTGCGGTTGAGGAATCTGTCCTCATCCTCCTGATCCTTCAGAGTATCTGAAAGCGATGAGCCTGAATTGAGCTTGCCTACAGTATCCTTGTTGACCTCAACGACATTTGTTGCATCAACCTCTTTGCCGTCATCATTCAAGCTTGTGTATTCGATAACAGCCTGATTACCCGTAATTTCGGGCTGAGCGATACCTGTGTTGTCTTTTCCTCCGTCCTTACAGCCGTAAGCCGTGAGAATAACACAAGCCATAAGAATTAAGGATACTGCTCTGATAAAAACGTTCTTGTTCATTTTTTCTACCTCTTATTTCTGCCACTTGTAGGGCTTTTTCTTGTTGATCCAATCCTTTTTAACGGACTGTCGCGATCTTGCAATTGCCAGTGCATTTTCGGGAACATCCTCGGTGATGACCGAGCCTGCCGCCGTGTACGCGTTCTTTCCGACGCTGACAGGGGCTACGAGATAAGTGCTGCAGCCGATGAAGGCGTGATCCTCAACCTTCGTACGGTTCTTTTCTCTGCCGTTATAGTTGACAGTCGCACATCCGCATCCGACATTGACATCCGCACCGAAATCAGCATCACCGATATAAGTAAGATGCGAAACACTCGTGCGTGCGCCGATGGAAGCGTTCTTGAACTCAACAAAGTTACCCGCCTTAACTCCCTCACCGATAACACAGTCAGGTCTGATACGTGCGAACGGACCGATCTGGGCATCCTTTTTAACCGTTGATGAGAAGCACTGAACATTATTGAGCGTAACGTTATCCTCAATCACGCTGTCCTCAATAAAGCTGTTAGGACCGATGACACAGCCCTCTCCGATAACGGTATCACCCTTGATAATCGTACCCGGAAGAATCTCTGTTTCGGCACCGATTTTAACATCAGGGCTTATCATAACACCGTCCGCGCAAGGGATGGAAACACCGTCCAGCATAAGGTCGTGCATAATTCTTCTGCGTGCAATTTCGTTAAGCTGCTGGAGCTGAGCTCTGTCGTTTGCACCGAGAACCGCTTCGGGATTGCCTGCCTCATAAGCAACGGCATTGAGATTTTTTCCAAGGATAACCTCGATAGCATCTGTCAGATAATATTCCTCCTGATGCTTTTTGTCGTGCATCTCGACAATACCCTCGAGCGCCTCAAGAAGCACGGAGCAGTTGAACCAATATGCACCCGAGTTGACCTCATTTATCATCCTCTCGGCGTTGTTGGCGTCTCGTTCTTCAACGATTTTCTTCAGGCATTTATCCTTATTGCGGATGATTCTGCCGTAGCCTTCCGGATTGTCGATCTTTGCGGAGATAATGGTAACCGCATTTTTATGAGAAAGATGATACTCATAAGCTGTGCTGATTGTCTTTGCATCAATCAGCGGTGAATCTCCGTTAAGAATAAGAATATCTCCCGGAGAATTTGCTTTGATAAAATCCTTTGCCTGCATAACGGCGTGTCCCGTACCGAGAAGCTCTTCCTGCACGGCAATTTTAAAGCTTCCGCCGAGGTGCGCTTCAAGCTCTTCGTGACAGTGACCCGTTACAACACAGATTTCGTCAATACCGCCCTCACGGACCGCATCCGAAACCCAGTCAATCATCGGTTTGAAAAGAACCTCTGTCATAACTCTGGGCTTCGACGTTTTCATGCGTCTGCCGTCACCTGCCGCGAGAATCAATGCACACTTTCTACTCATAAACATACCTCCGATCCGAAACAATATAATATACATTTTTATTATCGCAGAAATACGCGCCAATTACAATAGCAAAATAAGGATTTTTTCGCGACAAATTCCACAAAATTTCGAACGGAAATTGTAACCGTAAATTTGAGTTTGCGGGGATGTTCGGAAAATTTAAATTTTACAGTTTTCGGCAGAGATAAATCTCTGCCCTACGGTCAGATATAACCCTTCAAACCGTAGGGAACGCATTGATGCGTTCCGAAGACAGATCTATAATCTCCCCGACAAATAAAAATTTGAATGAAGGCAGGGTTAATCTATGCCTTCATTCAACAAAACTACTGCTCATTTTTATAAAACAAATCATCAAAACTGACGTTTAAAATTTCCTTGATGAGAAGAATTTCATCGGGATAAATATGCCTTTGGGCAACCTCGATTTTTGCAACAGCACTTCTTGTGATATCACAGCCGCGTAGCTGCATTTTTGTTGCAAGCATTTCCTGTGTCATCTTTTTATTTTCGCGGATTTTTCTGAGATTGTTACCGAATTCTTTTTCAAAATCAATATTCATTATGCCTCTCCAATCCGCACTTAAATAAGTGCAAAACTTCTTGACATAATTTTATCTTTGTGTTAGTATTATTTTGCACTTATATAGGTGCAAAATAATACTGCCCGGCTTGTTTTTTCTATTAACACAAAAACTACCATTGTATTATGAACACTTTTGAGGAGGAAATTTTAAAATGACTACTTGTAAAAAAATTATCGCATTCTCTTTGGCTGTTTTACTTTGTTTTTCTTTGTCTGCTTGTGGCAACAATGAAGAAGAGTTCAAAACTTCTTATCTTGCAATTTATGATGATTTGCAGGTCTTGAACACCAAGTGTGATGAACTGACATCAATGATTTATGAAATCTGGGATATTGTCGGAACAGACAACATAATGGGAACACTTACCTATATGTTAAAAATCAGTAATGATTTTGAGGACTATTGGGATAACGAAGACGATTCTATGGGTGAATATTACGAATGTCTGCTCGCCAAAGAGTATGGTTGGTTAAATAATAGTACATACGGTATCAGCTTTAGTGCAGATGCAAAAGAGTTTCACGCTATGTGTATGGATCTCAAAACATTGTTTTCTGAAGTAAAAAGTTTGAATGAAGCTTTGCCTGACAAGGTAAAGTCTTTGTACACCGAATACAATGAAGACTACGGAGATAAATATGATTTAATCAACGAACTTTACCTTGAGGTTAGCTCTTACGCTGAATTCAGCCTCAATCCTTCCGGCAGTCTTATGAGTTATCCGACATCTAAAAGAGAATTTCAGGGCAATATCTCAAAATTAATAAAAGCTGCTAACATTTATTGATATTAAAGCAATAATTCGCACCATTCCAAAAACGGGTTGAACAACAACCCGTTTTCTTCATTTTTCGTCAGTTAATACAAAAAAATCTTGTTTCACATCCTACAAATTTCTATAAAAAAGTATAGACAATTTGCATAAAGCTGTGATATACTATTTTACGAATGTTAGTGGGAAAATTATGCCTGCTGGCAACCAATCAAGTTATTATTATTTTTGGAGGTATAAAAATGGCACACAAGTATGTATACCTTTTCAAAGAGGGTAACGCTTCAATGCGTGAGCTCCTCGGCGGTAAGGGTGCTAACCTTGCTGAGATGACAAGTCTCGGCCTTCCCGTTCCTCAGGGCTTCACTGTTTCTACAGAAGCTTGTACACAGTACTATGAGGATGGCAGAAAAATCAATGACGACATCCAGGCAGAAATCATGGAGTACATCGACAAGATGGAAGAGATCACCGGCAAGAAGTTCGGTGATAAGGAGAATCCCCTCCTCGTTTCTGTTCGTTCAGGTGCCCGTGCTTCAATGCCCGGTATGATGGATACTATCCTCAACCTCGGCCTCAACGAAGAAGTTGTTGAAGTTATGGCAACTAAGTCAGGCAATGCTCGTTGGGCATATGACTGCTACAGAAGATTTATTCAGATGTATTCTGACGTTGTTATGGAAGTTGGTAAGAAATACTTTGAAGAGCTTATCGACAAAATGAAGGAAGATAGAGGCGTAACTCAGGACGTTGAGCTTACTGCTGATGACCTTAAAGAGC
>JAFNVC010000021.1 GCA_017379935.1 Clostridia bacterium
AGGCACTCGTTGAGACAATCGGTTGCTCAGGTATGACTCACTCAGCTGCTATGGCATCTGAAATTCTTCCGGGCAAGACAATCCTTGAAGCTCTCAACACAGACCTTGTTTGCGATGCTATCAACACAGCTATGAGAGAGCTCTTCCTTCAGATTGTTTACGGCCGTTCACAGTCAGCTTTCTCAGACGACGGTCTTTCAGTAGGCGCAGGTCTTGAAGACCTCGGTAAGGGTCTCCGTTCACAGGTTGGTACAATGTACGGCACAAAGGTTAAGGGCGTTCGTTATCTTGAAATGGCTGAAGGCTATGTTACAAGACTTGCTCTTGACGAAGACAATCAGGTTATCGGTTACGAGTTCGTATCACTCGGCAAGATGACTGATTTCATCAAGAAGGGCGACACACCCAACGATGCATACAACAAGGCAATCGGTACTTACGGCAGATTTGCAGATGCTGCTAAGTACATCGACCCGAGAAAAGAATAAGTAAGAGGAGGTAAATTACAATGGCATTATTTGAAAGCTACGAGAGACGTATTGATAATATCAATGCTGTTCTTGCTGAATACGGTATTTCTTCAGTTGAAGAATGTAAGGAAATCACTCTTGCAAAGGGTATCGATTGCGATAAAATCGTAAGAGAGACACAGCCGATCTGCTTCGAAAACGCAGTATGGGCTTACACAGTAGGTTGCGCTATCGCAATCAAGATGGGCTGCACAAAGGCTGCTGACGCTGCTGCAGCTATCGGTATCGGTCTTCAGGCATTCTGCATCAAGGGCTCAGTTGCTGACAACCGTAAGGTTGGTCTTGGCCACGGTAACCTTGGTAAGATGCTTCTTTCAGACGAGACAGAGTGCTTCTGCTTCCTTGCAGGTCACGAGTCATTCGCTGCTGCTGAAGGCGCAATCAAAATTGCTCTTAACGCTAATAAGGTCAGAACAAAGCCTCTCCGCGTTATCCTCAACGGTCTTGGTAAGGACGCTGCTATGATCATTTCAAGAATCAACGGCTTCACATACTGCAAGACAGAGTTTGATCCTTACTCAGAGACAGTTAAGGTTGTTGAAGAGAAGGCATATTCAAACGGCCCGAGAGCAGATGTAAGATGCTACGGTGCAGATAACGTTCCCGAAGGCGTTGCAATCATGAAGCTTGAGAATGTTGGTGTTTCCATCACAGGTAACTCAACAAACCCGACACGCTTCCAGCATCCCGTTGCAGGCACATACAAGAAGTGGTGTGTTGAGAACGGCGTAAACTACTTCTCAGTTGCATCAGGCGGCGGCACAGGCCGTACACTTCATCCGGATAATATGGCAGCAGGTCCTGCTTCCTACGGTATGACAGATACAATGGGCCGTATGCACTCAGACGCACAGTTCGCAGGTTCTTCATCAGTTCCCGCACACGTAGAGATGATGGGTCTCATCGGTGCAGGTAACAACCCGATGGTTGGTATGACAGTTGCATGCGCAGTTGCAGTTGAAGAAGCAAGCAAATAAAGGCTTTCAGGTCTTTCGGCTTGTAAACAACAAATTTAATCATTGATAAAAAGTTAGACACATCATTTGACGAGTTCGTCATATGATGTGTCTAATGTTTTTGCGTAAATTCTATCAAATTGGGGTCAAGTTTTTATGAAGAAATTATCAATGATTAGTCAATTCAGCATCACTTTTGAACAAGGTTGTGATAGGTACATCCTTAATTGCAAACAGAGGAATTTACGGCAAGGAACAATCAATCACTACAAACAAAGTTACGTTCAGTTTTACAAATACTTTGACCGTAATATGTTGTTGAGTGAGATCACCGAAAGAACGTACAAAGACTATGTTGTTTACTTGTGCGATACCCTCGAAAACGATGTGAGCGTGAACTCATATTTGCGTGATCTGATTACCACTTTCCACTTCTGGATGAACGAAGGGTACATTCCGCATTTCAAAATGCAGGCAATCAAAGTTGACAAACACAGTATCGAAACCTATTCAGACGGAGAACTTAAAATCCTGCTCCAAAAGCCAGATTTGAGAAAATGCAAATTCACAGAGTACCAGTGTTGGGTGCAGACGAACTTCTTGTTCTCAACGGGAGTCAGACAACGCAGTTTAATCAATATCAGAGTGAAAGATGTTGATTTATTCAATAACATAGTTAATGTCAATGTTACGAAAAGCAGAAAAGCGTTGGTTGTGCCGATTAGCCAGACGATGGCGAACATTCTCAAAGAGTATTTAACTTACCGACAGCATGAAACAACAGACGATTATTTGTTTTGTAACGTGTTCGGCAAACCATTAACCAAGAGTGCAAACTATCATCAACTTTATGTTTACAACAAAAACAGAGGAGTTGAAACAACAGGTATTCACCGATACAGACATACTTTTGCAAAACAATGGATTCTGAACGGCGGAAATGTTGTTGCTCTCCAAAAGATATTAGGACACAGCAATCTTGCAATAACGCAGAACTATATCAATATGTTAGTCAGTGAGACCGCAGAAGAAGTGAATAACATCAACCTCATAGACAAGTTCGTTGAAAATCGTACATACAAAATGAATATGCGTAGACAATGAAAAAAGCCTGCTTTATGCAGGCTTTTAATTATTCATACTCATATAGTGTTGTGATTTTTCGTACATACTCCTGAAAAGCATCAACCTGTTCCTGCGGTTCGATGACTTTTGCTCTATTTCCAAAAGTACAAAGCCAACCGTAAAACTGTTCGTTTATACCTGTTCGCATTTCTACCGTGAAATGACCGTTGTCAAAATTCTGGTATTTGATTTTATCTGTTCCGATTTTCTCAACAACGGCATTCATACAAGTGTTTACAAATTTGATTGTGATAAACTTGTTTTCACCCTCGAACATAGAAAAGTTTGTTTTTGCGTATTCGGTTGCGTTGAAGTCATAGAAGTGTTCTGCACCCTCGCGTTTTTCCTCTTTGAGTTGTTTGACATTCTCCATTCGGTCTACACGGTATGTCCATTTCTTTTGGTTCTTTTCGTCAAAGCAAATCAGGTAGTAATTACCGTCATTGATTAGCAGGTGATACGGACTGACGATGTATTTCTCATCTTTTCTGCCGTACTTCAATTTCGGCTTGTCTGTTCCTTCTGGAATGTAATAATTGTTGTAGTTGAAATCAACTTTACATCTTGCGGTATGAAGATTATATAAATGAATATGGTTATTGGAATTATGAAACAGGTAAAGTTGATGGTGCTTTTTGGAATCTGAATATATTAGAAATAGAAAAAGATTTTGTTTTATATGAATTTTCATATCGTGGTCATTCTGTAAATTTCACCGCCAAACACGTGGATAAATACATTAAGAGCGTTTCCGTTTTATCTGAGCCGACATCAACAAATTGTTCAGGTGCATTGATTGAGATTGCATACTCTGATAATACCGTAGCAACAGCAAAAATTTTAAATTTTGATGGAAGATTCGGCGATAATCATGATGGTTATTGCTATGCTGGTGGTTTTGTTAGAACGGATGTAGGTATATTTGATGGATTTTATGCTTACGAAAATTTGTTTGAAACAGAAAAAGCTTGCTTTGCGCTTGGGCTGGGAACCTATGATTTTGTTGAAGAAACACCCCGGTATACTGATTTTTATAAATATTTTGCTTTAGTAAGAACTAATGAATTAGCTTGGTCTTTGGGCGGTGGATACAATTGGGAGTTCTCTCTCGACAGACAAATATTTGAGGGAGAACTGACAAACAAAAATATTGATGCGATGATGTATACTGCGCGCTATCTTGTTGGTTATTTGTATGATGTTGATTATAGTACAAAAGAAATTAGCGGTGACATTGCGAGGGCAATGTTGGCGAAAATTTTTAACGTCAGAAATATCGATTTGACTCTTTCCAATTTCTATAATCCAAACGAAGATATATATGAATTTGCTGTATTTGATAGCGGCTGGGGTGATGGTGGTATACTTGAGACTTACGATATAGATATATATGGTGATTGTTACTATATAACCAAAATCGTAGATGATTTAAAAGGAGAACACTTGTATACCTATTATGCATTCTTCGAATCAGATGGAAGATGTTCATATTTCAACTCAACTCCTAAAAAATTCACTTCACTTGAAATAGAAACACTTCCGAATAAAACTGAATATTTTGTCGGTGATACCATTGATCTCGGTGGCTTGAAACTGAAATACACTGATGAATTCGATCAGGTAACTATAATTGAAACTGAATTTGACACCAATATAACTATTTTAGATTCAACAGAGATTAAGGATATTACAATTACTTACAAGGGTTTAGATGTTAAAATTCCTGTAAATGTTAAATCGTTGGAACTTACAAAAATTTCTGTAAATGCCTTACCGAACAAACTCTATTATAAATGTGGAGATATGTTCGACTCAACAGGATTGAAGCTGTTGCTTACTCATAATAGTGGTAAAACAGAAATAATCGATTCAGGATTTATTTGTATTCCTGAATTGCTGTCGGTAGCAGGCAATCAGGTGGTTGCTGTAATGTATGGTGGCTTAACAACAACGTTTACAGTTAATGTTTCTGAAGCAGGAAATGTTGTTAATGGCAAAGTCAACAGTGTATCTGTATCAGATACATCACTCGCTTACAAGGCTACAACAACAATCACACCGACAATCAGTGCTGATGCAGGAGTTGAGTACACTGTTACTTATTCTTCATCAAATCCGTCAGTAGCATCAGTTGACGAAAACGGTAAAGTAACAACAGGCAAGACCGGTTCTGCAACAATCACAGTTACAGTAACAGACGAATACGGCAACACGGTCACAGACACTTGCGACGTTTCAGTTAATTATAACTGGTGGCAGTGGATTATCGTTATCGTTCTCTTCGGCTGGATCTGGTATTAATTTATAATTTAACAGACACATCATTTTGGAGCTTTCCTTGATGATGTGTCTTGCTTTTCCCTTTGTTCAAGTGGTATAATTGTTCATATAAATCCTGAAAACACGGGGTGTTATTATGAAATACAATCTTGTTGTTGCGGGCGGAGGTCTCAGCGGTGTTGCGGCGGCGGTCAGTGCGGCGCGCGAGGGACTTAAGGTTCTGCTCGTTGAAAAATCGGGCTGTCTCGGAGGTGCGATTGCAAACAATCTCGTCTATCCGTTTATGCCCTATTGGACAAAGGTGGATAATGATAAAAAGTATCTTTCGCAGGGCATTTTAAAGGAAATCAAGGCGCGGCACGACGAATATGTCGACGATTGCAAGGATCACGAGTTCAATTCAGAATATTTAAAAATAGTTCTTGATGATATGACGGCCGAGGCGGGCGTTGACGTTCTTTTTCACGCTGTTGTCTATGACGTGAAAACCGAAAGCAGACGGGTGTCATCCGTTGAGATTACTGCAAAGGCGCAGAAAATAACCGTGGAAGCAGATTTCTTTATTGATGCAACGGGTGACGGTGAGTTGTTTTATCTCGCAGGCTGCGACTATCAGCTTGGTCGTGAAAGTGACAGCCTTTGCCAACCGATGACAACGTGCTTCAGAATGAGCGGCGTTGACCTCGATTTGTTTACCGAAGAAAGACCTATGCTCCAACAGCTTTATAAGGAAAAGCAGGCAAGAGGTGAAATCAAAAATCCGCGCGAGAATATACTTGTTTTCTTCGGCGTAGGGGAGGATGTACTGCATTTCAACTCAACCCGCGTCGTGATGCTTGACCCGACAAATCCGTTTGATGTGAGTAAGGCTGAGGTCATAGCAAGAAAGCAGATTCACGAGCTTATCAGCTTTCTGAAGGAGAATTCAGGGGCATTTGAGGAAAGTGCGCTGATTTCGGTTGCAATCAATATCGGTGTAAGAGAGAGCAGGAAGCTCAAGGGTGTCCATATTCTTACGGGGGACGAGCTTATCAGCTGCACTCGCTTTGAGGATTCCATAGCCCTCGGCAATTATGACATTGACATTCACAGTCCTACGGAAACGGGCACGAGCCACAGATATTTCTCGGAAGGAGAGTACTATACAATACCGTACCGTTCACTCTTACCGAAGGAATATGATAATCTTCTTGTTGCCGGCCGTTGCATTTCGGCAACGCACGAGGCGCAGGCATCGGTCAGAATAATGCCGATTTGCTGTTGTCTCGGTGAGGCGGCAGGCATGGCTGTTGCCGTTGCGTATAAAACGAATACCGATGTTCATTCCGTCGATGTTCCCTTACTGCAGCAAAAGCTTAAAAATAACGGAGCGGTCTTGTGATTTACGGTAAAAAATAACGATGAATTGAAGATGTGAAAAAAGTCCTGTCTTACTTAAGTCAGGACTCTTTTTGTCGGAATATTAAATAAATACCATATATGTTTTTTTATGATACACTGATTTATTTTGTTTGATAATTTGAAAGTTTGCAGGGTTCTTTTGCCACCTCATCCGCCTCGTTCCTCGGCACCTTCCCCTCGAGGGGAAGGCTCTGGAAATCACTGCTAATCAAGGCTTCTCCTTGAGGAGAGGCTCCGCCGTAGGCGGTGGTGAGGTGTAGGTTGCAACGCAACCGTTACCCCGACAAATTTAAATTTACACATTACCTTCAATGAATCTGAATTCAGACAACAAAAAAGCCTTGCCGGACGGCAAGGCTTTCGTAATATCTTATTATTTTGAACCGGAATAGTTCGGAGCTTCCTTTGTGATGAAAACGTCGTGCGGGTGGCTTTCGATAAGACCTGCGTTTGTGATACGAACGAACTTTGTCTTTGTCTTGAGCTCTTCAATGTTGTGACAACCGCAGTAACCCATACCTGCGCGAAGACCGCCGAGCATCTGATAGATTGTATCAGCAACGGGTCCCTTGTAAGGTACGCGACCTTCAACTCCTTCGGGAACAAGCTTCTTGTTGTCCTCCTGGAAGTATCTGTCCTTACTGCCGTTAGCCATTGCACCAAGGCTACCCATACCGCGGTAAACCTTGAAGCTTCTGCCCTGATAGATTTCTGTTTCACCCGGTGATTCCTTACAGCCTGCAACAAGTGAGCCGACCATAATTGCGCTTGCACCTGCAGCGATAGCCTTAACGATTTCACCTGAATATTTGATACCGCCGTCTGCGATAACAGAGATACCGTGCTTTGCAGCAACGTTAGCAGCGTCGAAGATAGCTGTGATCTGCGGAACGCCGATACCTGCAACAACTCGTGTTGTACAGATAGAACCGGGGCCGATACCAACCTTAACAGCATCTGCGCCTGCAGCGATAAGAGCCTCAGTTGCTTCAGCAGTTGCAACATTACCTGCAACGAGTGAAATTTCAGGATATGCAGCCTTAACCTTAGCAACAGCCTTGATGATGTTCTGGCTGTGACCGTGAGCGGAGTCAAGAACGAACATATCAACACCTGCGTCAACAAGGCAAGCAGCTCTGTCAAGAACGTCTGCTGTTGCGCCGAGAGCAGCTGCGCAGAGGAGTCTGCCGCGTGCGTCTCTTGCTGAGTTCGGGTACTGAACGCTCTTCTCAATATCCTTGATTGTGATAAGTCCCTTAAGGAAGCCGTTATCGTCAACCAAGGGGAGCTTTTCGATTCTGTGCTTCATAAGGATAGCCTTTGCCTGCTCGAGGTCTGTACCTACGGGAGCGGTAACAAGGTTGTCCTTTGTCATAACCTCACTGATTTTGATGTTAAAATCAGTCATAAAGCGCATATCGCGGTTTGTGAGGATACCGACAAGCTTGCCTGTCTCGTCACAAATCGGCACGCCTGAAATCTTGTATTTTCTGCAAAGGTTTTCAGCGTCATAAGCATAGTGGTCGGGAGTAAGGCTGAAGGGTGAAGAGATAACACCGTTTTCAGAACGCTTAACCTTGTCAACCTCCTGTGCCTGAACCTCCATCGGCATATTCTTATGGATAACGCCGATACCGCCCTCACGAGCGATAGCGATAGCCATCGGAGCCTCAGTAACAGTGTCCATTGCAGCAGTCATAATAGGAGTATTGAGAGTAATCTTCGACGTGAGCTTTGTCGAAATATCAATATCCTTGGGCAAAATGTCCGATTCAGCAGGAATAAGAAGCACGTCGTCAAACGTGAGACCTTCTTTTCCAAATTTCTCATCAAAAGTCATTTCAAAAACCTCCTAAACTGTTTCCGTTTCTTGTCTATTTTTTAAATTACACTATTATAACGCGAATTCTTGAAAAAAGCAATCACTAAAACTATAAATTTTTAAAAAATGTATAGAAAAATTTACTTATTTTTACAAATTAAAACAGTCCCGCATCTCTTCCGTTTTTCTGATGCTGTGACAGCGTGCTTGCATAGTAGAAATCCTCTCCTGTCGGGTCAGTCAGGAAGTAGTAATAATCTGTATCTGCAGGGTTTACAGCGGCTTCAATTGCTTTTCTGCCGGGGTTGCAGATAGGTCCGGCGGGCAGACCGCGGCAATAATATGTGCTGTAAAGGCCCATATATTTCTTAACGGTATCGTTCTGATTGTCGAGCCTGACGTCCTTCTGATATCCGAGCTGCTCACCGAGCTTCTGTGTAATATAAAATGTTGTTACATCGCTCTGCAGAAGGGGGAAGGAAGGGCTTTTCAGCCTGTTGTGAAAGACGGAGGAAACCGCCGCACATTCGGCAATATCCTTGTCACATTCCTTCTGAATGATTGATGCAAGCGTGAGCATTTCGTCCATTGTGTAGCCTAATGCCTGAGCCTTTGCTTTGATTTCGGTTGTTACCTTTTTGTTGTAATTGTCGATGAATTTATCAAGCACCGTCTTAGGATCGGAGTTGAAGTAAAATTCGTATGTGTCGGGGAAAATGTATCCCTCGAGAAGGTAGATTCTCTCATCCGCGTTATCGATTTCAATACCCTCGTAGGGTTGGTTGCAGATTTCAAGGAACTCTGTCTCCGAGCAGACATTATTTTCGGCAAGTCTTTTTGCAATATCAACAACGGTGAAGCCCTCAGGGAAGGTGACCGTTACCGTGTTTTTGACCGTTGTTGTCGAGCTTTTTGTTGTAAGGAAGGGGACGCCCTCACCCGCATCACACGCGGAAAAAGTAAGCATTACCAGAATACAACAAATTATGGCAGAAAATGTCTTTTTCATACTTTACCTCTGAATTTTTTCATTTTATTTATGATACATTAAATTTATTTTTATGTCAATTGTGCAAACAATAATCATGGAGGTGAGATTGTGGAGAAAAAGAATAAAAATGAAAAAAAGAAGCCGAAGCTGTCTCCGCTTGTCGAAGCAATTATTGCTGATTGGGAGACAGCGTCCGAAAGCGATGTCCTCGGCAGCTATACGGGTAATCCCGAAAAGGATGAGATGCCTGTTCAGGATGCGGACGATCTGTAAAATATAGTTTATCCGTTCAAAGAAAAAATCACCCGAAAAAGATTTTCTTCTTCGGGTGAGAGATATTATTTTTTGATTTTCTTAATCTGCACCGCGCTCCAGAGGATTATCAATGCTGCCGAAGCTGTGACAAGAATATTGTGAATCATACCGATGCTTGTGTAGTTCTGATACTCCGCACAGCCGATGAACATATATGCGATGTAAACGTATACCGTGAAGCAGGGGAGAGCAGCCGCGCAGAATTTGCCGTAAGGGATTTTTTCGAGCGCACAGCCATATTTCTTGGCGATTACGGCAACGATTGCGATTGCAGCGATAACGGAAATAATTGTGTAAATAATCATATTATCCGAATTGTCAAAGCGTTCAAGAACAGGTCTTACAACGCTGATGCCGATCATACCGATATAACCGAGAAGGAAGGTGAAAATTGTCTTTACCTTTTCGGGAAGCATAGCGAATGCCGGCTCGGGGATATCGTCCCTTTTCTTCATCATAACGAGGAAGGCTGTAATGATTCCGCCTGCGATGAAGCCGGTGAAATACTCCCAGAGTGACCATGCTGCATAGGTTTCGGGCACTGCATAGCCCTTGGCATCAAACCAGAAGAAGAGGTCAGCGAGCGTGATTGCGAATGAGAATGCACAGCAGGTAACGAGACCTGTAAGAGCCGCGCGCTTATCCTTGATAACGAAGCGTGTTGTGATGAGAACGGCGATTGCGCTGATTGCAGAAGAAATTGTCATAATGCTCTGGAAATAGTTTCTGCCGGCAACGCTGATTCTGCCGAGTGCATCCTGAGTGAATTTCTTTGCCCAGGCGTCGTTATCAAAGTGCTTCATATATACATCATAAACGCTGTCCTCAATACCGACAAGCTTAAGGTCAGCCGCAAGTGCTTCAGCCGCCTCGGGCTGAACCGCCTGAAGAATAAGGTGCGAAACGGTTGCCTTTGCAAGGTAGCCTACAGCGTAAAAGACTGCAACGAGAACAATAACGTGCCAGAGCTTCCATTGCTTGTCACTGTAGCCTCTGCCGAGCATAACACCGAATATCGAAGCCAGACCGAAGCCGAGACAAAGCATCATAAAGACACCCGACCACGGTGAGATTGTATAAACTGTTCCGTCAAAATCAAGAACGCCTGTAATCTGCTTTAAAAGCGTTCCCCACGCCGGTACGGTCAGCATAAACGAAAGAGCGGTGAGTGATGTCCATGCAAGATTCATTTTCTTTCTTTCGCCGATTGCAACGGCAAGGAACAGAACGAACACGATTCCTGCATTAAGAAGTCCCCAGGATGAGCCCCATCCGTGAGTACCGCGTACGCGCCACAGGAATCCCATAAGCAACGCGCCGATAATAACGACGGCTGTACTGTAAAGCTTTGATTGAGAATTATTTTTTACCATAATATCCCTCCTATATTTGGATTATAGCACAATAATCATAAGATATCAACAAGTATGTTTTGTTGACAAAAAAGCCGCGGTATAGTATAATTTTATCGGTGAAAATTTTGAAAAGAGGTAATGTTTTATGAATATAGCAGTTGTTCTTGCAGGCGGCTCAGGCAGCCGTATGGGTATGGTTGACAGACCCAAGCAGTTTATTGACATTTACGGCAAGCCTGTAATTATCCACACTCTTGAGGCATTTGAAATAAATGAAAAGATCGATGCAATCTGTGTCGTATGCGTCAAGGAGTGGCAGGATGATCTCTCACTCTGGCTCAAGGAGTACGATATCCGCAAGGTGCGCTGGATTGCGAATGCAGGCGCATCACGTCAGGAATCATCTCTTAATGCGCTCGATGCAATCAAGGAGGTCTGCGGTGACGACGATTACGTTATCATCCACGATGCGGCAAGACCCCTTATTTCACAGAAGATTATCAATGAAAATATCGTCAAGGTGCGCGAATACGGTGCCTGCGATACGGTCGTTCCCGCTCACGATACAATCATCAGAAGCATTGACGGTGATACTCTCGACTCAATCCCTGCCCGTAAGGAGCTTTATATGGGCCAGACACCGCAGTCCTTTAAGTATTCTATCGTAAGAAAGGCTTATGACGATTACTTCGCACTTCCCGAAAACGAGCGTCCCGAAATGACAGACGACTGTGGCCTTGTTCTGCACAGCGGTGTTAAAATCGGAATGGCAATGGGTGATAAGCTCAATATGAAGATTACAACGATGGAGGACTTGCTTCTTGTTAAGTCTATCGTAAGAACAGGCAGATAAGGAGGTATTATCTTGTTTGCTAAAAGCTACAAAATAACCGAGCCGAAAAGATTTGAAATTTTCGTTGAGGATATTCAGAATAACGATGTACTTGTGCGTCCCGAATATCTCGCGGTCTGCAAGGCAGATATCCGCTATTACCTCGGCAACAGAAGCCTCAACGTGCTTAAAAGAAAGTTCCCGATGAGCCTCATCCACGAGGCAACGGGCGTTGTTGTCAAGGATAAGAACGGCGTTTTTGAAGCCGGACAGCGCGTTGTTATGCTCCCGTGCCGTAAGGCTGATGACTGCGACGGTACAAAGTGCGACGAATGCGTAAGAGACAATCCTCATCTTCTTGATAACTACTGTCCCGATTCAAAGTTCTGCTCAAGCAATTTTGACGGCTTCAGTAAGGAGCTTATGGATATCGCTGCAGATTATCTTGTTCCGATTCCCGAGGAGGTCGGCGCGGAGGCTGTTTTCTCAGAGCTTATCTCTGTCGGCTGCTGTGCGCTCAGACGTGCGGGACTTGACAAGTCCAATGCGCCGAAGAATATCGCCATCTGGGGCGACGGTATTATGGGATATATCATTGCACTTGTTGCAAAATACAGCCTCGGCTGTGAGGTTGATGTTATCGGACTTAGCAAAGAAAAGCTTGCCGAGTTTGATTTTGCAAACATCTATTATTCAAACGATATTGAGGATTTACCGCGTATGACAGTTGCTATTGAGGCTGTCGGCGGTAACGCTTCGGGTATTGCCGCAAATCAGGCTATCGATAAGCTTTACTCGGGCGGAAAGCTCATTCTCTGCGGCGTTGCAAACGATAACATCCCGCTTAACACGAGAATGGTGCTCGAGCACGGACTTTCCATCAGAGGTACGACAAGAAGCACCCGCTGTGATTTTGAGCAGGCACTCGAGCTTCTTAAAATCAAGGATTTCCGCGAGCGTGTACTCAGACTTCTTATCTCGACTGTTGAGGTTGACGATATCAAAAAATACTATGCGGTATTTGAAAAGGAATCAAAGTCAACGGCACTTGGCAAGAATATAATGAAAATATCATTCTGATAAAAAGGCGTGAGATTTATGCGTTTTAAACGACTTATCAGCTGCGGTCTTTGTGTACTTCTGGCTTTAATGCCGATGAGTATCACTGCGGGCGCGAGAGCAGATGAAGGAAGTACAGATTTCAGTATTTCCTCGATAGGGGATTTCACGGGCTCAGTTCTGAGCGTTATCTTCAGAGAATGGAATAAGCTGTTCAAGAAAAATGAGCAGACCATTCCGACGCCGACAGTCAATTCGCCATCGTGGGAAAGCCACGGTGGCGAAATTATTGAAAATCCCCAACAGATAATAGAAGCTCAGAGTTGGGTTGCAGAAGAGGTAGTCTTTGAAAGTGAAAAGCTTTATGCAGACCCGTTCAACGATATCAGCGTTGATCTGATTCTTTTCGGAAACGGCAGAAAATATAAAATTCCTGCCTTCTGGGACGGAGGTAATGTCTGGAGGGTGCGCTTTGCGTGTCCGTCAGCAGGCGAATGGTATTTTACAACAGTCTGCACGGATGAAGAAAACTATTCTCTTAATAACCGAACGGGTAAGGTTATCTGCTCGGAGTATGACGGTGAACACGACGTTTATAAGCACGGCTTCGTGACGGTGAATCAGGGCAAAAAGTATTTTACTTATGATGACGGTACACCGTTTTTCTATCTCGGCGATACTCATTGGAGCCTCGGCGGTGAAACGACAGACATGGTGAAAACCATTTGTGAAAAAAGAGTTTCGCAGGGCTTTACGGTTATTCAGAGTGAGCCGATAGACGAGCTGTTTGATTTCGGGGACGGCATAGCCGAGAACGATATGGCAGGTCTTCACCGTTATGACGAGAAATTTGCGATTATCGCAGAAAACGGACTTACCCACGCGAATGCTCAGTTCTTCTTCCCTTATTCTATGGAGTTGCTGATAAATAATTTCGGCGGTGTTACCGAAAACGGTGAGATGTCGGTGGGCGTCAAGGCTTATCTTGAAAAGATATCCCGCTATTGGGTTGCAAGGTACGGTGCTTATCCCGTTATCTGGACACTCGGCCAGGAGGTCGATAACGATTTCTACTGGAGTGACACCAATCACCCAATGTGGAGCTATAAAAACAATCCGTACAAGCTCGTAGCGGAATATGTTGCAAAATATGATGCTTATGACCATCCGCTTTCTGCGCATCAGGAAAATACAGGCGCTACCGCTGCTTACGGTAACGGCGAGGGTGTCTCGGAAACATGCACGGTGTATAACAAAAACGCGTTGCCCTCAGCCTTCCGTGATGTAAAGGAGCATAACTTCTATGCGGCGCAATGGTCACCGTCAAAAACCGAGCAGACGGATTTCTGTGTTGAAAAGGATTTATGGTACAATTCTCAGGGAAAGCCTGTAATAAATTACGAGGGACAGTACTGCTACCTCTGGACGAAGAATTTCGGCGCAAGAATGCAGGGCTACCTTGCCTTCCTTAACGGTATGTACGGCTACGGCTGGGGCGGTCACGATACGTGGAGCTACCTCAATATCTATGATGAAGAAAACGATAGCTCGGACGGTGTTGATACAATCACAAGTGAAGAAAAAATAAACGCAACCTGGCAGGATGCACTTGAATATGCAAGCTCGTATCAGGTCGGATATATGCGTGATTTTCTTGAAACAACACAGTGGTATAACCTTATACCGCGATTCGACAATAAATCGTATTTCATTCCCTCGGGTAAAGTGTACTATACTTATGCAAGCAACGCCGACAATTCGGAAATCGTGATTTATTTCTATTCGTTCACGGATGAATCGGTTGCAGAAAAGGCAAACACGAGACGCAAGGGCGGAATAAAAACGGGCGTTGTCGGCAACCTCGAGCCGGGTGCAAGCTATACCTATCAATGGTTTGATCCGATTTCGGGCGAGCTTTCCGAAAAAACGGAGTTCACGGCAACTGTTTTCGGTACTGCTTGTCCCGGAAACAAGCCAAAGGCAACGGATATGGCTCTGCTCATTCAAAAGGTATAAAATAATAACGGATATAAAGCGAAAGCCTTATATCCGTTATTTTAGCTTTGGTAAACTTTTGATGTAATCAATAACCGCCCTTGCGCTGCTTTCGGGCAGGTCGATTATATTTTCCGCATCCTTCAGGTTTTCAAGGTAGTGCGCATCGGAATCGACAAAAACCTTCGCCCCGTCAAGTATGGGGTGATTTTTTACGAGCGCTTCTCTGTCAGCGTCGGCTGTCATCTCTACGGCATTGAAGCCCATATCCTCCGTTATCATACCAAGGTTGGAAATGACGCTGTAGGAGCTTCGGTCTATGTGTGCGGGGTAGCATACACCGCCGTAGCCTTCGACAAGCCCGCATACATTGCTGATGCTGACCGAGCTTGCAAGAGTCAGAAGAATTTCCTCCGTGCCGATGATATTGTCCTCCTCGTCCATAACCGATTGCTCACCGAAAATATCGGGGCGGTTCTTTACGGGCGGCATCGTCGTGTGAATGTAATCTGAAAAATTCATCGCACTCTCGCAGTCAGGGAAGAGGCATACAACGTGAACCTCCTCCGCAGTGCAAAGCTCCATTCCGGGAATGACCGTCAGCCCGATTGCCTCACCGACCTTTACCGCCGCCTCACAGTTGCGGCAGGTGTTGTGGTCGGTCAGCGCAATGATATCGAGCCCGAGAATCTTTGCCATATTCACAAGGTTATACGGTGTCATATCCGTGTCACCGCACGGTGAAAGGCACGAATGAGTGTGAAAATCGTAATAAAGCTTCATTTTAAATCAACTGTGAGATAGCGGCAGCCATCTGATAGGAATTCTTTTCTGTCTGAAGGATGATAACGTCGTTCTGCTTTGCACGGTTAAGCGCGTCTGCATCGAGTGCGGCGTTTTCCGTCAGCACGATGCAGGCAACGTCTGCAAGCACAGCAACTCCGATTGAGTTGATGTTGCCCATAACCGTCAACCATATATCACCTTCCTGCGCGCGCGACATAACCCAGCTGAGCAGATCACCGCAATAGCAGCCGTTAATATTTTTACTGAAATCCTCACCGCAAAGCACCTTAAGGTCAAGCTTTTCAATAAGTTCTTTTACGTCCATTTCAATTTCTCCTCATCTATACCGCGGAAGGGTACGGGAATTAGCTTATCAATATCGTTGTCGTTGAGCTCCGTTGAGGATGCCATTTCGTTACGGATACGGAAAATGCAGTCATCAACGCTCGCATATCCGCGGACGATATCCTCTGCCAATGCACGGCAGGTCGGCGCACCGCACGTTCCGCAATCGAGACCGGGGAAGCTCTTGACCATTTCGGAAACCTGATTCATAAGCTTCATCGAATCCGTAACATTATCGGCAAGCTTAAGGACAGAAAGCGGCTCAAGGGGATAATCCCAGCCGAGCTCCTTCGGGATGTCCTGCTCAATATGATTGCACGAAACGGGAAGATATTTCTTGAGCGTTGTCAGCCTTGTCTTTGCTACAAAGTTGTTTGCAACGGTCAGACAACCGCCGACACATCCGCCCGTACAGGCGTTAAGCTCGATAAATTCAATGTCATTTAGCTTTTCGTCCTCAACCTCTTCAAGGATTTTTATAACGTTTTCGATGCCGTCTGCGGCTATGTATTTTTCGGTAAGTGATGCCGAAGCCTCACCGCCGCTTGCCGCCCAACCGACACCGATTCTGCCCGACTGCTCAAGGGCCTCCAGCTTTTCGCGGTCGAGCTTATCCATCTTCTGCACGAGAAGGGGATAAACCTCGCTTATCGCAATCGCACCGTTGACGTCGGTATGGTCAGCGGCGAGAGGTGACTTGATAGCCGTGATTTTTGCGGGGCAGGGTGTGATGAAAAATACGCCGATATCCTTATCGTCAAGTCCCGTTTTCTCTCTCGCCTCAATACGCGCAAGGCGTGCGGACTCATCCATCGGCGTTTTGAGCGTGATGAGATTATCGATAAGCTCAGGATAACGGACACGGACGAGGCGGATAACTGCAGGGCATGCCGTGGAGATAACAGGCTTGATAAGATTCTGATTTTTAAGCATTCTTCTCGTTGCGTCGGAAACAATTTCAGCTCCCTTAGCAACCTCGAAAACGCTGTCGAAGCCAATCTGAAGAAGTGCTGTCAGCACGAAATTCACGTCATCAAGGTTGTTGAACTGACCGTAGAGTGACGGTGCAGGCAACGCGATTTTATATTTATACTCTTCGATGGATGAAAGAGGGTCGCTCATTGCTGATTTAGCGTGGTGCGGACAGATTCTGATACATTCACCGCAGTCGATACAGCGCTCGGATATAATCGTCGCCTTACCTCTGCGGACTCGGATTGCCTGAGTAGGACAGCGTTTGATACAGTTCATACAGCCGAGACACTTGTCTTTGTCAAGGCTAACTGAATGAAACACGGTACTCATTTTGCTCCTCCTTTTCGGAATGTTTTATCTGTTGTAGATTTTAAGTGTGATTGTTGTACCGACACCGATTTCGGTATCGATTGTCATTTCGTCGGTATATTTTTTGATATTCGGCAGACCCATACCTGCGCCGAAGCCGAGCGAACGCACATTTTCGGGGGCTGTTGAATAGCCCTCCTGCATCGCAAGCTCAACGTCGGGGATACCGGGACCCTTATCGGCAAGGACAACGGTTATGCATTCGGGTGTTATTGTAGAATCGATAACACCGCCCTCAGCGTGGATAACCATATTGATTTCTGCCTCGTATACGGCGATTGCCACTCTTCGGACGAGCGAAGCATCAAAGCCGAGGTCCTTGAGGGAACGCTTGAGCTTACCCGAGGCCTCACCCGCACATGTGAAGTCGTAGGCATTGACGTCATAATGCAGTTTTACTTCTTCCATTACTTTCCGCTGCCTCCTCGAAGACCGTGAGCGTAAAGCTTGCCGCAAGAGGTAAACATTTCAAGGTCAGTTTTTATAAGCACGATTTCGCGTTCCTCAGCAAGGTCGATCATACCCATATCGGGCGATTTGCCGCGGACGAAAACGATACATTTCATATCCATCATTTCAGCCGTTCTGACAACCTGCGGATTAACGAGACCCGTCAGCAGAACAGCCTGCTCCTTAACGTAAGCGAGAACGTCACTCATCATATCACTGCCGCAGGCCTTGAAAACCTCGCGGTCAAGGAAGTCCTCACCGTAAACGATAGTGCCGTCAAGAATTTCTACAATTTCTTTTACCGTCATTTTTAACCCTCCATGAGAATTATTACATTATATGATACCATACCTTACGGTAAAAATCTACATAATTTTCTGTATTTTTAACTAAAAAATGTTAATTTTTAATGAATATAGCCTTGCTGAATATAAAAATAAAAGGGACGGATTTCCGTCCCTTAAATCTTTATTTCTTAATCTGCCAGAAGCCGACCTTTTTCATTACCTTGTTAAGTGTCTTGTTCGCAACGTAGGATGCCTTCATCGCACCCTCTGCGGCACACTTTTCGATATATGCCTTATCGTTCATCAGCTCGTAATATTTGTCCTGAACGGGCTTGATGCTCTCGATAACACTTTCTGCTACGGCTGATTTGAAATCGCCGTAGCCTTTGCCGTCAAATTCCTTTTCGATTGCGTCGTAGTCGAGACCTGTACAGCAGGAATAAATCGACATAAGGTTGTTGATTCCGTCCTTGCCGTCAGCGTAGCGTACCTTCGCCTCGGAGTCGGTAACCGCAGACCTGAACTTCTTGCGGATATCGTCGGGAGTGTCAAGAAGTGCAACGGAAGCCTTCGGATTCGGATCTGACTTTGACATCTTCTTTGTCGGGTCCTGAAGTGACATAACCCTTGCACCTGCCTTGCCGATATACGGCTGAGGAATGGTGAAGGTAGGGGAATAGATGCCGTTGAAGCGCTCAGCGATATCGCGTGCAAGCTCAAGATGCTGCTTCTGGTCTGCGCCGATGGGCACATAATCAGCCTGATAAAGAAGAATATCAGCCGCCATAAGCGTCGGGTACGAGAAGAGACCGACGTTGATGTTGTCAGCGTGCTTTGCGGACTTGTCCTTGAACTGAGTCATTCTTGCCGCCTCGCCGAACTGGGTGTAGCAGTTAAGAATCCATGCAAGCTCTGCATGCTGGTGAACGTGAGACTGTGTGAAAATTATATTTTCTTCGGGGTCAAGACCGATTGCGAGAAGCAGAGCATACATCTCAAGTGTCTGCTTGCGGAGCTTTGCGGGATCCTGACGCACGGTGATTGCGTGAAGGTCGGCAACTGCATAAAGGCAGTCGTTATCCTTGCTCATCGATGCCCAGTTTTTGAGCGCGCCGAGGTAATTGCCGAGGGTGGGAACGCTTGTCGGCTGAATAGCGCTGAGCACGCGGGCTTTCTTTTCTGTGTTTTCCATAATATTTGCCTCCAAATAATAACTGCGAATATTCTATCACATTTAAACGGGATTGTAAATCATAAATATTTGTGTTACAATACTTTTTGTGATTGGAGTGATAGATATGGCAAAATTTGACTGCGTTTTATTCGACTTTGACGGCACGGTTGCCGATACCAGTGAGGGAATATTCGAGGGTATACGTTACGGTATAAGAATGGAAAGGCTTCCTATGCCTCATCCCGACGAGATGCGTACCTTCATCGGGCCGCCGCTCAATGTCGGCTTCCGCAACCATTATCCCGATATCAGCGACGAGCAGGTTGAACAGCTTATTATTCACTACCGCGCGAAATATTCCGTTGACGGTTATTATAAATTCAAGCTCTACGACGGCATGGAGGAGCTTCTGCTTACCTTGAAGGATAATGGAATCAGGACGGGTATCGCGACCTCAAAGCCGCAGGTGTTCATTGACCATATCGTCAAGACCTGTGAGCTTTCGCATCTGTTTGATGTTGTTGTCGGCGCGGATAATGACGTTCTTCACGGCGGTAAAAAGCAGATTATTGAAAAGGCTATGGAGCTTCTCGCGCCGTACGGATGTCAGAAGCCTCTTATGGTCGGTGACACTAAATATGATATCCTCGGCGCGGTTGATGCAGGTGTACCCGGAATGGCCGTTACATTTGGATTTGGTGATGTCAACGAGATGATTGTCGCCGGCGCAACCTACGTTGTCAAAAATTGCGAAGAGATTAAGGATATTGTTTTAGGATGAAGTAAAACCCGCAGATTTTTCTGCGGGTTAATTTTATGCTTTTTTCTTAAACAATAACCAATCAGATATTCCTGTAACAACACAGCCGACCGCGTAGCACGCGATATCCGCCCACGCGAAGGACGTACCCATCATCGTGACAAGAACGGGATTTGTAATGCCGAGAAGCTCGGTGTAATGAAAATACTGTCCGACCTCAACGAGCACGGCAAAAATCATAACATAAAGGCTCATCAGCCTGAATTTATCGGGGAAGATAATTCTCAAAAAGCTCCACACCACAACGGTCACAATCATATCTCCGACATACGGACGGACAAAGCTGTCGTGCACAAAAAGAGCAATCAGAACCTCGGCCGCAAGCAGTAAAACGAATACGGCAAGGAAAGCAAGTCGCATTTTAATTTTCTGATTCATTCTATCTCCTCCTTGGTTTTTATAATATCATAAATAATAAAAAATGGCAAATAAAAAGGCTTACGGGATTTTTTCCGTAAGCCTTTGAAATTTAATCTTCTAATGTGATCAGATTGATACATTTAACGGGGCAGACATCTGTACATTTGCCGCAGCCCGTGCACTTTGTAAAATCAACCTTAGCGCAGAAGTTTTCGACCTTGACTGCCTCAAATTCACAAGCCTTGACGCACTTCATACATCCGATACAGCCGAGCTGACACTCTTTCTTTGTGATAGCGCCCTTGTCCTTGTTGACGCAAAGAACAGCCGCCTTTGCCTCGTGAAGAGGCATCATCTTTATGAGAGCGTTAGGACAGGTCTTGACACACATCTTACAAGCCTTGCACATTGCGGGATTAACACGTGCAACACCGTCACAGATGTGGATTGCCTCGTAGGGGCAGGCTCTTGCACAGTCGCCGAGACCGATACAGCCGTAGATACATTCCTTCGGACCGCCGAAGAGCTGCTTTGCCATCTGACAGGATTCAACGCCGTTGTAAATCATCTTAGTGTTTGATTTCTCACAGAAGCCCTGACACATTACGACAGCTGCGGACGGAGCAACATTGCCTGCGGCAAGTCCTGCGATTTCGGCAATCTGAGCCGAAACCTCGTTACCGCCGGGGGAGCAGAGTGCGGTGTTTTTGGTGATTCCCTTTGAGAGTGCGGCGGCGTAACCGTCACAGCCCGAGAATCCGCACGCGCCGCAGTTTGCACCGGGTAAGCATTCGCGGATTGCTTCAGCCTTCTTGTCGACGGGCACAGCCATTACGATTGATGCCACAGCAAGAGCAAGACCTGCGATAAGTCCGATGACAGAAACGATCAGAACTGCTAAAATAATAGGATTCATTTTTCTGTCCTCCCTTATGCAAATATGTTTTCAACGACTCCTGCGAAGCCGAGGAAAGAAAGTGAAACAAGCGAAGCGGCAACGAGCGTAATCGGAAGTCCCTTGAGGAATTTCGGGATGTCGCAGGACTCGAGTCTTGAACGGACACCTGCGAACATAACCATTGCAACAAGGAAGCCGACACCTCCGCCGAGAGCGCAAACCATAGATTCAACGAAGTTGTAGCCGTTATCAATGTTGAGTGTTACAACACCGAGAACCGCACAGTTCGTCGTGATAAGCGGAAGATAAATTCCCAATGAGCTGTAAAGCGAGGGAATATATTTTTTGAGTACGATTTCAACCATCTGAACAAGTGCTGCAATAACGAGGATAAACACGATTGTCTGCAGATATTCAAGATTGTTTGCAACGAGAAGATACTTGTTGATGGGGTATGTAACTGCTGTCGCAAGTGCCATAACAAAGATAACTGCAAGCGACATACCGAGCGCGGTGTCAACCTTCTTTGAAACACCGAGGAAGGGGCAGATACCGAGGAATTTTGCGAGAATAAAGTTCTGTGTAAGAATCATTGTGAGGAGAATGCTCAATAAACCTTTTGTAAGCTCCATTATGCTTCAACCTCCTTCTTGTCACAAGCCTCATCCGTCAGTCTGATTGAGCAGGATTTAGCCATCGGACACTTATCACAGCCCTGAAGCTCAGCCTTTGGCTTACCCTTGGATTCTGCAAGCTTGTTGGCGAGCGCCATAACAATACCGAATACGAAGAAGCCGCCCGGAGCGAGGATGAAGATAAGCATCGGGTTTTCGTTAAGGAACGGAATTTTAAAGCCGTCGAAGCTTCCGCCGATAAGTCCGCTGATGCCTGCCATAAATGAGCCTGCACCGAGGATTTCACGGATTGTCGCCATTACGAACAGCGCAACGGTAAAGCCGATACCCATTCCGAGTCCGTCAACCGCAGATGCAAGGACTCCGTTTTTACCTGCGAAGGCCTCAGCTCTGCCGAGGATGATGCAGTTAACAACGATAAGCGGAAGGTAAACGCCGAGCTGTTCGTCAAGAACGGGGACGAATGCCTTAACGAGCATCTGAACGATTGTAACGAAGGATGCGATAACAACGATGTAAGCGGGGATACGCACCTTTGCGGGGATAACCTTACGGAGTGCCGAAATAACAATGTTTGAACAGATAAGAACTATCGAGGCGGAGATGCCCATACCGATAGCACTTGTAACGGAGGTGGTGGTTGCAAGCGTCGGGCAAGTACCGAGAACGAGTCTGAGAACGGGGTTTTCGATGATTATACCCTTGGTCAGCTCCTTGCCGAGTGATTTTTTCTCTGCCATCAGTTTGCACCTGCCTTTCCTATTGCCTTTTCAAAGTCTGCGAGTGCGGCGTTAACTGCATCTGCAACAGCCTGTGATGTGATTGTAGCACCCGTGAGTGCGGTGATTTCGTTATTGTCGGGGTTGGAAGAATTCTTCATAACCTTGATTCCGTTTACAAGTCCGAGGAACTGTGAACGGAAATCCTCTTTTGTTGCGTTCATACCGAGACCTGCGGTGTCGTTGATGCTGAGTAACTCAACACCCGTGACCTTGCCGTCCTGATCGATACCCGTCATAACAAGAATTTCACCGCCGTAGCTCTTTGCTGTTGTGGTGAAAACATAACCTATCGGTCTGTTGAGTACGGGGTCTGTCTTAATGCCCATAGCATAAGAAATTCCGTTTTGGTTTTGATCTAAGAATTCGTCCGCCTCAGGCAGAACCTTTTTTCTCGATTCCATTTCAGTCTGCACCGCAAGCTCTTCAATGATAGGAGCGGTTACGCTGTTTGCAAAAGCAAGAAGCGTTGTTGCAACAAGGCAGATGAGGAACAATGCGATTGTGGGTACTAAAATATTCTTTTTCATTTTGCCTTAGCCTCCTTCTTTGACTTTTTAGGAGTGCCGAAGGGCTTGGGAAGAGTGATGTTTTCAATCAGCGGAACAAGGATGTTCATAATGATGATTGAATATGAAACACCCTCGGGAAGATTACCGAAGAGTCGGATGAGCGATGTTATAACACCGCAGCCGACAGCGAAAATAATCTTGCCCTTGAATGTAATCGGGGAGGTGGTATAGTCTGTTGCCATAAATACGGCACCAAGCATAAGACCGCCGCCGAGAAGCTCGTAAGCTACAAACTCAAGGTTACCCTTGCCTGCGATAAGCATAATAACTGCAACGGTACCTATGTAGATAAGCGGAATAGTCGGGGAGATAACCTTTCTTGCGATAAGGTAGATGCCGCCGAGTATGATTGCGATTGCACAGGTTTCGCCAAGACAGCCTGCGCGCCAGCCGATGAGCATTTCGAGAAGGCTTGCATCGGGTGTTGTGCCTGCAGAAACCATTGTGTGAATATCAGCAAGGGGAGAAGCTGAGGTCAGTCCGTCAAGATTCTGTGCTGACCAGGTAAGCGGTGCTGTCCAGGTTGACATCGCAACGGGGAAGGATGCGAGAAGAACAATTCGTCCTGCGATTGCAGGGTTTACGAAGTTCTGACCGATACCGCCGAAGAACTGCTTGACAACCACGATAGAAACAACCGCACCGATCATTACCATCCACAAGGGGATGTTGACGGGGAGATTGAAGGCGAGGAGGAGACCTGTGATAACTGCGCTAAGGTCTCCGATGGTCTGACTGCGCTTCATAACAACACGGCTGATGAACTCTGCGATTACGCAGGTTCCGACAGAAACGCACTCAACGAGAAGTGCTCTGGGGCCGAAAAATACGACCGATGCAATAAGTGCAGGCACCATTGCAATGATAACGTCGAGCATAATGCTGCGGACGGTTTTATGTGAGCGGTCGTGCGGTGAAGCGCTGACCACAAGCTTATTATTCAAGGTCATTTATTTTGCACCTGCCTCTCTGATTACTGCCTTTGCAAGGCGCATATGCTGGACAAGGGGCTTCTTTGCGGGACAGGAATAAGCACAGCTGCCGCATTCCATACAAACCATAACGCCGTCCTTGAGCAAAGCCTCTGCATCCTTAGCCTTGGTGTTGCGGACGATTCTCGTCGGAACGAGACTCATCGGGCAGGCTGTTGCACATTTGCCGCAACGGATACAGTCTGTTTCGGTAAATACCTTTGCATCCTCCTTCGAGAAGGCGAGGATAGCGTTGTTGCTCTTTGAAAGCGGATGGTCAATGCTTGTGATTGCCGCACCCATCATCGGACCGCCTGCGATAATCTTGACAGGATCAGCCTTGAAGCCTCCGCAGAATTCGATAATGTCGCTGATGCTTGTACCGATGGGCACGCGGACATTCTTCGGCTCTGCAATAGCCATACCGTCAACTGTAAGCGAACGGCTGACGAGCGGCTTACCTGTCTTGAGGTAACGCGAAATAAATGCGATTGAGGTAACGTTCATAACCATACAGCCGACGTCAGACGGAAGCTTTCCGGGAGGAATCTGTCTGCCTGTTGCGGACTGAACCATCATCTTTTCAGCACCCTGAGGATAGCGTGATTCGAGCTGCATAATCTTGATTGCGCCGTTTGCACTTGAATCGCCGTCAACGATCTGCTCAAGGATTCTGAAAGCGTCGGGCTTGTTATCCTCAACTGCGATAACAACGTTGGGAATTTCGAGGAATTCCATCATTGTGCGGATACCTGAATAGATGTCCCATGAATTTTCGATACATTCGCGGTAGTCAACCGTGATATACGGCTCACATTCTGCAGCGTTGATAACGAGAGTATCAATGTGGCTTTCGAGCGGGACACGGAGCTTGACGTGTGTCGGGAAGCCTGCACCGCCGAGACCGACGAGACCTGAATCTCTGATAGCCTTGATGAAATCTTCTTTTGTTTCAACGTGAGGAGCCTTGATACCCTCATACATTTCCATAAGACCGTCAGATTCGATAGTAACGCCCTGAACCATTGCACCGCCGGGAAGCTTGACGTTACCGATAGCGGTAACGGTACCCGAAACGGATGCGTGGATGGGTGCGCTGACAAACTTGTCGCTGTCACCGATAACCTGACCAACCTTAACTGTGTCGCCGACCTTAACTGTAGGTGTGCAGGGTGCACCGATGTGCTGCTGCATAGGTAAAATAACCTGTTTGGGCTCCGGCATACGCACTACTTCAAGCCCTGCGGTGTTCTTGTGGTGAGCCACCTTAACTCCGCCGCGAACCTTCTTTACTGCCTTTATAACGCCGGGGATGTGAATTTTACCCATTTATTCAACCCCTTTCAATATTATACAAATTATAAGCTTTTTGAAATTCTGTCCAGAGCGGGGATAACCGCCTTGAGGACAGCACCCGTGACAAATCCCGTTGCCACGGCAAATATTAACAACAGCGGTCCGTAGCCGAAAATAAGCGACGGGGTGCCCGAGATAAGGCATGCGCTTATCAGCTGACCGATATTGTGACAAACGGCACAGATTATTCCGATGCCGATATATCCGATACTATGCTTCTTGCTGCACAGAAGAATACACGCAGCCGCCGTGCTTAAAAGTCCGCCTGAGGCACTCATCAGCATTGCTGTTGTGCCACGCGTAACACCTGCAAACACAGCCTTCAGAGCTGTGATGAAAAATGCGTCGGCAATTCCTGAGGATGCCATAAACATTGTTACTATATTTGAAAGTCCGGGCTTTGCTCCAGGAGGAAGTCCGGGCAGGGCAGGGATGAGCGATTCGAGAAACGAAAGCGCCAACGCCAGCGCACCCATAATTCCGAGCATTGCGACCCGTTTTGTGTTTTTGTTTGTTTCCATTTTTTGTTCCAACTCAATATGTCATCATATCTGTATTGTCAGTGCCCTTGATTGTGATAACGATTCTTTCGGGCAGGCACGCGGAGGTCTGACCCTTGGCGGAAAGCCATCCGCGTGCGATGCAAAGCTCGTCCCTGCAGCAGGCATCCGAAAAACGAAGCCTGCCTCTTGCAACTTCAATTTCCGTTCCGTCCTTCGGTGAGAAGCTGTAAGCTTTTTCTACCGCATCAAGGTCAATTTCTTCGGTGATTTCACCGTCAACGATAATCTGCGCCGTGAGACCTGTGTCACCGGAAAGCGAAGGGATAAAAAGCAAAAGACTCAATACAAGCACCGCAACGGTGATTAAAAGGTCTGTTTTTCCGAAAAGTTTTTTCATTCTTTAATCACAAAGCTTTCGTCTGTAAGTGTGAATTTATTCTCAAGTCCGTCAGTAACGCGGACTGTATTATCCTTGAAAATGAATACTGCCTCGGCATCGTAATTTTTAAGAAGAGCAAGACTGTCATTGTATCCGAGAATGTAGCAGGCTGTCGAAAGTGCGTCGCTGAGCGTGCCCGAAGAGCATACAACCGTTACGCTCGAAAGACGGCTGTCAGCAGGATGGCCTGTATGTGCATCAAGGATATGGTGATATACCTTGCCGTCCTTTTCAAAAAATTTTTCATAGCTTCCCGAGGTCGAAACACAGGTATCTGAGAGCTTGAGTGTGCCCATTGATGCCTTGTCGTTTTCGGGGTTGACGATGCCTATATTAAAGCTTCTGTCGCCGTAAAGAAGGAGACTTCCGCCGACGGAAATAACAGCCGAATCAGTTGATGTTGATGAGAGATAATCTCTGACTCTGTCACAGGCGGCCCCCTTGCCGACTGCACCGAGGTCGAGCTTCTGGTTATCGGCAGTCAGGACGGTTGTGTCCGTGATTTTAACAGAGGAGTAGCTGACAGTACCGAGAGCTTCCGCGATTTCATCATCACCGGGCAGACGCTGGCCTTCACCGCCGAAATCCCACAGATCAGTGAGCTTGCCGACAGTGATGTCGAAAACACCCTCGCAGTTGCGGGAAACGTCAAGCGCCTTGTTGATGATTTCAACTGTTTCTGTGGATACGGAAGCAGCAGTTCCGGCAGAGGAATTGATTCTGTTGACATCGGAATCCTTTTCTCTCCACGAGAGCAGGGCTTTTTCTGTTTCGTTGATATTTTCTTCGATTGCGGCAGCAGCTTCTTCGCCCTCGGAGCCGAAGAGCCGGAGGCTTACAACCGTGCCCATAGCGATGGTTGTATCGGAAAATTCCGAGCGTGAAGCGGCAAAATCAGCCAGCACAATACTGATAACCAGGATGGCGCAGACGGCGAGAGCAAGCACTGATTTTTTGTTGAATTTTTTCTTGACTTCAGCCGTATTCAAAGAATTTCACCTGCTTATGCCCATAATAATCTATTATGAATAATTATATAACGAAATCCGTTGAAATTCAATAGAAAAGGCACTAATTAAATATTTAACAAAGAATGTAGAAACTTTAACAATTATAAAAAATCACCTGCCCTCAGGGTAAGAGAGCAGGTGTAAGATATTTATTTAAAAATTAAATGTACCAGATCCATCCGAAGAGGATGTAGATGATAATCCACTGGAGGAACGAATATTTGACGGTAACCTCACATGTTGCAACAACCGAGCCGTCAGCGGTTGAGGCTGTGATTGTGGCTGTGCCGAGGTTAGCACCGTAAATCTCACCGTTTTCGTTTACCGTTGCAACGTTTTCGTCGGATGATGACCAGATAATTTCAGCTGAATAAGCGGCCTCCTCGGGGTAGATGTTAACGAAGAGTCTTGTTGTGCCTCTGAAGTTCATATTGATTTCTGTCTGATCGAGGACAAGCTGTGAAACCTGAGCGATGAGCTTATCAACCGCGCGCTCCTCATCAATACCGCAGTTATCGCAGATTCTTCTCTCGATACCCGTTGAGCTGTATGTCGGAGCCTTTACTGTTGCCCAGTCGGACCACTTGTGGCCGGTATGTGTTGCGACCTGTTCATTCTCAACGCTCTTACAAGCGGGGCAGTATTTACGGATGTAGCCATCCTCTGTGCAGGTCGGGACCTTGACGTCGTCAATCCAGAGGTGGTCTGTCGGTTCAAGAACAGTTGTGCTTACAACCTCACCGCAGGAGCAGATAAGCTTTTCATAGCCGGGCTCGGTACAGGTCGGGAGCTTAAGGTCACGATTGACACCTGTATGCTCGGTAGGCTCAAGTGTTTCTTCTTCTACAACCACGCCGCAGGAGCAGACAACCTTTCTGTAGCCGCTTTCTGTGCAGGTGGGAAGCTGCTCGTCGATGTGAGTGTCGATATGGCCTGTTGCGCCGAGTGTTGTCTCGGAGATATATTTCTGACAATCGTTACAGAATACCTTTTCAATACCGTCCTCTGTACAGGTGGGGTCAGTGGTTTCGGTCTTTGTATTCAGGTGATCTGTTGTGGGAATGCTTTTTGAATCGGCAATTTCGTCGCATTCTGTACAGTAAGCAACCTCAGTGCCCTCTTCGCCACAGGAAGGAGCCTTTGTCTGAGTCCATTCTGTATCAGCGGTATGAGTATGCTCTGCGGGGATTGCGTTGATGATAACTGTTTCATCGGTAACGTCTGTACCGTCAACATCGGCACTGTCGGATTCGATATAGCAGGTAAGGACAGTTACAGCGATGTCACTTGCCTTAACGCCTGCAGCATCAAGCTTGCTGTAGGTGTAGACAGCGATGTCAGCGGGAGCAATAATATCGTTGGAATTAGCGATACTGATTTTGCCGTTTTCCGTATTTAAGCTGCTTGAACCGCCGCAAAGAATTTCGATTGAAGTAAGCTCGAGATTCTCGTTTGATGTGATCTGCATATCAAGGCAGTTAAGAAGATTAGCCGTAAGCTTGACAGTGAGAACAAGCTCAGTGGTTGTTTCACTTGTCTTTTCAATAGTGATTTCGGGAATTATATCCTCGGCTTCGGCAGCGAGAGCAAAAGCAGGGACAATTGTCAGCATCATAAGTACGCTGAGCAATACCGCAAGAGATTTTTGGTATATTTTTTTCATACGGGTACCTCCAAATTATATATACAGATATATAATAATATTTTTTCTGAAAAAGGTCAATGTTTCTTTTAACAAAAAATTACAGTCGGGTTTGGTGCTTTTAACATATTTGTGATATTTCATCCCGCAAAGAAAAGAATAAAGGTGAGGTGATGGCTTGAATAAGCGAATTATTGCAGTGTTTACGGCTTTTGCAATGGTGTACGGTATATGCTGTCTGCGGCTGTATACTCTTTGTGTTGCCAATCCGGCGGCTGCATCGAATCAATCAGGAGGGTACACCGTAGAGGTGCAGAAAATCCGCGGAGATATACTCGGCTGCAACGGTGAAAAGCTGGTTTCACGGGATTATGAAAATATCGTCGTTGCAAAGCCTACCAATGAAGCTCTGTCTGTGCTTGAAAAGGTGCTTGACAGTCAATCGTATTCGGAAGCGGAAAAACGTATGCAGTCGGGCAATGCGGTTTCAGTCAACATCGGCAGGCTGGAAATCGCTCAGACGGCCGATGCCGTTATGCTGAGAAAATATAACAGATATTCTGAAAATCAGCTTGCCCGGCATATTATCGGATATCTTGACGGTGAGGGAAGGGGAGTTTCGGGAATTGAAAAAAGCTTTGACAGCCTGCTTTTTACAGAAAAAAGTCTTTCTGCTACGATGAAATCGGATGTTTACGGAAGGATACTCAGCGGAAAGCGTATCGAAATCCGCAACAGCAGTCCCGAAATCGCTTCTGTTATGCTGACCGTTGACAGCCGATTTCAGCTTGTGACGGAAAATGCACTTGATGTCAACGGTGTTGAATGCGGAGGAGCGGTAGTTGTGGAAATCGCGACGGGTGCTGTACGCGCGTGTGCATCCCGTCCGGATTTTGATACGTACAATCTTGCTGACAGCCTCAACGATGAAAGCTCTCCGCTTCTTAACCGTACACTCGGTGCGTATGCGGTCGGCTCTGTGTTTAAGGTTGCTGTTGCCGCCGCGGCACTTGAAGGCGGTATAAACGATTTTTATTATACCTGCAGCGGAAGCTGTGAGGTGGACGGGATAACCTTCAGCTGTAACGATAAAACAGCCCACGGTGAGCTTGATATTAAGAAGGCACTCGAATGCTCGTGTAATACGTTTTTTATTGAGCTGGCGAAAAGGACGGGCGCGGAAAATATTCTTGAAACAGCCTCGCTTCTCGGCTTCGGTCAGGAGATAGCTCTTGCGGAGGGGATTGTTTCAAAATCAGGTGTTCTGCCGACGGCGCAAAAGCTGTCATCGTCGGGTGCACTCGCTAATTTTTCATTCGGTCAGGGTGAATTTACGGCAACTCTCCTGCAGCTTGCCCAGATGATGGCAGCCGTAGCAGACGGCGGCAGATATATACAGCCTTATATAATAGAAAAGGTGACTTCAGCCGACGGAACGGTTCTGCACACGCACGAAAAACCGTATCCGATAACGGCACTGAGCGAAAAAACTGCAGCGAGGCTGACACGGATGCTTACAAGTGTCGTCGAAAACGGCAACGCGCAGAAGGCGAGACTGAAAAACGGAATTTCTGCGGCGGGCAAGACTGCGACGGCACAGACAGGCACCTTTAAAAACGGGAAAGAAATCTGCAACACGTGGTTTGCGGGATTTTTTCCTGCGGATAATCCGCAATATGCCGTTGTCGTTCTCAAGGAGGGCGGGGAGTCGGGTGCAACGGATTGTGCCCCTGTATTCAGAAGCATTGCAAATAAAATTGCAGACTTGAAAAATTTTTCATAAAATCGAAAAAAATGCTTGATTTAAAAAATGTCTTGTGCTATAATCTATCGGCAATCATTACACACGCAGTGCGTTCAGAGCGAAGTGCATTGTAAAAATGTCCGCTTTTTAAGCCCTGCGGAGGCAATAACTAAGGAGGAAAAAAATTATGCCGGTAGTATCAATGAAGCAATTACTCGAAGCAGGTGTTCACTTCGGACACCAGACAAGAAGATGGAACCCGAAAATGGCTCAGTACATTTTCACAGAGCGTAACGGTATCTACATCATCGACCTTCAGAAGACAGTTGGTAAGCTTGAGGAAGCTTACATGTTCATCCGTGAGGTTGCTGCAAACGGAGACGAGGTTCTCTTCGTAGGTACAAAGAAGCAGGCTCAGGATTCTGTTAAGGAAGAAGCAATCCGTTGCGGTATGCCCTACGTTAACGCACGTTGGCTCGGCGGTATGCTCACAAACTTCAACACAATCAAGAGAAGAATCAAGAGACTTGAGCAGCTCAAGAAGATGGAAGCTGACGGAACATTCGACCTTCTTCCGAAGAAGGAAGTTATCAAGCTCAACCTCGAAATCGAGAAGCTTGAGAAGTTCATGGGCGGTATCGTTAACATGAAGAAGCAGCCCGCTGCTATGTTCATCGTTGACCCCCGCAAGGAAAGAATCGCAGTTCAGGAAGCAAAGAAGCTCGGTATTCCCCTTGTAGCAGTTGTTGACACAAACTGTGATCCCGATGAGATCGACTACGTTATCCCCGGTAACGACGACGCTATCCGCGCTGTTCGTCTTATCGCAGGTGCAATGGCAGACGCTATCATCGAAGGTCGTCAGGGCGAGCAGACAGAAGCTGCTCCTGCTGAGGCTGAAGAAGCAGTTGCTGAATAATTAACTTATAAAATAAGTCCGTGCAAAATGTGCGGACTTATTCCAAATTAAGAATTTCGATTGGAGGAAATTAAAATGGCATTTACAGCTAAAGACGTTCAGGCTCTTCGTGAGAAGACAGGCGTTGGTATGATGGATTGTAAGAAGGCTCTTGTTGAAACAGATGGCGACATCGACAAGGCTATTGATATTCTCAGAGAGAAGGGTCTTGCTTCTGCTGCTAAGAAGGCAAGCCGTGTTGCTGCTGAAGGCGTTGTTGCAGCATACAACGATGCTAATGCAGGTGCTCTTGTTGAGATTAACTGTGAAACAGACTTCGTTGCTAAGGGTGCTCCTTTCGTAGAGCTTGCTGCTAAGGTTGTTAAGACTGTTGTTGCTGCAAAGCCCGCTGATGTTGACGCTCTTCTTGCTACAAAGGCTGTTGATTCAGATAAGACAGTTGAAGAAGAGGTTCAGGAGGTATTCCTTGCTCTTCGTGAGAATATGAAGGTCCGCAGATTTGCTCTCGTTGAGGGTCACACTGTATCTTACATCCACGCAGGCGGTTCTGTTGGTGTTCTTGCTGCATTTGATGTTGACGATGCAACAGCAGCTAACGATGAGTTCGTTGCAATGGGTAAGAATATCGCAATGCAGATCGCTGCTATGAATCCTGAGTATCTCGGTAAGGCTGACATTTCAGCTGATGAGCTTGCAAAGATGCAGTCAATTACAGTTGACAGCGCTCTCAACAAGCCCGAGTCACTTCCCGTGCCCATCCTCAACAGCCTCATTGATGAAGCAATCAATGACAAGAAGTGGAGCGATGAGGACGCAGAGACCTACAAGGGTCTCGACCAGAAGCAGAGAAAGAACTTCCCGAACTTCATTTCAAAGGAAGCTATGGCTACTCTTGCAGAAATCGCAGTTGCACATAAGGCTGAGATTTCTGAGAATAAGATCTTCACAGGTCTTGTACAGGGTCGTCTTTCAAAGCAGATCAAGGAAGTTTGTCTCCTTGAGCAGGCATTCGTTCGTTCAGACCTCTTCGAGGGTGACGTAAACGGCTACATCAACTCAGTTGCTAAGGCACTCGGCGCAGACATCAAGCTTAAGAGCTTTGTTCGTTTTGCAAAGGGCGAAGGCATCGAGAAGAAGGTTGACGATTTCGCAGCAGAAATCGCTAGCATGATGTAATCAACCGCAAGGTAAAAATAAAGAGTCAATCCGCAAGGGTTGGCTCTTTTTGTATACCGGTCAACTTGTTGAATGGGCTGTTATCACGGCAGGGTGGGGGCTGATCCCGCCGGAATCTGCCGATACTATTGCAAAAAGAAAAACCGTGAGGAATTTTCCTCACGGTTTCTTTTTTAATAAAGATTACTGCTCAACGGGATATACGCTGACCTTCTTGCGGTCCTTACCCATACGCTCGAACTTAACTGTACCGTCAATAAGAGCGAAGAGAGAATCGTCCTTGCCTCTGCCAACGTTGTTGCCCGGATGGATGTGTGTTCCACGCTGCTTGTAAAGGATGTTGCCTGCGAGAACGAACTGTCCGTCAGCACGCTTTGCACCAAGTCTCTTAGACTCAGAGTCACGTCCGTTACGAGTAGAACCCATACCTTTCTTATGAGCGAAAAGCTGAATGTTTAACTTAAGCATTTTGACACCTCCGTAGTTAAATAACTTTAATGTTGTCGGGATAATCCCCAGCCAGACTTCCGAGATGAAGTCTAAGGCCTTCAAGAATTTGCTGCGCTTCGGATAATTTTGTGATAACGGTTATTTTCATAAATCCGTCTTTAACCTCTGCTTCGATTTCAGAACCGATGATTTCGGTCAGCGTGTTGGCCGCCATATAAGCCGCCGACGAAACGAAGGCACATATAATGTCCTGTCCCGCTTCTGCCGAGCCGGAATGTCCGCTGATTTCGTATCCGCAGATTTCATTATCCGCCGTGAAAAATCTTGCTTTAATCATAGCAATTATGCGTTGATAGCAGAAATTTCAACCTTAGTGTAGGGCTGTCTGTGGCCCTTCTTGCGCTTCTCGTTCTTCTTCGGCTTGTAAGTAAATACTGTTACTTTCTTAGCCTTACCATTCTTGATAGCCTTTGCTGTTACTGTTGCGCCGTCAACATAGGGTGCGCCTACAACAATGCCATCTTCCTTACCAACAGCTACTACCTTGTCGAAAACAACTTCGCTGTCAGCCTCAACGTCAAGCTTCTCGATGAAGAGAGTATCTCCTGCTTCAACCTTGTACTGCTTGCCGCCTGTAACGATGATTGCGTACATTCTAACTAACCTTCCTTTATTATGGACTCGCTACTTGGGGCGGATAAATCACTTATGTCACATTTGTGACGCCCGTAATATGCGGTATTTCGAATTATATCACAACAGTCAACCGTTGTCAACAGTTATTTTAATCTTTTGTTATGTCGTTTGCATCCGTGTCAACGTATCCGTCATCCTCATCCATAACGAATGCAAGAATGATGTAAAGCACGACGAACGGAAAGCCTGACGTGAAAACCGCAAGAAGAGCATAAATAACTCTTATAATTGTCGGATCCCAGCCGAAATAATTTGCAACGCCTGCACAAACGCCGCTGATTTTCTGGTCTGTCGAGCTCTTGTAAAGCTTCTTTTTCATTTTAATTACTCCTTATTATTCTGTATTCTTGTTGCAGTAACCGTGTTCTGCATAAGGGTTGCAATGGTCATCGGGCCAACACCGCCGGGAACAGGCGTTATGTAGCTTGCCTTGTCCTTACATGCCTCAAAGTCAACATCACCGCAAAGCTTGCCGTCCTCCATACGGTTGATGCCGACGTCGATGATTACCGCGCCGTCCTTGACCATATCCGCTGTAACAAAGTTCGGTCTGCCGACTGCCGCAACAATAACGTCCGCACCTGCGACGATTTCCTTGAGATTCTTCGTTCTTGAATGGCAGATTGTAACGGTTGCATTTTCCTTGAGCATAAGCATCGCCATCGGCTTACCGACGATATTGCTTCTGCCGATTACAACGCAGTTTTTACCGTCAAGGCTGATATCCTCGTAACGGAGCATTTCCATAATTCCTGCAGGAGTGCAGGGGAGGAAATTGAAATCACCGATCATAATGTGACCGACGTTTTCGGGATGGAATGCATCAACGTCCTTTTCGGGCTTGATGAGGTTCAACACTGCCTTCTCGTCAAGGTGCTTCGGAAGCGGAAGCTGACAGAGAATACCGTTGACCGACTTGTCAGCGTTGAGCTTTTCGATAAGTGCGATAAGCTCCTCCTGTGTTGTCTCTGCAGGCATAACGTATTCAAGTGAGCGGATACCGCAGAATTCGCACGCCTTTTTCTTGTTGTTGACGTAAACCCTTGATGCGGGGTCGTCTCCGACAAGAATTACTGCAAGACAAGCCTCGATGCCATCAGCCTTGAGTGCCTTTATTTCGTCCGCAACGCGGCATTTTACCGCCTGCGAAACCTCTTTACCGCTGATAATCTTATACATTCTGTTCAGCCTCTTTCTCTTTCTTTAATTCCTCTTCAAGGAAATAGTCGACGCCGTCAATCGGCTTCGGATTTTTTGTGTATTTTACGGTCAGTACAATCAGTGCTGCAAGACAAATAAGTGCAAGTCCGGCGGAAAGCACCTGAGAAACTCTGAACGGTGTACCCGCGATATAAAGACTGTCTGTGCGGAGTCCCTCAACAACGGCACGCTCAATGCCGTACCATAGTCCGTAGCAAAGGAAAATCTGACCGCTGAATTTTCTTGCCTTCTGACAGATCGCAAAAAGCACGAAGAAGCCTAAAATGCACCATACAGACTCGTAAAGGAATGTCGGATGAACAGCCTTGTTCGGATCCATTGTAATTCCGTTTTCGGCAAATTCGTCCATATGAGATGATATGTAGGTGGAGACCTTACTGCTCCACATACCCCACGGGAGATCGGTGTTAGTACCGAATGCCTCCTGATTGGCAAAGTTGCCCCAACGGCCGATACCCTGACCGATAAGAAGGCTCATTCCGACCATATCGAGCAGATTCCAGAAGTTGAGCTTGCGCACTCTGCAGACGACATAAGCCGCCGCGATACCTCCTATGATACCGCCGTAGATGGCAAGACCGCCCTCCCATATTTTGAAAATATCAAGCAGGTTATCCTTATACATATCCCACTTGAAAATGCAATAGTAAAGGCGCGCGCCGATGATTGCAAAAATCGTACCGTAGATAAGCACATCGAGCATCTTGTCGAGGCTTATCTTCCATTTATAAGCCATTCTTCCGCCGAAAAGCACGGCAAGCAAAAAGCCGAATGCAATAATTGCGCCGTACCAGCGGATTGTGATTTCCTGTCCGAACAGATTAAACTGCGCGAGGATTGAGGAAACGTTTATACTGCCCTCAAGGCCGTTGAAATATACTGCTACTGAATCGTTCATCGGTATCACCTCAATTCGGAAGAATTACGGAAAGTGTACTGTATCTTTCGTCGAGAGTTTTGTCGAGCATTTCTCTGACATCTTCTACCGTAACAGTCTTGTAGGTTTCGAAGTCTGTGAAAACGTCCTCGTTTGCGAAATATGAAACAGCCATATTGTTTGCAAGACCGTCAACGTCGTTCATACCCATAATCATTCTGCCGTAAAGCTTTTTCTTTGTACGCTCGAAAACCTTTTCGTCAAAGCCGTTTTCACGGAAAGTCTTGATTTCCTTTTTAATTTCCTCTGCAACTGTCTTCGGGTCGTTGCTTTCGCCAGCGAAGAGCACGCACGAATAGCCGAAGCCCGTGAAATATTCAAAGCCGAAATTGTTGTTGATAAGATTTGCATCGAAAAGACGCTTGTAAAGATCGGTTGACGGGCCGGAAATCATATCAAGGAGAATCTCCATTGTGATTTCTTCCTTTGCCGTTCTTTCGGGAGTGTCCCACTCCTCCTTGAAGCCGAGCATAAACTGCGGAGTAGCAACGGAAAGCTTTTTCTCACAGTAATCGGCAAGCACCTCGCGCGGCTCTTCGATGACCTTACGCTGTGCCATCTTACCCTCGACGGGCTTCAGCACGCGGTCGGCAACCTCAAGCACCTCTTCAACGGTTGTGTTACCTGCGATTGCAAGAACCATATTGTTGAGGTTGTAGAAATTATTGTAGCAATCGTAAAGCATATCTGCCGTAATCTGTGCGATTGATTCCTGCGTACCTGCGATGTCAATTCTTACGGGCAGGTTGTGGTACATATTGCGCAGACAGTTGAACATAACCTCCCAGTCGGGGATGTCCTTATACATATCAATCTCCTGACCGATGATGCCCTGCTCCTTTTCAACAGTTGCCTGTGTAAAATAAGGATTCTGAACAAAATCAAGAAGAATCTCAAGATTTTCCTTGAAATTAGCCGAGCAGGAGAAGAGATAACCTGTTCTGTCGAAGCTCGTGTAAGCGTTTGCGGAAGCACCTGTCTTGGCAAAGCGCTCGAATGCGTCGAGGTCCTCACTCTCGAAGAGCTTGTGCTCAAGAAAATGAGCCGTACCCTCGGGAATCTCACGGAAGGAGCCGTCCTTTGTCTCGATCATCGTGTCAATTGAGCCGTATTTGGTTGCGAAAATCGCGTATGTGCTGGTGTAGCCGGCCTTCGGCATTATAAGAATTTTAAGTCCCGACGGGTGGTCGATGTCAAAGTACATCTCGCCGAGCAAATCGTTGCGGATTTCATTAATCTTCATCATCGGCAGCCTCCCCGTTGGATTTTAACATAAATATTGTATCAAGACTGATTGTCTTTGCGGCATTGATAACCTGCTGACGCTCAACACTCTGAAGCTCGTCGGCGTATTCTTCGGGAGTCTTGAGGCTGCCGCGAAGCATCTGTGTTGCATACCACGCGCAGATGCTTTCAGGTGTATCGTTGTTGCTGATTATTGAATCTGTCAGGCTTTTAATTGAGGATGAAAAATCATCGTCGGAAAAATCACCCTGTGCAACAAGAGAAAGCTGATTGAGAATTTCGTTCTTTGCCTTTTCCTCGTTGATGTCCTCAATACCGCTCTGCACCATAACAACGCCCTTCGAAGCAAAGAATGCCGCTGAGCAGTAGTAGCAAAGGCTCATCTTTTCGCGCACGACGGAGAAAAGCTTGGAATATGTGCCGCCGCCGAAAATGTCAACGGCTATTCTCATCGGAACAGTGTTGTCGTCCTCATTCTGCATACCTGTGCGCAAGCCCATAACCAGCTTGCCCTGCTTGATAGGCATTTCCTCACAGACATATTCGGGCTCGCGTACCTTGCTGATGAATTTTGTTCCGAGCGTTGTCGGCTCGCGTCTGATTGAGGCGAAGCGCTCGCGGAGTATAGCGGCAACGGGATAGACGTCCATGCTGCCGACCATCGTAATCTGAACAACGGCCTCACGAAGCACATCCTCCCAGGCACGGTATATTTCTTCAGGAGTAAGGGCGTTGACCTCATCAACCGTGCCGAGACGGTTGATTCCGTATGCCTCGTCCCTGAACATAAGCTCTTCACAGCGCATAAGTGCATAGCGGCGCTTGTCGTTCATTTCGTTTTCGATTGCCTCAACAAGAAGCCTCTTTTCCTGAGCGACGATATCGGCAGGGAAGGAGTTGCCGTCCCTGAGCGGGTCAAAAATCATATCGCAGAGAAGCTGAACGCATTCAAGAGCAACCGTGTCGCCGTCAAGTGCGAAGCGGTCATCAATTGCAGTAAGATTGAAGGAGAGAATATGTGTTTCTCCGCGCTTGAGCACACCGGCGGAAACTGATGCGCCGTAAAGCTCATCAAGCACACGGCTGAGTGTGGTGTGATCGGGATATTTTGCACAGCGTCGCTGAAGGATAAACGGAAGGATAGCTCTTGCGGATGTGTCCTTATCAAGAGGCATCGCCATACTGATATTGATACGGCAGGTTTTGAATTTATCCGTGCTTTGCGCACACAGACGGACACCGTCTGCTATGTTTTCAAAATGCATAAATACACAACCTTAATTCAAATTTAGTATATTTAAATTAGTATAACACATCGCTGATAAAAATAAAAGAAAAAATATGTTTTTGGTAAAGAAATTTTATCCGCCTTGACAAAAGGTCGCATTTATTCTATTATGAGTAAGATAAAATGACTGCTTTACAGTCGGAACATTAAAGGGTGAGATAATGAAAGCTTTTTTTACAGATTATTTTAAACGTCTTAAAGAAAATTGCAGGACGTGGGAGGTTATCATCTGGTGGATTTTCCGCGGACTTATGATATATGCTCTTATTCAGAGTCTTATCGATGTTGCTAACGGTACAAGAGATATGTCCGATCCGCTTCAGGTGCTTGCAAACCTTGCAGGTATGTTTGCCTGGGAAATCTTTATGATATTCCCCGAAAAATCGATGCTCCGTCATATTCCGTCATATATCCAGATCGTTTCGATAATAATGCTGTTCTGCGGCTCGTTCGGCGGAAAGTTCCTTAATCTCTATTATGAGCTTCGTCTCTGGGATTCCGCAATGCATTTTGTCAGCGGTATTCTTACGGTTCTCCTCGGCTATCAGGTTGTTGTTGCGATGCAGAAGCGCGATAAGGTTACCTGCTCGGTACCGATTGCTTTGCTTTGCGCACTCGGCTTTTCATTCTTCGTTTCAACCTGCTGGGAGCTTTTCGAATTCACAACGGACCAGGTTATGAGCAACGCTCAGACGGGTGCTATCGGTGATGCACAGCATTGGAGCTACGCTCTTGCACAGGGTACTCCGAAGGAGTCAACCCTCTTTGATCCGATTTATCCCGAGCGCTGGCCGCTTATGGATACAATGGGCGATATTATCCTCAATTCTGTCGGCGCACTCATCGCGTGGGTAGGACTTAAAATCTATCCCTTCCTTCATAAGGGTAAGGACGATATCAACAAGGAAATCGAAGCAAAAGCAAAAAAAGAATTTGCAAGAAGATAATGCAGAAGGATTGGCAAGGTTATCCCTGCCAATCCTTTTGTATACTTGCAATATTTTTCTGATTGTGTTATTGTATTAACGGAGGTGCAGTTATGCATTTACAGGAATCAGGCGAGATGTATCTCGAAACAATATATGTATTGACAAAAAACAGCAGCACCGTCCGCTCAATTGACGTTTGTGAGCATATGGGCTATTCGAAGCCGAGCGTCAGCAGAGCAATCGGACTTCTTAAGAACGGCGGCTACGTTACCGTAAACGCGGAGGGTTACCTTGCTCTTACACAGGAGGGCAGAGAGGTTGCCGAAAAGATTTTTGAAAGACATACGATGCTTACACAGTTTTTAGTAAACCTCGGTGTTTCGAAGGAGGTTGCTTCGGAGGATGCGTGTAAAATGGAGCACGTTATCAGTGATGAATCCGTAGAAGCGATAAAGAATTATATCGAAGGCAATCGGTGAAGGCTATGAAATATTCGGTTGACAGAATTGAAGAGGGTATTGCCGTCTGTGAGGACGAAAACGGCGGGAGCGTTAAGCTTGAAATAACAATGCTCCCTGATGGAATCAGGGAAGGGGATTTGTTTCTGATGACAGAGGATAAAACCGAAATTCTCCACGACGAAACCGCAGAGAAGAAAAAGCGAATGGCAGACCTTCAGAAAAGCATATTCACAAAGAAATAAAACAAAACAAAACACAGGGGTGTTGGATGTGAAAAAAATTCTTATTACAGCTTTAACTTTATTGCTTGTAACAACCTCGGTCGGTATCTATTTTTTCGGGGATGATAGCCCAAAGGACCCTACTTATGATACCAAAGGCAATTTGGTGAATTATGAATCAACGCCGTACTACGGATATTTAGAACAGCTTGATATTTCTTCTGATGAAAGTATACGGGAATGCGTTGATGGTATGTATATATCCGAGGATAATCCTGACTATTTAGTAAGTGCTTATGATGACGGTATTTGTATCAATAAGTATTTAGGAACAGAGAAATCTGTAATTATTCCTGAAAAAATTGACGGTAAATCGGTTGTAAAATTAGGAAACTATTATATGGAAGTAGAAGGTTATTACAGTGACTATACAGCGTTCTGGGCAACCGGTGTGGAGTCAGTTTGTTTACCGTCCGGACTCAGAGAGATTGTTCATGGTACATTCTGGCAAACAAACAGTCCGGAATTATATTGGAACGATGGTATTTGTGACCCGCAGGGAATTGAGTATACTCTCAAAAGCATAACGGTAAGCAAAGATAATCCGTATTATGTGTCTGTTGGCGGAACCTTGTTCAGTAGAACCTCATACAAAGTGTTGTGCTCACCGCCACTTTCATATTATTGACAGTTAAAACACAGAGGCTTCAAAACCTCTGTGTTTTTTAGTATCAAATTTTAATTTATCAAACAAACTTAAAATCAGCACGGTAGGGCGGGGGCTTGCTCCCGCCGAAAAATACAAAAAATCCGCGGACGACCAATGGTCGCCCCTACCACTTGAAGCTAAAATCGTGCTATATAAAAACGCGGCGCAGCCCCACACTTCTTCACTATTAGTTCTTACTTATTACTTTCGGGGTTTATCCCGACTGCTGCTCCTTATTGAATCCCTTATAATGCTTTCTCTTTCTGCTCGTCGGCAGCCCCTGTGAAATCTTCGGGAAGGAATTGTCCGAATCATTCGTCGGCTGAATTTCATACGTGCCGTATTTGTGCAGAAGCTCGCCGCAGGTCTCGGGCTGACCGAAAACCGGCTCATCGCGTCTGCGGTAAAGCTTGCCTTCGTTTTCATTCATAAAATCACCGTTATCAGTTTTTGCTTTTATGAAATTAAAATACACAGAAATGCTTGACAAATAAGGAAAAATATAGTATATTTCTCATATTATCTCGGCGGATGTGAAATTTCTCACGTCCGCTGAATATGTTATATAAAGGAGGTTTGTTGTATGATGGATTCATTGATTCCGTGGCTTGATCCTTTCCGTGAGGTCACGATGCCTGCATTGGTTATCAAAATTCTGCTTGCCGTTTTCTTCGGCGGTCTTATCGGTCTTGAACGCGGTCAGAAGCATCGTGCAGCAGGCAGCCGTACTTATATGATAGTCTGTCTCGGCGCGGCACTTACAATGGTGCTCAGCCAGTATGAGGCTCAGCTGCTTTCAACCGTATGGACGGAAATTGCTTCGGCAGTCGGAATCAAAACCGATGTTTCACGCTTCGGTGCGCAGGTTATCAACGGCATCGGCTTCCTCGGCGCGGGTACGATTATCGTTACGGGCAGGCAGGAGGTTAAGGGCCTTACAACGGCGGCAGGTCTCTGGGCATCTGCGTGTATGGGACTTGCGATCGGTGCGGGCTTCTATGAATGTGCGATTTTCGGATTTCTGCTCATTCTTATTACTACGACAATCTTCAATAAGCTCGGCGCGTGGGTTATTGCCAATGCGAGAAATATGGATTTATACGTTGAGTTCGACCGTATGGATAACCTCGGTGAGATTATCAGCACGATAAAGTCGATGAATATTCAGATTTTCGACGTTGATACCCACCGTGAAAAGCAGTCAAACGGCGTTGTTATCGGCGCGGTGATTTCAATGGGACTTCCTAAAAACGAAACCCATTCCCACGTCATGTCCAAGATTTCAAAATTCGATTATGTCACGCTTGTTGACGAAATATAAGGGGAGGGGTCAGAGTGTTAGATTTTCTTGATTATTTAAGAGATGTTACCACGGTTTCCGTGCTTTTCCGACTTTTCCTTGCCGTTATGTGCGGCGGTCTTATCGGTATTGAGCGTGAGCATAAGCGCCGTCCCGCAGGCTTCAGAACACATATCCTTATCTGTCTCGGTGCATCAATGACAACTCTCACCAGCCAGTATCTTTTCTATAATCTCAACCTTTATACAGATATCGGCAGACTCGGCGCACAGGTTGTTGCAGGTATCGGCTTCATCGGTGCGGGTGCAATTATCGTCACAAAACGCCGTCAGGTCAAGGGTCTTACAACAGCGGCAGGTCTGTGGACCTGTGCAATCATCGGTCTTGCTGTCGGCGCGGGCTATTACGAGGCGGCAGTTATCTCGACCTTTGTTATTCTCGTTGCGGAGATTCTGTTCGTCAAGTTCGAATACTGGGTGCTTGTCAATTCGCGTAACCTCAACATCTATGTTGAGTATGATGACAACGATCATCTTGATAACATCATCCGTCTGATCAAAGGCTACCGTATAGTTATCATCGACCTTGAAATTACGAAGTCGGGTAATAATTCCTGTGCGATTTTCCAGCTTCAGCTTCCGAAAAAGATTTCTCACGATAAGATTATGACCGCGATTTCTTCGTCTGAAGGTATAGTTTCTGTCGAAGAATTGTAATTTCTTGTTGTAAAAAGCTTTTGTTTATAGTATCATTTTATCGGAGGCGATACTATGACACATAAACAGCTTTTTTCTGATGCAAGATGGATTTGTCCGAAGGGTGACGTTGATGCGACACTCTTCCGTTCAACATTTGAAAATAATAAGGCTCAGTCTGCAGAGATAACTATCTGCGGATTGGGTTATTTTATTTTGTATATCAACGGCGTACGGGTCGGTGACGATGAATTTGCGCCCGCTTATACCGATTATCACGAGCGCGCAGATATGGTGCTTTCCTATCCTCTCGATGATATGTGGTCTCACCGTATCCACGTTATGAAATACGATATCACGCCCTACCTTCGCGAGGGTGAAAATGTCCTCGGCGTTATGGTCGGCGGCGGATTTTATCATCAGCTTCTGCGCAAGGGCGAGGGTAACGTCAGCTACGGCAGAATCAAGCTCTGCTACAAAATTGATTTTGAAGACGGCACGAGGGTGATTTCTGATAAGAAAACTCTTTATAAGCAGGGCTTCTTCGTGGCATCGAATCTTTTCCACGGCGAGCGCCACGATTACAGCCGCTTTGACCGCAAATGGAATACCTCCGAAGCACAGCTTCACGGCTGGGCTCAGCCCGATATCGTTACTGCGCCGCGCAGTGAGTATTATGTCCAGACCTGCCCGTCGGATAAGGTTGTCGAAATTCTTAAGCCTGAGCTTGTCAAAAAATTTGATACATATAATGTATACAAGGTCGAGCGTAATATCACGGGCTATCCCGTTGTCCGCTGTGATGAACGCGGCGAGCATATCTGGTTTGAATGTGCCGAGGAGCTGACACCCGATTCCGATATCGACAATATGTCTGTCGGCTATAATGAGCAAAGACAGAGATTTTTTGCAATAACGGACGATTCAGGCGAGCTTTACCACCCGTATTTCACCTGGCACGGCTTTCAGTATTTTGCACTTTCAAACAACTGCGAGCCCGTCGAGGTGCGCGTGATTCATACGGATATGAAGAACACATCATCCTTCGAGTGCAGTGACGAAACGCTCAACTGGCTTTATAAGGCTTTTATCAATACTCAGGAATCAAACACCCACGGATGTATTCCGTCCGACTGCCCTCACCGTGAGCGTCTCGGCTATACGGGCGACGGTCAGCTGACCTGCGACGCGGTTATGACCGAGTTTGATGCCGAAGCGATGTACCGCAAGTGGATCGAGGATATCAAGGATTGTCAGGATACCGTAACGGGTCACGTTCAGCATACCGCACCCTTCGGTGGCGGTGGCGGCGGTCCTGCAGGCTGGGGCGGTGCAATGATTATCGTTCCGTACAATTTCTACCGCCATTACGGCGATATGCAGGCGCTTCGCGACGTTTTCCCGAATATGCAGAAGTTTGTCGAATATATTGAAACCCGTTGCGAAAACGGACTTATAGTGCGCGAGGAGCCGGACGGCTGGTGCCTCGGCGACTGGTGTACGCCTGAAAGAGTCGCAATTCCCGAGCCTTTTGTGAACACCACACTCTTTATAATTCAGCTGAAGATGCTTGTTTATCTCTGCAAGGCTCTCGGCGAGGATTATTTTGAATATGAAAGACTTATCGCGGAGCATACTGAGGCGGTTAAGCGTGAATATGCTGACGGCGACGGCTCATTCATCGGCGGTCTGCAAGGAGCCGATGCATTCGCGGCAGAGTGCGGAGCAGGGGACAAGGAAACAATCGCACATCTTGTTGAAAAATACAGCCACAGCTGTGAATTTGATACAGGCATCTTCGGCACATACAGCCTTCTGAATGTTCTCTATCAGTCGGGCAACGGCGAGCTTGCAACCGGGCTTCTTGCAAACAAAAACACCGTTTCGTTCGAAACGATGCGTAAGGCAGGCGCTACGACAATCTGGGAAAACTGGAATGCGGAATCCTCCCATTCCCACCCGATGTTCGGTGCAAGCACACTCTATCTTTTCCGCGAAATCCTCGGAATAAAGCAGACAGAGGCATCTGTCGGATATAACGAGGTTGTTATTGAGCCTGTTTTTGCAGAAATGCTCACCTTTGCAAAGGGTCACATCACCACACCGCACGGTGAAATTGCCGTTGAGTGGAAGCGCACTGAGGTCGGAACTGAAATAAAAATCAACCTCTGCGAGAATACCGTCGCAAGCTTCGTGCATAACGGTACCGAAACAAAGCTTACCGCAGGACTTAACACAATCAGAATCTGATGCAAAATAAAAATCCGAGACTCACACGAGTCTCGGATAATTTTTTATTCAAAAAGCGGAGTTGAGAAATATCTTTCAGCAGTGTCGGGGAGTACGGTGACGACCGTCTTGCCCTTGCCGAGCTTCCTTGCGAGCTTCATTGCTGCCGCAACGTTTGTGCCGCTCGAAATTCCGCACATAATACCTTCCTTAGAAGCAAGCTCGCGTGCGGTCTGCAAAGCCTCCTCATCCTTTATGATACATACGTCGTTGTAGATAGAGGTGTTGAGAATTGCAGGGATAAGACCGTCGCCGATGCCCATCTGAACGTGTGTGCCGATTGAACCGCCGGAAAGGATTGCCGCGTGCTCGGGCTCAACCGCCCAGATTTCAATATCGGGGTTAGCGGCTTTGAGTGTTTCACCGATGCCCGTAATCGTACCGCCGGTGCCGATGCCCGAACAGAAGCCGTGGATCGGTCCGTCAACCTGAGCAAGAATTTCAACACCCGTCTGCTCGCGCTGAATCTGTACGTTTGCGGGATTTTCAAATTGCTGGGGAACGAAAACGTTCGGGTTTTCGTCACGCATCTTAAGTGCGAGCTTTAAGCATTCGTCGATGCAGTCCCCGATGTTGCCTGCATCGTGAACGTAGATAACCTCCGCACCGTAATGCTCAACAATCTTGCGTCTTTCCTCGCTGACCGAGTCGGGCATAATGATGATTGCCTTGTAGCCGCGGACGGCACTGACGAGCGCAAGTCCGATGCCCTGATTACCGCTTGTCGGCTCAACGATAATTGTGTCCTTGTTGATAACGCCGCGCTTTTCAGCGTCAACAATCATATTGTATGCGGTTCTCGTTTTGATAGAGCCGCCGACGTTTAGACCCTCGTACTTGACGAGAATTTCCGCGCTGTCGGGCTCAACCATATTCGAAAGCCTGATGAGAGGCGTGTTACCCATAGCCTCAAGAACGTTGTTATAGATCATTTAAACTACTCCCGTTTATCTTTTCACTTGATATATTATTCTGTATGCACAATTTTGCTACTGCCTTGAAATAAAAACCAACACAGTATACCACATAAAATGTGATATGGCAAGATTTAGATTGAAAAATTTATTAAACGGACATTTTGCCTGAAAAATGTTGTTTGACAAAAAATACCTCTTGTGCTAGAATACTCCACGCTTTAATAATATTACATTATAAGGTGCATATAATAATCTGAAAACAGGGGGAATTATAATGAAAGCAAAAAGCATTATCGCAAAGCTTATCGCACTCGTTCTCGTGCTGACAACCGTATTTTCTTTCACAAGCGTCGGAGCATCCGCACTCGCGAAGAGTGTGCCGACCGCTTCTGAGGGTCACGCGCTCGTTATGAAGAGTGAAAGCCTCACGGTTGCAAAGAAAAAGACTGTTCAGATGACGGCAAGCGTAACCAATGTTGACGAACAGCCGGTTATATATTGGGCGTCATCGGATGAAAGCATCGCAACCGTTGACGAAACCGGACTCGTAAAGGGCGTTTCTGTCGGTACGGTCACAATCGCGGCGGCAACCGTCGTTGACGGCGAGGTGCTCAGCGGTGAATTTACGATTAACGTAACAAAGCGCAACAACTTCCTTCGCAATCTGCTCGAAGAACGTCAGATTCTCAGCTATCAGTACAGCTATGAGGATGACTATTACTATACCAATGATAAGGATGCATGGCAGTATAATTTCGGCTTCGGCAAGATTTACGATTTTGCATCACCTTACCTCCTTCTTGAATATGACTATATCCGCATCTTCTTTACCTACGAGGATAAGGACTGGATGCTCCAGATGTGGAAGGGTCAGTACGGACTTGTTTTCTACGGCGGAGAAATCGGCATTTATACCCGTCCTCACGACGAGAAGGGTATAGGTGCATGGACCTTCTTCAACTGTCCTGCAGAGGAAGACTGGCTTAAAATGGAAATGACGCTCTGGCACGAGCAGACGGATGGTAGCTGGAACCGTGAGTTCACAAGGGATTACGATTATTACTGGTGGTGCACAGGCTTCAAGAACGGTCACCTCCGTCAGGAGGAGCCTGCCGATGAGCTTCGTCTTACGGGCAGAATTACCTTCAAGGATGCCGAGATGACATCGCTCGTTGCCGACGGTCTTGCAGAGTGCGGATTTACCGAAAGCCTCACGAAGGACGGAATTGCACTCGACGGCTTCTATGTTGACGGCAACGATATTCATTTCAGCTGGCAGAATATCTCCGAGGCTGAAAGCACAATGTGGGTAAAGGTCAGCGCAGGTATTGTAGGTTCACTTCTCCTTCTTCCTGTTGCGCCCTTCCTCCTTCCATTTGTCGGCGCTTATGCTGCACTTGTTCTTATTGTAGATCTTGTTCTTTAATAAAATACGATAACAAAACGCGGACTAACCTCCGCGTTTTTCTTTTACCTCCACACCCGGTAGGGCGGTGGCTTGCTGCCGCCGTTTATGTATACAAATACAGATAAAACCCTGATTGTAGGGCAGGGATTTATCCCTGCCGTAAAAATCAACATATAGATAAAAACAACAAACAAAGCATAACAATCAACATATAGTATACAAAAGGAAAGAAAACAGCTAAATATCCACCGAACACGCGGGAGGGTTGAAAGAGAGAAAAAATAAGTAAAAAAAGTTTAAAAAAAGTGTTGACAATGGGAGATGTGTTTGATATAATAGCAAAGCTGTCTCGGGGGAATACCTCTGAGAAGCGGTTTAGCACCTTGAAAATTAAACAACGATGAAACAAAAACCCTGAAAAGATTTCTAGAGTTTTGCTAATAGCAAAACGTACTTTACAGA
>JAFNVC010000022.1 GCA_017379935.1 Clostridia bacterium
CACCGACTGAAAGACCGTCATCTGAGAATGCAGACTGTGAACGACCGTATACAATCTGAAGGAAGAGCTCGCGCATTGCTGTGTTGATAGCGTCGCAAACGAGGTCTGTGTTGAGTGCTTCAAGGATTGTCTTGCCCGGAAGAATCTCTGATGCCATAGCAGCTGAGTGAGTCATACCTGAGCAACCGATTGTCTCAACAAGTGCCTCTTCAATAATACCTTCTTTAACGTTGAGTGAAAGCTTACAAGCGCCCTGCTGGGGTGCACACCAGCCCACACCGTGTGTGAAAGCGGAAATATCCTTAATTTCGTAAGCCTTAACCCACTTGCCCTCTTCGGGGATAGGAGCGGGACCGTGATTCGGGCCCTTGGCTACACAGCACATTTCCTCTACTTCACGTGAATAGTTGATCATGTTGTAAATCTCCTTTCGGTTTATATAGGCTCGGCTCTTCCGCCTCACCTTTATATACGTCTTTTCGGGCAAATGCCCATCTTGGTTATTATATCAATCTGTGAAAGATTTATCAAGTGTTTTTGTAAATATTTTCAAAAAACAACTCTGATTTTAGGTCATTATGCCACTTTTCAGGTATAAATAAAAATCGGAATGCCGAAGCATTCCGAAAATCACTTAATTAACTTCAAAAATCAAGCCCTGCTGCTCTCTGATATCGTTCGGACCTTCCTCCCATGCAGGTACACACTTCTGTGTGAGACGGTCGTTTGAATCGAACATAAACTGCACCTTATAGCCAAGGCACTTGTAGCTGAGGCTATGGTCATCATACTCTGTCTCAGAGAGAGCGAACATCGGGGAAATGCCCTGTGCCGCGAGAGTATGGTCAACCGTATACATTACGGTCCAGAGTGTTGCAACGGAAACGATAACGATAAGTGCAATCTGAAGGAACTTGATCTTTGAGGTCTTATCCTTCGGCTGCTTTTCTTTTTTCTCCTTCTTTGTCTTCTTTTCCTGCTTCTGCTCGGGCTCATCGTCAGCAATGGGATCAAGAAAAACAGGAGCTGCAACAGGAGCTGCTTCAGGCTCTTCTTCGATAACCTCTTCAATTATCGGCTCTTCAATGATATCAAGCTCCTCGGCAACGGGCTCTTCGAAGACAGGCTCTTCGTATACGGGCTCCTCAATGTCCTCAACGGGAGTGACATCGATTGTGGGAGCAGGCATCTCCTCCGGCTGAGCATCAATAGCAATTTTGCTTTCAGTTGTCTCTATTTCCGAAAAATCGAACTTAATTCTCTTTTCTGCAGATGTGCTTTCAAGAAGCTCATCGATTTTATCCAATCTATTTGAATCCATAGTTAACCTCCAAAGCGTTATTAGATAAATTATATACCATTCAACGATTAAACACAAGTGAAAAATAAAAATTATTTTCGGATAAGCTTCGCTACGCACTCGACATTTCCCGTGCGTGGGAACATATCGACGGGTGTGGCTTCGGCGACCTCGTAGCCGTAGCTTAAAAATCTTGCACAGTCTCTGGCGAGGGTTGCGCTGTCGCAGGAAACGTAGACAACACGCTCGGGAGACATTTTCGAAACAGTCTCAAGCAGTGCCTCGTCACAGCCCTTTCGCGGCGGATCAAGGATAACCACATCGGGCTTTATCCCCTCTTCAAAAAGAACTTCTGCCGCCTTTGAGGCATCGGCACAAATAAAGCGTGCATTGTCAATTCCGTTATTTTCGGCATTTTTCTTTGCATTTTCGACAGCCTGAGGTACAATTTCAACACCGACAAGCTGTTTTGCATCACGAGCCATAGTCAGACCTATTGTACCCGTTCCGCAGTAAAGGTCGATAAGCGTCTCACCGCCCGTAAGACCTGCATATTCCTTCGCTTTATTATAAAGGATCTCGGCGCCGTCGTGGTTGACCTGATAGAAGGACAGCGGAGATATATTGAATCTGAGCCCGCACAGCTCATCTGTGATATAATCCGTTCCGTAGAGGGTTATACACTCCTCTCCGAGGACGACGTTTGTATTCTTCGTATTCACGTTGAAAACAACACTTTTAAGTCCGCTGATTTCATTTTTCAGCGCTTCGATAAGCTCGTCCGTGAACGGAACACTTCGTCCGTTCGCAACAAGGCAGACCATAATTTCACCCGTCACAAAGCCCTTGCGGATATAGATATGGCGGAGCAGTCCCTTGTGGGCAGTTTCGTCATAGACGCTGATTTTTCTTTTCCTTATCCAGTCACGGAAGATATCGACTACCCTTCTGAAATCCTCCGGCTGAAGCGAGCAGTCCGCACAGTCGATAATACGGTGAGACATCGGAGCATAGAAGCCTATCTGAGCGAAATCACCATCCTTGCCGACGGGATACTGAGCCTTATTTCTGTATCTCGCGCTTGAGGGTGAGCCGATAATCGGCTTTAAATCAATATCAAGACCGCCGATACGCCTGAAGTTATCAGCAACCTGAGTCTGCTTGATTTCGAGCTCGGCACCGTAGCTGATATGAGCAAAGCAGCATCCGCCGCATTTATCCGACACGGCACATTCGGGCTTTATTCTTATCGGTGAGCGCTGTGTGATTTTTTTGATAATGCCGACAGCATAGGTCTTTTTGACCTTGATGATATGAGCAATAACGTGATCTCCCGTCACCGCACCGCGTACAAAAACAGTCATCCCGTTATAATCACATACACCGCTTCCCTGCACGGTACAGCCTTTTACCGTCAGCAATATTTCATCGTTCTTTTTGAGCACAGACTCACCGCCTTTTGTCATATTGTCGGATATTGTACCACATTTCTTATCAAAAATCAACGAAAATCAGCAAAGAGTCTCAATGCTATTGACAAGAAAAACGACGGTGATATAATTAAATCAAGTGAACAGTTATCTTCGGGGCGGGGTGAGATTCCCCACCGACGGTGTTTGAGTGAAAATACACTCATAAGCCCGTGAGCGCAAACAATATTGTGCTGATTTGGTGAGATTCCAAAGCCGACGGTTAGAGTAACAGCTATTGTTACCCGTATAGTCCGGATGGAAGAAGATTTGTATATTACAAACCGAGTCCCCGTACAGAGAATGTACGGGGATTTTTCGTTGATAGCTCTCGCTGAAAACAAAAAGGAGTTACAATTATGGGAACAACACTTAAACGAAACAACGTCAAAACAGTCCGCAAGCTTACCGTTACGGCAATTATGTCAGCTCTCTCGTTCGCACTTATGATGATTGAGTTTTCCGTGCCGATCATGCCGGCTTTTATCAAATTTGACTTTTCGGAATTGCCTGCACTTATCACAGCATTTGCCTACGGTCCCGTCTACGGTGTGCTTGTATGTCTTTTAAAAAACGCTCTGCATCTGCCGATGAGCTCAACACAGTTTGTCGGTGAGCTTTCAAATTTCCTTATGGGTGCGGTCTTTGTTTTTGTCGCAGGTCTTTTCTACAAAATAAAGCGTAACAGAGGCTTTGCGCTTATCGGCTCAATTGTCGGCAATCTCGCAATGGCGGTTGCCTGCTTCGTTGTCAATTATTTTATCACCTACCCGATTTATATGGAAATTCTTATTCCCGAGCAGGCTATTCTCGGAATGTATCAGGCTATTATGCCCTCAATGGATTCAATATTGAAGGCAATTCTTGTATTCAACGTACCGTTCACCTTCGTCAAGGGACTCGCAAGCGTTGGTATAACCTTCCTCATTTACCGAAAGATTTCTCCCCTTCTCAAGGGTAAAAATCTCGGATAACTATTGACAGATTGAATATATTGTGCTATATTCATTTATGCAAATTAAATAAATTCCGACAACTTATTAAGAGTAGCTGAGGGAACAGGCCCTGTGAAGCTCGGCAACCTGCGTATGCAAGGTGCCAAATCCTGCGGTGTAACCGAAAGATAAGGTTTTTATGCTCTCGGTTTGCGCCGAGGGCATTTTTGTTGTCAAAAAAGGAGGACTTTTAAAATGGCAAGACATCTTTTTTCATCAGAATCAGTAACAAAGGGACATCCCGATAAAATCTGTGACCAGATTTCCGACGCAGTGCTTGACGCTATTATGGCTCAGGACCCGAACGGCAGAGTTGCTTGTGAGACCTGCTGTACAACAGGTATGGTGCTCGTTATGGGTGAGATTTCAACATCCGCTAACATCGACATCCCTGCTATTGCAAGAAAGGTAATCTGCGACATCGGTTATGACAGCGCAGAAAAGGGCTTTGACGGTAACACCTGCGCTATCCTTACGTCTATCGACAAGCAGTCAGGAGATATCGCAATGGGCGTTGACGCTTCTTTCGAGCTCAAGGGCGGCGAAGAGGACAAGTACAACCTTCACGGCGCAGGCGACCAGGGTATGATGTTCGGTTATGCCTGCGACGAGACACCCGAGCTTATGCCGATGCCGATTTCACTCGCACACAAGCTTGCTCTCAAGCTCACAGAGGAAAGAGAGAACGGCAACCTCGGCTACCTTCGCGCAGACGGTAAGACTCAGGTTACTGTTGAATACGATGACGATAAGGTTGTAAGAATTGACGCTATCGTTGTTTCTTCACAGCACAGCGCTGACGTTGAGCTTGATAAGATCCGTGAGGATGTTATCGAATACGTTATCAAGCCTACAATCGACGCTTCACTCATCGACGAGAATACAAAGATTTACGTCAACCCGACAGGCAGATTCGTAACAGGCGGACCGCAGGGTGACTCAGGTCTTACAGGCCGTAAGATCATCGTTGACACATACGGCGGATATTCACGCCACGGCGGCGGTGCTTTCAGCGGTAAGGACCCGACAAAGGTTGACCGTTCAGCAGCATATATGTGCCGTTACGTTGCAAAGAACATCGTTGCAGCAGGACTTGCTAAGAAGTGTGAGGTTCAGCTCGCATACGCAATCGGCGTTGCAAAGCCCGTTTCCGTTATGGTTGACACATTCGGTACAGGCAAGGCTTCAAATGCAGAAATCGAAGCAGCAGTCAGCAAGGTATTCGATATGAGACCGGCAGCGATCATCGATAATCTCGGTCTTCGCCGTCCTATCTATCAGCAGACAGCGGCATACGGCCACATGGGCAGAACAGACATCGACCTTCCGTGGGAAAAGACGGATAAGGTTGAGGAATTGAAGAAGGCACTTTAATTTTACATCAACGAACGGACATCGCAAGGTGTCCGTTTTTTTGTTTGCAAAAATTAAAATATATGGTATCATTTTAATGAGGTGATTTTTATGACTGATAAAGAAACCTATAAAAACCTTACATCTATCGATATTGATGAGCAATCAATGATTCAAGATGAGCGTGCTGTCGGTTATAAAGGCGAGTTCCTTGTTTTGTCCGAACTTTTACACAATATTCAAGGAAATTGTAAAATTCTGATGAATTTAAATATCCCTATTAATAATACCACAACTGAAATTGATTTGGTTATGATTCACGAACGGGGCTTTTTTATTTTTGAAGTCAAGCACTACAAGGGAACAATTTATGGAAAGTCGACAGACAAAAACTGGACACAGTATTTCAGAACACAGTCGAATGTTACTTTCCCAAATCCTATCAAACAAAACGGTCATCATATTAAAGCAATTAAAAATCTTTTCCCCGATTCCCCTGTCCGTTCAGTAGTTGTTTTTTCGAATCATGAGGTTAAATTAAATGTAGAGAATGATATCAGCGGTGTCGCAGTTTGTACGTTAAATAATCTGATTAACTCAATAAACCGACAAATCCTATCTATGGATAAATATTATACACCTGAACAAATTGACGATATTTTCAACCAACTAACTGCCTTCTCTCCAATCAGAGAAAAAAACGTAACATATAACGATACTGAATTGACTTTTTATGATTATCTCCAGCAATTACAAAAAGATGCAGAAACCAGAGAAACCTCCTATGAAATCAAAAGCAGAAATTTAGAAGAAAAAGAAATTCATATTGAAAAAGCTTCAAAAATCAAAACAATAATCTCACTTCTTATTGCATCTATTTCTGTTGTGGCTTGTATCGCCATTGTTTTTTCTTCATATAGTTCATTTGAAAATATGTATGTAAACAAAGTCAAGGAATTTGAAAAAACTTATCAGCGTATTGATGAAATTGATGACGAAGCAATCAATAATGCAAAGGGTATCATTAAAGTCTCTGATGTAAAACTTAATAAAATCTCAGATTTAAAAGATACTGTTAATTTTTCCTGTAAACTAACTAATATTGCTGAAAAATACGGTATTGCTTTAAATAAAAACTCTACTTATATTGTTTTAACCAAAGATGGTCAAACTTTAGAATATCCTATTTTCAGTAATTCTTTTCGATATAACGGTTACACACATAAGCTTAACCCTAAAGGGAATTACAGCCACTACTATTGCAACTTAGTGGGTACCTTTACACAAATAAGTTCAGCAGATAATATAGAGTATATAAAAATTACAAACGTTACCGTTACATCATTTGGAAACAACGGAATCACAAACACCGTTTCTGAAGGTGTTCACATTGAGTTGTATAAAAACAATTAAATAAAGAAGGTTTCTGGCTCCCTTGAGTAAAGGGAGCTGGATTTTGCGAAGCAAAAGACTGAGGGATTGTAAAATCCGAGACAATCCACCCGTCACGACTTACGCCGTGCCACCCTCCTTTACACAAGGAGGGCTTTATATTACCACATACCATTCGATTGCGATACAAAGTAATTTTCATAGAAATTTATATTACTATCATTTGCATTTACAGTAGAATTATTGTATAATAATTGTTTGTACGGAGGTGGAGATATGGCTATAAAAAACATTATTTTTGATATGGGCGGTGTGCTGGTGGACTTCGATGCAAAGAGGAGTCTTTCAACGCATTTTGCGCCTGAATACCACTCTCTTATCAACGAAAAAACCTTCGCTTCGCCCGAATGGAAGCTGATGGATAAAGGCGACTATGAGGTCGAGGATGCAATCCGCATTATGTGCCGTGATATTCCCGCCTTTCTTCACGAGGAGGTCAGGACGATGATTCTTGACCACGAGGGTGAGATGCCTCCGATTGAAGGAATGTACCCGATTGTAAAGACACTCAAGGAAAACGGATATAACATCTATCTGCTTTCTAACTGTCCCGCTTGGTTTGACGATTTCAAAAAAAGTGTGCCCGCATTTGACTTTTTCGACGGATTTATCATTTCCGCGAAGTATAATTTAATTAAACCGGGCAAGGAGATTTACGGAGTGCTCTTTGATACGTTTTCGCTCGCTCCCGAGGAATGCTTCTTCATCGATGACTCCCCCGCCAATATCGCAGCTGCACGCGAGCTCGGTATGAGCGGCCATTGCTTTGACGACAAGGATTTCGATAGACTTACTGCTTCAATGCGAAGCGCCGATATAAATATTTAAAGGAGAAAATATGTCCTGCTTCACCAAGGCCCTGAGAGGGTTAAACGAATATAGGTCAATTCTTTACGACCTTAATAACCGACGTCTCCCTGCAGGAGTTGTCGGTCTTTCGGCTATACATAAGGCTCACGTTATTGCCGCCGCGTGTGAGGACCTTGCACCGCACCGCGCAATCATCATAACTCCGGACGAGGCGCAGGCAACCAAGCTCTGTAAGGATCTCAACGCCTTCGGCTGTGAGGCTCAGCTTTTCCCCGCGGGAGACATTACCCTTCGTCCCGATAACGTCAAATCAAGAGAATACGAGCATAAGAGACTGAGTGTTCTCGGCAATCTTGTTGACGGCAAGGTACGTGCCGTTGTCTGCTCGGTTGAGGCAGCCCTGCAATATACCATTCCGCCCGAGGAGCTCATAGCAAAGAGAATCACGCTCACCGTTGACGAGGAAATCCGACAGGATGACCTTATCGAAATGCTCGTCAATGCCGGCTATACCCGCAGTGCGCAGGTTGACGGCTCGGGTCAGTTTGCGGTGCGCGGAGGAATTATAGATATTTTCTCGCCTGACTGTGATAATCCGTACAGAATCGAATTCTGGGGTGACAATATCGACTGTCTTTCTACCTTTGAGGTTGAGAGTCAGCGCCGTATCGATTCTACACGCTCGGTTACGATAACACCTACGAACGAAATCTGCTGTAATCCCGTAAAGCTCGCAGAGCTTCTTGAGGATTTTATCAAAAACGCACGCGGCAAGGGTACGCAGAAGGTTAAGGACAGCATCCGTCTTGACCTTGAAAAGCTCGAGGGCGGTATAAACCTTCCTAATATCGACAGATATATGCCGATCATCTACCCCTGCCCCGCCACAATTTTTGATTATATCGAGCAGCCGCTCGTTTTCATAACAGAAAGCTTTTCCGTCAAGGAAAGCGCAAACGCCTGCCTCAAGATTTTCCACGAGGATATCAGCGCATATCTTGAGGACGGTATTATCTGCAACGGTCTTGACAAGTATATGCTCGAATTCAGCGAGCTTCTTACTATGTATGAGGATCTCGGCGCAGTTTATCTTGACAATATGGCGCGCGGTTCCTTTGACACTCCCGTCAGAAGTCTCGTCACCTTCAACGCAAAGCAGTTCAGCCCGTGGAGCGGCTCACTCTCCGTGCTGATTGATGATATTCGTCCCGTTTACGGCAAAAAGGGCAATTCCGTCTTTGTAATTGCAGGCACGGAAAAATCCGCGAGCGCGCTCGCAGGCGACCTTGAAAACGAGGGTATTGCCGCAACATATCTCCCCTCACCTCCCGATGAGTGCATCCCCGGTAAGGTCATTGTGCTTCCCGGCGGCTTCTCGGCAGGCTTCGAATACCCCGATGCAAAGCTGACGGTCATCACATACGGAAGCCGTGCCTCACTTCCTGTCAAGAGAGCAGGCAAGAAGGTCAAAAAGGCCAATATGTTCAACTCACTTGAGGACCTGCATAAGGGCGATTATATTGTTCATACGGCTCACGGTATCGGTATTTTTGACGGTATCACAAGCCTTGAGGCTGACGGCAAAATCAAGGATTATATCAAAATCCGCTATGACAAGGGCGACGTGCTCTACGTCCCCGTTACACAGCTCGATCAGGTTTCAAAATACATCGGTGCAAAGAGTGAAAACGGCACGGTAAAGCTTAATCGACTCGGCGGTAAGGAATGGCAGAAAACGCGTACGCGTGTACGCTCTGCGGTCAAGGATATCGCAAAGGAGCTTATCGACCTTTACGCGAAAAGAACGCAGATCAAGGGTCACGCCTTCTCCCCCGATATTGATATGCAGAACGACTTCGAGCGCCGCTTTGAGTTTGACGAGACTGAGGATCAGCTTCGTTGCATAATGGAAATCAAGGATGATATGGAAAAGCCGTACCCGATGGACAGACTGCTCTGCGGTGACGTCGGCTTCGGCAAAACCGAGGTTGCACTGCGCGGTGCATTTAAGGCTGTCGCAGACGGAAAGCAGGTAGCAATACTCGTTCCGACAACAATCCTTGCTCTTCAGCACTATCAGACAATCTGCAAGCGCTTTGAGGGCTTCCCCGTAGAAGCGCAGATGATTTCACGCTTTGTGCCTGCGGCACAGCAGAAAAAAATAAAAGCCGACCTCAAGTCTGGCTTTGTTGATATCATAGTCGGTACACACCGTCTTATTTCAAAGGATATCGAATTCCGTAACCTCGGACTTATCATCGTCGACGAGGAGCAGCGCTTCGGCGTGGCACAGAAGGAAAAGCTCAAGGAAAATTATCCTGATATTGACGTGCTGACACTCAGCGCAACACCTATTCCTCGTACACTGAATATGGCGATGTCGGGCATCAGGGATATGTCAATCCTCGAGGAAGCGCCGCACGACAGACATCCCGTTCAGACCTATGTTATCGAATATAATTTCGAGGTCATTTTACAGGCAATTCATTCCGAGCTTCGGCGCGGCGGTCAGGTCTACTACCTGCATAACCGTACGGAGACTATAGAAAAATGCGCCGCAAGGCTCAAGGAATTTCTCCCCGATCACACGGTTGCCGTTGCACACGGTCAGATGTCCGAGGATCAGTTAAGTGACATCTGGCGCAGACTTCTTGAGGGTGAAATCGACGTTCTCGTATGTACAACGATCATCGAAACGGGCGTTGACGTGCCGAATGTAAATACGATAATCATTGAAAACGCTGACAGACTCGGTCTGGCTCAGCTTCATCAGATAAGAGGCCGTGTCGGACGCTCTGCAAGACGCGCAAGCGCATACCTTACATTCACAAGAGGTAAGGAGCTTAGCGAAATTGCGGCAAAGAGGCTGACGGCTATCCGCGAATATACGGAATTCGGCTCGGGCTTCCACATCGCGATGCGTGACCTTGAAATCCGCGGCGCGGGTAACATTCTCGGCGCACAGCAGCACGGTCATATGGAGGCTGTCGGCTACGATATGTATCTGAAGATGCTCGAGCAGGCAGTCAGCGAGGAGAAGGGTGAAATCCCCGCAGTGCCCGAGAAGGAATGTCTCATTGACCTTCCGATTGATGCGCACATTCCCGGCGATTATATCGAAAACGTTCCGCACAAGCTGAAGATGTACCGCCGTATTGCGGACATCAAAACTCAGGATGATGCGGACGACGTTATCGACGAGCTTATCGACCGCTTCGGTGAGCCGCCGCAGTGCGTTATGGGACTTATCACCGTTTCACTTCTGAGAAATTCCGCGCTCAAGCAGGGCGTTTATGAAATCGGCAGAACGGGCAACAATGTCAAGCTCTTTATCGAAAATCTGCAGATGGAAAAGATTTCGATGCTCGCAAAATATATGCCCGGCAGAATTACTGTTTCCGCCGCAGGCAAGCCGCACATCGCGGTTAAGGTCATCGGCAACGAGGATCAGCTGACAGTAATAAGAAAAGCTCTCGATATTATGGCAAAAACAGATAGTGAATAGACTTTTTTGTCAGACCGTTAAAGAACGCAAAAACAGGAATCGGATTGAACCGATTCCTGTTTTTATTATTTCTTCATTTTTTCGATATCGTTTTTACGGATTTCTACACGTCTTACCTTACCGCTGATGGTTTTGGGAAGCTCATCCACAAACTCAACGATTCGCGGATACTTATAAGGAGCAGTATGTGTTTTAACATATTCCTGAACTTCTTTTTTCAGTTCGTCAGTACCCTCGGTACCCTTTACAAGAACGATGGTAGCCTTTACTATCTGACCGCGTACCTCATCGGGAACGGGAGTGATTGCGCACTCCAATACGTAAGGAAGCTCCATGATAACGCTTTCAATCTCGAAGGGTCCGATACGGTAGCCTGATGACTTGATAACGTCATCGATACGGCCGACATACCAGAGATATCCGTCCTCGTCCATTGTCGCCTGGTCGCCTGTATGATAGAAGCCGTCATGCCATGCCTCGTTCGTCTTTTCTTCATCAAGATAATAGCCGATAAAGAGTCCGCACGGTGCTTCGCCTTTTTTTGCACGGATACAGATTTCACCTGCATCACCCGTGTTGCATTCGTTTCCGTCAGGGTCAAGAACAACTACATCATAGAGCGGACTGGGCTTACCCATAGAACCGATCTTGGGAGTTGAGCCGACAAAGTTAGCAATGGAAAGAGTTGTTTCCGTCTGACCGAAGCCTTCCATAATTGTAAGGCCTGTAGCCTTCTTGAACTGATTGAACACCTCGGGATTCAGCGCTTCACCCGCAGTTGTTGCATACTCGATAGAAGAAAGATCATACTTTGAAAGATCCTCCTTGATAAAGAAGCGGTACATTGTCGGCGGTGCACAGAAGGTCGTGATGTTATACTTCGCGAACATCGGCAGGATATCCTCTGAACGGAAGCGGTCAAAGTCATAGGTGAATATGCCTGCTTCGCAGAGCCACTGACCGTAGAGCTTACCCCAGAGGGCTTTACCCCAGCCTGTATCAGAGATTGTGAAATGCAATCCGTTGGGATTGACGTTATGCCAATACTTTGCAGTCGGATAATGACCCAAAGCATATTTATAGGAATGAGTCGCGATACGGGGATAGCCGGTTGTACCTGAGGTGAAGAGCATAAGCATCGGATCATCGCCGCAGGGTGTGCTTTCCGTGCGGAAGTAATGAGTGCTGAAGCGTTCCATCTCGACATTGAAGTTATGCCAGCCGTCTTTTTCTCCGCCGACTAAAACCTTGACCATACCGGGATAATTTGCCGCTGCCTTTTCTGCTTCGTCAGATACGTCACCGTCTGCAGTACAGACGATCGCCTTAACCTTTGCCGCCTTATATCTGTAATCAAAATCATGCTCAACGAGCTGATTGGTTGCAGGAATTGCGATAGCGCCGATTTTATGAAGCGCAAGCATACAGAACCAGAACTGATAATGACGCTTGAGGACGAGCATTACGGTATCGCCCTTTCTGATGCCGAGCGACTCGAAGTAGTTAGCGGTTTTTGCAGAATACTTCTTCATATCACTGAAGGTAAACCGTCTGTCTGACTTGTCGTTTGCAACCCACATCATTGCAAGCTTATCGGGGTTTTTAGCCGCGATTGCATCAACACAGTCAAATGCGAAGTTGAATTTATCCTCGTTTCTGAACCTGATTGCGTTGAACACGCCGTTTTCATCATAAGAGGTCTCGATGAATTTATCGGCAACAGTTGTTGCTGACTTTTTCTTTTCAACTGCCTTCGGCGGAATGTACGGAGTCTCCGGATATGCCTCACTTACGCTGCCATCCTGAGGATTGAGTACTACGGCGTGGAATTCACAGCCGCCCTCGCTCACAGCTACCATTCCGTGAGGAATAAGGCTGTTATAGAAGATGGAGTCACCCTCGTGGAGAACGTCAACGTGATTGCCGACCTGTACCTTGAGAGAGCCCTTGACGATAACGTCAAATTCCTGACCGTTATGTGAGCTTAATTTTATAGGAGCATCCTGCTCCTCGGGAATGTAAGGAAACTTAACCAAAAACGGCTCAGCAAGCTTATCCTTGAATTTAGGTGCAAGGTTATTGTACTCAACACCGTGCTGCTTCAGAATTTTAAGGCCGTCACCTTTTCTGGTGATTGAGAACGAGGAAAGTGTTGTGCTTGTACCTTCAAGAATATCAACAACCTCGACACCGCAAGCCTTTGCACATTTGTAAATAAATGTAAAGCTGAAATCTGTGTCACCCTGCTCAAGAATTTCATAATCTTCAACCGATACACCGGTGAGCTTTGCAAGCTCAGCCTGAGTATAGCCCTTTGCTTCTCGCAGGTCCTTGATTCTGCCTGCAACCTCTTTCAAACTGTAATCCATTTTGCTGTCTCCTTTCATATATGACATATTGTAATGGTTACGAATTTGAATAAAACAAAAACCCGTCTCAAAAGAAAACCTTTGAGACGAGTTGTAAACCCGCGGGACCACTCAAATTGCGGAAGCTTAAATTCCGCCACTTTCCGAGCTCTTACAAGCCCTTTGCTTTCACGCAGCAATACGGAAGGAGTCTACTCGGCATCGCCTTTCGGTCCTCCGACTCAGAAGTGATAAGTCGTTGGAAAAATTCACTACTGCCTTGCACCACCCGGCAACTCTCTGAAAAGCTTCAAAATCCGACCGTCTTCATCATAGTCGTTATTTGTGATATTCAATTCGTTGTGCAACATTTTACCACTCTGAAATAACAAAGTCAATACCTTGCGAAAAAATTTTCATTCAAATGCTCCGCCAACCAAAAAGCGGATTTTCTGCCCTATGACAGCCTCACTGTAAATTTACCTCTGCTCCGAGTCTTTTTATATCCTCAAAAAATGCAGGATAGCTTTTTCTTACGGCTTCAGCGCCGCTGATTGCTCCGCCTGTTTTCGACAGAATAACCGACATAGCCATCACAATACGATGGTCATTGTGTCCGTCGAGCGGTTCACCTTTATAGCTGAGCGCCTGCTTCGGAACGGTAATTGTATTGTTGCCGAAAACAAGTCCGCCGCCGAGCCTTGAAAGCTCCTCGTGCATAGCCGCTCCCCTGTCGCTCTCCTTAACTCTGAGCCTGTCCGTGCCGGTGAAGACCGCACCGTTTTTAAGTGCGGCAAGTGCAAACAGCACCGGTCCGAGATCGGGACAGTCCGAAATATCCAGAACAGGAGTCCCTTCCGAGATCCGATCGAAATAATCAGCATACACTCTGTCGCCCTGCAGGCTGTCCTGCCTGAGGTTTTTAATTTCAATTTCTGAACCGATACAGTTGAAGGCATCAAGAAAAGCCGCGTTTGAAAAATCGCCCTCGATCTTACCCGAAAAAGCCTTCATTTCTGATGATTTGATTTCGATTCTGTTTTCGTCCGTAAAAGCCACATCAGCACCAAAGGATTTCAGCGCCGAAACGGTCAGATCAACATACGACCTGCTCTCAAAGGGCGGAATAATCTCAATAGCTGAGCTTCCTCCAAGATATACAAGCGCAAAAATAAGACCGCTGATAAACTGACTGCTGATGTCTCCGCGCACCTTATATTCTCCGCTTTCAAGTCCGCCGCACAGGGTTACGGAATTTTTATCCTTATAAAATTCAAAGCCCTTTTCCCTGCAGAGCTCCTCATAAACAGTAAGCGGACGCTCAAGCAGACGCTCACTTCCGCGCAGAGTAACCCTTCTGCCGAGACACAGGGCAAGAGGAATAAAGAAACGAAGCGTGCTTCCGCTTTCTCTGCACTCAAGCACGGGAGACTCCACACTCATAAAGCGACGCGGATCAACCGTAACAGTATCCTTATCGGCGGATATATCGGCGCCCAATGCTCTCAGACAATCAATACTGGCAAGGATATCCTCACTGTAATCAACCCCCGTCAGCGTACAGGTATGACCCGAGAGAGCGGCACCTATGAGATATCTGTGCGCCATACTCTTTGATGCAGGTGCATCAATTATTCCTTTTAACAAACACGGTCTGAATGTTGCTATCATTTCATTTTCCCTCTGTAAGAAAATCTATTGCTTCAAGATATCCGTCTGTTCCGTGACCCGTGACGGTCTTAACGCAGGCAAGACGGATGTAGCTGATCTGACGGAAATCCTCGCGCTCCTCTACCTTGGAGATATGAACCTCCACGGTAGGTATGTTCACGGCTTTTACTGCATCCAGAATAGCGATGCTTGTATGTGTATACGCGCCGGGATTGATAACGATGCCGTCTGCATTGCCGTACGCTCCCTGAATCGCATCCACAAGAGCGCCCTCGTGATTGGACTGAAGCACTTCAACCTCAACACCTGCGGCTTCACAGTGCTTTTGAATTTTTGCCACAAGATCCGCATAGGTCTCCTTACCGTAGTGATCAGGCTCACGTATTCCGAGCATATTCAGATTAGGTCCGTTAATAACAAGTATCTTCATAAAATCAGCTCCGTTCGTTTCGCCTTAATATATTCGGCCTCCGCCTCAGCCCGCTCCATATCGGGAACGGTAACATCGGCTGTTGCCCTGTAAATTCCGATTCTTTCATTATATAGCCGTGCAAGCTTATCCTCAGTATCCGAAAGCGGCCTGTCTTCGGTTGCGCGAAGCCTTGAAGGTTCTGCATCGATAAAGAAAAGTCTTCCGTTTCGTCTGAGAGCGCGCACATTCTCCTCATGAAGAACAGCACCGCCGCCCGTCGAGATAATGAGTCCGCTCTGTGAGGAAGCATCACGTATCACCTGTGTCTCAAGGTCGCGGAAATACGCCTCACCCTTCGCCGCAATCAGCTCCCTTATGGTACAGCCGCAGCGTTTTTCAATTTCTGTATCTGTATCTGTGAAGCTAAAGCCCTCCGCATTGATAAGTCTGCCGACCGTGCTTTTTCCGCTTCCCGGCATACCCGTAAGGACAATATTTTCCTTTGAAGCCAGGACGGATACAAATACACGCTCGGCAAGCTCCTGAGGTATAGCAGTATCAAGAAATTTTTCAACCGCAGCCACCGCCTGCATAACGAGCATATAAAGTCCGCCTTCAGCCTTGATTCCTCTTGCTGTCGCATCGAGCACAAGGTTTGTGCGAAGCGGGTTATATACCGCGTCGACAACACCCTCCAATGCTTCGAATACAGAAATATCAATCGGCTCGGACCCGCAATCGGGATACATTCCCGAGGGAGTCGTGTTGATTATAATTTCAGCATCCGAATGCTTCGCTAAAGCCTCATCGTAATCTATATATTCATCAGTTTTTCTTCTGCTGACTGTCAAGGCCTCAGAGCAGCCGAGATCCGCCGCAACCACGCGGGCGGTTCTGCTGGTTCCGCCGGTGCCGAGAATCAGCACCTTCTTCCCCTGAAGCTTAAGCCCCATCCGCTCAATCAGAGCCTTCATACCGTAGTAGTCGGTGTTATAGCCGTACAGCCTTCCGTCACGGTTGACGATGGTGTTTACGGCACCTATACGCTGTGCGATATCGCTTACCGAATCAAGGTACGGTATCACGGTCTGCTTATACGGGATTGTGACATTGATCGCAGAAAACTCCTTTCTTTCAAAAAAAGGAGCAAGCTGATCCTCCTCAAGCTCAATCAGCTCATACTCATAATCGGCAAGCCTTGCATGAATTTCCTTTGAGAAGCTATGCGTCAGCTTCCTGCCGATACATCCATATTTTTTCATTTTACTATCCCTGCCAGAGTATTATTTCAGCCAATCCGTACCGAAGCGCATAGCCAAAGCATCGCAAAGCGCAATAGCCGTTGCCGCATCCTGCACCACTCTTGCGCGGTGAACGATAGCGGGATCGTGCCTTCCCGTTGCCTGAAGCACGGAATCGGTCATCGTTCTGAAATCGACTGATTTCTGCTGTCTGAATATTGTAGGCGTGGGCTTTACGACGGTGCGGAAGATAATCGGCATTCCGTTTGTAATGCCGCCGTTGATTCCGCCGTTATTGTTGGTTGCGGTTACAACCCTATCCCCCTGCATAAGGAAGGGATCATTTGCCGTGCTGCCGCGCATATCCGAAAGTGCAAAGCCTGCACCGAACTCAATGCCCTTAACAGCGGGAACAGAGAACAGCATATGAGAAAGACTTCCCTCAACTGTATCGAACCACGGCTCTCCGACACCCTCAGGCATACCGATAACGGCTGTTTCCAGAACGCCGCCGACACTGTCTCCGTCTGCTGCCGCTTCAAGGATTGCTTCGCGCATTTTTTCACCGCTTGCATTATCAAGAACCGCAAATGTCTTTGAATTAAGAGCGTTGATATCTGCCGCAAGGTTATCAAATTCTCTGTCAGAAATTCCCGCACATCTTCTGACGTGCGTTCCGATATATATCCCCTTTTGCTCCAACGCGAATTTACAGATTGCACCTGCCGCAACAAGTGCCGCTGTGATGCGTCCGCTGAAATGACCGCCTCCGCGTGAATCCTGATAGCCGTGATACTTACATTCAGCCGTATAATCAGCGTGTGAGGGACGGGCCACCGTTTTCATATCAGCATAATCACCGCTTTTGACATCTTCGTTCGGAATCAGAGTCGTGATCGGTGTTCCCGTTGTTGTATCTTCAATCACACCGCTGACAATCCTGTATTCGTCCTTTTCCTTGCGCGGAGTGGAGATTTTTCCGTCAGGACGGCGGAGAGTCAGCATATGCTCAATATATCCGCGGTCAATTTTAATTCCCGGTGCCATACCGTCAATAACAGCACCTATATATTCTCCGTGGCTTTCACCGAAGAGGGTGATTGCCACGCTGTTTCCGAAAGTATTTTTCATTTTTTCAGCCCTCCAGTCCTGCCTTTGCCAGCTCAATGACATCAAGACATTTCATCTCTGTCATTTCAAAGCCTCCTATCTCATTGACCAGCGTTACCGTTACCGTGTCGCCGTCCGCCTTCTTGTCGTGGAATGCTGCCGCGGTTATCTTATCCCAATCGTAAGTCATTTCGCGATAGAGCCTGCATTTTTTCAGCAGTGCGACAACTCTCGGTCTGATAGCCTCTGAACACATCGGAATCATTCCCAGAGCAACGCATTCACCGTGATAAAGCTCACCCATACCTTCGCTGCTTTCGATTCCGTGGCCGACAGTGTGACCGAAATTTAAAATTTTACGCAGTCCCGATTCCTTTTCATCCTGCTCAACAACATTCTTTTTAACATTAAGCGAACGGATAATTATCTCGTCAATATTGCTTTCAATATCGCTGCTTTCGATAATATCGAAAAGCTCCTTATCCGATGTGAGCGACATCTTCACCGCCTCTGCAAGTCCGTTTGAAAGCTGTCTTGCAGGAAGAGTTTTAAGAAACTCAGGGTCAATCAGGACTTTTTTCGGGTGGTAAAAGGCACCGACAATATTTTTTACACCGCCGAAGTTGACGGCTGTCTTTCCGCCGATTGAAGAGTCAATCTGCGAGAGAAGCGTTGTCGGTATATTATAGAAATCAATACCTCTCATATAAGCTGATGCGGCAAAGCCCGAAAGATCGCCGACCACACCGCCGCCGACGGCTACCACGCAATCCTTTCTTGAAAAGCCGTTATCAAGCATCGTTTGCAGAAGACGGCTGAACACCTCAAGGCTCTTTGATTCTTCACCTTGCTCTACGGTGCAGATAATACCTTCCCTGCATACAGAGGCAACCGTTTCTGCATACTGTGACGGGACACCCGAATCTGTCACGACGAGAACACGCCTGTTCAGATTAAGATATTCATCTGCTTTTTGCAGGACTCCGTGCTCAACGATGATATCGTAGCTGTCCCCACCTAAATTCATACGAATTTTCATTTTTTCACCCTATATCTCTGTATGCGGAGCAAATGTACCTGCTACCTTAAGCTGATCGCATACCTTATTTAATTCCTCAAGCATTTTCTGTCCGTTTTCTGTGTCAGAAGCTCCGTCAATCTCAACATAGAAATAATATTGCCAAGAATGCTTTTTCATCGGTCTCGAGCGAAGAGCGGTCATATTGTAGCCGTATTCACCGATGATTGCGATCGCCTTCGCAAGAGAGCCTGCCTCGTGCTTAACGGTGAACATCATAACCGTGCTTGCCTGTGCGGAGGGCTCCGCCTTAACCTTGGACAGCACCGCAAATCGGGTTGTGTTTTCCCCGCTTTTATTGATGTTAGCTTCAATCACCTTAAGACCGTAGATTTCTGCAGTTTCTATGCTTGCAATTGCACCGAGAGACTTGTCGCCCGATTCGGCAACACGCCTTGCAGCAAGGGCTGTGTTATCAGCCTCCTGTGTGCTGAAGCCTCTGAGCTTAATGTAATCGTGACATTGGCTCAGAGCCTGCGGATGGCTCGTCACCTTACTGATATCATCAACCGTTGCATCGGGAGCTCCGAGAAGATTCTGATGGATTTCAAGCTCGTAAATTCCGTTTATATAAAGTGTTCCCGAAAAAATAAGATCCATGGTCTGTCCGACCTCACCGGCGTAGCTGTTTTCAATCGGAAGCACGGCAACATCGCATTCTCCCGAGGTTACCGCATTGTACGCCGCCTTGAAATCGCTGTAGGGAATACGGTTACCGTCAGGAAAAATTCTTCCTGCGGCAATATGCGCAAAAGCACCCTCGACTCCGCTGTATGCGATTTTCAGTCCGCTTTGCAGGCGCGACTGATAGGCACGGGATACCGACATCACATTTTTAAGATAATCGATATAATATTCCTTGAGAACATCGTCATCGATAAGCGCGGAATTTTTTTCAATAACAGCCTCCTCGCGCTTCTGATCAGAAATAGGCAGTCCGTATTCCTTTTTATGCTCATAGACCATCTCAACAGCCTTCATACGCTTGACAAAAAGCTCTGCCATCTGCGCGTCGGCTTCGTTTATGATGCGCCTTGCTTCATCCAACTTATTAGCCATCTTTTTCACCCTATAAAAATATTTACAGCTTATCTGCAATATCGAAAATCAAATTTTCGGTTTTTTCCCAGCCGAGACACGGATCCGTGATAGATTTGCCGAAGATGTGCTCTTCGGGCTTGCAGGCACCGTCCTCGATGTAGCTTTCAATCATAAGACCCTTTACGAGCCGTCTGATATCACCGTTCTGATTACGGCTGTGAACAACATCCTTTGCGATACGCACCTGCTCAAGATACTGCTTACCTGAGTTATTGTGGTTAGTATCTACAATAACCGACGGATTGACCAGATCTGATTTAGCATAAAGCTCGTTAACATGGAGCAGATCCTCATAATGATAATTCGAAATATTTCTGCCTGCATAATCGACATATCCGCGGAGGATTGCATGGGCATAAGGATTACCCTCACTCGTAACCTCCCATCCGCGATAAAGGAAGGTGTGGCTGGACTGGGACGCTACGATTGAATTCATCATAACACTGAGATCTCCGCCGGTCGGATTTTTCAAGCCAACGGGAGCATCGATACCGCTTGCTACAAGTCTGTGCTGCTGATTTTCGACCGAACGCGCACCGACGGCAACGTAAGAAAGCAGATCAGACAGATAGCGGTAATTTTCGGGATAAAGCATCTCGTCCGCGCAGGTGAAATCGTAATCACGAAGCGCCGAAAGATGAAGCTCGCGGATAGAAATTATACCCTTATACATATCAGGCTTCGCCTCGGGGTCTGGCTGATGGAGCATTCCCTTGTAGCCCTGACCGGTTGTTCTCGGCTTATTGGTATATATACGCGGGATGATAATTATCTTATCCTTTACCTGCTCTTCAATTTTGCGCAGTCTGGAAATATATTCAAGGACAGGCTCGCTGTGCTCGGCAGAGCACGGACCGATAACGAGAATAAACTTGTCGGAGCTGCCTTCAAATACCGCTCTTATGCTCTCGTCACGTTCTTCTTTAATCTGCGCCATACGCTCAGTCAGCGGATATTCTTTCTTTACATCCTGCGGAATAGGAAGCTTTCGGTGGAAATTCATTTGCATTGTTCATTACCTCGCTGTTCAGAAAAGTTAACCGGGCAATACAAAACTATTACCCTTTTGTTTTTAAGGCCTTAGCCTTCGGAGTGTAAAGGATAGAATTCCGATAAATGTCTGAATCAAAAAACGCCCTCTGCATTCCGATAAAGAATACAGAGGACGAGAAAATTGTTAATCCCGTGGTACCACCTCAGTTCGCCGCCACCTCACGATAGCGACCTTTTCAGGTACTGACATACCTTAGTTCTGTGACGGGAACTCCCGTTGCATCCTACTAAAGAGATGACTCTTATTCAGTGCACTGCTAACAGAATGAATTCAGAAGGACGTCCGCATTGCCTCGCACCACCCGGCAACTCTCTCCAGCTTATTTCCAGCTTACTGGTTTCTGCTCTTCGCATTTAGTGTTACAACATATTCAGTTGTTGTGTGGTATTTTATCACTTCAGAGCGGCAAAGTCAAGAGCTTTTTTGAAAAATCACTTTTCAGCCTTAACCGTCCGCCTCAGATTAACCATTATCATAATTGCGCCTTTTCCGTACTGATCGGTTTTATATAGCCTTGTTGATGCCGAGAAATGCGAGAATCTTTGCGAAGAAAGCTGTAATCTTTGCGACAAAGTTATTGAAAAGCTCTGTCACGTTATCGAAGAAGCCCTTTTCGCCGTCGTCTGTTGTGTCGTCAGGGTTAAGGTTCTTGCGGATTGCAAAGGAGTCTATATTTTCTGTCTCGCCGTTTTCCGGATTAACCTCATAAGCATCGTAGTAAAGTGTATCGCCTGCAATTCTGATTCCTGAGAAGGTTGAATATTCAGCCTCGTAAATAGCCTCTGCTCTCGGGAAAAGCTCATCTGTAAGAGCTGCATCCTTCTGCTTGTAAATCTTAACACCTGAGCAGCCTGCGATGGAATAAACAGTACCTGCGGGATCTTCCTTAACTGTGTATTCCTTGCCGTTGAACTCGGTTGTTGAGGTTGTTACCGATTCAACCTTGTTATCAATCATCGCATCTGTACGAAGGTAAACGTGGTCGTGGCCCTGGAACACGATATCAATATCAAGCTCGGGCATAAGAACTGAAAGCTGCTCTCTCATTGCGATAACATCACTGTCATCATAATGAGAACCGTTGGAATAAACAGCCTTATGGATTGCTACAAATTTCCAGTCAGCGTCGCTTGACTGCATATCGTTGATGAGCCAGTCGATCTGTGCCTCGGAAATCGCGTCATCCTCACCAAGGTCATTTGTGTTAAGAACTGCCGTATGAGTATTGTTATAATCGAAGGAATAATAGATACCTGTTGTTGTATCCTGCTCGGGAGCGCCTGAAATCGTGAAGTTTGTAACGATTGCATGCTCGCCCATATCCTCGTGGTTGCCTGATACAGACATAAACGGAACGTTCATAAATGTATCTGAGGATCCGTCAAGAAGCCATACCCACTGATTAAAGTTGTTTCCGTGATCAACGTTATCGCCTGTGCTCAGGAAGTAGCCTGCATCAGGATAAAGCTCCTGAGCCTTTGCAATCACGTTTGCAACACGCTCATACTGAATCTTTGACATTGACTGTGTATCGGTAATATTGATAAACGCTGTATCACCGCCGTCCTCAATAGTGAACGTGCCTGACTCGCTCCACCAGCCTCTTGAAGCGTCACCAATACGGTAAACATATTTCTTGCCTGCCTCAAGACCCGAAACAGTAACAGTATGTCTGTTCATCGGGATTTCGTAATGCATAAGACCGAAGATACCGATATCAATACCGGGATATGTTCTGATTGTTCTTTCGGTATCAGCCGTTACCGTTACGCCGTCAGGAATAACGTCTGCGCCGTCTGCCGCTGCCGGCTCAGCATATTCAAGAATCTGAATATCGCTGCCCATAACGGTTGACTTTGTATACCAGCTGATGTTTCTTGAGCCTGCATCCTCACCGAGAGTTACTGTAACTGCGGTGGGAAGTCTGTAATTTTCTCTTGTTGCTTCGACCTCAACCTTACCGTCGTAAACAACGGTCGCGTCCATATCATCCTCAAAGTTATAGTCGAAAACGAAATCGCGGACGATGTTTGCGAGCGAGTGGCCGATGCCCTCGAGAAGAGATTCTGTGATATATTCATCCATAAGATGCTCGACGATACCCATAAGTGAACCACCCTCGATAACGCCGAAGATCTCAAGAAGAGGAGCAACTGTATCTGCAATATTAAGAATGCTTGTATCACCAAGGAACAAAGCCTGAAGTGTTACATTAAGAACCTTACCGATAAGGAAGCCGAATGAACCAAGCGGGAAGAGCTCGTCGATATTAAGCTCAAGGTCATCAAGAAGCTGACCGACCAGAAGGTCATTAGCAAGGATGTCAAAGAGAGCATGGAACATCTGATCAGCAACATCGCCGTTTTCGACATTATTGATAGCGTCGAGCATAAACTCGTCCTTGCTCGGATCGAGTGCACCGTGGTATGCGTAAAGAACGGTATTCATAATAACATCGTCCAGCGTACCGGGCTCTGTCTTGCTGCCGAGGCCGTATTCATCGTAGAAGGAATCGTTCGGAAGCTCGGAAACAGGGATAGTAAGAAGCTTATCGATAGAATTAAGGAGATATTCTGTTGTTGCTTCGGGATCGGTGAAATAGTGCTTTGAAAGCTGTGCATCAATATCCTCGAGAAGGCTCATTACGTTCTTCATTGTAAGGATGCCGATAGGTCCGAGTGTAATACCCTCACCGAGAAGGCCGCCGAGAAGCTCCTCAACGTCAAGACCGAACACAACCTTAAGAGCCTCAAGTATACCGTGCTCCTGAACAACGGGAGCAAGCTCGTTGACGTAGCCGCGAAGGAACTTGCTTGCAAAGCCTGAGCAACCGCCCTCATCAAAATATGTAATCTTAATCGACTCTGTTCTGAACGGCTGTTCAAAGGTCTCGCCATTTACGGTAACGGGAAGAACGCAGTCAACATCAAAGGTTTCGATATCAAGCTCAGTCTTGCCCGTATTATCTGTTGTTATTTCGAACTCACGGAAGAAGTTCGGGAACGATGTAACAGAGGACATACAAACCTCTGTGAGAGTTTCACCGTTATCTGATACAAGCTGTGCCGTATCGTTCATATGAATATGGCCCGTGAAGCTGAAGTGCATACCTGCATCTGCGAAGATTTCGGAAAGCTCCTGCCAACCGTCAACATTAAAGCCCTGCATAATCTTGTACTCATTGTGGAAATGAGGAACGAGGTTGTGGTGAATAACACCGAGAGGCTCCTGACCGTTTGCCTTCGCATCTGCGATTTCGTCAAGCACCCACTCAACGAATGCATCCGAAAGCGCACCCGGTGTATCTCCGATATCAGTGCCGTCCTCAGTATGGTCAGCGCTGTACTTTGCAGAGTCCATCATAATGAAGCGGTAGCCGTCAACAACAACGGAATATGAAAGCATATTAGCCTTGCCCTCTGCGGGAGTGTATGTATGATATGCAAGGTCGTAGCCGAGATTTTCGTAAACCTCAAGAAATTCCTCGGGAGTGATAGGTCTTGCTTTTTCCTTATAGCCGTTTTCGTAGGTTTTGGCAACGTCAGGTCTGTTGATATCATGGTTACCGTTGATGAGAAGAACGTTAAGACCTGTTTCCTCTTCAAACTGCTCAAGTCTTTCAGCGAGCTTTACGTGACCGAGGTATTCGCCGTCCGCAGTAAGGTCACCGGAAACAAGAACATATTCCATACCGTTTGACTTTGCGTGCTCCTCAAGTGCGGCAAGCGCTGAATTGAGGATTCCCTCTGATTCATAAGACTCTCTGCCGATTGAGCGGTCCATTGCGTCCATAAATGCATCGCAATAGTTGCCTGTAAGCTCCTTCGGATAGTAATGGATATCCGAAATTGCTGCAAAATTAAAGGTGTTTGTCGGAGCGAAGGCCGCTTTGATTACATCTGCCGCATTGGCGCCGAAGGGCACTACGGCAAGAATCATTGCAATTGCGAGCGCAACTGACAAAAGCTTTTTGGTGAAAATCGCTGTCTTTTTCATTTTATATCTCCTTTAAATGAAATCCGATATAGTTTCCGCACTCTCAATGCCGAGGTAATCGTCGGCGGCGGCAGAATCAATTTCCTCAACATTCTTCAGTCGCTTCTGAATGATGCGGTTTCTGTCCTGCGCCTCGGAGAGCGTTTTGCCCGCTTCATCAATCTTCTTGCGAGCCTTATCAAGGACTGTACCGAATTTTTCGTACTGTGCCTTGGTGACGGCAAGAAGCTGACGGACTTCGTTAGCCTTTTCGTTGATTGCAACCGCCTTAAAGCCCATTGAAAGGGTGTTCAGCAGGGCGATGATCGTTGTCGGTCCTGCAACCATAATGTTTTCACGCTGGATTTTGTCAAGTATTCCCGAGGACGAAGAGGTTATCTCTGCATACAGGCCCTCGGTTGCGAGGTACATAATCGCAAACGGTGTCGTAGCGGGAACATTGATATACTTTTTGATCGTTTTAGCTTCCTGAAGAACTCTGTCCTCGAGTGCCTTACGCGCCGCCGCAAGAGCCACGGCATCGGCATTATCCGCCGCCTCGCAGACACGCTTATAATCCTCCATCGGGAACTTAGAGTCGATCGGAAGATAGGTAAAGCTTGAGGAATCGTCACTCGACGGGATTTTAACCGCAAATTCGACGAGGTCGCGTGAGCCGGGAACGGAGGAGTAATTCTTGACGTACATATTCGGTATCGTCTGGTCAAGAATTCCCTCGAGCTGAATCTCCGCCCACGTTCCGCGCGCCTTGACATTTGTAAGCACACGGTTGAGTGCGGTTACGTTTGTAGTAACACCGCTTGAAAGCTCCTTCATCTCACCGAGAGATTTGTAGACGTTTTCAAGCTGCTCGGAAACAGTCTTGAAGGAAGAGTCAAGCCTTGTCGCGAGAGTTGCGGTCAGCTTCTCGTCAACCGTTTCGCGCATCTGATCGAGCTTCTTCTCGTTGCTTTCCTGCATTTTACCGATTGCTGCATCGAGAGCGCGCGTCTGCTTTTCGTTAAGCTCGGCACTGCTCGTCCTGATGAGATTCAGCGAATCGGTCATATCCTTATTAAGCTTTAAAAGCGTTTCATAATTGAGCTTCGTCATCTCGTCGAGCTTACCCGTCATTACAAGAAGCGAATTATTCATTTCGCGGCGGTTGCGCTCAAATTCCTCGGCATTACTACCCGTGGTTTTCTGCAGATAGATAGAAAGTGCCGAAACCTGCTTTTCGAGCTCCGCTACCTTTGCGTTATCCTTGCCCGAATTTACACTCTTGATAACATAAAAGAGCAAGGCCACGATGACGACAGCGAGAGCGACGATGATATAAATAAGTATATCCGTCAAAATATCACATCCGTATTTAAGAAAAATTTAATATATTATAACAAAAATTTTACAAATTAACAATATTATTCCCGAAAATATATGGCTTTTTTTCTTGTGATTTGTTATAATATTTTCGTATATTCTGAGATATTTTTACAAAACAAAAAGATTGTCAAAGAGGTTTTTGAAATGCTGAAAAGACTCATCTCTTTTTTCCTTATTACAATAACGCTTATCTGCACTCTTTGCGCGTGCGGCGGTGACGATGATATTTCACTCGTTATGCCTATTACCAAAGATCCGCTCTGCCTTGACCCGCAGATTGCAGACACCCGAGAGGCAAAGCTGATTATCAACAACTGCTACGAGGGTCTTGTCCGTCAGGATAAGGACAACAAAATAGTCGGCGGCGTTGCCGAAAGCTGGTCAATCTCCTCCGACGGACTTGTTTACACCTTCAGACTCCGCGAGGACACAAACTGGCAGCTGCTCAAATCCTTCAAGGGTGTTCTTGAGGATGAAAACTACCTTGAAAATTTTAAAACGAAGGTTACCGCTCACGACTTTGTATTCGGTCTCAGGCGTGCGGTTGATAAAATCACCGATGCTCCCGACGCCGAGCTTCTCTACTGCATAAAGAATGCACAGAAAATCCATTCGGGCGAAGCGGATAAATCAACCCTGGGCGTCAAGGCGACTGATGAAAACACCCTTGTTATCACACTTGAGCGTGCAAATCCGGATTTTCTCCGCGTGCTGACTCTCCCCCTCTGTATGCCGTGCAACGAGGAGTTTTTCAATGCAACACACGCGAAATACGGTCTCGGACTTAAATACACCTTCTGCAACGGTCCGTTCTACCTCGCACGATGGGCGGAGGATAATTCGCTCGTTATTTATCGCAACGAGGGCTACGTCGGTGCACAGAAGGTAAAGCCGACTGCAGTTTATTTCAACGTCAACGGTGACGAGGAATCCGTCATCACTAAGCTCAAGCAGCTGACTTATCACTCCGCGTTCATTTCCGACGAGGGTGCATACAGCCTTTCAGATAACAAAAAGGTCAGCTACTCCGTAATTGAAAACGAAACAAGAGGTCTCGCCTTCAACTGTTCGGACAAGGTTCTGCACAACGAAAAGCTCCGTCAGGCACTTATGATTCTGACCGAACCCGAAAAAATTGAAAAGCCCGAAAATGCACTCGCAAATGCAAGAGGAATAATTCCCGACTGCTGTCTTTACGGTGAAAAGTCCTACCGCGAAGCAGCAGGCGCACTCTACAACGTAAAATATGACGAAAAAGCCGCACTCGATCTGTGGAATCAGGGACTCAAGGAGCTTGAGGCTGAATCGGTAGCAATAAAAATCATCTGTACGGAGGAATATTCCGCACAGATGCAGAAGCTCATTCAGGTATGGCAGCAGGTATTCAGCACTGCAATCGTTGCGAAGGTGGAAATTCTCAAAAAGGATGAGATTGATACTGCAATCAAGAATGACAGCTATCAGATTGCGCTGACCGAAATAACAGCAAAAACCGCAAATCCGACAGATACTCTTGAATATTTCACGAGCGGAAGCACGAAAAATATTTTCAACTACACATCGGACAGCTATGACAATATCTACAACAGCATCCTCACCTCTTACGCAGGCGGCGACATTCTTTCAGGTCTGAAAACCGCAGAGCAGATGCTTATCAACAGTGCTGTATTCTGCCCGCTGTTCACATACGGCGATTTCATTGCAATCAGCAAGGATGCGACAGACTTTGCACCCTCCTCCGCGTTGGAGAGCGTATGCTTCATAAACGGAGGGCTCGATTAAGATGTTTCTTCTTAATAAAAACAAGCCGCTCGCTGTCATTTTCTGGTTGCTGACCGCGGCGGTTATGGTTATAATTTTTATGTTCTCAGCTGATACGGGCGAAGAATCCGAGGAGGTAAGTCAATCACTTTTCGGATTGCTGATAGATTTCATCGGCCGGTTCATTTCGCACGATGTGCTCAGAAAAATTGCACATTTTACGGAATTTGCGGCGCTCGGCTTCTGTATGACAGGCGCAATAAATTACACCTTCGGCAAAAGGAATTTTCTTTTACCCTTCATCCCCTGCGTGCTTTATGCTGTCAGCGACGAAATCCACCAGTCTTTTGTACCCGAAAGAGCGTGCAGAGTTTTCGATATGTTCATCGACTCGTGCGGAATTGCAACGGGTATCGGAACATTTATAGTGATATTATTCATTATTTCTAAAATTAACCAAAGACCTTCTTGCGCAGATGAAGAAGGCTTTTTATCCGATGCAGACGTATGAGATACTTCAAATCGGATAAAATGACTAAAAAATCATAACCACCAGTAAACTGGTGGTTTGCTCTGCCCCTATAAGGGGCGAATGCTGGCTTAGCCCCTCAAAGGGGCACTGAAAGTTTAGCACCGCATTACAATCTCAAGCAGCCGCTCACGAGCGGCTGTTTATTTTTGCTTACTTATTCTTGGCACCCGTAAACGGGTCTGTGTACTCTTTGAGACTCAATTGGTCTGCTGCGTAATCTTCTTCTAATTGGTTTCTTATATATTCTGCGATTACCTTTTTATTTCGACCGACCGTGTCTACATAGTACCCTCTACACCAAAATGTTCGTGAACCGTACTTATACTTTAAATTTGCATGTCGGTCGAAAATCATCAGACTACTTTTACCCTTGAGATATCCCATAAATTGTGATACACTTATGTGTGGTGGAATGCTTACAAGCATATGTATGTGGTCTGCACATGCTTCTGCTTCTATTATTTCCACACCTTTTTGCACACATAATTTTCTTAATATCTCCCCAATATCTTTTTTGATTTCACCATATATTGCTTTTCTTCTAAACTTTGGTGCAAACACTATATGATATTGGCATCTGTATTTTGAGTGTGCTGAACTTTTTATTTCACTATCTTTTTTCACTAATTATTCCTCCTTGTACTTTGTAATGCGGCGGCCAAACCACATTCATTCTACTTGGAGGATTAATTCTTTGCAACTACTTCGGCGGCTTTGAGCTCGCCGTTTTTGGCTTTGCTGAAGCCTTTTTCTTCCCCCGGTAGAACCGGGGGTTTATTTCCACCCC
>JAFNVC010000023.1 GCA_017379935.1 Clostridia bacterium
TCGTCGATGAGGATAACCTCGCCGTTGTTGTAGCCGAACTCGAACTTGATATCCCAGAGGTCAAGACCGATTGTCTTAAGGTCGTCAGCAACGATCTTTGTGATCTTGAGTGTCTGCTCCTTCATGCTCTCGAAGAGGTCGGGAGTCATAACGCCGAGAGCTGCAAGGCCTTCGCCTGTAACAAGGGGATCGCCCTTCTCGTCATTCTTGAATGTGCACTCAACATAACCGCCCTCAAGAACTGTACCGTCAGCCATATACTCACCGTAACGGCGGATGAAGCTGCCTGTTGCAACAAGACGGCAGATAACCTCAAGACCGTGACCGAATACTGTTGCAGGAAGAACCTCCATTGTAGCGTTGTCAAGGTCAGCAGATACATAGTGCGTCTTGATGCCTGCATCCTTGAGCATCTCAAAGTAATAAACTGATGTTTCAAGATTTGCCTTTCCGATACCCTCAATGGTAAGGCCTACACTGTTCTCACCCGGATCGAAAACACCGTCTTTACCTGTGCAATCGTCCTTGAACTTAAGCATTACATTGCCGTTTTCAAGCTTGTAAACGTCCTTTGTTTTACCCTTGTACATCATTTCCATGATTTTAATCTCCTTTATCCATTTAGAGTTTAAGAAAAACTGTCTTTCTTACACGAAAAAGAATATCACTTTTGTTTTTTCTTGTCAATAAAAAATGAAAACGATATTGTAGAAATAATAATGAATATCAAAAAAATTTTTATGCAAAATGAAAATTTATCTTTTGGAAATATACATATAAGTGCTTTGACAAGCACCTGAGGATATGATATGATAAATAAAAAGAGAGGTGTTTTTAAATGTTATCAATTATCGCAATTCTCAGTGATATTCCCCTTTACATCGCTCAGTTCATTTCTGAATTGACCGGTGCCGATATGTCAGGCTTTGTTGACGGCTTCAACGGCATCTTCGCAGGAATTATTGAAGCTATCGAGCAGCTTCTTGCATAAAAATTCATATCATTCAACCGTCGGTCAATGGCCGACGGTTTTCTTTTTTGCCGAATAATGTGTAAAAATAACCAAAGGCTTTGAAGGTATTGAAAAGCTTGAAAAAACAATATATTATGGCATTGAAGGGAGGGACACCGATGAAACTATCAATCTTTATCGATAAGGAACACGAAGAAGAGGTGGTGATTTACGCTCACGAGAAAAATGATCTTACAAAAGAAATAGAAGCTCTTGTTACGGGAGCCGTGGCATTATTCGGATACACAGATAATGAGGCAATTAAAATAAATCCTGCTGAAATTGACTGTTTTACGGTTGAGAACAACAAAGTGTTTGCTTTTACGAGCAACCAAAAATACAGACTTCGTGAGAGACTATATCAGCTTGAAGCGTTATTACCTGAATACTTTATAAAAATAAATCAGTCCTGTATAGCAAATATAAACAAAATACAGAAGTTTGATGTATCGGTTGCAGGGTCGCTTACGGTTGTTTTCAAAAGCGGTTACCGCGACTATGTTTCGAGACGTAATATAAAAATTGTTAAAGAAAGGTTAGGTTTATGATATGAACAGATATTTAAAAAGCTTTTTGCACCGCGGTCTTATTTTTGGCGGCTTCGGACCTGTTGTTCTTGGCATTGTATATCTTCTTATTGAGATGTTAAATGACGGTTTTTCGTTAAGCGCAAAAGAGGTTTGTCTTGCAGTTATATCAATTTATATTCTTGCATTCATTCAGGCAGGAGTAAGTGTTTTTAACCAGATTGAGCATTGGCCGTTACCTAAATCACTGTTGTGTCATTTTGGATTGCTTTATATTACATATATGCTTTGTTACATAATAAACAGCTGGATCCCTTTCAAGACAGAGGTTGTGCTGATATTTACGGGAATTTTTGTTTCACTCTATTTTGTGATATGGATATGTGTTTATTTTTCCGTAAAAGCAACAAGCAAAAAAATGAACAAAACAATCAGGTAAACATAATCAGACTGCCGAATTTTCGGCAGTTTTTTTGTGCAACATTTTTGCAACAATTCGTCAGCAATTATTGAAAACACCGCCTTCATTGTGCTAAAATATAAAAAAACATTCAGGAGCGTGTCAGCTATGAAAAAAACGTTCAAAAAGATTATTGCGTTTGTGCTTTGCGTTGCTATGCTTATGTCCGTAAGCGTTATCGGCGCATCGGCAGAAGAGCGCTACACAGACTGCGACGGCAAATGCGAATATTACCCGACTATCATCGTTCCCGGTCTCGGTCAGTCAAACACCTGGGTGCTTGACGAGAACGGAGAGTTCGTTTATGACGATGCGGGCAATCACGTTTCAAGCTTCCCTGCTTACATACAGCTTGAGAAGGTTATTGCAAGAGCAATTGTCCCCGCTATTCTTTCACTCGTATTCCAGCGTGATATCGGTCTTTCCGATGCCGCGGCGGATGTTATCGAGATGTGCTTCGGCATAAACACCTGTGACGAAAACGCACAGCCTGCAGACAACATCTACGTAGAAAAATATCTCCGTCCTGTTTCAGCTTGTACTCCCGAGGAGCAGGCAACAATCTTCCATCACGTTCCTTTCGATCTTTACGAAACCGAGCAGCCGTTTGACCATATGTATTATTTCGGATACAGCTCCTTCGGCAACCATATCGACATCGTTAACGAGCTTTACGACTACATTCAGATGGTCAAGGAGCAGACCGGTCACGACAAGGTCAACCTTGTACCCCTCAGTCAGGGTGCATCAATCGTCAGCGCTATGCTCGACTACAATCCCGAGGTTATGGATGAGCTTCACAAGATCATCTTCGTTGTTCCCGCTCTCGACGGTTCAACAATCATCGGTGACGTTTTCAACGGCAGAATTTCATTCCTTAACCCCGAATACGTTTACAACGGCTTCCTCGGTGAGCTTGGTCTTCTCGACAAGGGCACAGCCGCTCTTATTGAGACTCTTCTCCGCATTTTCCCTGACGAGGTATTAATGAAGGTGCTTGAATCAGCAGTCAACACGCTCGTTTCCGAGGTTATGGTAAAGAGCACGGGTATGTGGGCTCTCTGCCCGTCAGGCGACTATCCGACGGCCGCAGAAAAACACCTTTCAACTCCCGAGACCGCTAACGTCAGAGCGCAGACGGACAAATACTATCAGGCACAGCTCCACTCAGATGCTAACATTCAGAAGCTCGTTGACAAGGGTGTGCAGGTGTTCTGCTTCGTTGAATATGACACACCGATGATCAATGTCGGAGAAACATGGAATTCACAGAATGCTGACTTTATCATTCAGACAGATTCAACATCAATGGGCGCTCACTTTGCAAACGTTGGTGAAACTCTTCCCGAAGATTACGTTCAGCAGAACGTTCATTGTAAAAACCCCGCTCACAACCACATCTCCCCCGACAGAGTTGTTGACGCATCCGTGGGTCTTCTCCCCGATACAACCTTCTACTTCGACAATCAGCGTCACGACCTTACGGCAAGAAATGATGTTATTCTCAAGCTCGCACTCAATCTTATCGAATGTGACGACACAAAGGACGTTTACTCCGACCCGAGATTCCCGCAGTTCAATATCGGCAGAGGCTCAGAAAAACTCGTTGAGCTCGTAAAGCTTGCTGATACAATTGACACATCGGCACTTTCAGCTGAGGATGCCAAGGAGCTTGCGGCAGCAGTTGCTGAGGCTGAGAGAGTTATCGACAGCACAATCGGCGTTGTCGGTGAGGTTGAGGCAACAGAAGAAAGACTTTCCGCTTGTCTTATCAAGGCAGGAGTTCTCGAGGCTCCCGAAGAACCGGTTGACCTGAGCATCTTCACAAAAATCAGTCCCGTAATTTACAAATTATTCGGCACAGACGGCTATTCCGAGATTGCGATTATGCTCGCCTCAAAGGTACTTAAGGGCGTTACGGATATCATTCTTAAGCTTATTTAAATTAAAGAAAAATATTGTGGCACACTTTTCAGCAAAGTGTGCCACTTTCTTTGTTTTAATTGACTTTATTCGCGCTTCATTATAAAATCAAATCATATAAAACAGCTCGAAAGGAGTTTTATTATGAAAAAATTTGCGAAAATAATTGCGGCTGTTATGGCAATCGTTATGTGCATTTCAGCTTGTATCATCCCCTCTTTTGCAGAAGGTAAGCGTGATATAGATAAAAGCGGCTTTGCGACAGATTATCCCTACATCTTCGTACACGGTATGGGCGGATGGTCGCCCGATAACAAATTCTACGAGATGTCTCCCTATTGGGGTGGCGGTCTGTGGATTTCGGATAATGACCTTATCAAAATTCTGAACGATCAGGGAATTGAGGCATATGCTCCCGCCGTCGGACCTCTCAGCAGTGCGTGGGACAGAGTGTGCGAGCTTTACGCACAGCTTGTCGGAGGTACGGTTGACTACGGTGAGGCTCATTCAAAGGCGCACGGTCACGACCGCTTCGGCTTCACCTACGAGCCGATTATGGGCGAAAGCTGGAATCTCAAGGATAAAATCAATCTTGTCGGTCACTCCTTCGGCGGTGCAACGGTAAGACTTTTCACATCGCTTATGGCTTACGGCTGTGAGGAAGAAATCGCGGCAACAGGCGCTCAGACAAGCGGACTTTTCACGGGCGGACACGAAAGCATACATTCGTGCATCACGCTTTCTGCACCTCATAACGGCACGCAGGTTTCGAATATGCTCTATGACCTGACAGGACCGTATTATGTAATTGTTATGCTGTATAATCTTATCGGCACGATTCTCGGCAACGATTTTCTTGTATTCTCCTTGCAGATGGGACATTTCGGGCTGACACCGAAGCAGGACGAAAAGAGAGCTGAATTCAGCTTTGATGCAATACAGAATTATTACACTGCTGAGGATAATTGCTATTACGATATGACACTCCGCGGTGCCGCCGAGCTCAACAGTAAAATCAAGCTCAGCGACAGCACGTACTATTATTCTTACTCAACGGCAGCAACCAAAACAGACCGATTCGGAAAGCAGTTGATTTACAGCAGCGTTACACCGATTTTCTATATTTCCTCGCTTATGCTCCGTATCTCCGAGGGCAAGAGCTATGACGGAATCACAATCGAGGGCGATTGGGCAGTAAACGACGGTATCGTTCCGCTTAAATCCGCAAGATATCCGCTTTGCGACGAGGCAACAGCGCTCAGCTACAGCGAAAGCGTTGCGGATGGCAAAGCGATAGAAAGCGGCAGATGGTACTATATGGATACGCTTGTCGGCACAGACCATTTTGACTTCTGCGGTACAAAGGACTACCCGACATCGTTTGAGGATTTCTATTTTTCGATGATTGAGACGGCGAATGAAAGATGACATTTCCGTTAAAGTGTATGCTTGACTTTTTGACCCCCATATATATAGTATATAGAGGATTGTAAAAATCTCAAATTCACGGAGGCGATTATGAAAATTTCTAAAAAATTTCTTTCGTTTATACTTTCGGCTATAATAACTGCAACAACTTTTTTCGCTGTCGGTCCTGTGTTCTCTGTTAAGGCAGATGCAGCGATAACCATAAACGGAATAACCCAAGCAGACATTGACATAACCAAGTATGATAATAACCGAAAAAATTTCTTCGGCGGAGAAAATACCAACTGGCCGACCGAATTTGTCTTGCCCGGACTTGACTATCCGTTAACTCCCCAGTCGGTGACATATTGGGAAAAGAGAGACTGGGTTTTGGTTTCTGCAAGAAACACACAAGGCTCATCACACTACATATTTGCACTTGATGCCAAAAGCGCAGATTTTGTTGCACTGTTCAAAATTTGGGGTCCAACCGGCGTATATGATTATTTAGCATGTGATGATTTCAGCATTGCAGCTTCGGATCACAATCTTTACCTTATAAGCTCACGATCCTCATCAATCAGCTATTTCCCTCTTACAGAAATGGATATCACCCTGAACTCTAATTCAGGACTGAACAAAAAAGATATCGGTATTACAGGCTCAATCAATTTCAGTGATGAGTTCAACAATGCTCAGCTCGCTTATTGCAGTGTTGACGACGGTGTTTTGTGGGTTGGCAACTGTTACGGCACCACCTACCCGACCAAAGCTTACAACGATACTTACCCGAGCGCGCTTATGGGCTATCAGCTCAAGGGTTCATCATCAAGCGAAGAGTGGAACAACTTAAAGAGCGGAGAAGGTAAAAAAAACTGCGCAGGCAACCCGACATACTGTGTGCTGTTCAAAAATAATCTCACCAACATTCAGCACGCTTCGGTTAATAACGGAAAAATTTATATTCTCCGTTCGGATTCTCAGCTCGTATCGGGCGGTTCAACGCGTTCATTCGAGATTGCTGATATCGACATCAACGCACCCGGCGGAACACAGCTTCAGATAAACGGCATAACAAAGGATTGCCATATTATCGGCGACAGTCTGAATACCTACAGCGGTACGAAGGTGCCTGAAAACGGAGAAGCTTTCTGCATAATTGAGGACTATCTCTATATGTTCGGCGTACAAAAATACGGTGAGAGCATCTCAAATGCACCGATTCACGTTCTTTGGAAGGTTGACCAGCATAAGCTCAACGGGGTCACCCGTCCCGACGCTGATGCAGACGTCAAGGCAAGTCACTACGAAAAGGTGGATAATCTAAGCGAGCTGACAAGCGGTGAGGAATACATCATTGCTTATAAATCGGAGAATAAAGACCCGGTAACGCAGAAGGAAATCTTCTATCTCCTCGACTCCTTCGGCGGTTACGGCGGTAAGAGACTGCCGAAGAACAATACCCCCGACGGCGGTTCAAACACCGGCGATTCCCTCGGCACTATCGGCTACGCATTGGGTGATTACACAACAGACGGTGACAAGCTTTATATCAGCGATACTGTTGACGCGAGAAAATCAATCCGTTGGAAGATTTCTCACAGCAACGGTTCGAACCTGCGACTTGAAAACGCAAACTTTTACTATGGTAATTATAAGTATCTCGGATTTGATTACCGTCACATTGCTATGATGACCGATGCAAGCAATTATCTGAGCAATATGAAAATATCTTTTGCGGGTAACAGTAACTTCAAGCTTTCTTACGGCAATTATTACCTTTGGTGTAACGATAACGAATATCCCGCTATCACAGAAAAATATACGGAATACTATCAGAGCAACAAGCCCGTAGGTTATACGACAGTATACTGCGATCTCGAAGAGCTGCCGGGAACATTCCATACTGACGGTAACTATAATTACTTCAGCCAAGGCGGTAACAAAACAGGAGCATCAGTCAATGATAAGCTGATGCAGTTTGAAATCTACAAGAGAGTCAAGGACCCGTATGCGTCTGCTGAAGGAACAAACATCCGTACAGCCTATGATGTCAAGCTCAACGCAAACGGATTGTACGATATTACTATGGAGTCGTATGCGACTGCTCCGGTTCCTCAGTATACAAAGCTACCTGACAATACATCAAAACCGACAGATTTCATCTTTGTTATGGATACATCAACCTCCATGTCGGGACAGTTTAACAAATACAGCATCAGACCAAGTGACGAAAAATTTCAAATCGACTATTTGGTGGAAGAATCGGATCTTAATAACAAAAACATTGGCGATTATTTAATAAACCTTGAAGACGGACCAAATGAAGAATATATAAAAGCTTCCGACGGAACATATCATCCTTTAAGAATGGCCCTTAAAAGAGTTTCCGGAAGTTACAGATTCTTATTTTGGTTGTACTATGTTCGTGATGGTCAATATTATGTATTTAATAACAACGGAACTATTAAGTATTCTCGAGGTTGGACTGAAAGTGAATTTTTAAACGCTGTTAAAAACGCTTCTGAAACTTCAGAATCAGCCACCGTAAGATCATACACAGACGTATCCGGCGGTAGTAATAAAGGCATACTTGGTTCAGGTTGGACAGGTATATTTCCTTTCTATATTGTTTGGTCAGAAAATAGTAGTACCTATACAAATGACGAAGGTAGGATATGCGCAGCGAAACAATTTTTGAGAAATACAGTTGACAGAATTTCTGCCGACAACACAAAACACAGAATTGCTATGTGCCAGTTCACGGGAACACCCGGTAATACATCAGGTTCGGGCACAGGAGCATATACCGGTTTTTTCACAACCTATGACTCAAACAGAATAACAATATCAAGTGGTTACAATTCAGACAACAGCAATTATCGGTATGCCTTCCACAGTAATTCATATTTCTATAACATCAAAAACATTTTAACTAAATTTGATGCAAATCAGATTGGTGACGGATTCGGCTACGGCGGCGGCTCAGATTTATCGTATGGTATGTATATGGCATATAAAATGCTTGAAGCCAGCGGAGAAAACTATACAGCTTATGGCGATCGTCACGCTTGCGTTATCGTCGTAACTGATGGCGGTGTTACCACCGATGACAGTCAGCACAATATTAATTTCGCCAAGAGTTCTGCCAACTCATCTATAATCAATTCTGCTAAAATAAAAGCGTTGGGTGCATCTATTTATACAGTCCGCGTCGGTAACCAAGATATATCTGATTTTGATGAAAATGCTTTTCTCGATTATCTTTCATCAAACTATATTTACGCAAAAGATCTTGATAATGTCGGTCAGCGCAACTCGACCGGCGGAGACTATACCTACGAACTGACGGTCAATCCTGACACAGACTGGTCATTCAGTGAAACCTTAGTAAAGGATGACAAAACTAATTTAAAACACAGCTTTTATAACCTTGATTCATCTGCTGTTGTAAAAGAAAGTTTTGATACAAATTTATTTAAATATGTTGAAGGTCAATCCAGCGTTGAGGCCAAAAAAGTTAAAGCCTATTACGATGCCCTCGACAGACTGAGTTTCGATTACGCTACTAGTGAAAACGCTGATGTGCTTTCCATAAACCCAAGTAACGGAGAAGTTACAGTCGGAGGCTTTGACTATTCAAAGCACTATATAAATGACGCTACTGCTTTGTATAATGGTAATGCAAAAAAATTCATTATAACAATCAAAAACCTTTCGATCCAGTCTGATTATTATGCAAACAATGCAGATCCGACATCAAACTATATAGATGTTCACGTCGGCAACCATTACCAGAAAGGAATTTTCGCTCATCAGAGCTGTATAAATTCCAATGATGTCTACAAGGGCTTTCCCTCTGACCGAATCAGAATTCCGCAATACACTTACGTGCTGGATTACGGTCTTCCGATGAGTGACCCGTACGTTAACGGTACTGTCATTGCTGTTGACACTCAACTGCGTCAACAGATTTCCGCTAATCCGTTCCTGCCCAACGAGCTTGACATCGGTGTCAACGGTATGTTCACAGGTGCAAGCGGAAATACAGAGCTTCTCTATACCGTCAGACCGTCAGCCGACGGCTCGACAGACTCGTACGCGCTGATACAGCGTCCGAACGGTGATTATGACTGGTTCAAGCTGAATATAATTCCTGCATCAAACGTTCATTTTGAAGAAAGCGCATTTTCGGCAAGTAATACAGCCAACACTGATTGGACTTCAAACGGATCTTCTGTTAATACATATCAGGAGCTTCATTCTCAGAGCGATATCTACGGCAAGGACAGAGGTTACGAAAGCAGTACCTCTTCCTACTCAAACGGTACGAATTACAGCGTTACGCTTTCTGCAGATCAGAAACGAAGTGAGACACTCTCTATGACCTTCACAGGCACGGGATTTGAGCTTTACGGTGCCTGCGGTGCGAATACGGGTGTTCAGGTAATCAACGTTAAGAAGGACGGCAAGACCGTCAAGGCGGCTGTTGTCGACACCTTCTATAAGGATACTCAGAACTACGGCATGCTTTATCAGACCCCGATTTACAACGTAAGCGGGCTTACATACGGCACCTACACCGTTGAGGTTACGGCGGCTTATCTCCCCTCAATTTCAGGTGCTGTTCAGCAGATTGATGATGACGAAATCCCGTCCTCGGTTAATCCCGAGCTTGCAGATGCATTACTTGAGCTTGGTTTTGACGAAATCCTTGAGACTGACGACGTTGACATTGAATGGTTCGACGATAACTCAGTCCTCAACGGCGGTACAGGCGCTATTGACACCGAGTCTTTCAGCACTCAGGGGGTCACACAGCTTGTAAACTACGTCGATGCTATCCGAATCTTCGAGCCCGCAGCAGACGGTGACAAGTATTATATTGAATCCGAAAAGAATGCGAGATATTACAACATCAACGATAACCTTATGTCCGCTTCCGATTATATCACGGGCGGTTCAGGCTTCGTATATGTTGAGGGTAACGGCGAATTCGGCTTCTCTGCTACTGATTACAACAAGAAGGGTTCAAAGCACGAGCTTTACCTTTCAAGTAAGTCGCAGGGCGACAATGCACTCACCTTCAAGGTTAAGGATTACGGTGCAAATTCAAGAGTAATGCTCAGTCTGCGCGCTGCTTTCGGTACCCCTGTTGTAAAAATCGGAGGGCACTCGCTTTCAGTTAACAGCAAAACTGAAATGTACTACGACATCACCGATTACATTGCCTCTGACGGTACTGTAACAATCGAAAACGCTGCCGAGAGCTCTCTTCTCTCTGTCGGTTACGTTAAGGTAACAGGTGATGCAAACCTTCAGGCAGCATCCGACCTTTCAACAACTATCGATATGATCGAAGCTCCGATTGAAGGTGAAATCACGGCATCAGGCTCAATCACCAATATTGAGTACACTCCGTCAACCGATTCGCACAACTCCTTCAAAGTCACTGTCAACGGCAGACCGACTATGATTCAGTTCATCGAAGAGGACGGCGGCACAAGAACCTACGACCGTAACAGCAAGAACGTTGTTATCAAGTCTTACAACGCTGACGGCGTTGAGGTAAACTCACTCGACCGTACGGTTGCTTACGAGGTTTGGACAATCAGTACAAACCTCACAGGACCTCAGGTCAGAGTCCGAGCCAAATATCTCGTTGACGGCGCTTATAAGTGGGAGCAGAATTGTTACTCCTTCACTTACGAAATCCTTGAGCCCGAGTACGATGCAGAAATCAGAGAGATCACTCCCGCTGCTGCTTCGGGCAAGAAGGGCGCAGTTTCCGTCAAGATGGTTACAGGTCCCGATGCTCAGGGTATCCGCTTCGTGATGCCTGACGGCTCAACCTGCACATACTATTCAACTAAGGCTGTTCAGCTCGAAAACGGCTACCTCGAATTCACAGGTAATGCCTGGATGAACGAGAACGGAGAGAATCTTATCAGGGTTTATGTCCGTGAAAACGGCAAATGGATTGAGGCAGGCGAAATCAACTATACAGCTGAATAAATCCTGTAAAGAATTAAACTAAAAGCAGCTTACCGATAAGGTAGGCTGCTTGATTCTTCTGTTGCAGAGCAAAGATCGGTTGATATAAGTTTTTATAACAATGCCCTGATAAATAATGCCTTTTCGGAGCTTTTATAAATTGTATTTCAACGAAAAATCCTTTACTTTCAGGTTGACAAAACAAGACTGATTTGATATAATTGTCAGCGTTGCAAATTTAATAAATCGAGGCGTAGCTCAGTTTGGTAGAGTGCTTGCTTTGGGAGCAAGATGCCGCAGGTTCAAGTCCTGTCGCCTCGACCATATTGGAACGAAAGTATTGATACAATACTTTCGTTCCTTTTCTTTTGTCAAAAATGGCTTAACATAAGGATTTTTGGCACTTTTGCAAATGAGATTGATTTCATTGTGATCAAGATTTGTTTCATCGTGGGAGAAAAGTTTCGTCGCGACAAGGAATAGTTTCATTGTAAAATTTTTTGGTAAATATTGCGTTTGTTGGTTTAAGATGTTACAATAATCTTGCTTAAGGGCATAATATTTTAAATTTATGGCATTGTTTTCGCGCGTTTATTCTTGTTTATGCAAGTGAACATCTGTAAACACCCTAAAACAAAGAACTGAATTTAATCTACTTTGTCCGACATTTCCTATCCCGGTGCACAGGGGTAGTGTTTTTTGTCGGATATTATTATGCCTTTTAGTAAACTATTAACTGAAAGGATTTTTATTATGGAACAAAATGATTTGATCTTCATCCAGAGTCAGATCGGCTACACGTTCAACAATTTGGACTTGTTGCAGCAGGCATTCACTAGGCGCTCTTATTCAGAGGAAAACGGCGGCGAAAACAACGAGGTGCTAGAATTTATCGGTGATAAAGTTCTTGACCTCTTTGTAGTAAAGCTCTTGATCTCTCAGAACAGCAATGCAGTAGAACTCTACAAAAAGCACGACCCCAAACTAAAAAACACATGGGCTTATATGACGGAGCAAAAGACTTTCCCTGGCGAAAATGTGCTGGTATCGGACTATTCAGAAGCAGAGCTTACCGAAACCAAAAAGCTTTTGATACAGAAAAAGACGCTGGCCAATCGTATCGACGAACTGGGTATCGGCTACTGCCTGCTAATGGGCAGCGGTGACACTCAGCAAAACATCGGGCAAGAGAATTCCGTCAAGGAGGATCTGTTTGAAGCAATTCTCGGTGCGATTGCAATTGACTGCAACTGGGATATGGAAAAGCTGCAAAATGCCGTAGAGATCATGCTGTCCCCCAATAGCGTTCTTGCCTATGGTGATGCAGAAGACTACCCCACAATGCTCCAAGAGTGGTCGTATAACAAACAGGGCGACATCCCGTCATACCATTTCGATGAAATAGGCTACCAAATCACTTGGTATACACCGTTCGACGGAATTTCTCAGAGCCTTGGATTGGACGACCCACTGATTAACAAAACAAAATGGCACTGCCTTATGAAACTAGCTGATGATCTACCTGTTTTTCGGGGCTTTGGTCAGACACAAGCCGAGGCAAGAAATAATGTTTGCAAGCTCGCTTACAACTACCTCTGTAAACAGGGATTCTGGCTTTCTATCCGTGACGAAATCGAAGATCCCAATAAGGATGACGCTATTAATCAATTGGAGATTCTGGCTAGACGCGGTTACTTTTCCATTCCCACCTATGAATTTGAGCAAACCTATGACAAGGATGGAAATCCCATCTGGGAAAGCGTTTGTCACATTGCAGAGAAAAGTAAATCTTTCTCGGAAAAATCATCCTCAAAAAAAGACGCGAAGAAATCCGCTGCATTCAAAATGCTGCAGTATGTCCTCAAGGATTGAGAGGGTGCGACATGACAAAATGGTGTTTTATCTACGAGTCTGGTGAGTACGAATACATAGATAAAGACGGTTACAGTATTGACCGGGGCGAGTATGTCTACAATTGGGATGACAGTGAATACCTCCGTGAGGAAGAAGAACGGCGTCGACTTGATGACGAAGAAGATTGGTAAAATCCAAAATGCAACATTGCAACCCGCATCAAAAATTGAGTTGTAATTCATAAAAAAAGACGATTCTTGCGAATCGTCTTTTTTCTTTATTAAGGCTTACTGCGGAAACAGTTCTTTGATTAATTCGGGGAGGTTTTTAAGGTCTGAAAATACCATAATCAGGTCTTTGAAAATCCATTTGATGAGGTTAAGGAGGTTGCTCTGCGAAGGTCCTTTAACCTCAACTGTTCCCTTATGCTCTTCAAAAGCCTCGGTTTTGATGAAGGTAAAATCACATTCAGCGGCTGAATGGTCGGAGACTGCCTCGCCGTTATCATCACATACCTGTACAAATCGGAAATCATCGACAACGATATCAACACCGCCGCCCGACCTGTACATAAATCTTTCAACAGAATCCCAGTTGCCCCAAGCGGGAAGACCCGAGATATGCCAATTATACAGATTGAAATAATCGCCGTTGTTATGACGCTCGATCCATGCATCCTTAAAGCCGCACTCCTGATAAAGCGTTTTATAAAGCGCTCCGTCATCCTCGTGGGTGTGCATATAATTATTGAAATCGCCCGTTATGATTACAGGTCTGTCATTTTCCGCGGAGCGTGCATTGATAAATTCAGCAAGCTGCTTTATCTGACTTGTTCTTGCTTTGATTGAGCCTTCTCCGCCGTAAGCATCGGCGTGCAGATTGTAAAAATCAACATAAATGCCATTGCCGATATCGATAACCGTATAAGTAAAGCCCTTCGGAGTCAGCGCATCCGAGCCGTCAGAGAGAATACCGCTCTGAACCTCCCAGCCGACACGGGTTTCGTTATATATGGGCATATTTTTCGTAAACACATTAAGTCCGTCACCGCCGGGGATTCCGCCCGTGTGATGGGTGAAATACTCAAAGCCGCTCATCGCCTTGACAAGCTGCTTATGGAATCCGAAATCCTCCTGCACTGCAACGATATCAAAATTATTTTCAGAAAGATATCTGCCCGCTACATTCTGGTTAGCGGATACGTTATTGCCGCTAAAGTAGCCGAACGGAAGTCCTGCTACATTGAAGTTGACAGCCCGAAGGCTGTGTTTTTCGGCATTGTCATAATCATAAAGGCTTATATCAAAGTATTCCGTAAGCTCCTCGCCGTTCAAAATATATCGGAGTCTCCAATAGATTTTATCGAAATCTCTGAAGCCCTCAACATCCTTATCCCTGAGGTAATCGCGGTACAGAACGCCGTATTCATCACGCTCGGCGGTAATCTCGTTGCGCTTGAAGGTAAGAGGCTGAGTATAGTTCACATTGCCATCGGCATCCTTCGGCCAATAGGACGGATTTTGCTCCGCATTGATATTGAAGCCGCGCCAGACAGTTTCGCCATCATACGATACCATACACTCAATTTTCGTTGTTCCTGCAGGAAAAACGAAGGTATAGGAAAGATCATTAAGCTCGCGGGATATTGCATAATCGCCGATGTTGCTCTTTTCCTTGATTTCGTATGACTGATGGCTCGGGAACTCCATCTGATACAGCGTCGATTTGTAAAGGAACGGCGCTATTTCAACCTGAACTCCGTTTTCGGTTTCAAAGCCTTTTGCGGATGCGGTCACGCCTGACAAGGGTAAACACAGGCAGGTTAACGCAATCGTAAGCGCAAGAAGCACGGAAAATATTTTTTTCACGGTATCACTTCCTGAATTGTTTTTTTCATTATAGCACATTCAGTTAAAAAGTGTTAGTGTTTTTTGCTTTTTTTACAAAATAAATTTAACAGTAACACATAAAAACGCTCAGACCTCACAGCCTGAGCGTTTAATTATCCGATTGTTTCAAGGTGTTTTTTTATTGTTGTCAGCTCTCTGATATACAGACTGCGGACATCAGGGGTTTTGGTATCATAAGTGCCGAAGATTGCGAGGGCTTCGTCGACAGTTACCCATTCGGGGACGATTCCGTGCTCGACCTCGATATCGGTAAGAGTCTGACTCCCCTTGCCCGTTACCTCGCAGATAAAATAATTGCTGACATATTTCGTCTCGAAGCTGTATTCGTTGATTGTCAGAAAATGCCACAGGGGTTTCACCTGATAGCCCGTCTCCTCCATAAGCTCGCGCACACAGCATTCCTCGAGCGTTTCGCCCTCTTCAATGCCTCCGCCGGGTGTCATATATACGCCCGTGTTAAGCTCGTGAGAAAGCAGTATTCTTCCGTCGCGCACGACGATTCCCCTGCCCGCGACGCGTACCCTTTCGGGCGGGTCGGAATATGTTTCGGCGTATTGGTTTATTTCTTCAGTCATTTCAAGACCTCAATTTCATCATATTTCACTTTTGTAATGCGCGTGCTGTTAAGACAGACATCGGTGTTATCGGAGTGGTAATACGCAACGAGGAAGCCGTCGGCACATTCAATTATTGCGGGATAGCAATAGCCGTTGGTAAGGTCATCCTCGATAAAAAATGTGTTTTCTTTTTTGAATGTTAGTCCTCTGTCCGTGCTGAACGCCATAACAAAAGGAGTTCTGCCCCACGGCTCGGATTCCTCGCGCAGAATGTGCTCGGGAACGGGATTAAAAATCGCAACCGTCAGCTCACCGCAGTCTCTGACGTGCATCGGTGAGCACGGTGACGAGAAGAACATATTCGGCTCGGGTGCTGTCCACGTTATTCCGTTATCCCTTGAAAAACTCTCATACTGAAAGCCGAGGCTCGTGCGGATATAGCACCACAGTCTGCCGTCGGGAAGCTCATAGAGTCCCGGCTCCTCATAGCCGTCGGGATTTGACGGGAACGGACACTCAAGCTCCGCTTCCGTCTTATACCAAGTTTTTCCGTCATCATCCGAGCAGAAAAAGCAGATTACGCCCGGAGTAAAATCACGGTCGGTATTGAGCACCGTATGTCTTGCTGTCGGAATGATGATTCTGCCGTTTTTAAGGCGGTATACGCGGTCGTTATTGATAACATAATAATCTGCTTCCTTGAGACAATCAAGGCAGTTTACGGGCTCTGACCAGCTTTCTCCTTCATCCGAGGAGCGTGTCAGCATAATTCTGTCCGTGCGGTCAGCATTTTTGAGTATGTAGAACGCGCCGATATCTCCGTTTCCCATACGAAGGAAGGAGAAGCTCATCAGATTCCACGCATCTTCAGGCTTACGGAAAAGGATTTCGGGCTGCGTCCACGTTTCGCCCTCGTCCGAGGAATAAATCACGGAGATGTTTGCAGTTGCATCGTCATTCCAGTCATTACCGTAAAATTCGGTATAACCGAACATAATTCTGCCGTCCTTAAGGCGTATAAACGAGCCTTCTCCGTTGCGCGGTATTCTGTCATTCGTCTTGAGGAAAAGCACCTCTCTGCCTATTTTTTTCATAATATCACCATTTTTTATTTATAAAGTCGATAAGTCCGTGCCAGTCGTCACGGCTGAAATAATGTCTACCGCGGCGGAAATAAAGTCCGACATTGCCGTCGTTGAGCTTTTTTCCGCATTTAAGGAAGTCATCCTCCTGATAGACAAAGCCTTCTTTGCCGTAAAGCTCATACACCTCTGAGGCGGCGGCACAGCAAAGGAACTGCGCCTCGGGACCTGCCCATATATCAAGCTCGGCAGATGCGATATGTACGGGACGCGGAGCAATAAGAGCGTGCATAAAGTGCTGTTCAAACTCTGTATCTTCGTCCTTGCCGACGAAGTTTTTATAGTTTTCGCAGAACCAGAATTCGAAATTGCGGATAATATCGCCGATTTTCTCCGTACCTGCCTGCTTACCGCGGTTCAGAGAATCGCCGCTGCAGCCTGCACAGTTGGAGTGAACGCAGGCAAAGCGTTCGTCGGAAATACCCGTAAGAAGAGCGGTTTTACCGAGTCGGGAGTGTCCGCAGACCGTTACACAGTCAGGGTCAACCTCTTCCCTCATTTCAAGAAAGTCCATGACGCGCATCGCCGCCCACGCCCACATCGCGATTTTACCGGGCGAATAAAGCGAACGCTTTTCGTTTTTATAAATCACACCTGCAAGTCCGTTTGTGAAATCATTATCGTCGCTTGTTACATTTTCATAGCAGAAGGATGCAATCGCAAAGCCGTTATCAATGATTTCCTCTGTCGGGATATACTTATCAGGCACGTCGGGACGGAAATTGATGCAGACAAATGCTTTATTTTTCTTGGAGTTTACGGGATACACGTAGGTTATCGGGAACGTAAAATCCTCTCCGTTTATGCGTGCGGTAATCTCAATATCCTCCCGCATACCCTTACCCGCGCAGAAGCGGTCATCGGTATCAATAACCTTATATGAGACGCTTTCGGGCTTTTCGGGAATGTAGCCGTACTCACATTTATACATCATTTCTCTGACGAGAGGTCTGATTTTCTCCCACTCCTCGACGGTTGCTGCACGCTCGCCCGTAATTTCGAGAGGAGACGGAATTTTCAATGCCTCAAGGCGTTCTTTTACTGTCATCGCAAACACTCCTTACTTTTCAGACGAAAGCTTGAATACGTCCCCTGCTTTGCCGATGACGATTACGTGATCATCAGCTTTGAATATATAATCGGGACCCGGCATCGTGTTGAGTGTATTTCCCTGCTTGATTGCAATAATGTTGACCTTATAATGCTGACGGACACCGAGATTTGAGATTGTTTTTCCCGTCCAGACAGCGGGTGTAGGAATTTCGTAGATTGCATATTCGGGAGTAAGCTTTATAAAATCGAAAATATTGCTTGAATTATATCTTACAGCAAGCTTTTCGGCAATCTCGCGCTCGGGGTATACAACCTCATCAGCACCGATTTTCTTGAGCAAATCCGCCTGAATATCGCGCTTTGCTGTTGAAACAACAAGATTTGCACCAAAGGTTTTGAGAAGTGACGTAACAACGAGTGACGACTGGAAGTCAGAATCAATCGTGACAAAGCAGATGTCAAAATTATCAACACCGAGTGCCTTGATTACATTTTCGTTCGTGCAGTCGCCGATATTTGCATCAACGATTGCGGGAGAAAGGCTCTCGATAACCTCGGGATCCTTATCGATTACCATAACCTCGTTGCCGAGATCTGTCATTGTTGCGGCAAGATGTCTGCCTAATCTGCCCATACCGATTACAAGAATTGATTTCATAATAACATCATCCTATCATAATTTTGCCCACGGGGCGTTTTAAAATTGCGGTTGTATCACGCTTTGAAAGCATCATAATAAAGGTCAGCGCGCCGAGTCTTCCTGCGTACATAAGCACGATTAAGATTACCTTTGACGCGAAGGAAAGCGTTGCGGTCAGATTCATCGAAAGTCCGACGGTTGCAACTGCTGAAATAACCTCAAAAAGCACTTCTTTTATCTGCACGGGTTCGGCAAAGCTGATTGCCATAGAGCAGACAAAAATCATTGAAAAATAGATAAATGCGATTGCACTCGCGCGGCGCACCATTTTTTCTTCAATGCGCTTTTTGAAGATTGTAACGTTGTTATCCTCCTGAAGATAAGCTAGAGTTGAAATAAGAATGACGGCAACTGTTGTTGTCTTGACACCGCCTGCCGTTGAGCCCGGACTTCCGCCGATGAACATAAGCACCATCGTAAGTATGCTTCCCGGCTCGGAGAGTGTTGTCATATCAATGCCGGAAAAGCCTGCAGTTCGCGGTGTTACAGACTGAAAAAGAGAATTAACTGCCATATCGAAGAAGCCCATACCTCTGAACGCACCGTCATATTCAAAAACAAAAAACATTGCAGTTGTGATAACGGTGATAAGTGCCGTTGCAGTGAGGACAAGCTTTGTATGCATCTGATATTTTCTGAAGCTTGCCTTACAGACGAGAATATCGTTCCATACAAAGAAGCCTATACCGCCTGTCAGAATAAGCATAGAAAGAGTGAGCATCACCACGGTGTCGCTGTTAAAAGGTATCATCGATGACCCCGGCTCAATACATCCCATAAGGTCAAAGCCTGCATTACAGAACGCAGAAACAGAATGGAATACCGAAAAATAGATACCCTGCAAAATGCCGAATCGAGGAATAAATCGGGTGGCGAGTACCAGCGCTCCGATAGTTTCGAACACCGCCGTTCCGCCGATGATGCGTCGGACAAGCTCGCCGATACCCGAAAGCGAGATTGTTCCCGCAGATTCCATAATCAGCATACGGTTCTGCAAGCCGATTTTATGGCGCATAAACAGCGTTACCATTGTGATAACGGTCATAAAGCCGATACCGCCGAGCTGAATCATAAAAAGAATGACAAGCTGACCGAAAAGCGTCCAATGTGTAAAGGTATCAAAGGGCACAAGTCCCGTTACGCAGGTTGCACTCGTTGCGGTGAAAAGTGCATCAATATATGATGTTGACTGCCCGTCCCTTGTTGCAAAAGGCAGCATAAGAAGAAGAGATCCGATGAGAATAACAGCAAAAAATCCAATCGCTATCAGTCGGGTACGGGATATTTTTTTGATGATTTTCGTAAGCATATTATCCCTTTCTTAATAATGTGTTTTTATCATTATACCATATTGCATGAATAAATCAACAAAAGGAGCGGTTACCCGCTCCTTTTTGATAAATTATCTTTCTTCTCGGAAGTATGAGAGACCGAGACTCTGCGGAGGCTGATTCTCACGCTTGTTGCGGATGCTTGTAAATACAAGAACAATTATTGTAACAACGTAAGGCAACATTTTGAAAATCTCCTTGCTTGCAAAGCTTACACCCGTGATGTAGCTGCTTGCAATGTACAAGGCACCGAAAATAATAGAGCCGATAATTGCAACGCTCGGCTTCCATACCGTAAAAATAACGAGGGCAATTGCAAGCCAGCCGATAGCATCGATACAATATTCCCAGTTACCGTTAAGGTAATCCATTATGAATGAAAGTCCGCCGAGACCTGCAATAGCACAGCCGATACAGGTTGCGGCATATCTGTAGCGCGAAACATTGATACCTGCGGCATCAGCCGTTGCCGGATTCTCGCCCACCGCTCTGAGATTAAGACCGACTCTTGTTTTTGTAAGCACGAAGGACGAAACAAGAGCAATAATAATCGCAAGGTAAATAAGGATGCCGTGCGAAAGGAAGATCTCTCCGAACCAGCCGAGATCCTCGGCGAACGGGAACGACGAGGTAAAGAAGCGGCTGCCCTTACTGTATACAGCGCCTGTTTCAGCGATCATATAGTCCGAAACACCGACACCGAAGGTTGTAAGGACAAGACCCGTTACGTTCTGATTCGCTCTTAAGGTAACAGTGAGGAAGCTGAAGATAAGACCCATAACCGCTCCGCCGAGCATAGTTGCTATAATCGGAATGAAAACGGCAAGGAAATAATTCGCATTCGGACCTGCCTCGGAAAGGTAAAGATATTCAGCAAAACATCCGCAGGATGCGCCGACGCACATAACGCCCGGAATACCAAGATTGAGATGACCCGACTTTTCCGTAATCGTCTCACCTGTTGAGCCGAAAAGGAATGCCATACCGAGTCTTATTGAGCTTACAAGAAAGGCTAACATCAGTCATTCTCCTTTCTGTTTTTTGCTGAAAGAATTTTATACTGAAGGAAAAATTCACAACCGATGATGAAGAAAAGGATTATACCCGTTACTATATCGGAAATCGCACTCGGAAGACGGAAGTCTGTTGAAACCTGACTTGCGCCTCTCTGCAGGAAAACGATAAGGAAGGACGTCATCACCATATAAACGGGATTGAACTTGCCGAGCCAGGAAACCATAATTGCCGTAAAGCCTCTGCCGTCAACGGTTGTTGTGCTGATTGTATGGTTTGTGCCGCCGACAAGGAGAAGACCTGCGATACCGCAGAGTGCGCCCGAAACAACAAGTGTACGGACAACAACCTTGCGGACGTTGATACCGATATACTTTGCAGTATTCTCACTTTCGCCTACAACGGAAATCTCATAGCCCTGCTTTGTCTTTTTAAGGTAGATATAAACAAGCACGGTAAGCGCTACAACGATGATAATGTTGAGCAGATATGACTGTCCGGCAAGCACGGGAAGTCCGTGCTCGGGCATAGGTGCAAGAACACCTGAGCCGCTCTTGACAAAATATTTGAGGAAAAAGGCTACAAACTGAATCGCAACATAGTTCATCATAAGGGTGAACAGCGTTTCGTTCGTGTTCCACATAGCCTTGAAGAAAGCAGGAATAACCGCCCATATAACACCTGCAAGCACAGACGCCGCAAGCATCACCAGCAGAAGCACGGGATACGGCAGGCTGTCACCGAGGAACATCATAACCGCCGTGGTTGCAAGTCCGCTGATAAGCACCTGACCCTCTGCACCGCAGTTCCAGAATTTCATTTTAAATGCCGGTGTAACGGCAAGAGAAATACAAAGAAGAATTGCCGTATTCTGTAAAAGGCTCCAGATACGAAGCGATGAGCCGAATGCGCCCGAAACCATTGAAGCATAAACCTCGAACGGATTTTTACCCGTCAGGATTGTGATAACCACTGCAGACACGAGAAGTGCCGCAACAATCGCCGCCGCGCGCACAAGCACACTCTTATACCACGCCATAGGCTCACGCTTGACAATATGAAAATTCATTTTTTTCATTCCGCTTCACCTCCGTGAGCCGCACTTTTTGTCATAAGAAGACCGATTTCTTCCTTGGTTGCTGTTCTTGCATCAACGGTACCCGTGATACTGCCCGAGCCGATTACGATAATTCTGTCGCAAAGCTCGATAAGCACGTCGAGATCCTCACCGACAAAAATGACGGCAACGCCCTTTTCCTTCTGCTTATTAAGAAGATTGTAGATTGTATAGGATGCGCCGATATCAAGACCTCTTACGGGATATGCCGCCATAAGCACGGTGGGTGCCGCGGCGATTTCACGTCCGACGAGAATTTTCTGTATATTACCGCCTGAAAGTCTTCTGACGGGGGTTTTTGCATCCGGAGTCACAACCTCAAGATCCTTGATAATCTTTTCCGCGAGATCTCTAGGTCCCTTTCTTTCAAGGAACATTGAATGACCCTTACGGTATGAACGCAGCATCATATTATCGATGATGTCCATATTGCCGACAAGTCCCATTCCGAGTCTGTCCTCGGGAACAAAGGAAAGACGGACACCGAGGTCACGGATCTGCATCGGGGTTTTATCGCGGAGATTATCGCACTCACCCGTCTTGGGATTATTGTAAAGAATCTCGCCCTCATTGACCTTCTGGAGACCTGCAATAGCCTCAAGCAGCTCGCGCTGACCTGAACCTGCAATGCCCGCAATACCGAGAATTTCACCCGAATAAGCGGTAAATGAAACATCATTAAGAACCTTGACACCCTCGCGGTCAACACAGTTAAGATTTTTGATAACGAGTCTTTCCTCGCAGTTTTCCGGCTCACTTCTGTCGATATTAAGGCTGACCTTCTTGCCGACCATCATTTCCGTGAGAATAGATTCGTCAGCCTCTGCTGTATTGATTGTGCCGACATATTCGCCTTTACGCAGTACCGCAACCTTATCCGAAAGTGAGAGTACCTCGTGAAGCTTATGTGTGATGATAATAATTGACTTGCCGTCATCCCTCATTTTGCGCAGGACGTTGAACAGCTTCTGCGTCTCCTGCGGAGTAAGTACGGCCGTCGGCTCATCGAGAATGAGGATATCTGCGCCTCTGTAAAGCACCTTGATAATTTCTACCGTCTGCTTTTCGGAAACCGACATTTCGTGAATTTTCTTCATCGGGTCGATGTCAAAGCCGTAACGCTCACAGATTTCTTTAACCTTTTCAGCAGCGGCTTTAAGGTCATACTTTTCCTTATTCTCGATACCGAGAATGATATTTTCCGTTGCGGAAAATACATCAACAAGCTTGAAGTGCTGATGTATCATACCGATTTTATATTTAAAAGCATCCTTCGGAGAGCGGATAACAACCGCTTTACCGTCAATGAAGATCTGTCCCTCATCCGGGAAATAAATGCCGGCAATCATATTCATAAGAGTAGTCTTGCCGCTTCCGTTCTCACCGAGAATTGACAGAATTTCACCCGTATTGATAGACAGGTTGACGTTTTTATTTGCCGCCTTGCCGCCGAAATATTTACTTATATTCTTCAGCTCGATAGCTGCTGTTTCTGCCAAAGTGTATTCCTCCTTTGATTTTAGCGCTGAAAAAACAGCCTTCGTAAAGGTTGTTTTTTCAACGTTAATTGTTTTTACGTTAAAAAACAAGAGTAAGCGGGACAGAGCTGTCCCGCTTATTCAGTTTAATTAAAGGTTTAAAATCAGAACTTCTCGTTGAGAAGAGTGATTCCGTCGATTCTGAGATCGAAGTAAGGAGCTGAACGGTACTCTGACTCGTGGAAGAAGCCGTCATCAACAACCTCTGTATCGGGCTGGAAAGCAGCATCTGTATCAACGTCAGCCTTGTAATTTTCAACAGCCTTGCCGCCAACTGTGAAGTTTGCTGTATCAAATATGTTGAGCTTGCCTGCCTTGATATCCTCTACAAGAGCCTGAATCTTCTCGAATGTGCCTTCAGCAGCAACATCCTGATTGATGCCTGTGAGAACTACTGAACCTTCAGCAATACCGCCGCACCAGTCAGCGTCAATCTTCTCGCCCTTAACAACCTGACCGATGATGTAGTTGTAGTACGGAGCCCAGTTGATTGCAGAAGAGATGATGAATGTCTCGTAGCAGGACTCATAAGTTGAACCGTTATATGAAACGTTGGGAATACCCTTAGCCTCGCAAGCACCGGGAGCACCCATTGAGTCAGCGTGCTGGCTGATAAGCTTACAATCGCGAGCGATGAGAGCTTCAGCAGCATTCTTCTCTTCTGTTGCATCATACCATGAGCCTGTGAACTGAACGTCCATTGTAACTGTCGGGCATACGCTCTTTGCGCCGAGGTAGAATGATGTATAGCCTGAGATAACTTCAGCATAAGTGAAAGCACCTACATAGCCCATCTTTGCTTCTTCAGCTGTGAACTTGCCGGCCTCGATCATTTCGTTGAGCTTGAGACCTGCTGCAACACCTGCAAGGAAACGACCCTCGTAGATTGATGCGAAAGCGTTGTGGTAGTTGTCAAGACCCTCTGTGTGAGCCTTTGTACCTGTTGCATGGCAGAACTGAACGTTCGGGAACTCCTTTGCAGCCTGAATCATAAAGTTCTCGTGGCCGAATGAGTTAGCGAAAACGATCTTACAGCCTTCTGTTACGAGGTCCTTAGCTGCAACATAGCATTCGTTACCCTCGGGAACGTTAACTCTTACGATAACCTGCTCGTCAGTAAGCTTGAGAGCTTCCTTAATCTTATCAACTGCGTTGAGGAAGTTAAGGTCATAGGTTGAGTTTTCATCGTGAAGGCAGATGAAACCAATCTTGAAATCAGCAGGTACCTCGTAATCAGCCTTAAGTGCAACCTCAGCGATAGGTGATTCGCTCATGCCCTTAGCCTCTTCAGAGCCGCCGTTATTGGCGCAAGCTGCGAGTGCGAAAACCATTACTGCTGCAAGAAGCAATGCAATAATCTTTTTCATAGTGTTTTTCCTCCGTTTTACTTTAAATTTATAGCGAAAAATTGCTACCGAAAAGAAATAAAATCAATCGCAGAAGGTGATTTCTCCGTCATCGGTCATTGATGCAACTCTTGCGAGCGATTCGACACGGATACCCTGTGAGCGGATAAGGTCACCACCCTGCTGAAATGCCTTTTCAACAACAATGCCTGCGCCGACGATATGGGCACCTGCCGAATTGATAAGGCTGATAAGTCCCTGCAGAGCACAGCCCTGTGCAAGGAAATCATCGATGATAAGAATGCGGTCATCCTCGTTGAGGAATTCCTGCGACACGATAACATCGTAGGTTCTGCCGTGAGTAAATGACGTTATCGGCGTTGAATAAACATTCGACGAAATGTTTTTGCCGAGAGTTTTCTTCGCGAAGACAACAGGAACATCAAAATACTGCGCAACTATACACGCAATACCGATACCCGAAGCCTCGATTGTAAATATTTTATTAACCTTTTCATCCTTGAAAAGACGGTAAAATTCCTTGCCGATTTCATTAAGAAGCTTGACGTCAACCTGATGATTGAGGAAACGGTCGACCTTGAGGACATTGCCCGGAAAAACCTTGCCGTCCTTTAAAATTCTTTCTTCAAGCAGTTTCATAATAACGCTCCATACTACAACATTTTGATACTATAACTTAATTTTATCACAATATCGCTGTTTGTCAACAAAATAGATTGAAATAGAACACAAATATATACCTTCTATTTTGTTCGAAATTAACAACAAATTTTTTATTTTTGTTCACAAAATATTAATAACAATATTGTAGAATAATTGTAATTGATTTATCGGAATAATTGTGGTAGAATACTTTTTCGAAGACAGGAGTGATTCAGCTATGTCACATCTTATTGAACTCAGAGATGCTTTTAAAATTTATAACCCCGGTGAAAATGAGGTCCGCGCGCTTGACGGCATTGACCTTGAGATTGACCAAGGTGAATTTGTTGCCATTGTCGGCCAGTCAGGCTCCGGCAAATCAACGCTTATGAATATGCTCGGTCTGCTTGACGTTGTTACAAGCGGAACATACATCCTCAACGGTACGGACATCAATGATATGGATGACGACGAGCTGAGCGCTATCCGGAATCAGGAAATAGGCTTTATTTTCCAGGGCTTTAACCTTATCCCCAGCCTTACCGCAAAGGGAAACGTTGAGCTTCCGCTGATTTACCGCGGTATGAAGCCCGAGGAAAGAGAAAAGCTTTCCACTGAGGCTCTCAAAAGAGTCGGTCTTGACAAGAGAATGAACCATCTGCCGAGCCAGATGTCAGGCGGTCAGCAGCAGAGAGTGGCAATCGCCCGTGCAGTTGCAGCCAAGCCTCCCATCATTCTTGCCGACGAGCCGACCGGAAATCTCGACTCCGCTTCGGGTAAAGAGGTTATGCGAATCATCAATGAGCTCTGGGCTGAAGGCAAAACAATTATTCTTATCACCCACGATGATAAAATTGCGGCAAAGGCGCGCAGAGTTATCCGCATAAGCGACGGTAAAATTATGGAGGATTATATCAACGAGGACATAAAGCCTGATATACGATAATAATTACAGACTTGTGAAATGAATCACAAGTCTGTTTTTTTGTATAAATTACAAGCACTGCTTTTTCATAACAAATTCAAGCCTTCCGCCCGCAGTAATTTCATCATAAGTGATGCCTGTGCCCTCAAGCCTTTCTCCGTTAAGATAAATCTCCTCAATATAAGGATAATCCAGCGGATCCTTATCACACTCCACGGTGAAGGTGTCGGAGACCTTGCAGGAATGATATTTTTTATCAAGTCTGAATTTACAGGCTTTAAACAACGGTGAGTTGATTTCATACACCGGCACACCCGGGCAGACCTGTGCAAAGCCGAGTGCGGAAAGCACATACCATGCCGACAGCTGACCGACATCCTCGTTTCCGCAGAAGCCGAAGGCACCAAGTCTGTAAGCTTCCTTCTGAACACGGCGTGTCCAGTACTGCGTTTTTTCGGGCATACCGAGGATATTGAAATAGTGAGTCAGATTATGGCAGGGCTCGTTGGAATGGTTATAATCATCGTTCCACAGTCTTGAAAAATCCGCTTTTTCAAAGAATTTTTCAAGAAGCTCAACAAAGCGTTCTCTGCCGAAAAGCTCCGACAAGCCTTCAACATCGTAAGGCACAAACCACGACTGCTGATAAATATTGCTCTCAACACAGCCGTCCGTATCGTATTCAAATTCGTCAAGAGGCATAAAGCTTCCGTCCTCATGCTTCGGCCCCATAAAGCCCGTGTCAGGGTTATAGTTGACGGGGTATTTTCTTGCTGTATCCGCAAAGAATTCAGCATCCTCGCTTTTTCCGAGAGCTGCCGCAAGCTCAGAAAGAGTAAAGTTTGCCAGAAGCTCCTCAAGTGTAACGCTCAGCAGCCCGGGCTTAAAGCCGGTTTTGTTGAGAAAATCGCATTTTTGTCTCAGACAGGTGAACGGCTTGCCGTAAAGTGTTTCCGGACCGAGCGCACTTGCCTTTGCATATTCATACGCCTTCCCGACGTCATAATTGCGTATCCCCTTTATATAAGCATCTGCTATAACGATAATTGCAGGGTCACCGACCATACAGTCGGAATTTATCCCGAGCACCTCCCAGCGCGGATATGATGAGTTTCTCGCTTCGGCAAGGCTGATAAGAGAATTCACCTCATCATTCACTGTTTCCGGCGCAATGAGCGTAAGCAGCGGAAACTCACTTCTGTAAACGTCCCAACCGCTGAACACGGTGCGCTGTATGTAATCCGTATCTGTTCTGATATTGCCGTCCGCCGCCATATATCTGCCGTCGGCATCGGCACAGCTTCTCGGATCAAGCAGAGTGTGGTAAAGGCAGGTATAAAAAAGAGTTTTATCTGTCTCATTTTCCGTTTCAATTATTGCGCAGGAAAGTGCATCCTCCCACGCGCATACTGCCTGAGCATAAATTTCGTCGAACGCTCTGCCGTGAACCTCCGCAAAATTCTTTCTTGCGCCGTCAAGGTCAACGTAGGAAATTGCAGTTTTAACCGTTACTGATTTTTCATCGCCGAAGCCGAGCACAAGCCCGATATCGTCGCCCTCCGCACAGGGCTCAAAGCCGATATATTCCTCCTGCGAGAAAAACCGTGCAGTCTTATAGGGCGCGGAAAGCTCGCAGACGAAATGCAGCTTATACTCCACCTTGCCGTGGCCGTGGCCAAAGCCTCCGCCCTTTGGCGAAAACTCGAGAGTTCCCTCAAGATGTGTGCTGTCAAGGATGCTTACGCGCACATTATCAGCCTTACCGCCGATTCTTCGGGGGAAATTAAAAATGATGCGGTTATCGTGAGTGCTTTTGTAATTGAATTCAAGTACACCGCAATGCGGTGTCACGGTTGCTCTTGCAAAAATATCGTATCTGTCAAGCTCCACGGAATAAAAGCCCGCGGAGGCTTTTTCTTTTTCGTGTGTGAAGGAAGATTTCCAGCCCTCCTTGCCCTTGATGAGAGGCCAGAACTCGTTTGTGCCGCTGCGAAGATCGGTATCCCCTGTGACAGGCATAATCTGCAGATTGCCGAGATCACCGTACCAGCCGATACCGCTCATACGGTTGAAGCTGAAGCCTTCAATCGTATTCTGACAGTAGTTGTAGCCTGTGCCGTTGTCGCCGCCCGTAACGGTGTCAGCACAAAGCTGAACAAGACCGCCAGGAAGACACGCGCCGGGATGTGTTTTTCCTCCGCCGTGAGAATAATCTGAATCCTCATCACCGACATTTCCTATTGTCGGGTCAATATATTCTGAAAGTGACATAGATTTTATTCCTCTTAATATTTTCTTGAAAGCATTTTCTCGGCTTCCGTGCGTGTGATTTTACCCGCGTTGCAGTCAGCCATAATCTGAACGTCCTTGTCGTTGAGCTTATAGAGCATCCATACAAGGTACGAGCAAAGGTAGCCGATTGCAGGCACCATTACATAAACAAACCACAGCACATTAAGGGCGTGCGGCGACTGCTGAACGCCAAGAGCCTGAAGCTGTTCAAAATTTTCTGCCTCAACGGTAATCCATCCCGTGTATTCAAGTCCCATCCAGAGAAGGCTGACCGAGCCGGAAACAGCACCCGTAAGCTTACACATAAACGTCTGGATTGCGAAGGTAATTCCCTTTGCATCAATACCCGTTTTATATCTGCCGTATTCGGCACAGTCGGGTGTGAACATAAAGAGCACAACGCCGAAAATCGCCTGCGGAATTGAACGAAGAGTTGAAAGAATTGCAAATGCCGCAATACTCTTATAGCCGACAAGCCACATAATCACGCTGAGGATAATTGTAAGAAGTGTGCTGAGCTTAAACAGCTTCATCTTATCGATTTTGGTAAGGATTTTCGGAGTAAGAAGCGAAAGAATGATTGACGGAGCAACACCGAGTGCGCCGACAACAAGAGAGAATAATGTATTATTGAAGAGATAGAAGGATACCCAGAGATTGAGTGCGCCCGCGATATTCACGCTTGAATAGAAGAAGAAGCCGATATAGAAAATGAGAAGATACTTGTTTCTGAAAAGATACGAGAACATACTTTTTACACTAAAGCTTTCCTCTTCCTTCGGCGGAGTATAGCGCTCCTGCAGCTTAAGGCAGGACGGAAGCATCGTAAGGAAGGCAATTACCGCAACAACGAGCGCAACAACGGTATAGTTGCTGCCGACCTTTTCGGATATGAGCACAGTGACGACAACCGTTGTAACGGTACTTCCTGCGCCGCCCCAGATGCTCTTATAGCTCATCATCGCGTTACGCTCGGAGATATTCTTCGTCATAGAGGTGATAATACCGTAAATCGGCACATCACAGAGAGTGTAGACCGAATCCCAGATAAGATAGCTGACCGCAAACCAGACGAGCTTCGTAGTGCTGCTAGAATCAAAGGGCGCGGCGAACATCAGCACGGTTGTGACCGTAATAAGCACAAGTGACATACGAAGCCACGGAAGATATTTCTTGCCGCTTTTAAATTTGACCATATCAAAAATAACACCGAAGAGACAGTCATTGACTGCGTCCCAGATTTTGATAGCAAGCATTATGCCCGTCGCCTTGGTAAGGTCAACGCCGATGAGCATAAAATATGTAGTAAGATAAGATGTTACAAGCGCATAGATAGCATTCTGACCGAGGAAGAATGCGTAATAGCTCTTTCTTTCAATCGGGTTGGTAGACCATCCCGCGGGGTTATCCTTGAAAATCCTGTTGATTAAATTCACGGTACCTCTCCTTTTTGTTTTGATGATTTTATTATAGCAAGTGTTCGAAAATAAAGCAATAGCGGTTTGTGTATCCCGTTGTAAGCATCGAGGGCTGCGCCGGAGCAAAGTCTTTGACTTTGCAATAAAATCCGACCTTTCGGTCGGATGAAATCTGCTTACGCAGATGAAATATCGACTTTGTCGATATGAAATTTTTGCTTCGCAAAAGTTAAGGGGCTGCGCCGCTTTTATAATATCCTCCCGTCACGGCTTGCGCCGCGCCACCCTCCTTTAGGCAAGGAGGGCAAGGCACTATCTTAAATCACGAGGTAGGGCGGTGGCTTGCTGCCGCTGAAGTTTGCGAAATACTTATCAATCCTCAGTCCTTCGGACAGCCTCTCACGGAGGCCGTCCCCCTTTGTCGCTTCGCGACATTTCCCCCACACTGTGGGGGAATCGGCCTTTCAAAAGGAGCCTGCTCCGAGTGAGTTGCATTTAATTAAAAGACACACCGACAAATTGGAGTTTGTCGAGATGTTTGGTTTTGATGAAATTAAATGCGTGCAAAGCCTCCCTTGCCTAAAGGGAGGTGGATTTTGCATAGCAAAAGACGGAGGGATATATTAACAAAGTTTCTTTACTGCTATATCTTTTTCCGTGTCACAAACTATCCCTCCACCACTTCGTGGTCCCCCTCCCTTTAGGCAAGGGAGGCTGGGTTTGTGCGTCATTTCATCTCCCCGTCAAATTAAAATTTGCTGAATTCGGTTAACAATCGGGTATTGAAAGTGAAGTAGGTTTGTGATATAATAATCAAAAATATTTACTGCCACCGGGTAGTGTGATGCTTCGCATCCGTTTGCATTTCGTTAGGTCTTTGAAGAAATGCAAGGCGGGTGTTATTTTTTTGGAGTGAGCTTATGAACATTTTAAAGGCCTTAAAAAGTCTTACTAAATTCGAAATCTGTCTGTGGGCGGTTTCGGTAACGGTAATCGTGATATCCTTTGTTTTCTCAAGCGGCGGTGACGCGCTTTCCTTTATCGCTTCGCTTATCGGGGTTACCTCGCTTATTTTCCTCGCGAGAGGCTTTGCATTTGGGCAAGTACTGATGATTATTTTCAGTACGATTTACGGCATAATTTCTTTTCGCTTCAGCTACTACGGTGAGATGCTGACCTACATCGGAATGACCTTACCGATGGCTGTTGTGTCCCTCGTTTCGTGGATAAGACACCCTTACAAGAAAAGTGCTGAGGTTGAGATCAGTAAGCTGAGCAAAAGCAAGATTGTTTTTATTGTTCTCTCGTCTGTTGCCGTGACGGCTGTGTTTTATTTTATTCTCAAATATTTTAATACCGCTAACCTTTTACCGAGTACCTTTTCCGTACTGACGAGCTATATAGCCGCAACGCTTACGGCTTTCCGCAGTCCGTATTATGCGGTCGGCTATGCCTGCAACGACCTTGTGCTGATTGTGCTTTGGGTGCTTGCGGCGATTGAAGATTTTTCTTATCTTCCTATGGTTGCCTGCTTTGCGGTGTTTTTCGTTAATGATATGTACGGCTTTATATGCTGGAAAAGGATGGAAAAAAGACAGAAAAAATGATAAAAGCCGTGGCGGCTGCCACGGCTTTTTGTTATCAGTCTTCCATTTCCCAGTTGTGCCATACGTTCTGGACATCGTCGTTGTCGTCGAACATATCGAGCATCTTGGTCATATTTGTGATGTCGTCCTCGCTTGTGAGCTTTGTGTATGTGCTCGGAACGTACTCAACCTCTGCTGAGAGGAAGCTGTAGCCCTTTGCCTCAAGCTCGTCGCGTACTGCACCGAGATCGTTCGGCTCTGTGCGGATTTCGAAAACACCCTCTTCATCTGTGATGAAGTCTGTTGCGCCGGATTCGAGTGCATCCTCCATAAGCTTCTCTTCGTCAACGTCCTCTGCCTCGATCATAATGATACCGCAACGGCTGAACATAAACGAAACGCATCCGCTCTGACCCATATTACCACCGAACTTATCGAAGTAGTGGCGAACGTCACCTGCCGTACGGTTACGGTTATCTGTAAGAGTCTCAACGATAACTGCGATACCTGACGGACCGTAGCCCTCGTACATGATCTCCTCGTAGTTGTCTGTGTTACCCTCGCCTGCAGCCTTTTTGATGATACGCTCAATGTTATCGTTGGGCACGTTGTTAGACTTTGCCTTTGCGATAACGTCCTTGAGCTTTGTATTAACTGACGGATCGGGGCCGCCGTTCTTAACAGCAACTGCGATTTCACGGCCGATTTTTGTAAAAACCTTTGCTCTTGCGCCGTCGGTCTTTTCCTTCTTGCGCTTGATTGTACTCCATTTTGAATGTCCTGACATATTATCACCGCTTCAAAAAAATTTTAACTTAAAAATTATATAACACACTCGTGGATTTGTCAATTATTATATGCTTTATACTTTACTTATTTTTCTTTTCGTGGTATACTACAACGGTATTTTTGGAGGGTTGTCCTATGTCAACTGTAAACAAATTGAATAAAAGATGGTTTTATCTCGCTACGGGCGTTTTCGCAATGCTTTTTTCGGGCGTGCTGTATGCGTGGTCAATTTTAAAAATCCCCTTTAAGGAGGATTTCGGTTGGGAGGATTCTGTCCTCGCCTTCAACTTTACGCTGACGATGTGTTTTTTCTGTCTCGGCGCTTTTTTCGGCAGTCTTATCTGCAAGAAAATCGGCGTTAAGCTGACACTTATCATTGCGGGCGCGCTTGTCGGAGCAGGCTTTGTTTCGACGGGTATTCTCGCGGGTAATATGCCTTATCTGCTCTATCTGACCTATGCAATCCTTGCAGGTACGGGTATCGGAATTTCCTACAACGTCGTTGTTTCAACGGTTTGTTCTTGGTTCCCTGATAAAAAGGGCTTCTGCTCGGGATGTCTGATGATGGGCTTCGGGGTAAGCACTCTGCTTCTTGGCAACACTATCAGCGTGCTTTTCGAGAATCCCGCTTTCGGTTGGAACAAAACTTACATATTGCTCGGCGCAGTAATTGCGGCTGTGCTTGTAATTGCAGGAATTATCCTTCGTCTTCCGACGGCGGATGTCACCTTCCCTTCTCCCGTAAAGAAAAAGGCAGCGGGCAAGGAGGTCTTTGAGGTCAGAGATTTTTCAACGGCAGAGATGCTCAGAAGCTTCACCTTCTGGCGCGCATTCGTATGTATGGCATTCATCACGGCTGTAGGCAATTCGGTTATAAGCTTTGCAAGAGACCTCGTGATTTCTGTTGATGCCGCACCCGCGCTTGCAACAACGCTCGTAGGTGTGCTTTCGGTTTTCAACGGTATCGGCCGTATTCTCACGGGCGCGGTTTACGATGCGCTCGGCAGAAGAAAGACGATGCTTGCGGCAAACGTCCTTACAATCGTTGCAGCGGGAATCACGCTGATTGCGGTTATGACAGGCTCTCTTCCCGTCTGCGTCATCGGTCTTTGCCTTACAGGTCTTTCCTACGGCTCGTGCCCGACGATGACATCAGCCTTCACAGCCTCGTTCTACGGTCAGAAGTATTTTTCGACGAATTACAGCCTGACGAATTTCAATCTTATCGTTGCGGCTTTTATCGCGAATTTTTCAAACAGTCTGCTTTCTTCAAGCGGCGGATATACAACACCGTTCATTATGCTTCTTGTGCTTGCCGTATGCGCGCTCGGACTGAATTTTTCAATAAAGAAACCGTAAAATTACAACAAAAGCTCTTGCATTATTTAATTGTATATGATAGAATAGCAAGAGTTAATGCGATGAAAAAGAGAGTACGCATCCCGATTCATTCAGAGAGGACGGTCATTTGCTGAAAGACTGTCTATGCGCAAGGCTGCGGAAGTTCACTTTGGAGCAGCACAGCTGAAATATAGTAGGCTGTGACGGTTCACCTCCGTTAAAGGGTGCAAGAGTGTTTGCTCAGGCAAAAATTAGGGTGGTACCGCGGAGTTTTCGGCTTCGTCCCTTTTTTCGGGACGAAGTCTTTTTTATTTTTATTCCCGAAAATCTTGTAAAAACATATATTTTAAGAAAGGTGAAAACAATGAAACAGCAGCTTGAAAACATCAAGGCTCAGGCAGTCGAAATGGTTGCCGCAGCTCAGGACCGTGCTGAGCTTGACGCTGCCCGCGTTAAGTTCCTTGGTAAAAAAGGTGAGCTTACTGCTATCCTCAAGCAGATGGGTAAGCTCTCCCCTGAAGAAAGACCCGTTATGGGTCAGCTTGCTAACGAGGTAAGAAGCGAAATCGAGGCTCTTATCACTGACGCAACAGAGAAAATTAAGAAAATTGAAATGGAAAAAGCTCTTGCAAAGGAGACTCTTGACGTTACTATCCCCGGCACTCCGAACAAGATCGGTCACAAGCATCCGCTTTCAATCGTTCTTGACGAGGTTAAGGATATCTTCTTCGGTATGGGCTTCAACATCGCAACAGGTCCCGAGGTTGAGTGGGACTACTACAACTTCGAAGCACTCAACATTCCGAAGGATCATCCTGCACGCGATACGCAGGACACATTCTACATCACAGAAAATATGCTTCTTCGTACACAGACATCTCCGATGCAGATCCGTGTTATGGAAAAGGAGCAGCCGCCCATCCGCATCATCGCACCCGGCCGTGTTTTCCGTTCGGATGCAGTTGACGCAACTCATTCTCCCCTCTTCCACCAGATCGAGGGTCTTGTAGTTGACAAGGGTATCACAATGGGTGACCTCAAGGGCTGTCTCGAAACCTTCGCAAAGCAGCTTTACGGTGAGAACACAAAGATCAGACTCCGTCCCCACCACTTCCCGTTCACAGAGCCCTCATGCGAAATCGACGTTTCCTGCTTCCGTTGCGGCGGCAAGGGCTGTCCGATGTGTAAGGGCGAGGGCTGGATTGAAATTCTCGGCGGCGGTATGGTACACCCGAAGGTTCTCAAGACGGGCGGTATCGATCCCGAGGTTTACAGCGGTTTCGCTTTCGGTATGGGTCTTGAAAGACTCGTTATGTTCAGATTCAACATTGATGATATGCGTCTTTTATATGAAAACGACGTCAGATTCCTCAGCCAGTTTTAAGGAGGTGCTTTAAGAATGATTTTATCAAAGAAATGGGTCAAGGATTACGTTGACTTTAACGCTACCGACAAAGAATTCGCCGATGAAATGACTCTTTCGGGCTCCAAGGTTGAGGGCTTCGAGGTCGAGGGCGCAGAGCTTAAGAATATTGTTGTAGGTCACATTGAGGCTATCGAGCATCATCCCGATGCTGATACACTCTGGGTCTGCCAGCTCGACGTCGGCAAGGAAGAAAACGTACAGATCGTTACAAGCGCACAGAATCTCAAGGTCGGTGACTACGTTCCCGCCGCTCTTCACAAGTCTGTTGTTGCAGGCGGTCATAAGATTGAAAAGGGCAAGCTCCGCGGTGTTGCAAGCTACGGTATGATGTGCTCCGTTGCTGAGCTCGGTCTTACAATTCACGACTTCCCCTACGCTATTGAGGACGGTATTTTCGTTCTCGGCGACGATTGCAAAAAGGAGGTCGGTATGGACATCCGCGAGGCAATCGGCCTTACAGATACTGTTACAGAATTTGAAATCACATCCAACCGTCCCGACTGTCTTTCAGTTATCGGTCTTGCAAGAGAGGCTGCAGCTACCTTCAAGACTGAGCTTAAGGTAAATGAGCCCGTTGTAAAGGCAGGTCACGGCGACGTAAACGACATTCTCAAGGTACAGATTGACGAGCCTTCAAAGTGCTACCGTTACGTCGGCGCAGTTGTTGAGAACGTCCGCGTCAAGCCCTCTCCCCTCTGGATGAGAGAGAGACTGCGCGCAAGCGGTGTCCGCGCAATCAACAACATCGTTGATATCACAAACTACGTTATGCTTGAATACGGCCAGCCGATGCACGCTTTCGACCTTCGTTACCTTGAGGGTAATCAGGTTATCGTCAGAAACGCAAAGGCAGGCGAAACAATCACAACTCTTGACGGCGAGGAAAGAGCTCTCACAGAGGATATGCTCGTTATCGCTGATGCAAATAAGCCTGTTGCAGTTGCAGGCGTTATGGGCGGCGAATACAGCGGAATTATGGACGATACAACAACTATCGTTTTCGAGTCCGCCTGCTTCAACGGTGCATCTGTAAGAAGAACTGCCAAGGCTCTCGGTATGAGAACAGAGGCTTCTTCAAGATATGAGAAGGAGCTCAATCCCCACTCCTGCGACACCTGCCTTAACAGAGCGCTCGAGCTTATCCAGCTTCTCGATGCAGGTGACGTTGTAAACGGCGTTGTAGACTGCAACAAGGTTACAAAGGAGCAGACCGTTCTTGATTTTGAGCCCGATTGGGTAAACAGCTTTATCGGCATTGATGTTCCTGCTGAGGAGCAGATCAAGATGCTCGAGGCTATCGACTTTGAGGTTAAGGACGGTAAAATCTACGTTCCGTATTTCAGAAACGACATTGAGCACAAGGCTGACGTTGCTGAGGAAATCGCACGCTTCTACGGCTATGCTAACATCCCCAACAGCCCCCTCCGCGGTGAGGCAAAGGCAAAGCTCACACCCGCTCAGGTGCTTTCAAAGCTCGTTGACAGCACACTTCTTTCCTGCGGTCTTACAGAAATCTGCACTTACTCCTTCGTAAGCCCGAAGACACTCGACAAGATCCGCGTGCCTGAGGACAGCGAGCTTCGCAAGCTTGTCGTTATCTCCAATCCGCTTGGTGAAGAGACAAGCGTTATGCGTACAACATCAATCTCCTCAATGCTTGAGGTGCTTGCAAGAAACTACAACAACCGTAATCTTGAGGCTTATCTCTACGAGATTTCCACAGAATATATCAGCCGCGGCACAGAGGAGCTTCCGCTCGAGAAGCAGTCCGCAGTTATCGGTATGTACGGCAAGAACGCTGACTTCTACACACTCAAGGGCACTGTTGAGGAGCTTCTCGAAAAGGTCGGTCTTACGGACTACGACGTTATTCCCGTAAGCGACAACGCTACCTTCCACCCCGGCCGCTGTGCAAAGCTCGTTGCAGGTGATAAGGAGCTTGCAGTTCTCGGTGAAATTCATCCGATCGTCAACGAGAATTACGGCTTCGGTACAAGAGTTTACGTTGCAAGCGTAAGTCTTGAGGTTATCGCTGAATTCCGTAACGCTAACAAGACCTACACTCCGCTTCCGAAATTCCCCGCATCAACACGCGACCTTGCTTTCGTCTGCGAGAAGGCTCTCACGGTTCTTACTCTTGAGAAGGCAATCAAGAAGGCTGTCGGCGCAATTCTTGAGGATATCACACTCTTCGACATCTACGAGGGCTCACAGATCCCCGAGGGTATGAAGAGCGTTGCATTCAACATCAAGCTCCGTGCAAAGGATCATACTCTCAACGATGAAGAGGCTGATTCAGCAGTCAAGCGTGCTATCGAGGCTCTCAAGGAGCTCGGAATTACACTCAGAAGCTAAAAATTTTACATTTACTTTAAATTTTCCACTTGTTATCCTTTGAAAGATAGTATATAATAAGGATTAACATATCGGAGGTGTTCACAATGACAGATAAAACCATTCAGTTCACAATCAAGGAAGACCACGAGCGTGAAATGAAAGCCACGCTGAATACTGTGTATAACGCTCTGAAAGAAAAGGGCTACAATCCTATCAGTCAGATCGTCGGCTACATTCTTTCCGAAGACCCGACTTATATCACAACGCATAACAATGCGAGAAGTCTCATCAGACGTATCGACAGAGACGAATTATTGCAGTCCCTTGTTAAAAACTATCTGAAGGATTGAGGTATTATATAATGGCTAAAAAGACTAACAAGTTCCTTGAATATCGAGGCAAGCCTCTTGTGCGCTGCGGCAACACAATCTACTACGGCAATATGAACGATCCGTACGTAATTATGCTCCAGATCACAAGCACAAAGACTTTTAACGATATGGAGGTTGCTGACAGAGTTCTCATTCAGCTCCTCAACACTGACCCCGATTGCAGACCGCGTGACCGAATCGTTAAGAAGAGCGAGAAAAAAGGTCTTTACAACGCAATGGACATCGGTACAATCTGGCTCGAGCGTGCACTTGAAAAAGGAACGGCGTAAATTAAACAAAGAAAAAGCTGTGTCAAAGACACAGCTTTTTCTTTTGCGTGGTAAATAAGCCTTGAATTGAGAGATATTTTATAATATAATTCTGTTACAATCCCTCAGTCTTTTGCTTCGCAAAATCCAGCTCCCTTTACACAAGGGAGCCTGACTGAGCAACTACATAAAATGGAGATTTAAATGAAAAAAATCAATTCACTAAGGCTGATGTTCACCTTTGCGGGGTGCTTTCTCGGTGCGGGATACGTTTCGGGGCAGGAGCTGTGGCAATTCTTCGGCTCATTCGGAAAAGTCGGACTTATCGGAATGACTGTTGCCGCCGTGCTGCTTTCCGCTTTCGGAATTGTGCTGACGAGATATGTACAGCTGACGGGCATCAGCGATATGGACAAGGTTGTTATAAAAAAGGATATCAAGGCATTGCGGGCAGGTTTCGTACTGCTTGAGGTGTTTTTCCTCTTCGGTGTATTCGTGATTATGACCGCAGGAGTCGGCGCGATGCTCGAGCAGGTTTTCGGGATAAGTCCCCTGCTCGGCTCGGGGATTTTCGCCGTACTCGTAGGACTTGTAGCGATTTTCGGAATGAGCGGTATGGTGACGGCTTTTTCGGTTACAGTTCCGCTTCTTGTGATTATGTCCGCGGTGATTTTTGCGGTTTCGGGCGTAAAAAACGGCTTTTCGAGCATTGATTTCAGCGTGAGCACAAACGAAAATCCGCTTTTACAGAACTGGCTTGTGTCAGCGGTTGTATTCGTTTCGTACAATCTTTTTGCTTCAATCGGCATACTGACACCTATCGGCAGAGAGGTCAGAAGTAAAAGGACACTTTACACGGGAATTATCGGCGGCGGTGCTTTGCTTTTGATCATAGCGTTCGGAATAATGCTGACTATGGCAATGAATCCCGATTCGGTTACAGCACAGCTACCGATGCTTGCGGCGGCGAAGAATATAAACCCCGTTTTCACCTTTGTTTTTGCATTGCTTCTTTTCGGAGGAATGTTCGGCACGTCGGTTTCGAGCGTTTTTGCGATTGACGAGTTTGTAAAAGCGAGATATAGTGTGAGCAAGAAGGTTTCGGTTATAATTATTTTTGTTATTTCCGTTCTCGCTTTTGCGGGAAGTATTTTCGGGTTTGATAAGCTGATCGGGGTTGTTTACCCCGTTTGCGGATATCTCGGCGTTGCGGCTTTGGTGCTGATAGTTGTGAATTTTGTGAGGGTCAGAAAAGATAAATAAAATTCGGCGGGAGCAAGCCCCCGCCCTACCGCGAAAATTATAATATCATCTGTTATCAAACAATCCCTCCACCACTTCGTGGTCCCCCTCCCTTTAGGGCAAGTGAGGCTATAAAAACTTTAGATTTGCAAAAAATTAAGCCGTAGCGTGTGCTACGGCTTTTAATGTTTTAACTTATCTTGCTGAAATATCTTCTGTTGTAAGGAGGGTTACACCGCCGTTTCTGAGGGCTTCGATTGCTTTGGGCTCATCATCAACGCGGATAACTGTCATTGCCTTGCCGTCAGCTTTACCGATGAAGGCATACATATACTCGATGACAACATTAGCTTCGGTAAGCACGTCGAGTGCCTTTGAAAGTCCGCCGGGGCTGTCATCAATCGCGATTGCGAGAACGTCGCTCAGCTTGACGATAACGCCCTCTTCCTTAAGGACGCTGACAGCAAGCTCGGGCTTATCGACGATAAGACGGAGAATTCCGAACTCGGATGTATCAGCAAGTGAAAGCGCTGAAATATCAATTTCGTTCTTTGCGAGAGCGGAAAGGATTTCTGCCATTCTGCCGAATTTGTTCTCAACAAAAACTGAAAGCTGCTTTACATACATAGTCTGTTCCTCCTTAAATCTTTCTGTTATCAATAACGCGCTTTGCCTTGCCCTCGCTTCGTGTAATCGACTTCGGGTTGACAAGGCGTACCTTTGCGCCGATGCCGAGCATTGAACGAAGCTCGTTTGTGATTGTCTTTTCGAGCTTTTCGATTGACTTGACATCGTCAGTGAACATTGCCTCATCCATTTCAACGTTGACCTCGAAGGTATCGTTGTTGTTTACACGGTCAACGATAATCTGATAGTTCGGTGTGATACCGCTGCCGACCTTGAGAAGAACCTCCTCAACCTGTGACGGGAAGACGTTGACGCCGCGGATGATGAGCATATCGTCACTTCTGCCCTGCGGCTTGTTCATACGAACGTGAGTTCTGCCGCAAGCGCACTTTTCATAATTAAGAGAGCAGATGTCTCTCGTTCTGTAACGGATAAGCGGGAAGCCTTCCTTCGTGATTGTGGTGAACACAAGCTCGCCCGATGCACCTGCAGGAAGCACCTCGCCCGTATCGGGGTCGATGATTTCGGGGATGAACATATCCTCACAGACGTGCATACCGCACTGATGCTCACATTCGTAAGAAACACCCGGTCCCATAATCTCGGAAAGTCCGTAGATATCATAAGCCTTGATGCGGAGCTTTTCTTCGATAGCGCGGCGCATCTCCTCTGTCCACGGCTCTGCACCGAAGATACCTGCTTTGAGCTTGAGATTATCCGTCTGACCTGCTTCTTCAATAGCCTCGCCGAGGTACATTGCATAAGACGGAGTACAGCACAGACAGGTTGAGCCGAAGTCTACCATTGTCTGAATCTGATTTGCCGTATTACCCGAAGAAATCGGAATAACGGTTGCACCGATTTTTGTTGCACCGCCGTGTGCGCCGAGACCGCCCGTGAAGAGACCGTAGCCGTAAGCGACCTGAACGAAATCCTTGTTATCAAGACCGATTGCGGTCATCATACGAGCAACGCAGTTATCCCACTTGTCAAGGTCGTTGCGGGTATAGCCGACAACGATTTTCTTGCCCGTTGTACCGCTTGAAGCGTGCACGCGGACGATGTTTTCCATCGGCTCTGCAAAAAGTCCGTACGGATAGTAGTCTCTCAAATCCTGCTTATATGAAAACGGAAGCTTATGTAAATCTTCGATTCCGTGAATATCCGAGGGTTTAAGTCCGAGCTCGTCCATTCTTTTTCTGAAAAGCTCAACGCGCTCGTACATTCTGTTTACCTGCCACACGAGACGCTCGGACTGAAGCTTTTCGAGCTCTTCACGCGGCATGGCTTCAATTTCCTGTTGCCACATTGCCATTTAGAATCACCTTTTCTTTGCTGTAAAAATGCTTATCAGGAGTATGTAAAATTACATACTCCTGTTTTATCTTAGAATAAGCCTGAGATTACGCCGTTTTCGTCAACGTCGATTTTCTCGGCTGCCGGAACTCTCGGGAGACCGGGCATTGTCATAATATCGCCTGTGAGAACAACAATGAAGCCTGCACCTGCTGATACCTTGACATTTTTAATTGTTACCGTGAAATTCTCGGGTGCGCCGAGCTTTGTCGGGTCATCAGAGAAGCTGTACTGTGTTTTTGCAACACAGATGGGAAGATTTTCGAAGCCGAGCTCCTTGAGAGTTTCGATCTGCTTCTTTGCGGCGGGAAGAATGCTGATTCCGTTACCGCCGTAAACGCGCTTGACGATTGCTTCGATTTTATCCTCGATTGAGCCTTCAAGCTCGTAGGAGAAGGAGAAATCATTTTCCTTTTCGCAGAGTGCGACAACCTCGCGAGCGAGATCCTCGCCACCCTTGCCGCCTTCAGCCCATACGTTGGAAAGAACAACGTTTACGCCAAGATCCTTGCACTTGTCGATGATGAACTCGATTTCCTTATCAGTATCTGTCGGGAAACGGTTAACCGCAACAACGCAGGGAAGCTTATATACATTAGTAATATTTGAAACGTGTCTGAGAAGGTTCGGAACACCCTTTTCGAGTGCTTCGATATTCTCTGAACCCAGCTCTGTTTTTGCGAGACCGCCGTGCATCTTGAGAGCGCGTACAGTTGCAACCATTACAACTGCTGAGGGCTTAAGACCTGCATAACGGCACTTGATATCAAGGAACTTCTCTGCACCGAGGTCAGCGCCGAAGCCTGCCTCCGTAACAGCATAATCGCCGAGGCGCATTGCCATCTTCGTTGCGATAACAGAGTTGCAGCCGTGAGCAATATTTGCGAACGGACCGCCGTGAACGAATGCGGGTGTACCCTCAAGAGTCTGAACAAGGTTCGGCTTGATTGCATCCTTAAGGAGTGCTGTCATTGCGCCGACAGCCTTGAGGTCGCCTGCTGTTACGGGCTTTCCGTCGTAGGAATAGCCGACGATGATTCTGCCGAGTCTTTCCTTAAGATCTGTGATAGATGTTGCAAGGCAGAAAACAGCCATAATCTCTGATGCAACAGTAATGTCAAAGCCGTCCTCACGCGGAACACCGTTGACCTTGCCGCCGAGACCGTCAACAACGTTACGAAGCTGTCTGTCGTTCATATCAACGCAACGCTTCCAGGTGATACGGCGTGTATCAATACCGAGCGCATTGCCCTGATGAATGTGGTTATCGAGCATAGCTGCAAGGAGGTTGTTGGCCGCGCCGATTGCGTGGAAGTCGCCCGTAAAATGGAGGTTGATGTCCTCCATAGGAACAACCTGAGCATATCCGCCGCCTGCCGCACCGCCCTTGACACCGAAAACGGGGCCGAGTGACGGCTCGCGAAGAGCAACCATTACGTTCTTGCCGATTCTCTTAAGACCGTCGGCAAGACCGATTGTAGTTGTTGTTTTACCCTCACCTGCGGGTGTGGGAGTGATTGCAGTAACGAGGATGAGCTTACCCTCTTTTTTCTCGGTTTCGTTGAGGAGAGCATAGTCAACCTTTGCTTTATATCTGCCGTACTGCTCGATGTATTTATCGTCGATATTTGCGGATTTTGCGATTTCTGTAATGGGTTTCATTTCGCACTGCTGTGCGATTTCGATATCTGATAAGTATCCCATTTTATTTCGCTCCTCTTATTTAAAATATTTAACAGCAGAAGAGAACATCTGCATATCGTATTCGCCGTAAACGTTCTTGTAAAGACCGTAGCCGATACGCTCGGAGTGAGCCATCTTACCGAATACACGTCCGTCGGGTGATGTGATACCCTCGATAGCGGACATTGAGTTGTTCGGATTGAAGTGAACGTCATCCGTTACGTTGCCGTTGAGGTCAACGTACTGAGTAGCGATCTGTCCGTTAGCGGCAAGCTCCTTTATAAGCTCCTCGCTTGCAAGGAAGCGTCCCTCACCGTGAGAGATAGGCACATTGTAGATATCGCCGACCTTTGTTCCTGCAAGCCACGGAGACTTGTTGGAAGCGATACGTGTTCTTACCATTCTTGACTGGTGACGTGCGATTGTGTTGAAGGTAAGTGTCGGGCAGTTCTCGTCAGTATCGATAATCTTACCGTAAGGTACGAGACCGAGCTTGATAAGAGCCTGGAAGCCGTTACAGATACCGCACATAAGACCGTCGCGGTTTTCGAGAAGGTCTGTTACGCCGTCCTTGATAGCGGCATTGCGGAAGAATGCTGTGATAAACTTACCTGAACCGTCGGGCTCGTCACCGCCTGAGAAGCCGCCGGGGATAAAGATCATCTGTGCGGACTTAATCTTCTCGGCAAAGCTATCTACGCTTCTTGCGATACCGTCAGCGGAAAGGTTGTTGATAACGATGATTTCAGCATCTGCGCCTGCATCACGCATAACCTTTGCTGTATCGAACTCGCAGTTTGTGCCCGGGAATACGGGGATGAGCACCTTCGGCTGAGCAACCTTGATTGCGGGAGCCTTGCGCTCTGTTACTTCATAAGAGAAGGTTTCGATTTCTTTATTATCAGCAGGAATGTTGCAGCTGAATACGCTTTCGAGCTTATCCTCATAGACCTTGAGAATTTCGTCAGCGCAGAGCTTCTCTTCGCCGTAAGCGAATGCTTTTTCTGCTGTTACGGTACCGATAAGTGTACCGATTTCTGTATCATCCGAAAGCTCAAGAAGGAATGAGCCGTAGCAATAGCCGAAGATATCGTTAAGTGAAAGAGCTGAGTCAAACTCGAAGCCGAAGCCGTTACCGAATGCCATCTTCATAACTGCCTCTGCAACACCGCCGTATGTCGGAGTGTAAGCTGAAAGCACCTTGCCGTCTCTCATAAGACCGATAACTGTATCGAAGAGAGCGAGGAGTGAATCTGTCTTCGGGAGCTTGTTTTCGTCATATTCGGGCTTTACAAGAACAACCTTGCTGCCAGCCTTCTTGAATTCATTAGTAATAATATTATCAACCTTTTCGGTTGTTACTGCAAATGAAACGAGTGTCGGCGGAACATCGAGCTTTTCAAAGGTACCGCTCATTGAGTCCTTACCGCCGATAGCAGCTACGCCGAGATTCTTCTGTGCCTCGAAAGCACCGAGAAGTGCTGAAAGCGGCTTGCCCCAACGCTTTGCATCCTTGTTCGGACGCTCAAAGTATTCCTGGAAGGTAAGGTAAACATCCTCATACTTTGCGCCTGCGGCAACAAGCTTTGCAACTGATTCAACAACTGCAAGGTATGCACCGTGGTAGGGGCTCTTTTCTGTAATGAACGGGTTGTAGCCCCATGTCATAACAGAGCAGTCGTTTGTATGCTTCTTTTCAACGGAAACCTTGTGTACCATAGCCTGAATCGGTGTGAGCTGATTCTCACCGCCGAAGGGCATAAGAACCGTGCCTGCGCCGATTGTTGAGTCGAAGCGCTCTGAAAGACCTCTCTTTGAGCAGACATTGAGGTCGCCTGCGAGAGCCTTGAATTCTTCTGCAAATGTGCCGTCAACTGTCTTGTCATAATCCTTAACACCTGCGGCTTCGATTGTGATATGCTTTTCAGCACCGTTTGAGTTAAGGAACTCACGGCTGATATCAACGATTGTGTTGCCGTTCCAGAACATTCTGAGTCTCGGCTCAGCCTTAACTGTTGCAACAACTGTTGCCTCGAGGTTTTCCTCGTTTGCAATCTTAAGGAATGCTTCAACATTCTCCTTTTCGATTACAACAGCCATTCTCTCCTGAGATTCACTGATTGCGAGCTCGGTACCGTCAAGTCCGTCGTACTTCTTCGGAACTGCGTTAAGGTCGATTTCAAGACCGTCTGCAAGCTCACCGATAGCAACGGAAACACCGCCTGCACCGAAGTCGTTACAGCGCTTGATCATACGGCAGGCATCGCCGTTACGGAAGATACGCTGAAGCTTTCTCTCCTCGGGAGCATTACCCTTCTGAACCTCTGCACCGCAGGATTCGAGAGAATCGAGTGTATGTGACTTTGATGAGCCTGTTGCACCGCCGCAGCCGTCACGGCCTGTTCTGCCGCCGAGAAGGATAACGATATCGCCGTCCTCGGGACGCTCGCGACGAACGTTCTCCTGCGGAGCAGCCGCTACAACCGCACCGATTTCCATACGCTTTGCAGCATAGCCGTCGTGATAAAGCTCGTCAACCATACCTGTTGCAAGACCGATCTGGTTACCGTATGAGGAGTAGCCTGCAGCAGCGGTTGTAACAATCTTTCTCTGCGGAAGCTTACCCTCCATAGTCTCCTTGACGGGCTTGAGAGGATCAGCCGCACCTGTTACGCGCATTGCCGCATAAACATAAGAACGGCCTGAAAGCGGGTCACGGATAGCACCGCCGATACATGTTGCGGCACCGCCGAAGGGCTCGATTTCTGTCGGATGGTTATGTGTTTCATTCTTGAAGAGAAGGAGCCACGGCTCTTTTACGCCGTCAACCTCAATCTCGATTTTGACTGTACAAGCGTTGATTTCCTCAGACTCGTCGAGCTTATCGAGCTTGCCGATCTTCTTAAGATACTTTGCGGCAAGAGTACCGATATCCATAAGATTCTGCGGCTTTGTTCTGCCGAGGAATTCGCGTGTTTTAAGATAATCGTCATAAGCAGCCTGAAGAAGCTCGTCCTCAAATGTAACCTTATCGATAGTTGTAAGGAAGGTTGTATGACGGCAGTGGTCAGACCAGTATGTATCGATCATACGGATTTCTGTAATTGTGGGGTTACGGTTTTCGGATTTGAAATATGACTGGCAGAAAGCGATGTCATCATTGTCCATAGCAAGACCGTAATTCTTAACGAAAGCTGCAAGACCTTCTGCATCGAGGTCATTGAAGCCGTCGAGAGTTTCGACAGTTGTCGGGATTTCGTAGTCAACCTTAAGAGTATCAACCGCTGCAAGAGAAGCCTCGCGGGATTCAACGGGGTTGATTACGTACTTTTTAATCTGCTCGAGCTCATCAGCAGAAACGTTACCGTAAAGAAGGTAAACCTTTGCGGCACGTACTGTCGGACGCTCGCCCTTTGAGATAATCTGAATACACTGTGCTGCTGAGTCTGCACGCTGGTCAAACTGACCCGGAAGATACTCAACTGCAAAAACCGTTGCATCATCCTCAGGAAGCACATCGTAGATAATGTCAAGCTGAGGCTCTGAAAATACGGTTTTCTTTGAATAATTGAAGAGGTCCTCATCGATATTTTCAACATCATAACGGTTGATAACACGGACTTCCTCAAGTGATTTTATCTGAAGAATGTGGCGGATATCGTAGCGAAGAGACTTTGCTTCGTTATCGAGACCCTTTTTCTTTTCAACATATATACGGTATACCATTTATTTAACCTCCGCTTTCAAAGCTCTCTGACCGATATCACGGCGGCAGAAGCCGTTTTCAAAGCCGACCTTATCGGTAAGTGTATATGCATTTTCAACTGCTGTTTTAAGGTTGTCCGCAACGGCTGTTACGCCAAGAACACGTCCGCCTGCGCTGAGAAGCTTATCGCCGTCAAGCTTTGCACCTGCAACGAAAATGTCGCTGTTTGCATCAGTTGCGGGAAGAGTAAGCTCAAAGCCGCTCTCATACTTCACGGGATAGCCCTTTGAAGCAAGGATTACACAGCAGGCTGACTTTTCGGAGAACTTAACCTCTGTATTATCAAGCTCTCCCCTTGCAGTTGCCTTCATAACGGTGAACAGGTCACTTTCAAGCAACGGAAGAACAACCTGAGTTTCGGGATCGCCGAAGCGGCAGTTATATTCGATAACCTTCGGACCGTCGGGTGTGATCATAAGACCGAAATAGAGACAGCCTCTGAACTCTCTGCCCTCAGCCTTCATAGCTCGGATTGTGGGAAGGAAAATCTTTTCCATACATTCCTCTGCTACAGCATCAGTGTAATAAGGGTTGGGAGCAACGGTACCCATACCGCCCGTATTGAGACCCTCGTCGTTATCAAACGCACGCTTATGGTCCATTGAAGAAATCATCGGCTTTACAACGTTACCGTCCGTGAAAGCAAGAACGGAAACCTCGGGTCCTGTAAGGAACTCTTCAACAACAACGTTGCTTCCGCTGTCGCCGAAGACCTTATCCTGCATCATAGAGCGGATTGCATCCTCTGCCTCCTCGCGTGTCATTGCGATGATAACACCCTTGCCGAGTGCAAGACCGTCAGCCTTGATAACTGTCGGAATGGGAGCTGTTCTGATATAATCAAGAGCAGCATCCATATCGGTAAACACCTCGTACTGTGCGGTCGGGATATTATATTTTTTCATAAGGTTCTTTGAGAAAACCTTACTGCCTTCAATAATTGCGGCATTTGCCTTCGGGCCGAAGCATTCGATGCCCGCCTCGTTAAGAGCATCAACTGCACCGAGAACGAGAGGATCATCAGGTGCGACAACTGCAAAATCAATCGCATTTTCGGTCGCAAACTTAACGAGACCCTCGATATCCTTTGCACCGACATTGACGAGAGTTGCATCCCCTGCCATACCGCCGTTACCCGGAAGTGCGAAGATTTCGTCAATCTCATTGCTCAGCTTAAGCTTTTTGATTATGGCGTGTTCACGTCCGCCTGAACCGACAACCATTACTTTCATTATAAAATCTCCTTAATAAATCGGGAACTGTGCGCAAAGCTCAGTTACTTCCTTGGTAATCTTATCGCGGCTTCCCTCGAAATCTGTTGCAACAAGCTTGATCCACTCTGCAATCTTAAGCATCTCGGCCTCCTTGAAGCCTCGTGATGTTACTGCAGGTGTACCGATTCGAAGACCGCTTGTTACAAACGGACTCTGCGTCTCGTTAGGAACGGTGTTCTTATTGACTGTGATGTGCACCTCGTCAAGACGGTGCTCCATCTCCTTACCCGTGAGACCGAAATCACGAAGATCAACGAGCATAAGGTGGTTGTCAGTACCGTCAGAAACGATGCGGAAGCCCTCCTTCTTGAGTGCTTCGCAGAGAACAGCGGCATTCTTGACAACCTGCTGCTGATAAGCCTTGAATTCATCTGTCATAGCCTCGCCGAATGCAACTGCCTTTGCGGCGATAACGTGCATAAGCGGGCCGCCCTGTGTACCGGGGAAAACAGCCTTGTCGATAGCTTTTGCAAGCTCCTCCTTGCAAAGGATGAGACCGCCTCTCGGACCTCTGAGTGTCTTATGAGTTGTTGTTGTTACAACGTCTGAATAAGGCACGGGATTGGGATGAAGTCCTGCAGCTACAAGACCTGCGATATGAGCCATATCGACCATAAGATATGCGCCGACCTCGTCACAGATTTCGCGGCACTTCTTATAATCAAGCACTCTTGAATATGCGCTCGCGCCGACAACAATCATCTTCGGCTTGCACTCGAGTGCAATCTGACGCATATTTTCGTAGTCGATAACCTCTGTTTCGCTGTCAACACCGTAGGGAACGATGTTGTAATACTTACCTGAAATATTTGCAGGTGAGCCGTGTGAAAGGTGGCCGCCCTCGGAGAGGTTCATACCCATTACGGTGTCGCCCGGCTTAACAAGTGCGAAGAAAACAGCAAGGTTTGCGTTAGCACCGCTGTGGGGCTGAACATTGGCATGCTCGGCGCCGAAGATTTTCTTTGCACGCTCGCGTGCAATCTCCTCAACCTTATCGACACAGTAGCATCCGCCGTAATATCTCTTTGACGGATAGCCCTCTGCATATTTGTTGGTAAGAACACCGCCCGCAGCAAGAAGCACTGCCTTTGAAACGATGTTTTCTGATGCGATAAGCTCGATGTTGTGGCGCTGTCTTTCAAGCTCCTCGCCGCAAGCGCCTGCAACCTCGGGATCAAAATTTATAAGTTCTTCAAAAAAGTTCATTTCTAACCTCAAAAATCAAATATTAGTGGTGGAAGAGTCTCATTCCTGTGAAAGCCATTACGATGCCGTACTTGTCACAGCACTCGATAACGATGTCGTCACGGATTGAGCCGCCCGGCTCTGCGATATAGGAAACGCCGCTCTTCTTTGCGCGCTCGATGTTGTCGCTGAACGGGAAGAAAGCGTCTGAACCGACTGAAACGCCTGAAATTGTAGCAAGGTATGCTGCCTGCTCCTCATCTGTGAAGGGCTCGGGCTGGCATGTGAAGTACTTCTGCCAGTTGCCGTCAGCACATACATCCTCTTCGTTCTTGTTGATGTAGCCGTCAATAACATTATCACGGTTCGGTCTTGAAACATCATCTCTGAACGGAAGGTTAAGAACCTTATCGCTCTGACGGAGATGCCATGTATCAGCCTTCTGACCTGCAAGACGTGTGCAGTGGATTCTTGACTGCTGACCTGCGCCTACGCCGATAGCCTGACCGTCCTTTGCATAGCATACGGAGTTTGACTGAGTGTACTTAAGAGTGATAAGTGCGATGATAAGGTCGCGCTTTGCTTCCTCGGGGAATTCCTTATTAGCTGTTACGATATTCTCGAGCTGTGACTCATCGATCTTGTAATCATTTCTGCCCTGCTCAAATGTGATGCCGAACACCTGCTTGCGCTCGATGGGCTGAGGAACGTAATCGGGGTCAATCTTTACGATGTTGTAGTTGCCGTTTCTCTTTGTTTTGAGAATCTCGAGTGCCTCGTCTGTGTAACCCGGAGCGATAACACCGTCAGAAACCTCACGCTTGATGATTGTAGCTGTTGTCTTGTCGCAGATATCGGAAAGTGCAATCCAGTCACCGAAGGATGACATACGGTCTGTACCTCTTGCTCTTGCATAAGCGCAAGCGAGCGGAGACTCGTCAAGGCCTTCGATATCATCTACGAAGCAAGCCTTCTTGAGCTTCTCGGGAAGCGGAGTGCCGACTGCTGCACAAGTGGGGCTGACGTGCTTGAAGGATGCTGCTGCGGGCATTCCGAGAGCCTCCTTAAGCTCCTTTACAAGCTGCCATGAGTTGAAGGCATCAAGGAAATTGATGAAGCCGGGTCTGCCTGCGAGAATCTCGATGGGAAGCTCGCTGTCATCAGACATAAAAATCTTTGCAGGCTTCTGATTGGGATTACAACCATATTTAAGTTCAAATTCTTTCATTATGATTTCTCCTTATTTATTCTTGTTGATAAGACGGTTCTCTTCTGCGCCTGTTTCAAGGTCGATGTAACGAACATAAAGAGAAATCTTATTGTCTTCGTTAAGGTTTGCCCAGAGCTTCTCTGTGAAAGCGTCGATATCGTCCATTGTCTCAACTCTTTCAGGCTCGCCCTGGAATGTAGGAATAGGATTGCCGTCACAAACATAAGTGTGGATAAAGTGACCGAGACCTGCCTTTGAGGGATACATAAAGAGGTAACGTGCACAGTCTGAGCCGACCTCATCAAGGCTCTTGAGAATGCTCATTTCATAAGTGAAGTCGCCGTCTGCGAACTTGAGCATACCGCTGATTCTCGGTGTGAAGTTAGGTGCATCGGGCTCAAACTCTCTTGTCTTGAGTGCGCCGTTGAAGCACTTGCCTTCCTTGAGAAAATTGTAGATTGTATCTGTCTGGTCACCGTTTGTAACAACGAGCTTATTCTCGTGCTTTCTGATTGCAGCATAGATAATAAGTGAGGGATCCTCAACCTTTGAAGCATCGAACGGCTCTGTGAAAACTGCATCATCCTTCTCTGTGAAGATACGGTTACGGCTGTTTTCGCTTCTGCCCATAATGAAATATGCTGCAACTGCCTTTTTATTGTCGGGTGTTTTACCGATCACGATACCTCTGCCGACATAGGAATTGTCCTTGATAAGCTCGCCGATATCATTAACCTTGTATATGTTCATAACTGTCACCTTTTTCCTTAATTTCTTTTGATACGAGTTCTGCCGCCTCGGGCAGGATATGCCATTCCGCCTGCTCCATTACTCTCTTCTGCAGAGCTTCGGGAGTATCATCAGGCTGAATATAAACCGCCCTCTGAAGGATAATCTGTCCTCCGTCGGGGATTTCGTTGACAAAATGCACGGTTGCGCCCGTTACCTTCACGCCGTAGGAAAGTGCCGCCTCGTGAACCTTAAGTCCGTAGAAGCCTTCACCGCAGAAGGACGGAATCAATGACGGATGGACATTGATGATACGCTTCGGATAGCAGGATGTGAAGCTTTCGGTAAGGATACACATAAAGCCTGCAAGGATGATAAGCTCAATGCCGTTTTCTTTAAGAACTGATTTAACCTCAGTCTCAAATTCCTCGCGGGTCGCGTATGCCTTGTTGTTGATAACCGCAGTTTTTATACCTGCATTCTCTGCGCGGGTAAGGGCATAAGCACCCTCCTTGTTTGATATAACAAGCTCAATTTTACCGCTTGCTATAATTCCCGCATTCTGTGCATCTATAAGCGCCTGGAGATTTGTTCCGCCGCCCGAAACAAGGACGGCAATTTTTGTGGGAGCAGTATTCATAGCCTTTCCCCTCTTATTCGATGATGATCTTCTCGTCACCTGCGATGATTTCGCCGATTACATAAGCGTCCTCGCCGTTTGCCTTGAGAATTTCAATTGCCTTGTCAGCATCCTCTTTTGCAACAACAACGCTCATACCAACACCCATATTGTATGTGTTGAACATATCACGCTCGGGAATGTTGCCTGTCTTTGCGATGAGATCGAAGATCGGGAGGATACGGATTGAAGCCTTGTCGATCTTTGCGCCGAAGCCGTCAGGAAGGCTTCTGGGAATATTCTCATAGAAGCCGCCGCCTGTGATATGAGAAACAGACTTGACTGTTACCTCGTCGAAGAGAGCGAGCATCGGCTTAACGTAAATCTTTGTAGGAGTGAGAAGTGTCTCGCCGAGTGACTTGCCGCCAAGTTCCTCCATCGGAGTCTTGAGGTCAGCGTTATCAACGTCGAAAACCTTTCTTACAAGTGAGAAGCCGTTTGAATGAACACCTGATGACGGGAGAGCGATGATAACGTCGCCTTCCTTTACAAGCTTGTTGTTGACGATCTTGTCCTTATCAACAACGCCTACTGAGAAGCCTGCCATATCATATTCGTCAACGGGATAGAAGCCGGGCATTTCTGCAGTCTCACCGCCGATGAGTGCTGAGCCTGACTGAACACAGCCCTCTGCAACACCTGCAACGATATCTGCGATTCTTTCGGGAATGTTCTTGCCGCAAGCGATATAGTCGAGGAAGAACAACGGCTTTGCGCCGCAGCAGATAACGTCGTTGACACACATTGCAACGCAGTCGATACCGACTGTATCGTGCTTATCCATAAGGAAAGCCATCTTGAGCTTTGTGCCGACACCGTCTGTACCGCTGACGAGAACGGGCTTTGAAATACCTGTGAGGTCAAGCTCGAAAAGTCCGCCGAATCCACCGATGTCTGATGCAACTGAGTTTGACATTGTTCTTGCGATATGAGCCTTCATAAGCTCAACTGCCTTGTAGCCTGCTGTTATATCTACGCCTGCTGCTGCGTAGCTGTCTGATTTAGAGTTAGTATGCATAATTCTTATTCCTTTCCGTTCCAACAATATGTGCAAAGGTCGCATTCATCAAGTCCGATTGCCTCGATAAGACCTTCGAGTGACTGAAATTCGAGTGATGCGAAATGAAATTTTTCGCAGATTGTCTGACGAAGCTTTTTGCCTCGTTCAGTTGAAGAATCGCTGTATTCTTCGATATACTTAAAGCCTTCCTCACCCTCAAGCTCCATAATGGTGCTTCTTGTTATAAGGTCGAGGTCGCTCGTGTTACGGGAGAAGTTGAGGTATTTACAGCCGTACATAATCGGCGGGCAGGCAGAACGCATATGGACCGCCTTAGCACCGTTCGAGTAGAGGAACTCGACTGTTTCGCGAAGCTGTGTTCCGCGGACGATTGAATCGTCAACAAAGAGAAGATTCTTGTCACGGATAAGCTCGTGTACGGGTACCTGCTTCATTTTCGCAACCCTGCTTCTGTCACTCTGCTTGGATGACATAAAGCTTCTGGGCCACGTGGGAGTATATTTGATAAACGGTCTCGAGAACGGGATGCGGCTCTTGTTAGCATAGCCGATCGCGTGAGGTGTACCGGAATCGGGAACACCACTGACATAGTCAACATCCTTCGCATTGCCGACCTTCATATCGTGCTCGGCAAGGATTTCGCCGTTACGGTAACGCATAACCTCAACGTTAACGCCCTCGTAATTTGACGGTGAATAGCCGTAATATGACCAGAGGAAAGCACAGATGCGCTTTTTCTTGCCGGGCTCGGCAAGCTGTGTGAGCTTATCGCAGGTGAATTCCACGATTTCGCCCGGTCCGAGCTCCTTTTCATCCTCGTAGCCGAGCTTCTGATAAGCAAAGGACTCGAAGGAAACGCAATAGCCGTTTTCACTCTTTCCGACAAGCACGGGGATTCTGCCGAGTCTGTCGCGTGCGGCAATGATTGCACCGTCATTCTTAAGAATGAGGATTGATGCCGTGCCCTCGATAACCTGCTGTGCGAAGTGGATACCTGTAACGAAATCGCTCTTCTGATTGATGAGTGCCGCTACAAGCTCGGTGGAGTTGACCTTACCGCCTGTCATAGCATTGAACTGTCCGCCGCTGAAATCAAGATACTGCTTGATAAGCTCATCTGCGTTGTTGATAACACCGACGATGCAGATTGCATAAGTGCCGAGATTTGAACGGACGAGAAGCGGCTGAGGGTCGGAATCGCTGATACAGCCGATTGCCGAATTGCCCTTCATCTCTTCAAAAACATTCTCGAACTTTGTTCTGAAGGGTGAGTTTTCGATATTATGAATATCGCGCTGTAAGCCGATTTCTTTATCGTAAGCGGCCATACCGCCGCGGCGCGTGCCGAGATGTGAGTGGTAGTCCGTGCCGAAGAAGACATCGTAAATCGCGTCCCCCTTGCAGGCTGCGCCAAAAAATCCTCCCATATATTTACCTCCGTTTTAAGGAAAATGCCTGTGTGTCTGCCTGTGATTATTTATTGAATCTCTTTTCGATATCAGCGTTCTTTTTGAGAACATTTTCTGATGCAGCCTTTCTCTGAGCGTCAAGCTTTGCCGCAACCTCGTCGTCGCTGACAGAGAGAATCTGGATTGCGAGAAGAGCCGCATTTGCCGCACCGTCGATAGCAACTGTTGCAACGGGAATGCCTGCGGGCATCTGAACGGTAGAAAGAAGAGCATCGAGACCGTCGAGAGTTGATGACTTGACGGGAATACCGATTACGGGCAGAGTTGTATTTGCTGCGATTGCACCTGCAAGGTGTGCTGCCTTACCTGCCGCCGCGATGATTGCGCCGAAACCGTTTGCGCGTGCATTCGCTGAAAATTCCTTTGCCTCTACAGGTGTTCTGTGTGCTGAGAAAACGTGTACCTCATAGGGAACACCAAACTCATCAAGAGTTGTCATTGCTTTTTCAACTACGGGCAAATCGCTGTCGCTACCCATAATAATACCGATTTTTTTCATAAAAAGTCCTCCTGAAAATATTAAAGGGCAGTCCTATTTTGTAAACAGGACTGCCCAGACGGTCGGCTGAAAACTCCTTCTGCTCCCTCGTGGTTATCCACGCTTCCGTCAGTCACAAAAGGGTCAATATTCGTGTGGTTTAATTATACCAAAAACCGCCGTAAAGGTCAATGTAGTCAAGTGTAAAACTTTGTCCCCTGTTTTAGCTGTTGTCTATCAAATTTATACAATTTATTCTGCTTTTGTTTCGCAGTAAATGCATCTGTAAACCGCTTTTTCGCCATTATCTGTCTTTTTGAAAATATGCGGTAATTCCTGCTCAACCGAGGTGATGCATCGGGGATTTTTGCATTTGATTACGTTAGTAAGCTTTTCGGGTAAGGACACCTTTCTTTTTTCGACAAGCTTGCTGTCTTTGATGATGTCAACGGTTACGTTCGGGTCAACGTAGCCGAGAAGCTCAACGTCAACATCGATATCCGCATCAACCTTGATAATATCCTTTTTACCCATCTTGTTGCTGCTGACGTTCTTGATAATTGCAACGGAGCAGTCAAGCTCGTCAAGCTTTAAAAGATTGTAAATCTGCATACCCTTACCGGCCTTGATATGGTCGATAACGATACCGTTTCTGATTGAATCTATATTCATTTATTTTACCTCCAGAAGCTTGAGTATCAAAGCCATTCTCATATACTTGCCGTTAAGCACCTGCTTGAAATAGCAGGCTCTGGGGTCATTGTCAACCGCTACGCTGATCTCGTTGACTCGGGGCAGCGGATGCATAATCGTGAGATCGGACTTTGCCGTCTCAAGCTTTTCGGGAGTGAGGATATAGCTGTCCTTAAGACGGAGATAATCCTCCTCGTTGAAGAAGCGTTCGCGCTGAACGCGTGTCATATAGAGAATGTCAAGCTCGGGCATAACCGATTCGAGGTCAGTTGTCTGAACATATTCAAGATTATTCTTCTGAATGATATCCTTCTTGACATAGCTCGGAAGCTTGAGCTCCTCGGGAGAAATGAGGACGAATTTAACACCCTCGTATCTTGAAAGTGCGCTGATGAGCGAATGCACGGTTCTGCCGAATTTAAGGTCACCGCAGAAGCCGACTGTGATATTGTTGAAGCGACCCTTTTCACGGCTGATTGTGAGAAGGTCAGCAAGAGTCTGTGTCGGGTGGTTGTGACCGCCGTCACCGGCATTGATAACGGGCACGCTCGCGTTCATTGAAGCGACAAGGGGTGCACCCTCCTTAGGATGGCGCATAGCAATGATATCTGCATAGCAGGAAATTGTCTTTGCAGTATCAGCCACGCTCTCGCCCTTTGCAGCAGAGCTTGACTTTGCATCTGACATACTCAGCACATTACCGCCGAGCTCGTACATAGCAGCCTCAAAGCTTAAGCGTGTTCTTGTTGACGGCTCAAAGAAAAGCGTTGCAAGCTTTTTGCCGTCGCACTTATGAGCATATTTTTCCGGGTTTTCGATAATATCGTTTGCACAAGCGACAAGCTCGTCAAGCTCAGCAACCGAAAGATCAAGAATATCGATAACGCTTCTCATTATTTCGCTCCTCCGATCCAGCTTTCGTCGGACGGGTTATTTCTGAATGCGATAAGTCTCTGAATATCCTCTGTTGCGATGTAGCCTTCCTCAGCTGCAACCTCTGCGATAACGTCAAAGTTTGTGAGTGAGTAGTTGATAACGTTTGCTTCCTCAAGGCGTACAAGGCCCTTCTTCATACCGTATGTGAAGATTGAAACAATACCGAGAACATCTGCGCCTGCTTCACGAAGAACGTTTACAACCTCGATAACACTGCCGCCTGTTGAGATAAGATCCTCAACGACAACAACCTTCTGACCGGGAAGAAGCTTACCCTCGATCTGATTCTGTCTGCCGTGATCCTTATTACCTGAACGAACATAGCCCATAGGCATATCAAGGATGTGAGCTGTAATAGCTGCATGAGCGATACCTGCAGTTGATGTACCCATAAGCACCTCTGCCTCGGGATACTTCTCTTTGATAAGTTTAGCAAGACCGTTTTCAACATCAGTTCTTACATCGGGTGCAGTAAGCGTGAGTCTGTTGTCACAGTAAACAGGGCTCTTGATGCCGCTTGCCCATGTGAACGGCTCCTCGGGACGGAAGAAAACCGCCTTGATTTTAAGTAAGTCTTTTGCAATAAGCTTCTCCATAGTGTTATTCTCCTTTATCTCAACTTTTATTTTAAACTTAGTCTACAAATTCAGCTACACATCTGTTGTAAGCCGCAACGGGATCTGCCGCCGCTGTGATAGGTCTGCCGACTACGATGTAGTCAGAGCCGATCTTCTTTGCCTCAGCTGGAGTCATAACGCGCACCTGATCGCCGATATCGCCGTCTGCGAAGCGGACACCCGGTGTAACAGTAACAAAGCCGTCACCACAGGTTTCGTGTACCTTACCTGCCTCAAGCGGAGAGCAAACAACACCGTCAAGACCTGCAAGCTTTGCATTGTGGGCATAGTGCATAACAACCTTGTCGATAGGCTCGTTGATGAGAAGGTCTGTCTTCATTCTCTCCTCGCTTGTTGACGTAAGCTGTGTAACGGCAATGAGCATCGGTCTTGTGCCGTCAGGACGTGTAAGACCCTCGAGAGCAGCCTCCATCATCGCGATTGTTCCGCCTGCGTGAAGGTTTGTCATATCAACATCAAGGTTTGAAAGAACTGCCATTGACTTCTTTACTGTGTTGGGGATATCGTGAAGCTTGAGATCAAGGAAAATCTTGTGACCTCTCTCCTTGATTTCCTTAACAATCTGCGGACCTTCAGCATAGAAAAGCTCCATACCGATTTTTACGAAGGGCTTTCTGCCCTCATTAACGAACTTATCAAGAAAGCTCATTACGTCTGCCTTTGACGAAAAGTCGCAGGCTACAATTACATCCTTACCCATTAGTGTGCTCCTCCTATTATTTCACTTAAATTATTTATTCCGTATTTTTCCATTACTCCCGGAAGGTCGTTGACAATATCTCTTGCCGCAAACGGATCAATGAGATTTGCCGCGCCGACCTCAACAGCAGTTGCGCCCGCAAGCATAAGCTCGATGACATCCTCTGCTGACGATACACCGCCCATTCCGACGATGGGAATATTGACTGCTTCGTAGACCTGATAAATCATTCTGACAGCCACGGGCTTTATTGCAGGACCCGAGAAGCCGCCCATTTTATTCGCGATGACAGGCTTCTTCGTTTTGAGATCAATCTTCATACCGAGAAGAGTGTTTATCATACTGATGCCGTCTGCGCCTGCTTCCTCGCAAGCCTTTGCGATTGATACGATGTCCGTAACGTTCGGTGAAAGCTTGATTATAACGGGCTTTGTTGTTACAGCCTTGACAGCCTTTGTAACCTCTGCCGCCGCCTCAGCCGATGTACCGAACGCCATACCGCCGCCGTGAACGTTAGGACAGGAGACGTTAACCTCGAGCCAGCCGACCTGCTCCTCTTTGTCGAGCTTTTCGCAGGTGTAGACATAATCCTCAACAGCAAAGCCGCTGACGTTTGCCATAACGGGCTTATTGAAGCATTTCTTAAGCTTCGGAAGCTCGTTTGCGATAACAGCCTCAACGCCCGGATTCTGAAGACCGACAGCGTTTATCATACCTCTGTCACATTCCGCAATTCGCGGTGTAGGATTGCCGAAGCGTGCATCCTTTGTTGTGCCCTTGAACGAAAACGTTCCGAGACAGTTGATATCGTAAAGCTCTGCGAACTCATAGCCGAAGCCGAAGGTTCCGCTCGCAGGGATTACGGGATTGTCAAGTGTTATATTGCAAAGCTCAACTTTTGTGTTTACCATATGATTTCCTCCCTTTCGAGCACGGGACCGTCCTTGCAGATTCGCTTGTTGCCGTACTTTGTCTTGCACGAGCAGCCCATACAGGCACCGAAGCCGCAGCCCATTCTTTCCTCAAAGCTGTACTGACCGCTTGTTGTTGCCGTAGCCTCGATAGCCTTGAACATAGGCATCGGTCCGCAGGTGAAGAAGTAGGAGTAGGTGAGATTTTTCATAACGTCCGTAACGAAGCCCTTTGTGCCGTAGCTTCCGTCAACGGTTGTGATATAAACATCAGCGCCGAGAGCCTTGAATTCATCCTCGAAGAAGATTTCGTCCTTCGTGTTGAAGCCGAGGATAACCGTAGCCTTCTTACCTTCAGCGATAAGCTTTTTGCACAGATTATACATCGGAGGTACACCTACACCGCCGCCGATAAGAAGCGGATTGTCTCCGCTCTTTTCAAGGTTGTAGCCGTTACCGAGACCGAGAAGAACATCGAGCTTTTCACCGCAGGGCAGCTCTGCCATAGCCTCAGTACCCTGACCGACAACCTTGTAGATAATCGTGAGTGTTTTATCGTCATAATCGCAGACGGAAATCGGTCGTCTTAAATAAAAGCCGTCAAGCTTGATATTGACAAACTGACCCGATGCCGTAATAGCCGAGGTATCACCCTCTAGCACCATAAGGTACACATCTTTTGCGATTTTTTTATTTTCCGTGATTGTTAAAAATTCCTGTTTCATATTACTCTCCCTGATATGCAATATTGCCGTCTGCTACGGTCAGCACACATTCGCCGTAAAGCTCCGCTCCCTTAAACGGTGTGCTTCTTCCCTTGGAAAGGAATTTTTCGGGATCAACCGTATATTTTTTATCAAGGTCAAAGACCGTGAGATTTGCTTTTGCGCCCTGCTTTATTGAATTGTCAAAGCCGAAGCGGCTGCAGGGGTTGACGCTCATAATTTCAATAAGCTTTTCGAGTGACATTCTGCCGTTACGGACAAAATTCGTATACATTACCGCAAAGGCTGTTTCAATACCGACAACACCCATAAGGCTGTCCTTAAGACCCTTACTCTTCTCCTCCTCGGAATGAGGCGCATGGTCGGTAGCTATCATATCTATCGTGCCGTCGAGGATACCCTCGATGAGTGCGTTTTTATCATCCTCCGAGCGCAGAGGCGGATTCATCTTGAAGCGTGCATCCTCCTGAAGATCCTTATCGGAGAGAACGAGATAATGCGGTGCAGTTTCGCAGGTGACATCAACACCTCTTGCCTTCGCCTCGCGGATAATCTGAACACTTTCCTTTGTCGAAATGTGGCAGACGTGGTAGGCACAGCCGGTCTCTTCAACGAGCTTCAAGTCTCTTGCAATCGGACCGTATTCGCTCTCGGAGCAGATGCCCTTGTGACCGTGCGCCTTCGCGTATTCACCGTCGTGGATATAGCCGCCGTGAAGGAGTGCATTATCCTCGCAATGAGCAACAATCATTTTGCCGATAGACTTTGCCTTAAGCATCGCAGAGCGCATCATTTCTTCATTCTGCACTCCCCTGCCGTCGTCCGAAAAGCCTGCTACATAAGGTGCCATAGCCTCCATATCGGAAAGCTCCTCACCCATTTCGCCGACGGTTATCGTGCCGTAGGGCTTGACGGAAATAACCGCATCCCTTTCGATTGCATCGAGCTGAATTTTAAGATTTTCGTAATTATCGGGTGTCGGCTTAAGGTTCGGCATTGAGCAGACAAGAGTGTATCCGCCGTGCGCACAAGCCTTTGTACCCGTCTCTATAGTCTCCTTATACAAAAAACCCGGCTCTCGCAAATGCACGTGAACATCTGCAAGTCCGGGAAATATATATTTATTTTCGCAGTCAATAACAGTAGCTTTTTCCGAACAAAGGCACTCGGACACAGAAGCAATAATACCATCAGAAACAAGAAGATCCTGCTTCTTGATTTTACCGTCGGTATAAACCTGTCCGCCTTTGAGAATGAAGTTCATAAGCTGCTCCTTTCACCCTGTCAGATAACAAGGATCGTACTCTGAAAATTTTATCACAAAACAGCGAAAATGTCAATCGGAACGGGGGTGTTTTATATATAGATAAAACTGTTGATTTTGATGCAAATTTTGTGAATATAGATAAACGAAGCCTGCACCCCGAGGAGTGCAGGCATATTATTTTAATTATTCGTAGAGGAAGCTCCAGAAATCTGCGAAGCCCTTCTTGCCGAAGATGAGAACGAGAACATCTGAAACGCCGCCGAGAACCTTCTCAACTGCATCCATTGTCGGGTCGTCCTGCTCAGGCTGATATCTGTCATCCCAGAGATTGTACTTAACGTTGAGCTCGATGAGGAGATCCTTGAGAGCAAAGATGATTTCATCGTCTGCATCGCGGTCGTTGAGAGTGCGTGCCATCATAGCCTCTGCATCTGCAACAGCCTTATCAAGTCTTGCAGCGTCAGCAGCCTCAAGTGCTGAACGGTCGATTGTTGCAGCGTCAGGAAGATAATCTCTTGTAAGACGTCTTACGAATCTTGACTCGTTGAACTGGGGATATGTATCCTCGCAGTCCTCAACAGAATGAATGTTGCCGAGTGCGATTTCGAAAGCAAGGCTCAATGCCGTGTTGTTATCTGTAAGCTCGTGCTTCTGACCCTCGAAGTACCATGATGTATCCTCAAAGTAGCAGGTTGAAGCGTCGATTGAGCCGTCGGGTGAAACGTTATGTGCAGGGTCTGCGATATACTCATCGCTGAAGGACTGACCTGCGGGAACGTAGGATGTACCCGGTGCTGTTGATGAAATCTGGATGATTTCGTCAGAGTTTGTTGTGTCAAAGGTCTCGAAGAACTTGAAGAAGCCATAGTCCTCATCACCGAAAGCAAGGTTGTAGCCGCTGATGAAATAGAACTCTGTGCCGTAAGTTACCTGCTGATACTCAAGTCTTTCCTTGAGATTCTTCTGAGCCTCAGCATATCTTGCTGTCTGCTCTCTTACCTCTGCCATATCGTCGCCCTGAAGATACTTCTCAGCGAACTCATCATATCTGCCTGACGGGCAGAGTGAGAGGAAGGATGTGTTGGTAAGGAAAAGAGTCTTGACGAGTGAATCAACGATATCGTCAAGGATGTTGCGAAGCTCCTGCTTCGGGAGGATTCTTGCAGCGATGTTGATAATTGAGCCTACATAAGGATCAACGAAGCCAAGAGAGCCGAGGAGATTTGTATAAACCATTGCAGGTGCATTGTCGTCAAAGTCAGCAAGCATAAGGTCGCCGAAAACGTCACTGCCGTCCCAAGCGCCGACGATGCTGATAACCTTAGCAACTCTGCCTGCATCAGGATACTGGTTGAGGTAGTTGTTAACAACGCTTGCGCCCATGCTCATCGGAACAAGGATAACCTTCTTTGCGCCTGTCTGCTTGAGAACAACGTTTTCGATAAAGTCATTAAGACCGACAGCATTTGCATCAGCGTTTGAGAATACGGGATAGTTGTAGCAATATACGTTCTCTTCGCCGATTTCGTCGAGAAGGAACTGACAGGGAATTCTGTCATCAAAGATTTCTCTTGCTTCCTCGTCATACTCTGATACAGGGTACTTGTGGAGAGGAGTTACAACATTATTGATGGGGTTGCCGTTTTCATCACTGAGATGATCAGAGAAGAAAATCTCAAGCACGTTAGTGATGCTTGACTGAGGGATAACGTCCTTCTGAACGCAGATCGATGTGATGAACTCTGCAACAAATTTTACAAGGTTGATCCAATCAAAGATTGAAAAGCTTGCAAAATCTGTGTTGATGTGGAGAAGGTTCCAATCAGCAACAACATTGCCTTCATCATCGTACTTATAAGTCTGTGACTGGCCGATACCCGGTACGAAAACAACGGGTGTGACCTCTTCCTTTGCAGAAACGGTGAAAGCCGCTGTCATAACGGAAAATGCCATTACAACACAAAGGATTACTGCGAGAATTTTCTTTGTAATCTTCATTTTTCTGACCTCCATAGTCATTAGTAGAATAATTTTACCAAAAAACAAAAACAAAATCAATACAGAACAGGAAATTCTATAAAATCAACAATAAATCAGCAACTTTTTTGACAGTATAATTAGCCTTCGTCGGCTTTTCCTCTCCCCTGTTGACCCAACAGCAGTCCACGCCGTAGCCGACCGCACCCGCGATATCGGATGCGAGAGAATCGCCGATGACGAGGGTTTTGGACTTATCCTTTTCGGGGATGTGAGAGTAAACGAAATCGAAATACTCCTTCTTCGGCTTATCAAAGCCGATTTCCTCGGAGATAAAAACACCGTCAAAATACTGCATCAGCGGTGAGCCTGCAAGCCTTCCCTCCTGTGCTTTTTTGGCACCGTTGGTGATGATATACATCGAATATTTTTCAGAAAGCTGACGGCAGGTCTCAAGCGCTCCGTCAAGCAGGAAATGTCCCTGACCAAGCAAGGATATATATTCAGCATTAGCCGTGTCACCGTCAATATCGACGCCGAGAGCGGCAAAATAATCGGGAAAGCGTGTTGCAAAAAGCTCCTTGCGCGTGATTTCACCCTTCGCAAGAGCATCCCATTTCGATTGGTTTATCCCGGAATAGAGCCTTTTGTTTTCTTCACTCGCGGGCAGACCGTATTTTTCAAGAAGAAGTGTGATTGCATTATCCTCCGCCTTACCGAAATCGAGCAAGGTATCGTCAAGATCAAAAAGAAGGGTCGTATATTTCATATTTCCTCCAAAAACAAAGGGACTGAAATCCAGCCCCTTTGAAACGATTCAGATTTTAATTCTCGGGAAGTCCTTTTCCTCAGCGCCCATTACTCTTGCAAGCTGAGTTGAAACCTCACAGTTCTTATAAGCCTCGCCTGATACGAAGCCTGCATCCGTTGCAGAAACGTAAACGGGAACATTAACGCCTGTGTGGCTGCCTGTTGTGTAGTAATACTCACCTGTTGACTCGTTGAGAGTGATACCGCCTGTCTCGTGGTCAGCAGTAACAACAACAAGTGTTTCGCCGTCCTGAGCAGCATACTCGAGAGCTACCTCGATAGCCTTATCGAACTCTACGGTATGACCTGTTGAGCCGTTGAAATCATTAGAGTGAGAGAACTTATCGATATGAGCACCCTCAACCATAAGGAAGAAGCCGTCCTCATCATCGTCAAGAAGGTCGATCGCCTTTGCTGTCATTTCAGCAAGATACGGTGTATCCTTCTCGTCCTTGATATCAGCAACATCGTCCCAATCGAACTGTGCGAATGAGCGTGAGCCCTCCTCAAGAGCGTTCATTTCCTCTCTTGTTGTGAAGTATTCAAAGCCGTTTTCCGCACACTTTTCGGGAGTGACACTTTCTGAAGCACAGCCCCATACGAGTGTAAGGTCAGATGTCATCTGATCCTTTGAAATATTCTTCTCTGATGTTCTTGCGATTGCGTGAGCGGAGAATGATGCGGGAGTTGCACCGCTTGTCTCGTCAGTTGTAACGACACCTGCAAGCTTACCCTGCTCGATAGCGAACTCTGAAAGCGAAACGGGATACTGCCAACGGTTTGCAAACGGATTGAAGGCAAATACGCCGATAGCACCGTTATATGTTCTTACACCGCAAGCGAGAGCTGTACCGCCTGCAGCACTGTCTGTAACCTTGTTTGTAAGGCTTCTTGTCTCTGACTCGGAGAGAACGGGCATCGTTTCCATAACAAGATCAACATTTCTGAGCTTCTTTGTAGCCTCAAGAGTGTTAAAGCCCATACCGTCGCCGATCATAAGAATAACGTTCTTGTATTCCTTGTAATCCTCGTGACCTGTTGCCTTTTCACCCGTCATACCAAACAGACCTGAAATGCCGATAAGTGCGGTAAGAACGAGTGATAAAGCTGTTTTAATAAAAACCAACATTTTACCAACCTCCTGAAATTGATGTAAAAATTATACTACCATTCCAAATTTTTTTCAATATATTAAAATAATTTTCTCAAAAGAGCATTAACAAAGGCTGTATCGATTTCACCCCAATTACGCTTAAGAGCGGCATTCCCCTCCCAGCGGGGTGAAAGCTCAGTTATATACTCATCGGTAAGGCGGACATCGATTTCGGGCATTACGGAAGAAACAACAGCCTTGAAACGTTCTTTATCCATACGGATTTCGTCGAAAAATTCTGCGGTCAGCTCAGGCTTAACGGTCGAATTGTATCCGATAAATTCGTTAAGAAAAACAGCACAAGCCGTTCCGTGGGCAATGCCGTAATTTTCGGTAAGAAAATAGCCGAGAGCATGCGGAAGTGCCGTACCCGTCACCGCAATCGCATAGCCTCCGAGCAGAGAAGCGTTATATAACTGCTCTCTGTCATCGAGGGTAAGAGCCTCGGTTCCCTGCGAGATTATTTTATCAAAAGCTTTAAGAAGCTTTTTTACGCCCGCAACGGCCAAAACCTTCGAAATATCGTTCGCAGAGCGGCAGAAAAAGCTTTCAACACAATGTGCAAGTGCATCAACCGCCGTTGAGCGCGTGAAGGAATCAGAAAGACTCATAGTGTATTTCGGATCGCCGAAGGACAGCACGGGATAAGTCAGATCATTACGGAAGCTCTTCTTGAGTCCCTTTGAATTTGTTATAACGGCAACGCTTGTAACCTCGCTGCCCGTACCTGCAGTTGTGCCGACGGCTACAACGGGAAGGGGCCGATTATCCCACTGCATTGCATACAGCTTTTCCTCGGAGATTCCCGGGTTCGCGGCAATCACGGCAACCGCCTTTGAGGCATCAAGCGGAGAGCCGCCGCCGATACCGACAATAAAATCTGCGCCGATTGAATTCGCAAGAAGTCCCGCCTCAAAGCAGGATTCAACCGTCGGATTCTGACAGATTTTATCATAGATTTCATACTGCACGCCCTGCGATTCAAGTGCCGAAGCAACATCGCCAAGAGCTCCGCATTTTTTAGCTGAGGTTGCACCCGTCACTATGAGACATTTTTTGCCGTATGAGCCTAATTTTTCAGCATTGCTTTTTACACAGTCAGCACCTGTTATTACTTTTGTGTTGACAAAGAAATTCATATTCATTTTTATCACCGCTTTTATTTTAAAGCAAAGGAATTGAAAAGGCAAGAAAAAAGTGGTATATTGTTAAAACGAACGGAGGGATTTTATGATAAAAAAGCTGAACGAACGCAGATTTTTTCTGTACTTTTACCTGCTAGCGTTAGCCATTCACCTTTTTCTTCCGCTCAACTGGGGCGATGACTCAATTTTCAACGCCGAGGCGGTTGTCGGTATCACCGAATTTCTCAAGGGCTCGTCAAGGCTTCTGACGGATTCGATGACATACATATTCTGCCGTTGGCATATTCTGTGGAGACTGTTCAATCCCGTAATTCTTACGGTACTCATAAAATCACTCACGGAGCTTGTCCCGACAAAAAGCAGAAGGCTGACAGCTTTAATTTTCGGCTTCACGCTGATTTATCCGACGATGATAATTGTAGATGCCGGCTTTATCGCAACGACGGTAAATTACCTGTGGCCTATCACCTTTGCGGTAATCAATATTCTTGTTTTTCAGAAGCTGTACGGCGGTCAGCGGTTCAAGCCGATTTATCTCGGGACAATTCCGCTTCTGCTTTACTCATTGAATATGGAAATGATGAGCGCGGTGCTTACCTTCGTTTTCATTCTCGGCTGCGCAATGATGATTTATAATAAAAAAATCCGTGTTTTTCCTTTTATTCAGGCACTTATAAGCATCGGCGGTCTGCTGGTTGCATACCTCGGCAACATCAACGGTGACAATTCGCGTATGGTCAGGGAAATCGGTCGGTATTTCCCCGAATACGGTGAGCTGAATATCATTGAGAAGCTCGATCTCGGATTTTCTTCAACATTTTACTGTATGACGATGAAGCTGAGCTTTGCAAGTGCGGCGTTTATTGCTTTCACAGTTTTTCTTGCAGTCACGGTTTTCAAATACCGAAAAAACATCGTATTGAGATTAACCTCATTGTTCCCGTGTGTTTTTGCGGTTGTTTTTTCCTTGATTTCGGTAACGCCGTTGAAGGACTCAGGGCTTATCACCTTCTTCACGGGCGGTATGCAGAATTACAAGATGAGCAAGGCTGTTTATTCCTTTGAGCCTGTTCCCGATATCCTGTTTGTTATAATCGCGGTGTGCGTGCTGATAACGGTTGCCATTCTGCTTAAAGATAAGCTTGAGGTATTAAAAGCCTTTCTTTTGCTCGGAACAGGACTTGGCACAAGACTTATTATGGGATTTTCACCTACGGTGTGGGCATCAGGATACAGAACCTTTGCGATTTTTATAATCACGATGATAATTGTTGCGGTAATGATAGCAGATAAACATTACAGATATGAATAGATTCAAACGGAGTCGTTGTAACGGCTCCGTTTTTTGATACAGTTAACAAATTGGAGTTTGTGGGGATGTTTGGTTTTGATGAAATTAAATGCGTGCAAAGCCTCCCTTGCCTAAAGGGAGGTGGTTTTTGCGTAGCAAAAGACGGAGGGATATATTAACAAAGTTTCTTTACTGCTATATCTTTTTCCGTGTCACAAACTATCCCTCCACCACTTCGTGGTCCCCCTCCCTTTAGGCAAGGGAGGCTGGGTTTGTGCGTCATTTAA
>JAFNVC010000024.1 GCA_017379935.1 Clostridia bacterium
GGGATAGTTTGTGACACGGAAAAAGATATAGCAGTAAAGAAACTTTGTTAATATATCCCTCCGTCTTTTGCTACGCAAAATCCACCTCCCTTTAGGCAAGGGAGGCTTTGCACGCATTTAATTTCATCAAAACCAAACATCTCGACAAACCCCAATTTATTAAACCAAATTACAGTGTTTTATTTTACATTTTGAAGATAATATGCTATATTATATAAGACAAATCGCGAGGTGATTTTATGCGCATTTATGATATAATTCTTAAGAAGCGTTACGGCGGGGAGCTGACGGATGAGGAGATTTCATTCTTCGTAACCTCGGCGAGCAACGGCGATATTGAAGACTATCAGATTACCGCTCTTCTGATGGCAATCTGCTTTAACGGTATGACGGAAAGAGAAACGGCGACACTTACAATGTGTATGGCGCACTCGGGTGATACCGTTGACCTTTCTTCGATTAAAGGCTACACTGTCGATAAGCATTCGACGGGCGGTGTCGGTGACAAAACGACGCTCATCGTAGCTCCTATTGTTGCCGCACTCGGCGGTAAGGTTGCCAAGATGTCAGGCAGAGGCCTCGGACATACGGGCGGTACTGTCGATAAGCTCGAATCAATTGAGGGCTTTCAGACAACTCTTTCGGGTGCGGATTTTCTCTCGCAGGTAAACTCAATCGGTCTGAGCGTTATCGGTCAGTCGGGAGATCTTGCTCCTGCGGATAAAAAGCTCTACGCCCTTCGCAACGACACCGCTACCGTGGACAGTATTCCGCTGATTGCCTCGTCAATAATGAGTAAAAAGCTCGCCGCGGGCTCGAAGGGAATCGTGCTTGATGTCAAAACGGGAAGCGGCGCGTTTATGAAGAGTGTTGAAGAGTCTGAGGCTCTCGCGAAGGCTATGGTTTCTATCGGTAAATCCGCGGGCAGGGATACCGTTGCCGTTATCACAAATATGGATATTCCGCTCGGCAATGCTGTCGGCAATTCGCTTGAGGTCATCGAAGCTGCCGAAGCTCTTAAGGGTAACGGCTGTGAGGATCTGACCGCGGTGTGCATCGAGCTTGCATCAAATATGCTGACATTGGTTACGGGTAAGGATAAGGACACCTGTGTTTCAATGGCAAGGGGTGCAATCGCGGACGGCTCTGCACTCGGAAAATTTAAAGAAATGGTTGAGGCTCAGGGCGGTAACCCCGAGTGGATAGAAAACACCGACCTCTTCCCGAGGGCTGAGCATTCCTTTGAAATCAAAGCAGAATATGACGGATATATTAAAAGCATGGATGCCGAAAAAATCGGTATTACATCCCTGCTTCTCGGCGCAGGCAGAAATAAAAAGAGCGATGTGCTCGACTTTTCTGCAGGCATAATCCTTAACGCTAAAACAGGTGATAAGGTTGAAAAGGGCGGCGTGATTGCAACGCTTTATGCGAACGATTCAGATAAATTCGCTGACGCGTGTCAGAAATTCAGCGAGGCTGTCACTTTCTGTGACACACCCGTCAAAAAGCAACCGCTTATCTATGCGACAGTTAAATGAGGTGTAAGCTATGGCAAACTTTTTCTATACAATCATCCGCTTTTTTGTGTCACTGCTCCTCACGGTCGGCATCGTGCAGTCACCGTACGCGCAGTATACTCCTATTGAAAACAGAGCTTATACCGACGGTATAATCACGGCTGACCCTGAGGCATCAGATTTTGTGAAAATCACCGCAGAGGATGAGGGCTTTGATATCTACAATCCCGAAAAGGGCTCATCCTTCGGTTACCGCTACGGCCCGTCAATGATTATGAATGCCGATGGCAGCATCGATGCATATTTCTCTGCGCCGGGGGCAAACGATGAATGGGACTGGATATCATACCGCCATTCTCCCGACGGCGGCAAAAGCTGGACAGAGGAAAAATCCGTTTTACAGCCTACTCCCGATTCGCAGGATTTCTTCTCCTGCTGTGATCCGGGTATTGTGAAATTCGGCGATTATTACTATCTCGGCTATACCTCAACCGTGGTTGAAGGAGGTGTCGATAACAATGTTTTCGTTGCGCGAAGCAAAAATCCCGACGGCCCGTTTGAAAAGTGGAATGGTACGGGCTGGGGCGGAAAGCCGGAGCCGATAATCGTTTTCACAGGCAATCCCGAAAAATACGGAGCCGGCGAGCCGAGTATGGTAGAGCTTGAAGGTACGCTCTATCTCTACTATACATGGCGCGATGACGGTGTCAATCAGACTCATGTTGCCGTTGCGGATGCAACCGACGAGAACTGGCCCGCAACTCTTGAAATCAAGGGCATTGCGATGAGACACACATACAACGATTACAATGCTATGGATTCAGCTGATGTCAAATATGTCGAGGATTGGGGCAGATTTATCGCTGTTGTTACCTGCGACCGCTTCACAACAGATAGCTTTGTTGGTCTCTATGTTTCAGATGACGGACTTGAATTCAGAGAGTCAAACGCGCTGAAAACCAATATCAGCCATTGCTGTCATAACTGCGGCATCACGGGCAGACCCGACGGACATATCCGTCTGTCAGATGATATTTATATTGCCTATGCTTATGGTGATCAGTGGGCATACTGGCCGACAAGAATGAATAAGGTCACGCTCTCTCAGCTTGAAAATGCGGACTTTTCGGATATAAATAACGAGAATATCAAAACTCCCGTTGAGTTTGTCAAACGCACATTGTTTGTCGATTATATCGGTATTACTACCGAAGAAAGAGTTTATGAAGCCTCGCTTTCAGATATCTTCAGCAGCTTTAAGGTGAGTGTGCTCAAAGCGGATACACAGCTTAACCTTAAAAAGGTGAGGGGAGATGTCGTCTTCTCTGATTACGACGAGGATATTATCGAAATCAGAGACAAGCGGGTTTATCCTAAGGCTGTCGGCAAAACATATGTCACGGCACAGTGGCAGGAGCATACAGTCGTTTTTCAGGTTGTTGTAACAGAATAAAAATTAAGCAGTATTGAAAATTTCAATACTGCTTATCTTTTTATTTATCTTTTCTGCATTGTGATTATCTTCTTATAGAAATCAACCGCACCTGCGAGCGTGTTGCACTCGATGTTTTCATCAAGTCCGTGCATACCCTTCATCTGCTCGGGGCCGTAAATAACGGGCGCGAAGCGTACACAGCTGTCGCAGATCTTTGAATAGAAGCGCGCATCCGTTGCACCCGTAACAACATAGGGGCTGCAGCCTACACCGGGGAAGCACTCATTGATTGCGCTTTCGACCATCTTGAAAGCCTCACCGTGGATGTCAACGCTCGGTGACGGATAACCGCGGTAAACGACCTCTGTTTCGATGTCGTATTTCTTCGCGAGGTTTGTGATAACCTCAAGGCTTTCGTCTGTACCCTGATGGGGGATGTATCTCATATTCGCGCAGATCGAAGCCTCCTGCGGAATAACGTTATAGCCGTTTGAGCCTTCAGCCATTGTGAATGCGATTGTTGTTGAAAGCATTGCACCTGCCTGAGCGCTTATCATGGGAAGAAGTTTTTTCATAAGCGGCTTGAAGAGCCAGAGATTGCCGAAAATGAGTCTCATACCGAAGCCTGCATAAGGTGCAAGCTTTGAGAACATAGCCTCAACCTCAGGCATAAACTCAACGTTGAACGGATTTTTCTTATCAACGTCAGCAACGAATTTTGAAAGTCTTGCTATCGGGGTGTTTTTCGGAGGCGCACTTGCGTGACCGCCTGTTGAGCGTGCGATGAATTTAACGTCGCCGTAGCCCTTTTCAAAAACACCGACCATTGCGAAGTTACCCTTGATGCCTGCCATCGGGTCCTGAATGATTCCGCCGCCCTCGTCGCATACGAGGAAGAGTCTGACGCCCTGCTTGTCAAGATAATCGACAATCTTCGGTGCGCCGTCGCCGCCGATTTCCTCGGTGCAGCTGCTTGCGATGTAAACGTCACAGTCGGGTGTGTAGCCGTCCTTGAGAAGCTCTTCGGCAGCCTGAAGGAATGCCATAACGGTACATTTTGTATCCGATGTGCCGCGTCCCCAGACCTTGCCTTCTGCAACCTCACCGCTGAAGGGAGGGTATTTCCATTCGCCCGTAGCCTCAACAACGTCCTGATGGCTCATAATGAGAATGGGCTTTTCACTTGACTTACCCTTCCATTTGAAAAGAAGGTTGCCGTCGATTTCGGTTTTCTCGAGCTTTTCGTGAACGAGAGGGAAGAGCTTTTCGAGCACTTTGTGGAAGCCGAGAAACTTTTCGGTATTGTCCTCGCCGCGCTTGGAGATGGTTTCATACTGTACCATTTCCGAAAGCTTGCCGACATATTCCTCTGTTCTCTTCGGGTCGGGATTCGGTGTGTAATCAGCCTTTTTGGTTTTCATAAGGGCTGTTCGGATAACCGCCGCAAGAAGCAGTAAAACGAGAACTGCCAGAGCGGCGAGAATTACGTAAAGAACGTATTTCATCAGTATCGCCTCTTTTTTAATGTAATGGAATAATTATAACAGACGAAAACGCACTTTTCAATCGTTTGTTCATATAAAATTTACTTGTCTGTTAATATATATTATGATATAATGTACACGGAAATATATCGTTATAATGTTCAGGAGGTATGTATAATGGATATCGGCGATCTTGCGGCATCAGCCGTCAAAAAAATAGCAACAAAAAAGGGCAATAAAATCAGCAAAAAGGGACCTGCTCCCGAATTGCCTAAGGTACAGCCCGTTACGATCAGAAATAATAAGGATTCAAAATTTGATGTCGGCTTTGCAATGAGAGAAATGATGCCCGACGATTTCGGCAAGCAGAAGTATTACATAGCCGGTCACAGAATGGCTCAGGATATGACAGGCATCCACGATAATCTCACAGCGAGCGCAATGTGGCTCGGCGTCGGAGAAGAGGGCGGTATCATTATGGTAACAGCCGACATTATCGGTCTTACCAATACTGAGGTAACTCTTATCCGTGAAAGCCTTGCGGATTTCTGCAAAACAGCAAAGTGTAAGGCTATCAACATCTGCTGTACTCATCAGCACGCAGGCTTTGATACTGTCGGCTACTGGGGCAGACTTCCCTTTACGGGCAAGGTAGACAGCTATATGCAGAAGATTTTCAAGACAATCAAGGAAATCTGCATAGAGGCTTATGAAAACCGTACAACGGGTGACCTCTATCTCGGTACAACTCACGTTCCCGAGGCAAACTACAAGCGACGCGAACCGCTTAATGTGAACGATACTCTTACACGCTTCCGCTTTGTTCCCGATAACGGCTCAAAAGAAACGTGGCTTCTTAATTTCGGTGCTCATCCGAACACCCTCGGCGGCGGAAACACTCTCTGCAGCGCTGATTATCCTTATTTTATGCGTCAGGCAATCTATGCCGAGAAGGATGTCAACCTTCTCTTCGGCATCGGAGCGATCGGTGCGGTTGACCCCGGCTTCAGCGATGAGGAGGACAGATGGGTCCGTACCGAAAAGCAGGGTAAGGCTCTTGCTGCAGGTGCTGTCAGAATTGATAATGACGAGAAGATGCCGGCAGAAATTACGGTTCTTCAGCAGCCGTTCTATTATCACGCCGATAACGGCGTTCTTGCCTTCCTTGCAATGCTCAAGGTTATGAGCTCAAAGATGGTTCCCAGCGAAACTGCAGAGCTTAAAATGGCTCTCGTTTCCGAAATGACATATATGAAGATCGGTACACAGCAGGTGCTTCTCGTTCCGGGTGAGGCATTCCCCGAAATCGCTTACGGCGGTGCGGATTCTGCTGAAAAATCCTCAACGGGCAGAGGACCTGAAATCAATCCTCCGACATTCGTTGAAATCGCAGGCGACGAAAATCTTCTTGTGTTCGGCGTTTCAAATGACTTCACGGGCTACGTTGTTCCGCCCAATGATTTTATTCTTCATAAGACTCAGCCGTATCTCAGCACAGGTAAGGATAAATTTGACCGCGGCCATTACCACGAGACAAACTCTCTCGGCTATTCGGCAGCGAAGACACTTTCAACTGCTTTTGCAGATATCATCAGCAGAGTAAAATGATTTTTGCGGGGCAGTATGAGTTAAGGCTTGTACTGCCTTGCTTACGGAGTTAAACGATGGAATATAAATATGAATTGCACTGCCACACCGGCGATGTCAGCCGATGTGCATCCTGTCCTGCCGAAAAGGCGGTGGAGCTGTATAAGGCAAGGGGCTATTCGGGAATGGTTATAACCGACCATTATTCACCGCAGACCTTCCTTGACAGACACCTTTTCTCACCGCAGAAGGAAATTGACTTTTACCTGAGCGGTTATGAGAAGGCGCTTGCCGCCGCAGGCGATGATTTTACCGTTCTTTTAGGAATGGAAATCCGTTTTTACGGTATGACCAATGATTATCTTGTTTACGGTATGACTCCCGAATTTATAAGGGAGCACGGTAATCTTATGACATGGTATCCGCGCCGTTTTCACGAGCTTTGCAAAAAGAATAATATGATTTTTCTTCAGGCGCATCCCTTCAGACCGTATATTTACAGAGAAAATCCGAAGAACATTGACGGTTGTGAAATCTATAACGGCAAGGCAGGGGATACGGATATCAACGAAAAAGCTCAGCTGTGGGCAGAGATGCATCAGATGAAAATCCGCGTCGGCGGAACAGATTTCCACCGTGAAAAAAATCTCGAAAATCTATCGGGAATTATCACCGATGAAAAAATCAGAACGAACAGCGACCTGCTGCGGATACTGCGCAGCGGCGATTTCAGAGTGATAAAATAATTTGAAGGAGGCGAGCAGAATGAAAATATCCTACAGAATACTTTCCGCTTTTCTTGCGGTGCTGATGATTTTTGTCAGTCTGCCCGCAACAGCCTTTGCAAAGAAAAATAACGAAGATCCCAAGCCGGGTAAAAACGAATTCCGTTGCGATTGGTTCGATGAGACTATCATATATCCCTATGAGTATTCCGACTCATATTTTACGGGAAACGCTTATGATTACAATCACGAGCTTGCACTGTATTCGCTGTGTGTTTCCATGGCATCCTTCGGCTCGTTTGATCTTGCGAATCCCGATGAGAATATCCGTATGATGCTCGAGGAATGCGGCTATGAATTCACAAGCTACGGCTATGATACGGAGGGCTATGATACTGTCGGACTCGCGCTCGGCACGAAGAAGCTTGAGCTTAACGGTGAGCCGACAACTATCGTTATAGCCGCTATCAGAAGCGGTAATTACGGTATGGAGTGGGGAGGTAATCTCCGCGTCGGTACGGGAGAAAATCACGAGGGCTTCAATATTTCAAAAAAGACTGCTCTTGTGTATTTCAACGATTTCTGCAAAAATTTCCGCCCCTACGGCAAGGTTAAGCTTCTTGTTCCCGGCTACAGCCGCGGCTCGTCAATCGCAAATCTTTTTGCGGCGGAGCTTATCGACGGCAGCTATACCGAATCTATCGGAACTCTGCCCGACTATATTAAAAATTCGGGCTTTACGAACGAAAATATTTACGCTTATCTTTACGAAACTCCGCAGGCAACGAGCGATATCCGTTCGGGCGATGAGATTTATCACAATATTTTCAATATTATCAATCCGAGCGACTACGTTCCGATGTTTGTGATGGATAACTTCAGGTTCACCTCCTACGGCAAAACGCTCTACCTTCCTTCAGCAAGCCGTGTTGCGGATTATGACAGCTATTACAATGCGGCGATTGAAGAGTTTGAGAGCTTTATGTCCCATACGGGTAAGAAGCACGACGATTTCTTCTACGATGCTGAGGAGTCTCTTTCCTGTGAGCTTGTCTTTAAAAAGGTGTTCTCTTACCTTGCGACCGAGGTTATGGTTGACCGTGCGACATATTCCGAAAGATACGAAAATTCCCTTATTTTCTTCACGGGACAGTACCTCGGCAAAAAGCGCACAGTCAAGGATCTGGCAGGCTCAATCGGCAAAATGATCTTTGCTACGGTTGTTTCTCTGATCCCGTCAAATTACGAAAAAATCAAGGAGGACGGATATCAGTCATACCTTGCCGATTACGTTGCCGAAAAAACGAAGCACGCCGACCTTTCCGACAAAGAGGTCGAAGGCCTGATCGATATATTTATTGAGGTGCTCGATCTTGTCAAGGAGCACCGTAGGGAAATTCCGACTCTGCTTTCTCAGATTAACACGGTTATCAACGTTCATCAGCCTTATGTCACAATGACTTGGGTACGCATTCTTGACGGAGATACGATGCTTGCCATCAACTCGGATGCAGGTGACAAGCTTCGGCTGAGCTGGAATAACATCAAGCTTAAGTATAATTCGAGCGGTAAGCTCAATACGGACTTTAATGTCGAGGGCGGATATGTCAAGTGGTCGAGCGATAATAATGCTATAGCATCCGTCGACGAGGACGGCACGGTTTATGCGAACTCCAAGGGCACGGCAACCCTTACCGCAACGCTGTATTCTTCGGACGGTAAGGTACTCGACGAAGCGTTCGCAACCGTAACTGTCGAAATGAACGCGATTCAGGTGATTATCCATAAAATCAAAAATGTATTCGTATAAACGGAGGTCAGCATCTGCGGCCTCCGGATTTTTTTGCTAAAATCCGTTTCATCCAGCTTATTTCCTCACTGTTGATGGCGGCAAAAAGCCTCAGTAAAACAGTATACATTCCCGCACAGATAAGTATGCCCGCGACGGCATCACCCTTAGCACCGTAATCAATCGGAAAAAGGGTGAAAATTATATTCTTTATGTTACCCGACGAGATAATGCACAGCAGCGGAATCACGATATCTCTGAAAAGGTCAATCCGCACCTCGCTTACCATTGTCAGTCGGCGGAAGCTCAATGCAAAATTGATAATTTCACTCATAAAAATAACGATTATATATCCCTTGACCGCAAAAACCGGCACGAGCAGCCAGACGAAAATAACGCAGATGCTCGCATCAATGATGTTGTAGCGCATATAGCTTACCTGCTGGTCGAGTCCCTTGAGCATCCCGTCAATTGTCATATCGATATACATCACGGGTATAAGCGGGGAGAGCAGTCGGGTGTAAAAGCCGACATCGGAGCTGTTATAAACCGCCGTTGACAGCTCGTCGGAGGTGAAATACATTATACCCGCTGTGCCGACAGAAAAAATCAGTGCGATATGAAGCACGCGCGCAATCATATATCCGATGCGCAGATTGTTTTTAGCAATATTCTGTGAGGATATCTCGGGCACGAGCAGACCTGAAAGAGATGAAAGCAGAGCTGACGGATACAGCACGAGCGGAAGCGCCATTCCGTGTATAATGCCGTAGGTCGCCATAGCCGCCTGCGGATTGCTTCCTGATTTGCGGAAGCCGACGGGAATCAGCAGATGCTCAACCGTCATCAGCACCGAGCGCATTTCGGCACCTACGGCATCGGGCAGAGCGATACGCAGCATTTTTCTGATAATTCCGACGGGCTTTTCAATGGTGTCGGATTTTCTGGCCGAAAGTCTGAAAATAATAAACGAGCAGAGTGCCGAGAAAATTTCAGCACTTGTCATTCCGAAAACGATCGCGATGCACGCAGCCTCAAGACCGTGAGAAATAACGGTACGGAGTGAGAATACTGTTACACCGATTTTGAAAATCTGCTCAAAAAACTGCACTGCAGTGTATCGGACGAGCTTTCCCGCTGCGGTGAAATAACCTCCGAGTGCCGCCGAAACCGCGACGAAGGGCAGGCTGAGGCTTAACACCTTAAGACTCGGAATGCTTCTCGGGTCGCATATCCATTTCTGTCCGATGAGTGTTGAAAATCCCGCAAGTATGCACGCTGCAGCTGCGCCGCAAAGCAGTGAATAAAATATACAAAGTCTCATAATTCTCCGCTCGGAATGCTTTTGTAAAGCGAGACTGTCAGCAACAAGCCGCATTGAGGCGAGTCTTATCCCGCCGGAGGCAAAGGTGACCGTCATACCGTAGACGGCAATTATAAGCTGAAAAAGACCGATGCCGTCCGCACCGATTTTATTTGTAAGATAAACGTTAAAGCTGACCGAAACAGTCCTCATCAGAAAGGAGGCCGCGGTCAGCAGTATTGTGTTGTGAAGAAGCTTTTTTGCACTGCCCATAAAATCACCCGTATATATTTATGCTCAAAAAGCACGGATAAGAATTGAAAATTCTGCGGCATTGTGCTAAAATACAATTATTAGGGGGTAATATTATGAAAAAAATTCTTGCGGTTTTACTTTCTGTTATCATCGCTTTTTCACTGAGTGTTGCTGTTTTCGCAAGGTCAGCGGACGACGAATGTGATTGCGGCTATATTCCCGTTGTTTTCGTAACGGGCTTTGCTTATACCGAGCTTGTTGCGAATGCAGGCACGGATGAGGAATACGGCGCATTCGGTGTGGAGACCGAGGCTATTACAGATATGATTACGGGTCTCATCGCACCGCTTCTGTGGATGCTTGTCAGCCGTGATTTTGATTACTTTGCACACAGACTCAGCGCGGATGTTATGGAGCTTTTCTATGATGCGAGCTGTGACGAGAGCGGCGTACCGAAAAATCCGACGGTTGATATCGAACGCTTCAATCCGCCGACGGCAGAGCATTATAAGGATGATTATTTTACCTTCCGTTATGACTGGAGAAAGGATCTTTTTGATATTGCAGCAGAGCTTAATGCTTATATTGAGGAGACGAAGCGCCTTACGGGACACGATAAGGTTGCCATTCGTGCCGAGAGTATGGGCGGTGCTGTTACAATGACCTATCTCAAGGCTTACGGCTATGACAGTGTGGAGACGGTTGTTATGCAGTCATCTGCATTTGACGGCATCTCGACGATTACTTCACTTTTCCTGGGTGATCTTACGATTAACCCGGCATCGCTTGTCAATTATATCGGCAACTTTATGGAGGGTAATTCACCCGATATGGTATTCTACCGTGCGCTTTACCTCTCTCTTGCAAAATTTGTATTTAATCCTGTTGTCGACCTTCTCGGCGCATTTATCGGCAGTATTGACGAAATCGTTTATGACGAGTGCATCAAGCCTCTTTTCGGCTACATACCCGGCTTGTGGACGTTTGTAACACCCGAAGCCTACGAGGATGCAAAGGCGTTTATGCTTGATGAGGAGGTCAATGCCGAGCTTATAAAGAAAATTGACCGCTACCACTATGAGGTGCAGGGCAAGCGCGACGAAATTATTGCCGATGCTATGGCAAACGGCGTTAATTTCGCGATTATTTCAAATTACGGTAAGGGTGCACTTCCGATAGGTGAGGACAGCGTTATGCAGAGCGACTTCCTCATTGAAACCGAGCACACCTCACTCGGCGCTGTCTGCGCGTCTTACGGCGAAACTCTCGGTGAGGATTATGCTCAGGCTGTCAATGACGGACATAACCATCTTTCACCCGACGGTATGATTGATGCGTCAACCTGCTCATTCCCCGAAATCACGTGGTTTATAAAGGATATGATGCACACCTGGTACACCGACGGCTACGACGAGTTTGTATATAAGCTCATTTATACCGAGGGTCAGGAAACAATCCACACCTTCCCCGAATATCCGCAGTTCCTTGTCAATAATCATCAGACGGAAGCGCTCGAGCCGCTTACAGCAGAAAACTCGGATACACAAAGCACGAAGGTCAATGCGTTTGCACTCATTTCCGCGTGGATAGATCAGATAAAAAACGCTGAATAATCAAGCAACACAGAAGCAAGGCAGATCCTGCTTCTGTGTTTTCTTTTGTTCATTTTAATCAAATTGAAACCCTCGTTTAGTGCAATGTGATAAAATTCAAAAACTACACTTTTTTTGCTGGAATTGAGCATTTCTTTGTGTTAAAATTATCCTGTAAATTTGTATTTACGGAGGTAACACGAATGAAAATAAAAAAGCTTTTTGCAGTATTGCTCGCAGCAGTGATGCTTGCTACCGGAACGGCAGTCGGCGCGTATGCCGCAGGTGACATTGACTACACGATTAACAGCCCCTACGCGGATGTTGATTGGTCAACCGTCAATCAGTATAAGACTGACCTTCACTCACACTCAACAGTGTCTGACGGTGATCAGACAATCAGACAGCAGGTAGAAAGACATTACGAGCTTGGCTTTGATATTATGGCTCTCTCCGACCACGGTACGGTTGACTACGGCTGGGATAAGGATACTGAGGCTGATACAATCCGTGTTATTCTCTCGGTAAAGGAGGGTAACCGTCCTATTGATCCGCTCAAGGCTTCGGGAACAACGGATGCAGGTCTTGATTATACTTATGCTGATAATTATTACAAGCAGTATGACGAAAACGGCAACGCTCTTCATACAATGATGCGCGTTCCCTTTGCTAACGAGCAGAATCCGACATCCTTCAACAACGCTCACGTAAATACCTGGTTTGCAGATTACGGTAACAATGTTGTCGGCGGCACGAGCGATTATGCAACACCTATCCGCAGAATCGATGCACTCGGCGGTCTTTCGGTTATCAACCACCCCGGTGAGTATACGAATGCAAGGGACGAGGAATGCTTCGAGGATGCTTATGACCTTGATAACATCCACTATAAATATGTTATCAATAAGTTTGCTAACCTTCTTCTTAAGAATGATTCCTGCATCGGCATTGGTATCAACAGTAAGGGCGACTCGAGAACACGCTTTGACCGTAAGCTCTGGGATATCCTTCTTCAGAAGGTTGTGCCCCACGGCAGAAATGTTTACGGTATTGCAACATCGGACGCTCATAATCCGAACATCGTAAATTCAGGTTACACGTGGATGCTTATGCCTGAGCTTACAACAGATGCACTCAGAGCAAGTATGGAAAACGGCGAGTTCTTTGCGGCAAGCTATTATATGGGCAGCCGTGAGGAAATCAGGGCTTGGGCATCAGAGCTTGCAGCGGCAGGCGTTGCACCCGAATTTGCCGCAAAGCTTCAGCAGACCTACGAAGCAATCGTTGAAGAGGAGCAGAACGGCGGTCAGGATACAAAGTTTGAATTCGATCAGAATGCAGTTGTTCCTATGGTAACTGACGTTGCAGTTAACGATACAGATGATACAATCACAATCGGCACAAAGGATGCATACCTCGTTCATTGGATTGCAGACGGCGAGTATATCGCGGCAGGCAATACAATCGACCTTGACGATTATTCGGATAAAATCGGCTCTTATGTCCGTGCAGAGGTAATCGGTGAGGGCGGTGTTATCTATACTCAGGCATTCACTCTCGAGTATGACGGCGCACCTGAGGCGGAAAGTGAGTTCTTCCTTGACCTCGGTCTTCCTGCAACTCTTATCTGTGACACGATTGTAAAGGTTCTTGCCTTTGTTCTTAAGGCAACAGGTATAATTGCATTAGGAAATCTTTTCCTTGACTAATATTATTTTTCAGGCGGTGTAAATTATGGAAAGAAAAGTTAAAGTCGGCATCATCGGATGCGGCGGCATCTGTAACGGTAAGCATATGAAAGCCCTTAAGGCTCTCGATTATGTTGAAATCGTAGCGCTCTGCGATATCGTTGTTGAGCGCGCTTATGAAACAAGAGATAACAACAACCTCGGCGATGTAGCAATCTACGAGGATTATAAGGAGCTTCTCAAGGATGAGACAATCGAGGTTGTCCATGTCCTTACTCCTAACCGTTCACACAGCTTTATCACTATCGATGCTCTTGAGGCAGGCAAGCACGTAATGTGCGAAAAGCCGATGGCTAAAACCTATGCCGAGGCTAAGGCTATGCTCGAGGCATCACAGAGAACCGGCAAAAAGCTTACAATCGGCTATCAGAGCCGTTGGAGAGATGAATATCTCTATCTTAAGCAGTGCTGTGAGGACGGCGAGCTCGGCGATATCTACTACGGCAGAGCGATTGCTCTGCGCAGACGCGCTGTTCCTACCTGGGGCGTATTCCTTAACGAATATGAGCAGGGCGGCGGACCGCTTATCGATATCGGCACCCATGCGCTCGACCTTACACTCTGGCTTATGGATAATCACAAGCCGAAAATGGTTGTCGGCACATCATACCAGAAGCTCGGCAAGCAGGTCGGTACAGGCAATGCATGGGGTGACTGGGATACCGAAAAGTTCACCGTTGAGGATTCAGCCTTCGGCTTTGTTGTGATGGAAAACGGTGCAACTGTTTCCGTTGAAGCGAGCTGGGCTCTTAATATCGCAGATCCGATGGAGGCAACCGTTATGCTCTGCGGTGATAAGGGCGGAGCGGATACAATGACATCCGATCCCGACCTTCGTATTAACTATGTCAAGAACGGCAGACAGGTTATCGAAACACCGAACTTTGACTGCGGCGGTGTTGCTTTCTATGACGGTGACTCAACCGAGCCTGAGGTGCTTGAGGCAAATGCCTTCTATCAGGCTATTATCAACGATACTGAGGTGCCCACAAAGCCCGAGCAGTCACTCGTTGTAACGCAGATTCTTGAAGCAATTTACGAATCAGCACAGACTGGTAAGCCCGTATATTTTGATTGATAATATTTAAAGAAAGGTCAGACTTAATTCCATACAAGGGTTAGTCTGACTTTTGTTATAAGGAGTTCTGTTATGTTTAAATACGATTCAGCTTATTGGAATAATGCACAATTCATCAAAACTGATATGAAGCCCTATGCGGATTTTGAAAAATCTCCGTGGTCTAATGAAGATGAGCGCGAGGCTTATCAGTTTGCGGATGTCCGCTGTGATGACGGTATGCCGATGTTCGTCAAGGATTTCACTCTTGAAAATCCCTCTTGTGTAAAGCTTGCCTTCACGGCACTCGGTTGCATTGATATCTTCATCAACGGCAAGCGCGTCGGCAACGATGAAATGAAGCCCGGATGGACTAATTACAATAAGCGTACACTTTACTATGAATACGATATCACAGAATATGTTCAGAGCGGTGTGAACCGAATACTTCTCATCGGTGCCCCCGGCTGGTATCAGGGCAGAATCTCAGGCGGCTACTACGGAGCGCATCAGCCGGCTGTTATGGCTTGTATTACAGCTGACGGAGCTTGTGCGGCTGTTACTGACGAAAGCTGGCAGGCACTCTGCGGCGGTCAGATCCGTACCGCTGATATCTGGGACGGCGAGTACCGCGACGGCAGATTTGACAGCTATGATAAAATTTCAAGCGTTGACTATGATGTATCAGCGTGGAAAAAAGCTGAAATCTGTGATTACTTTGAGGGCGAGGTAACTCCCTTTATCGGTCCGACAGTCCGCGTGCGTGACGGCCTCGGCTTCGGTGCAGAGAAAATGACAGTATATGAGAATATAAAGGATAACGGCACAAAGTACGGTGAAATCGACGTGCTTTCCGAGCCTGAAGAGCTTCCTGTTTCGTTAAAGGCCGGTCAGAAGCTTGTCGTTGACCTTACTCAGGAAATTGTCGGCTGGGTGAAGCTCAGCCTGAAGGGTGAAAAGGGCACTAAGGTCAAAATCCGATATGCTGAATTCCTGAATGATTCCGGTGATGCCGAGCGTGGTAACGACGGTCCGAAGGGCAGCGTCTACACTGTCAATTTCCGTACCGCTCAGGGTAAGAGCCACTATGTTCTTGCAGGTAACGGTGAGGAAACCTACCGTCCGACCTTTACCTTCTTCGGCTTCCGCTTTGTTGAAATTTCAGCTGATGCGGATGTTGAAATCACAGGCTTCAGGGCAGAGGTTGTCGGCTCCGATACAAAGGAAATCGGCTGTATGGAAACATCCGACGAGCTTGTAAACAAGCTTATTTCAAATATCATCTGGGGTCAGAGAAGTAACTATCTCAGCATCCCGACCGACTGTCCTCAGCGCGATGAAAGACTTGGCTGGACAGGCGATGCTCAGGCATTCAGTGTAACTGCGGCTTATAATGCAGATGTAAGCGGCTTCTTTAAAAAGTGGATGCAGGATATGCGTGATGCACAGATTGACGGTGCTTACGGCGATATCGCACCGCGCGTTTCTTATTGCTCGGCTGATAACGCGACCGCGTGGGGTGATGCAGGTATCATCATTCCCTATAACCTCTATAAGCTTTACGGCGACAAGGAATTTATCGCAGAGCATTATGCTTCAATGGAAAGCTATATAGAAAATCTTATCGAAAAATACGGCTTTGAGGGTCCGATTCCCCGTTACGGCGATTGGCTTTCCTACGACTACTGTAAGAATGAATATCTCGCATCGGCATTCCTCGTTCACGACCTTGATATGATGATCTTTATGAGTGAGGAGCTTGGCAAGGCTGACCGCGCGGAGCATTACAGAGCACTTCGCAAAGAAGCTCATAAGTATTTTGAGAATACATTTATGAAGGATGGCGAGCTTATTGACGATACTCAGACGGATTACGTTATCGCTATAGCCTTCGACCTTATCAGCGGTGATTATCTTAAAAAGGCAACAGCACGTCTTGTTGAGAAAATCAAAGCGAACGGCAACCGACTCACAACGGGCTTCGTCGGCACATATAACCTTTGTCTCGCTCTTTCCAAAATGGGTGAGGATAATCTTGCCTATACTCTTCTTATGCAGAGAAACGAGCCGTCGTGGCTTTACAGTGTTGATCAGGGTGCAACAACTATCTGGGAGCGTTGGAATTCCTATACTCTTGACAAGGGCTTCGGCGATGTTGGAATGAACTCCTTTAACCATTACGCTTACGGCTCCGTTCAGGAATGGATGTACCGCTATATGGCGGGTATCGAGACTGACGGTGTCGGCTTCAAGAGCATTCTTCTTCAGCCCCGTGTTGACACTAGAACGGCTGACGAGCTTCCCGACGGTCAGCAGAGAATAAAGTGGATCCGCGCTTCATACGATTCAGTTGCAGGTCTTATCGAAAGCAACTGGTCTAATGAAGCAAACTTCGTTTATGAATGCACGATTCCCGAAGGCTCATCCGCAAAGCTTCTGCTTCCCGTGTTTACGGATAAGGTTATCATCAACGGTGTTGAGCACGATATGAACAGCTTCGAAAAAGAGAATAACTGCGCTGTAATCAAGCTCGGTTCGGGCAGCTACGTCTTTGAGGAAGTGTGATTATGTACGAAAAACTCTGTCTTGCAATCGGTATGCAGCTGGATGTGCCGCTCAGGGAACAGCTGACGCTTCTTAAAAACGCAGGCTTTGATGCCTTTGCCTTTGACCGTGAAAGAAACGGCACGTCCGATCTTACGCGCGAGCTTGTTGAAGAGGGTAGGCGGCTTGGCCTTTCCTGCGAGTATATCCACGCTCCCTTTTACGGAATGGATGATATTTTTCACGATGAGGACGGCGACCTTGCAGAGAAGATGCTTCGCGATCTCTATGGCACAATCGACGACTGCTGCACTTTCGGGGTAAAATATGCCGTAATCCATGCGATTATCGGTATGGATAATCATAACCCGACCGAGCTCGGACTTGAACGCTTGCAGGCTGTTGTTGATTATGCCGTCAAAAAGGAGGTCTTTCTTGCCTTTGAAAATACGGAAGGCGAGGAGTACCTTGAGGCTATTATTGACCGATTTGCCGATGTGCCGAATGTCGGCTTCTGCTTCGACTCGGGACACGAGCTTTGCTATAACCGCGGCAACGATATGCTCGCGCGTTTCGGCAAAAAACTTATGGTAACTCACCTTAACGATAACGTTGGAATGACGGGCGATGAGCTTACCTTCCTTGATGATGCGCACCTTCTTCCCTTTGACGGAATTGCCGACTGGGAGGCAATGGCTGAACGCATCAGGGACTGCGGATATCAGGGTACACTTTCGTTTGAGGTTATCTCCAAGGGCAGGCCTGACCGCACAGAAAACCATATCTATAATCATCTTACCGCGCAGGAGTATGTGTCACTCGCGTACGAGCGTGCTGTAAGGTTCAGAGATCTTTTGTAAATCAAAAGCCCCGAAGCTTTAAGCCTCGGGGCTTGCTTTACATCCGGTGTCTCGGCTGCGGAGGGGACTGGGGTCTCGGACAGCTGCAGTTGACGAGTATTGTATCCTCGCCGATAATGTCAATGTCACACCACGGAATTATAAGATCCTCACATTTGCCCCATAATCCCATCATTCTGCTTTTACCGTAAATTACAATTGAAACGAGCTTTCCGCATTCAATGTCAATCTCAACATCGTCAACGTTACCGAGTCTGGCTCCGTTTGATTTACAGATAACTTCTTTGTTTCTTAATTCGGCAATACAGCAACTCATACAAAAACCGCGCCTCCATTTTAGTGGTTATTAACAGTGGTAATAATATTGTAAATTTTTGAAAAATATGATAAAATACTATGGTAAATAATATTATGAAAGGTGTGCGATTATGAAAAAAATAATTTCACTCATTCTTTCGGTTGTAATGATTTTTACAATCGGCAGTGTTGCTTTTTCTGTTGATGCTTTTGCAGAAGAAACAACGGCACCCGAAAACAGCATCACCTCACAGATTCCCGAAGAGGTAATGGAGCTTGCACCGATTTTCACAGGCTCTCTTATGCAGACTCTCGGTTATCTCAATTTCAGCAATTTCCGTCTCCCGACATCATCTGACGATTTTGTTGATATGCTTCTTAAGTTCCTCTACGGTATCGTAGACGTGCTTATCGATGTTATTCTTAAGGCTATTAACCTCGTTGTTCCGTCAATCGATTTCGCGGATAAGGATACTTATGTCAACGATCAGTTCTATCCCGGTATGGAGGATTATCTTGCTGAGCCTGCAGACGGAGCAGCTTGGAGCATCGGCTACGGCAGCGGCTCAATCCAGACAGGCGATGAGCTCGACGGTAAGCACTATGTCGGCGGCAGCCTTTCTTTCCCTGCAGCAAAGACAGTATCAGCTGTTTATGACGATCAGCGTGTACGTTGCGTTGCTCTTGATGACGGTAGCGGCAGAGGCAAAATCATCATCGCAGTTATTGACGGCTTCGGTATTTCGAATACAGACGTTGCGGGTATCCGTGCCCAGCTTGCAGATTTCGCAGAGGCTAACGATATCGTCGGCATCAATATCTCCGCTCTTCATCAGCACAGCTGTGTTGATACCTTCGGTATGAACGGCGACCTTATTAAAATGGTATTCACAAATCCCGCTGCTAATATCGCAAACAGACTCTTCGGCGCTGATTTCGAGCTTCTTGACGGCAGAAACAAGGCGTTTATGGAAAACCTCTACAATGTTACAGAGGATGCTATCAAGGCTGCTGTAAACACAATGGAAGAGGGTAAGCTTTACTATTCAACAACAGACGTTGAGGATCTTGTACGTGAAAAGAGAGATCCGTACGTTATCGATGCAGACCTTCATAAGTTCCGCTTCGTTCCTGCTGACGGCGGCAGAGAGACATGGATTGTCAACTCTCCGATTCACTGTGTAGGTAACGGTGCTGCGGGTACAGAGGTAACAGGTGACTATCCGTACTATATGGAGCAGGTTATCGACGAGCGCGAGGATGCAAACCTTATGGTAGTTCTCGGTGCTGAGCTTGCAATCTCATCTGACTATCAGCCGCTTAACCTTCCTGAAGATTACGACAGCATCGAGGGAATCAACGCTTACGGTACAGAGCTTGCAACACGTCTTATTGAGAAGGCAACAGCAGAGGTAGAGGTTGCTCCTCTTCTTAACTTCAAGATGACTCAGTACAGCGTTCCTGTTACAAATCAGATTCTTCTCTTCGCAGGTAAGCTTGGCGCAATTTCAAACACAGTTGTTTCAACTGATGACCTTGATTTCAACGCTGAGATTTATACAGAAATCGGTTATCTCGAGCTTGGCACTGACCTTGCGGTTGCACTTGTTCCCGGTGAGCTTGAGGCAGCTATCGCATACGGCGGATGCCTTCAGGGCGCAGATTCCTGGACAGGTAAGGATTTTGACTATCCCTCAATGCAGGAGGTTGTCGGCACCGATAAGAAGCTTCTTGTCTTCGGTCTTATGAACGATCAGGTTGGTTACATCCTTCCCGATAACGAGTTCAAGAGCCTTCTCGCAGGCGAGAACGAGGAAATCGTTGCTTCAGGCAGCAAGGCAGGCTCTGCTACAATCACAGCATTTATGGAGCTTGTTGAAAGCATCGGAAGATAAATAAAAAAATTAAGGGGTTGGACTTAGTCCAACCCCGTTTTTTAGTTTTGAGGCCACACTAGGGTTACTGCCGTCACCCTATTGAGGCGCATCATCAGAACTTTCTTACAAGTGAATTTGCAGTCAGAAGCTTGACGATGGTACGGAATGAAAAGAGAGATTTTTCTTTTGCGATTTCGTCGATTACTGCCTCAGCAGCCTCATAGTACATTTTTTCCATTGACATAGTTAATTCATTCCTTTCTTTTATTTGGTAATCACTTACCTTGTGTCTGTATTATAGCAGAAGGTTAAACGGCTGTCAAGCACTATGCACAAAGAATAAATATAAAATATGTGCAATATTACCAATAGGCGAATTAAACTATGTAAATAATATTCATATAATTAAATCACTTGCTCATCAATTGTTGTTAATAATTAACAAATGACAACTTTTTAACAAACTTTTACGCGTTGAAAATTTGTTAAAAACATAGAAAAGGAAAATTTTAAGGCGCCGTATCTGCGATGATACAGCGCCTTTTTGTATAAATAATTCTTATTTAAGTCCCTTGTCAGAAAGGAGCTTGTTGATCTTGTCAGCGGGATCGAGAAGCTCGCCGATTGATGTGTCGTGGTTAAGAGTGTCAACCATATAAGAGATATACTTTGAAAGGTCAACCTCAACGTACCATTCTCTCTGCTGAAGCTCAGGTGTGCGATAGATAAGGTTAGTTGTGAAAACTCTGTAGATGAGGCCTTCCTCAAAAGCCTTATCGAAGCCCTCAAGACCGTTACAGAAAAGACCGAAAGCTGAGAATACGTAAATTCTGTTTGCCTTGAGCTCCTTGAGCTTTGTAGCAACCTCGATCATTGATTCGCCGGAGGAAATCATATCGTCAACGATGATAACATCCTTACCTGCAACGTTGTCGCCGAGGAATTCGTGAGCGATAATCGGGTTACGTCCGTCAACAATTTTTGAATAGTCGCGGCGCTTGTAGAACATACCAAGGTCAACACCGAGAACTGTTGAATAATAAATACAACGTCCCATACCGCCTTCGTCGGGGGAGATAACCATAAGCTTATCCTTATCAAGTGAAAGGTTTTCGATGTTGCGTACCATTGACTTGATCATCTGATATGCGGGGGAAACGCTTTCAAAGCCGCAAAGGGGGATAGCGTTCATAACTCTCGGGTCGTGAGCGTCAAATGTGATAAGGTTCTCGACGCCCATTGAATGAAGCTCCTGGAGCATCATAGCGCAGTCAAGAGACTCACGGCTTGAACGCTTGTGCTGTCTGCCCTCGTAAAGCATCGGCATAATAACAGAGATTCTCTTTGCCTTGCCTTCGATTGCACTGATAGCGCGCTTGATGTTAGCAAAATGATCGTCCGGAGACATCGGAACGTCCATACCGTACATCTTATATGTTACACCGTAGTTGAAGCAATCGCAGAGGATGAAGATATCGTAGCCTCTGACAGTCTGCTTGAGAGCAGCCTTACATTCACCTGTGCCGAAGCGGGGGAATGTAATATCAACGATGTAAGTGTCCTTTTCATATCCTGCAAATGCAAGTGTACTCTTATGCTCGCTGTTTCTTTCGTAGCGCCATTTTTTGAGATAATGGTCAATCTTGGATGCGAGCTCTTCGCAACCGGGTAATGCAATAATACCGAGCTGACCGACGGGAATAGTGTTGTAATTTGCCTTGTTTTTCATTTCCGTTCCACCTTTGCAGATATTAATAAAATCCTGTCTGTTCAAAATGAACCATACAACAATATTGTACTATATTTGACAGATTTTTTAAAGTCAAAACCCGTCATTTTACGCGAAAATATAAATCAAAAAAAACGGCTTAATTTGTTGAGTTTATACAAAAGAGTGCTCAACATTCATCACAGTGAAATAGTTTGGATTATTTTTACTGATTTCAGAGGAAATTTCCGCCATAAGATCATCGTTGTTCATCGGGAATTTATGCGGGACAACAACGTCGAAAATAAGATTGGTATGACTTGCACCGTCTACAACGCGGAAATCGTGAATTGAAAGGCTGTCATTGATTCTTTTTACGGCGTTAACGGCGATTACACGAAGCTCGTTCACTTTTTCGTTGTTGACCTCGAGCGGATCGTAGTGGATAACAATCTGAATACCCATTGCCTTGTTAATATCGCGCTCAATATTGTCTATTATATCGTGTGCAATCAGCACGTCGATATCCGAGGGCATTTCAACGTGTACGCTGCCGAAGAAGCGGTCAGGGCCGTAGTTGTGAAGAATAAGGTCGTGAATGCCCGTGACGTGCTCGTAGGACATAATTCTCTTTTCGAGCTCCTGAACTGTATCCTTTGTTGGCGGCTCACCGATGAGAGCGCCAAGGGTCTCCTTGAATATTCCGTATCCTGCCTTCAGAACAAAGCACGCAACGATAATACCAAGCCATCCGTCGATATGAAGTGACGGGAAGAAGCTTGAAAGTATAAGTGCAATAAGCGTAACGCTCGTTGCCGCGATGTCGCTCAGACTGTCGGCAACAACTGCGGACATAGCAGGGGAGTTGATTTTCTTGCCGAGCTTACGGTTGAAGAGAGCAAGCCAGAGCTTTCCGAAAATCGACATACCGATGATAATTGCACCGACAAGATTGAAGGTAACGTCCTCGGGGTTGCGTATTTTGTCAATCGACTGTGAGCCGAGCTCGAAGCCCATAAAAAGGACGATAAAGGAAACTACCATAGCGGTTATGTATTCGATTCTGCCGTGACCGAAGGGATGCTCCTCGTCAGCAGGCTTGCCCGACATATGAAATCCGAAAACCGTAACGGCGCACGAGCCCGCATCGGAAAGGTTGTTTACAGCATCAGCGGTGATTGCGATACTGTTTGTAATCGTGCCGACAAGGAATTTTGCAAGGAAAAGTATCACGTTCACCGCAATACCCACACATCCGCTGAGTATACCGTATTTACCGCGCACCTGCGGACTGGCGATATTGTCCTTATCCTTAATAAAAATCTTAACAAGCAAATCTGTCAAGTAAATCACTCCTGAAATATGTAGAATTACTTCCTAAATTATACTATCTGCCACCCTCCCGCGCAATAGAAAAAGTTAATATTTTACAAATTTTAATTTATCGGGGAGGTGAAATGTCGCAGAAACCCAGCCTCCCTTGCCTAAAGGGAGGGGGACCACGAAGTGGTGGAGGGATAGTTTGAGACACAGAGGAAAACACATCAGAAAATAAATCTTGTTAATGTATCCCTCCGTCTTTTGCTACGCAAAA
>JAFNVC010000025.1 GCA_017379935.1 Clostridia bacterium
ATTAAGAATAAAAATGAAAGGAGCCGATAAAATGGCTAACAAAAAGTTAAAAGCACCGGTAAACATTCCGGTAGAAAAAATTCATCCCTTTGAGGGACATCCGTATAAAGTTCTTGACAATGACGAAATGAATAATCTCATTGAAAGCATACAGCAGAAAGGTGTTATCTCACCCATTGTTGTAAGACCTTTAGAAAATACAGACGATGAATATGAACTTATCTCAGGTCACAGAAGATTGAGAGCATCAGTGAAAGCAGGGCTGGAAACAGTACCTGCTTTAATTTATGCCGTGAGCCGTGATGAAGCAGCTATTATGCTCGTTGACAGCAATCTGCATAGGGAGCATATTCTGCCAAGTGAACGAGCTTTTGCTTACAAGCTGAAGCTTGAAGCATTAAGCCATCAAGGGCAAACTTCTCGCCAAGTTGGCGAGAAGTGGAGCGTAACACAAGTAAGTGAGTCTGCAAAAGAGAGTGAACGACAGATACACCGCTATATCCGTTTAACCTATCTCATCCCCGAACTGCTTGACCTTGTTGATGAAAAACGAATAGCATTTACACCTGCAGTAGAACTTTCCTATCTAAATGAGGTAGAACAGGCGGATTTAGTTGAAGAAATCCGTGTATGTGATGCTACGCCAAATCTATCTCAGGCTCAGAGGCTTCGTGCAATCAGCAGAGAGGAAGGTTTAACACCTGAGCATATTGGTGAAATCTTGGCAGAGGAAAAGGCTAATCAGCGAGAGAAAATCAGGATCCCTGCTGAAAGAATACGAAAATACTTTCCGAAAAGCTACACAACCGAACAGATTGAAGAAGCAATCATTAAAATCTGTGAAAGCAGATACAGAGCCCGTCAGGGCAGAGATGCGAGATAAGGAGGTAGCCTATGATTAAAAATTACGATTTAACAAACAGTCACATTGCTATATGTGGGATGGGACGTATTGATAACAGTAATGGAATTGAACTTGAAGAATACGCTATTCCTCAAGGCAGAGAAACTGTAAAGCGCCCACCGGTTCAAAACATTCCAAAACAAATTAATATATCAAGAAAAATCGGTAGGACTGTATATGATGTCACCGCAAATTTTGATATAGAGAGCAAGCGTTCCGTGCTGCAACAGTTTAAGCAGTTGATACTTTCAACTAAAGTAGAATAATCACAGAATGGATGAGAATTGTCGAGCGTTATATAATGTCAAAGACAAATCGTAACGCTCGGCTTTTCAAAGAAAGGAGTTTTAATTATGGCAAAGAAAGCCGAGAATAAACAAAAAATAACAGCTCTTTATTGCCGTTTATCCGTTGAAGATATCAGAGACGACGATAAAAACAGCAAAAAGAAAGGTAATACCGATGAGTCTAACAGTATAACAAATCAAAAGCAAATTCTATCTCAATACGCTAAAGAACACGGATATTTACACCCTGAATTCTTTGTAGATGACGGTATTTCAGGTACAACCTTTGACCGTCCTGAATTTCAACGTATGCAAAAAATGGCTGAAAACGGAGAAATTGAAACTATTATTGTAAAAGATCTTTCCCGTTTTGGTCGTGAACAGGTTGAAATGGGTAGGCTAACCCAAATTGTATATCCTTCACTTGGTGTAACATTTATAGCTATTCAGGAAAATGTAAATACGGCAGAAGGTACTGGTCTCGAAATGATGCCTTTTTACAATATATTTAACGAATGGTATGCAGAACAAACAAGTAAGAAAATAAAGGCTGTTTGGAAAGCAAAAGCCGATAATGGAGAAAGAGTTTCTGCTTCCATACCTTTTGGGTATATAAAAAGTGTAGATGACCCTAAACAGTGGATTGTAGACGAACCTGCCGCAAAAGTTGTAAAGTATATTTTCGAATTATGCCTTGCAGGGCTGGGACCTTCACAAATAGCAAAGCGATTAGAAAGCGAAGAAATAATTACACCCACCGAATATTGTTATCGTAATGGGCGTAAGTGTTCTAATCCAAGACCTGAGAATCCATACAGATGGGTATCGGACTCAGTTATTCACATTCTTGAAAATCGTCAATACACCGGATGTACAGTTAACTTTATGACATCTTATGTAAGTTTTAAAGTTAAGAAAACAGTATATCACCCCGAGGAGGAATGGAATATAATCCCAAACACTCAAGAAGCTATTATTGATGAAGATACTTTTGAAAGAGTTCAGGAATTACGTAAAAGTCGCCGACGAAATTCTGCTACGGGAAAAACAAGTATTTTTTCAGGACTTTTATATTGTGCTGATTGCGGCTCGAAATTATATTATTGTGCAGCAAAAAGCATTGAGGACGGAAAAGAATTTTATCGTTGCTCCCAATATAAAGAAAAGCGTGGTTCCTGTACAATTCATTTTATCCGTGATGCGGTATTAAAAGAAATTGTTCTTGACACAATAAAAGCCGTAGCCAAATATGTTACTGAATTCGAACCGATATTTCTTTATCTGTACGCAAAGCATAACACTGCCAATAGGGAAATAAATATTCGTATGATGAAACAAAATGTAGAAAAAGCTCAAAAGCGTATTTCTGAATTAGATAAACTGATTGAAGGTCTTTATGAATATAATCTTCTTGGCAAGGTTTCGGACGAACGATTTTATCGTATGTCGGCAAATTATGAAAAAGAACAAAAAGAATTGCTTGCCGCAGTAGAAAACAACAAGCAAGCAATTAAAACAGCTGAACAAGAGAAAATAGACCTTGATGCTTTCTTAAAAGCAATTCGTGGTTGCACCGAATTAAAAGAATTAACACCAACTCTTGTAAACACATTAATAAAGAGAATTGATGTTCATAACAGCATCAAAGGTGAAGATGGATTAAAGCATGTTCCTGTTGATATCTCATTTACTGCGGCGGGTATCATAAATATTCCGACAGAACAAGAGATTCTTGAAACAATTCAGGAAATGCGTGAAAATCCATTAAAAACCGCTTGAAATAAGGAAAATGGCGTAGCCCTGACGGGCTACACCGCAACCTGTTTCCAGACTGTCCTTTAGAGTGCGACTCTGAAGAATCGTCTTTTTTCTGGTGGGAGACTAATACTTATATCCGAACATTTTATTATTTCTACAGGGACGGTGTCTGCGCCGTCCCTGTAATTGAATACAATCAAAAGTTTATCGTCATAAACTATAACTGAATTTATAAAAATGTCTATCAAACGCTTTCTTCCTGAAAGACTCTCTATATTGAGGTTTCTGAGGTCGTTAAACCAACGGATGATATCTTCTTTTGAAAGTGTCGGTTTGCTGAGTTCTTCTTTAGCAATAAGAATTTCTGTTTCATTCCTCTCAGCTTCAAGTTGTTGCAATCTTTCTTTAGTTGAAGAAGTATACAGACCGTCTTCAATCGCAGTAACAAGATTATTTATCTTCTTGACAATTTCTTTCAATTGGGCTTTGAGTGTTGGCAATACAACATTTTCAGTTTTCTGTTCTTTAAGAATATAATCTGCTATGTTCCCAATCACCTCATCACTCAAGAGAAAATTCTTAATCTTTTCAATCACTAAATCCTCAAGCTCTTCTTTCTTGAGTCCTTTTCTCTTTGTACAGCCTTTCTTACGCTTGGCGTTTATACATTTATAGTAGCGGTATTTGTTGCCGTTACGGCTTGTCCCTATTTCTCCCACCCACAGAGAGCCACAGTCATTACAAATAAGTTTTGTTGTAAGCAGGTAATCATCACTTGCTTTATGTCTTGCTGTTGCTTTTTTATTTCGGGCAAAAGTCTTCTGAACTTCATTGAATAACTCTTCGGGAACAATTTGAGGTATTTCTCCTTTATTCACAACATCACCGTATCTGTACTCACCTAAATACTTCCTGTTTTTAAGCAGATTAGTCATTGTTGTTATTGACATTTTCGTTCCGAGAGTGTTTCTCATTCCTTTGTTGTTTAAAATCTGCACAATTTCTTTGATGGTGTTTCCTTCGCGATATAACTTAAAAGCTTCAACAACAAACGGTGCCGTTTCAGGGTCTACAACATATTTTCTGTTTGCATCAATCTTGTAACCGATAGTCAGCGTTCCGCCGTTAAACTTACTCTTAAGTGCATTTTCATGATGACCTCTTTTAACTTTCTGAGCAAGTTCTTTGGAATAATACTCAGCCATACCTACAAGTACTGATTCCAAAATAACACCGTTGGGTTCATCTGAAATATATTCGGTCGCAGAAAGAACTCTAACCCCATTATTGCTCAGTATGGCTTTGTATATTGCACTATCATATCTGTCACGAGAAAATCTGTCGAGCTTCCACACAATAACATGGTCGAAGTTTTTACTTGAACTATCTCTAATCATTCTTTGAAAATCAGGTCGATTGTCTGTTCGTGCTGAACGTGCCCTATCAATATATGTACCTACAATATTGAGGTTGTTCTTATCAGCATAAGCTTTACACTCACGCAGCTGACCTTCGATTGATTCTTCACGCTGAGAACTGCTCGAATATCTTGCATATATGACTGCATTCATTTTCATTCCTCCATTCTGGATTTAATATAGCGCGCTTTTTCGCATTTGTAAAGGCCACAGCCTTTACTTTTTTAAGATAATAAATTAAGAGTGTTTTCATTTTCTGAATTCCTTTCTTGTTTTTCATAATACGCGAGAATTTCCGGCAAGAAGTATCTCGCCAATTCTTCATATGCACTTTTCGGAATGTTTTCCGTTCCTTCCTTAATTTCAACTTTCATAACCTCCCCAACCTTTCCTTTCGTTGGGTTCTTTGACATTAACACACCTCCTTTCGTAGGGTTTTCTTTTTAATTTGCTAATCTCGTCGAAATAACCTTTTTCAATTGTCTGATAGTATGCATAAAGCTCCAATAATCGACCTTCATTACTTAACAAATGCTTAATTTGATATGAAGAAAAACAAAAACTGATATTCTCGCTACTATTACGGTTGTTAAGTTTAATTATGTAGCCTTTGTTAACGAGATAATTAAATGCATTTTGGGCATTTTTAAACTCCTCACTATCTTTCGACTCGTTTTCTGACAGTTTGCCTTCATTTTTTAATTCTGCTCTTACCATATCCCATGTAAAATCATTAACAATCAAGGAATCAAAAACAATTTGTATAAACATTCCGTTAGATATAAAATTAATTCTAGAGTCATCAATTAATGAATATGGGTTCTCAAACAAACTTAAAAAGGCTTTTCTAGTTTCTCCTGTAGATTTGAATGAAACCTTAAGCATAGAAGAATTATGTTCATAAATTGCACCATCATCTATCATTCTTACTTTGGAAGAGGATAAAAACTCAAATGTTTTTTCTATGCTTTTTCTACAAAACGACGGAACAAACATAGTGGTAAGCACTGTCTTATCTTTACAGTTTTCTTTAATAGAAAGGTCAATTAAAAGATTATCTTTTTCCGTTTTCTTCTTAATTGCAGCACAAAGAGCTTTCCACCCTTGAGCTTTTTTATAACGTTCCGTAGGCACTTCACCAAAATAGCATTTTTTCCAAATATCTTTATAATCTTTATGCAGTTCCGGTTCTTGATAAACGCTTAATCTACCTTGAGCAAGGAACATATCTTCAATATGAAGATGCGTATTAAAAGGAATGTCAGAAAACCAGATATATCCATCTTCATTGTCTTCTGTTTGAAAAGATTTCTTCATCGAATTAAACTCATAAGTAGGAATAGTAAGACCTTCAATTGAATAAATTGCTCCGCTTATAAATTCATCATTGATTTCTATTGCCGAGAATCTGGAAGAAGATTTTTGATTAGTTTCAAAAGTTTTCTTAATTCTTGAAACTAAATCTTTCTGATTTTTAATTTCAATAACGAGTGGATTGTCTTATATTTCGGACTTCAGCTTGCAGGAAAAACAGCTATATTAACAGATACTGATATACCTTATGAAACGTTAATTGATCTTTGCAACAAATATAATACATCAACAGTTATAGATGGTTTCAACAGAAACAATCAGACCGTCAGTATATCTCATCCTGAACTTATCAATAATAATCATGCTACAGGTGCTTCAGTGACTATACAAGATGGTTCACAAATATCAACCGTTATATTCACATCTGGCACATCTGAAAACATACCTAAAGGTGTTGCTCTTAGTGAATCCGGGATTCTCACTTCCGCTTTTTATGGTCATCGTGCAGTTAACATAACCAATACCGATACACTTCTGCATATATTGCCATTTCACCATGCTTTTGGCTTGGCTGCAGAGGTAATTGCTCCCATTATGTCTAAAACGACTTTATGCTTTGGTGATAATCTCGGTACCATCGTAACCGATATAAATCATTATAAAGTGACCGCAATTTATGCCGTACCTCAAATCATACAAGGTTTGATGTTTTATCTAAAAAAAAGAGAATTACCCACCTTAAAAAAGATCACCAACGGTTCTGCTCCACTGAACAAGGAAATAGTTGAATCAATTTTATCTTATGATTTAAACCTTCATCTTTCTTATGGCTTATCAGAATGTTCTCCATGTGTTGCAGTATCAAAACCTCTTGATGCTTTTGATGAATATTACAGCGGTAATATATTGCCTTGTTGTGACATCACAATATCTCCCGACAGTGAAATCTGTGTTTCAGGAACAAATGTAATGCTAGGATACTATGACGGAAACAATGTAAATAAAGAGAATATTCATAACGGACTTTTATACACTGGAGATACCGGTTATCTTAAGAACGATAAATTGTATGTTACCGGAAGGTTTAAAGACATTTTAGTTTTTAATAATGGCAAAAAATACAACAAATCTTTCTTTGAGAAAAAAATCCTAGATCTTACATGTTCAAAGGAGTGTTTTGTGTTCGCAAGTGAGGATAGACTTAATATTATTCTCTACAAACCTGAGGAAATGTTTGATTTAAAAACGATAATTGAAGCTATGCCACAAGGCATTAAACTTGGTGATGTTTATGAAAGATTTGATACTTTAGCAAAAAACAAGTTAAAGAAAGTTGTTAATTTACCAGAAATCCAATTATTGAACTGTAAAAAATTATACTAAATACTATCCCCCTAAAACAGAAAATTATGCTTCGTATATTATTAATACATAATATTCAGGCGAGGAGATTTATGTCATGATTTACAAAAGCATACCACCTTAGCTAATAAAAATAATTTAATAGGAAGGAGGTGCAAAGATGGGAGATTCAAACGGAGGCAGTTCATATAGCTACGGCAATGGTTATACAAGCTACAGCAATGGCAATAGCTCTTATGACCACGGAAACGGCTATAAGACATATTCTAACGGCGGTTCAAGCTACAGCTACGGCAACGGATACACAACATACAGTGATGGCGGTTCAAGCTTTAGTTACGGTAATGGTTATACAACATACAGTGATGGTGGCTCAAGCTTTAGCTATGGAAACGGATATACTTCTTATAGTGGAACATCCGGAACACCGAGTGGCGGCGGTGGTAAATAAAAAAATAAAAAGGGTGGTGGCCGTCACCACCACCCGAAGGAGTAAAATAAAATGGCAAATATTATGATAAATGAAATATGTAATTTAAGATGCCCATATTGTTTTGCAGATGAATTTGTTAATAAAAATCCCAAAGAAATGTCAATGGAGGATTTTGATACTGCATTAAATTTTGCGCTCTCATCAGGATATGATGAAAGAATAGGTTTGATAGGCGGAGAACCAACTCTACATAGTCACTTCAAAGAAATCCTTATAAAATTAATTAATGATAACAGAGTAAAAAACGTTACTATTTTCACAAATGGTGTTAAAATAAATGAATATCTGAATGAAATTTCTCATCCTAAAATTCATTTGCTTATAAATTGCAATTCTCCTGAAAATATGGAAACAAAGGCTTATGAAACTATGGTTGCAAATATCAAAGAAATGATATCAAACAGATATTATAAAGAAAAAATCACTTTAGGTATAAATATGTATAAACCCGATTTTGATTACGAATATATACTTGAATTATTGAAACAATTTGACTTGAAATCCGTCAGAACTTCAATCTCTGTGCCTAATGATTTAGCCTACCTTGTAAATCCCTTGAATTATTTTAGTATAATGAAGCCTCGTGTTCTTGAATTTTTCGACAAATTAAAAGATGCAAATATTATACCATTCTTTGATTGTAATGCTATGCCTGTTTGTATTTGGTCAGAAGATGAACGAACTCGTATATTGCAGGATTTCCCTGAAGTAAAAAACAAAACCAACATCTTTAACACTTATGTTTCTTGCAGTCCCATAATCGACATTCTTCCGGACTTAACAATTATTCGTTGCTTCGGACTTTCAGAACATACAAAAAAGAAAATTTCAGACTTTAAAAACATTGAAGATGCACGAAATTATTATGCAAGAACAATCGATTCGTTTGCTTGTAATACTTACCATTCTAAAGAATGTATCTCCTGTTATGAAAGAGAAAACGGAAAATGTAATGGAGGTTGTTTGTGTTTCAAAATCAAGGATATCAAAAAAATTAACAACTTCTGTAATTCGTTGTATAAGGAATAAAAGTGCCACAATTCTCAACTTCACACAACATCCATCTCCGTCTGAAAAACTTTTAAATAAGAAAGCTATTTGTATAAAGATAAAAACCAGATAACACGGTGTTGTTCATGTTATCTAGTTTGGTTTTTTCAAGATTGAATTATGCTGTTTTTTTGGTGATTTTTGTGTTATTTAGTGACTGTTTGAAACAGTCGCAAATACTCTGAACCCTCGTAGAATCAACGGTTTCGGCTATTCAGAGATAAACAAAAAATCCGAACGCTTCACCAATTGGTAAAATGTTCGGATTATCCTTTGCTGGTGGGTGAGGGTGGATTCGAACCACCGAAGTCACTGACGACAGATTTACAGTCTGTTCCCTTTGGCCACTCGGGAACTCACCCATATAAAAATAATGGAGCTGGTGGACGGACTCGAACCCCCGACCTGCTGATTACAAATCAGCTGCTCTACCAACTGAGCTACACCAGCGTCTCAACGCTCGTATACTATACCATAACCAAAATATTTTGTCAACACTTTTTTTGAAAAATTTTGATTATTTTTTCAGACATATTTTCATTCCTGAAATACCGTAAAAGCCTATGCTTTCAGCTTAACAAATTTTAATTTGTCGGGGAGATGAAATGTCACAGAAACCCAGCCTCCCTTGCCTAAAGGGAGGGGGACCACGAAGTGGTGGAGGGATAGTTTGAGACACAAAGGAAAACACATCAGAAAATAAATCTTGTTAATGTATCCCTCCGTCTTTTGCTTCGCAAAATCCACCTCCCTTTAGGCAAGGGAGGCTATGCTATACTTAAATTCAATCAAAAATTAACATCCCGACAAATTCCAATTTACCGTGTTATTTTCGGATTTTTCTTGCGACGAGTTTATTGGAAGCATGTTTGTGAAGCGATACACCGGGGTGCTTTTCTTCGAATTCATAAGACAGAAACTGCAGAATTTCCCAATCCTTATACAATTTTTTAAGCTCACCGTCCTTTGCCATACCTACGGCGTAAGGCGCGATATCAGAAGTCGGAGGAATATTATCATTGAACATCTGAATAATGTGAATGCCGCCGAGCTTCGTATTCTGCTGTGCTTTTAAAATAAAGTTTTTCCATTCCTGTTCGGGTACAAAATGGTAAACACCAAACGACATCACAAGGTCATACTGCTTTTCAAAATTAAACTCCTGTAAGCTTTTTACCTGCGAATTGATTTCAAGCTTTTCGTTGTCGGATATTCTTTTAAGTTTTTCAATCGCTGTCTCAGATATATCAAAAGCATCAATATTTTTGAATCCCTGCCGTGCAAGGTAAACCACATTTTTTCCGTCTCCGCATCCAATATCCAGTACTGCACCCTTTTCGTTAAAAAGATTTTCAAAATCTGTAACAGTCTTGTTTGGAGATGAGCCAAATAAAAATGTTGTATCGCTTTTAAAGGCTTTTTCCCAGAAAGATATTTCCATAAGCATTCCCCTTATACAAAAAACCACCGCCGAAGCGGTGGTTTAAAATTTATCTTACGCTTTCAACAAGTGATACGAACTCGCCTGCTACCTTAGAAGCTGTGTGCTCACCAAAGGAGATAAGGCACCATGTATCTGTGTCGAACTCGTCGTTCTTTTCAGAATATTTCATACCTGCCATTACGTACTCGGGATCGGGCTCGATGTAGCCGATAGCGTCGTTCATAAGGTCAAAGATGATAACATTCTCACCAAACATCTCGCGGTATGAATCGTACTCGAAGCCTTCAAGGCCTTTGCCGCCGTTGAGGATTTCACCATAGTGCTCACCGGGAGAGATAAGAACCTTGAGAGAATCGCCCAATTCCATATAAGCGCACTCTGTTACCTCGTAATACTTACCTGTTGCCTTATCGTAAAGGAAGAAGTAATCTGTAATACCAACCTTACCGATGATATCAAGAAGAACGTTTGAAACCTCGATAACATACTGCTTGTTCTTAACGTTAAGAAGCGGAGCAACCTCTTCCTCGCCGACAGGTGTCCAGCCCTCATACCATACGGTATAGTTCTCCTGGCCCTCGTACTGTGCTACACCGAGGTAATCGCCGTACATAAAGTTAAGCTCTTTACACTCAGCCTCAGTCTTATTCATACCGAGGAGCATATAGCCGATTTCGTAGCCGTAGCGTACAGCCTCTTCGTATCTGTTGAGGTCGAGACCGTCGTTTGAATAGTGGCGGTCATATGTGATTGTACCTACTGCACCCTGAATGAAGATGAAGTTATAGCCTGCATCGTTAAGAACCTGCTCTGTGTAGGGGATAAAGTCAGCAGAAATAACTGTGTGGCCGAAGCCTGAATTTTCGGGATGAACACCGAAGGTTGTAATCATTGTGGGAGTTGCACCCTTCTGATCGGGTGTAAACTCAAGACGGTACATATTGCCGTCATAGTTATACGGAGCAGTTCTGTCGCGAAGGTACTCGCTGCCGATATCCATCTTTGCAAGCTCAAGCTTACCTGTCTTCATATCAGCATAAGCGTCCTTGATTGACTTTGCAGTCTGATCAATTACTGTCTGGAGGAACTTACGGTCAACGCCGCTCTTAAGACCTGCAAGACCGAGTGTGCCGAAGGTAAGGTTGCTCAGAACATTGCCGACTGTGTTATCCCAAACACCCTGAAGGTCGATACCTGAGTGAGTATGTGTAACGCCGACATTGATGCTGACGATGTTGTTAGCCTTTGCAAAATCTGCAACAGCCTCGCGGATGAGTCTTACGTCAGCGTTAGCGATACCGATAGCATCGAGAACACAGAATGCAACGTTGCCTCTGCCTGTGCCGTCGTTCATAATGATTGTACGAACCCAGAGTCCGTCGAAGGTCTCTGTTGTTTCAGCCATAAGGCCGTAACCGCCCATTGTATAGGGAACTGTACCGAAATCATCGGGAAGGATTGACTCCTGAGCGTAACCGAGGCTCCACCGTGCGCCCTGTGCAGGCTCATCAAGGAACTCCTCCATACCGGGGAGGAAGTTCGGATGCTCGTCAAGATTAAAGCCCTCATAATCGTTCAAAGCAGGTGTTGCGGGAATTACAAGGCCGAGAGCCTTACCGATAACCGTGATAAGAACGTTCGAGAGTGTGTTGACAACCTTTGCAAGGAAGTTCATAAAGAGAGTCTTGAAGCTTGTTGATGAAAGTGACTCGAACTTGTCACCGAGACCTGCAGCCATATCACCGAGACCGCTGAGATCAACATCAGCAAAGATGTCATCAAGGCTTGTGTTTGTGTCTTCAACAATAGCTGTATCGTCGGCAGGAACTTCAGCAAAAGCCGTAACTCCGACAGGAATCATAAGGCTTAAGCAAAGAATAACCGAGATAACAGAAAGAAGTACTTTTTTCATATTTCTATCTCCTTTCAATCGGATGTGTACACATACGCATCCATATTAAAGTAATTATATCACAAATTTACAAATTTACAATATAAAAGTGAACGGCTGTTTTTTGTGTAAAATAACGAAGAGGATGCATTTTGCACCCTCTTGGAATTTATTTCTTTTTAAATATCAGCAGCTTACTGAAAATATAGTTAAGAAGAACAACGATAACCGCAAGTATAGCCTTGATTATGAACTCACCGCCGACAGGTCCGATAGTGAGAGGTACATCGAGATGAAGCCATTTTATCATAACAAGCAGTCCCAGCTCCTCAATGCCGAGAGTCAGAACTCTTGCGCCCGCGAAGGAGGGAATCTCCTTTGCAAGAACAGCGGGCTTCCAGCTTTTGCTTTCAAAGACAAAAAGCTTGTTTGTGACATAGGCAAAAATAACCGCCGCCAGCCACGCAATAACGTTGGAAACCATAATATCAACAAATCGGTTAAAAACCGCGAGCGTGATAAGATTCACAACCGTTGTCAGCACACCGAAAAGCAGATAGAAAAATACCTCTCGGGAAATTACCTTACGGATGATATTCATCAGCTTTTCACTTTTTACAAGCCTTGCACAGATTCCGTGGATTTTTTCAAAAAGCCTGTCCATAAGCATCCCCCTTGTTTCTGTACTCGTTCAAATGAAGCTTCAATAAGTATAATACCTTTAAACACCTCTGTCAAGCAAATAGATACTTGCATTTTTTTCTAACTGTGTTAGAATACTTTATTGAAGATTAAAAGGAGGCGAAACAATGTCAGAGAGAACTCAAAGAGCGGTCGAGCTTTTCAAGAGCGGTTTCAACTGTTCACAGTCGGTTTTCGCTGCCTTTGCAGGCGAATTCGGTATGGATGAGGAAACGGCACTCAGAGTTTCTGCAGGTCTCGGCGGCGGTGTAGGCAGAGCGCGTGAGGTCTGCGGTGCAGTCAGCGGTGCGGCTATGCTCGTCGGCTTTAAGCACGGCGCGGTCAGCGGTGACGATGCCGAAGCAAAGCAGAAATGCTACGAGGTTGTTCAGCAGATTATTGCAGAATTCAAGAAGAATAATCCGTCAATCGTCTGCCGTGAGCTTCTTGCTCTCGGCGAGGGTGAAAATACCAACCCCGCTCCCGAAGCAAGAACAGAAAGCTATTATAAAAAAAGACCCTGCGTTCAGCTCGTAGAGGATGCCGCAAGGGCAGTAGAAAAAGTATTATTTAAGGAGAATTAATTATGGGTTGTTCAGGAAATTGCTCAAGCTGCTCATCAAGCTGCAGCGAAAAAAAGGATCTGCACGTACCGTGCAACGAATACAGTAAGATAAAAAAGGTTATCGGTGTTGTAAGCGGTAAGGGCGGCGTTGGTAAATCGCTCGTCACATCAATGCTCACAACGGCAATGCAGGTCAAGGGCAACGCCTGCGCTATTCTCGATGCCGATATCACAGGACCGTCAATCCCCCGCGCATTCGGTGCAAAGGGTCCTGCAATGCAGAACGAAATAGGTCTGCTCCCCGCACAGTCAAAAACAGGCATCAAGCTAATGTCAATCAACCTTCTTCTTGAAAAGGAGGATCAGCCCGTTATCTGGAGAGGTCCCGTTATCTCGGGCGTTATCCAGCAGTTCTGGCAGGAGGTTTTCTGGGGCGACGTTGACTATATGTTCGTCGATATGCCTCCGGGAACAGGCGACGTTGCGCTTACAGTTTTCCAGTCACTCCCCGTTGACGGCATTGTTATCGTAACAACTCCGCAGGATCTCGTTACGATGATTGTCAAGAAGGCTGTCAATATGGCAAATATGATGAACGTGCCGATTCTCGGTATCGTTGAAAATATGAGCTATCTTGAGTGCCCCGATTGCGGAAAGAAGATTTCTGTTTTCGGTGAAAGCAAGCTTGACGAGGTTGCCAAGGAATTGAATATCCCCGTACTCGCAAAACTTCCCATCAGAAGTGAAATTGCAGGTCTCGTTGATAAGGGCGCAGTTGAGCTCGCAGAGCTTAAGGAGCTTTACGACGCAGCTGATAAAATCAGCGAAGCACTTAAATAAGAGGTGTTGGAAATGGCAGGTATTTTTGAAAAAATAACGGCAGTTTTTATGTCGCTTGTTACCGCAATTTCACTTTTACCGATAAATCTTGTAAAGACCGTTACGAGCGACGAAAATCTGACTGCAAGGCTTATTTTCAATGAGTATTACGGCGAAGCGGAAAAATTCTGCGAAAATCCCGACACGGACACGGACTTTGTTCCGCAAGGTCTCACATACAGCGATTATCTTGACAGAATCCTTATCTGCGGTTATATGAACACCGAGGGCAATTCGAGAATTTACGTCATCAATCCCGAAAGCGGTGAAACTGAAAAGTATGTTTCACTCATCGAGGTTGACGGTGACGGATACACGGGACATTGCGGCGGTATTGCAACGTTTGAGGGCAATGCATGGGTTGTTTCGGGCAAATATGCGCGCCGAATTTCTCTTGATGCTCTCAGGGATGCGGAAAACGAAGCATCCGTTCAGTTCATCGACCGCTTCAACACAGGTACGAGAGCATCGTATGCTAACTGCACGAACGGTATTCTCTGGGTCGGCGAATATCACAAAAACGGCAAAGATTACGTCACCGAGGACAGCCACCACCTCACCTCACCAAACGGCGAAGAGATGTGCGCATGGACCTGCGGCTACGTTCTCGAAAGCGGTAACCCGCAGGGCTTCACCTACAACGGCAAATCGAAGGATATTGTCACCCCCGATTTTATTCTTGAGACAGAATCAATGTGTCAGGGCTTCACTCAGCTTCCCGACGGCAGATTCGTAACAAGTATTTCGGGTAAGATGACAAAATCCGAGCTTAATTTCTACGAAAACGTGCTCGACGGTGAGGCTGACAGCACGGTTGAGGTTTCAGGCAAGGACGTTGACATCTACTACCTCGATTCAACAGCAATGCTTGATTCGCTCAAGGCACTCCCCCGCTCCGAGGGTGTTGACGTGTACGGCGGCAAGCTCCTCGTTCTCTACGAATCAGGCTGCAGAAAAATGCTCGCTTCACAGATTGTAAGAACAGATTATGTCTGGAGTCTTTCATTTTAATTAAAATTAAGCGGTACGGATTTTCCGTGCCGCTTTTTGTTGCAGAAAAATCCCTTAAATGCTATACTTTATTCAGAAAAACGCTTGACATTCACCTAAGGTAAAAGCTTATTATTGTATCGAAGGGAGGCAGATTTATGAAAATCAAAGAGGTAATTGAGCAGACGGGACTGACCGACCGCGCCGTCAGGCTTTATATTGACAGCGGTCTTCTCAACCCGAGCATTACGGAATCGTACAGCGGAAGAAAGAGCATCGACTTTACCGAAACGGATGTGCAGAAGCTGCAGAATATCGCTCTGCTTCGCAAGGCAGGCTTCCCGATAGAAAGCATAAGGGGCATAATCGAAAACAACGGGACAAAAGATATTATAGAAGGCTTCATCGCCGAAGCCGAGGCGGATATCAGCTACAAGACAGAAATTGTAGAAAAGCTTAAAAACATTTCACTTGATGACAATGTCACGATAGAAGAAATCTGCGCTTCGCTTTCCTCCACGGTCGAAGAAAACGAAATCCCCTCCGAGGACGTCAAGCTGACCGTCAAAGAAATTCTCAAAAAGATTTTGTCGATTGCTCTCGCGGGTCTTGTATTGATTTTTTCGGTTGTGTTTCTCGTCGAAAACTTTATCATATCCTTCGACTACCGTTATCTCTGCTACAATCCGCAAAACCTCGTTACTCTGCTCGTTCAAGCCTGCTGGCTTATTCCGATTGCGTTATCCGCAACAATAATCATCAAAAGCACGGGCAGACGCTTTATTAAAAACAGCACCGGCAAGCGCAAAAGGCGGACGGCTTTGCTGATTGCATTTTCCCTTGCAAGCTTTATGCTGCAGTTGCCCGCTTCTTTTCTTTTTTCGTTTTTTATTCCGCCGTTTTATTCACAGACAACGGATATTGAGAATTATCTGAAGTTTGACGAATATGTTGAAGCAGAATTTAACTACAATTACAGCTACCTTCCGTTATACGACGTTTTCCCCCGCAGAGTTCCGACAAGTGCGTCACACAATTCCGACACGACGAAATATCTTTACAGACTTATGCCCTGCCCGACCTGCAACGGAACGGTTGACGTATACGCCGAGTGGGCTTTACCGAGCGCCGAATATGAAGCTGCAAAGAAGCGCCTGCCGAGATACGACGTCGGGCTTGAAGAATATATTATCGAAATTTCAGGACTTGACGATACAACCGAGGAGGAGAAAGAATATTTAATAAGCTCTGCAAAAGAACACTCTGAATATAAAACCGAAGACAACGGCGACTGGACAATCACCTTCTATAGAAAGGAAGAGGGCAAAATGGACCATTCATATCTTATCGCTGCATACAACGATAAGGAGCAGAAAATGCGCTATATAGCATCATTCTGCTGCGCCCATCACAGCTCCGACACCGAGCCGTTCTATCTTTCGCTTGAATGGTAAAAGTTATTTTTTCCATTTTCTTTAACAAATTTTTTCAGTTGTATTTTCACTCATATCGAAAACAATAACTAATGCAAGCGCAAAAAGTTCTTCAAAAGGAGTGAAACACAATGTCAAGCAACAAGAACGTAGTTCCCGAGGCTAGAGAGGCTCTCAACCGTTTTAAGATGGAGGCTGCTTCTGAGGTAGGCGTTAACCTTAAGCAGGGTTATAACGGCGACCTCACATCTAAGCAGGCAGGCTCTGTCGGCGGTCAGATGGTTAAGAAGATGATCGAATCCTACGAAAAGAATATGAAATAACTTTTCATTAACAAGAAAAAACTGCTGTTGAAGCTTCAACAGCAGTTTTGTTTTTACCATGTAAGGGTAACGTCAAGACCGTCAACCTCGTAGCTGATATTTCGGATTTTATCAAGCGCCTCGGTTGCCGCCGCGAGCATTTCCTCATCCTTCATCGTGATTGTGGAAACGATAGTGAGCGAGTGCGGAATATATCCCGTGTCGCTGAGCTGGAAGCCTGTCACCCACCAATGAAGTGCCGCAGGTCGCGAGAAAAGAAGGTCATCGCCGTGGTAAACATCCATACTCATAACGAGCATATCCTCGTCCGATGCACAATCGTAGAACGTACCCGACTTGCTCTCGTCGCGGGTATAAACACCGACCTCACCGCCGTTTGCGATTGCGTAACGGCCCTTCCAGAGCTGGAGCATCCAGTCCTTGCCGTCATAGTTGAACTTAACACGCTGGGTTGTGTAGTGGAAAAACGCGGGTGTGAGATAGCAGAACACATCATAGAAAATGTTGAAGCCAAGCTCTCTCTGCCATACGTTGATACCAGTGTAGATTACGTTATCGTCAAAATCGATATGATATCCGATAAGTGCCGGCTCGCCGTTACGGCCGACGAAGGAATTTTCCTCGGAGTCGTAGAAAATGCCGGAGAAGGAGCCATCCTTTCTGCCGTCGCGGTACGTGATTTCAATACCGAGCTCGTGAAGATTCGGACTTCCCTCAACCTGCTTTGTGACAAGCTTTACCTCATCAACAATACCAAGCCATACGGAAACCATACGGACAACAACGCCCATAACCGCATTGCCCTCAGCAAAATAATCGCCTGAAACGCTGTTAAGATATTTCTGCGTTTCGGGAATATCAAGTCTGAGAGTAGAGGTCAGAAGCTCAGCGTACTGATTGGACTGCGGAAGATTATTGTAAATCTTGCTGAAATCAACGCCCGTAGTGTTAAGCACGCCCTCAACGATTCCAGAAATCATATTATCCGTCGTGATAACAAGCTTTTCCTCGTTAAAGATTTTTACTCCGAGAATAGCGTTGATCTGCTCGTTGAAAACGAATATTGTTTCGAGAAATGCACCGATATCAAACATCGGGTAGCCGTTCTGCCAGATGTCAATGATATCAAGCTTATTCTTCTTTTCCTGAGCCGCGCCGACAGGAACCGCCGCAGCTGAAAATACAGTTATAATTACAAGAAGCATTGCAATAATTCTTTTCTTCATTTTTACGCCTCCTAAAACATATCGTTTCTATTATATGCCAATTCGTCGGATTAGTCAACTTTTGCCCTTTGAAAAAATTTCGCAGAATACGACACACTTTGCATTGAAAAAAGCTCTGTCTGATGATATACTGAAAAACAGAAAAATAAAAGGCGGAAAAAATATGTTTCATTTTTTTGTTTCACCTGAAAACGTGACCGAAAACGAAATTACGGTTGTCGGCAGTGACGTAAACCACATAAAGAACGTTCTGCGAATGAAAATCGGCGAAAAATTCGTTGCAAACGACGGCAACGGCGCAAGCTATTGCTGTTCAATACGCGAAATTTACGACGACAGAGTCGTTGCGGATATCGGGGACGGTCAGCTGATGAGCAACGAGCTTCCCGTAAAGCTTGTGCTTTTTCAGGGACTTCCGAAGGCGGACAAGCTCGAGCTTATCATCCAGAAGGGCGTTGAGCTCGGTGTGAGTGAGATTTATCCCGTCGAGATGAGCCGTTGCGTTGTCAAGCTCGACGATAAAAAGAAAAAAAGCAAGACCGCACGCTGGCAGTCTATAAGCGAAAGTGCGGCGAAGCAATCGGGCAGAACGGTTATCCCCGAAATTCACGAGCCCGTCAGCTTTGCGAACGCGCTTAAGATTGCAGAGAGCTTCGATCTGCTTCTCGTTCCCTACGAATGTGCAGACAGCATGTCCGCGCTCAAGGAAAAACTCGATGCCGTCAGACCGAATATGACAATAGGCATTTTCATCGGTCCCGAGGGCGGCTACGAGGAAAGCGAGATTGAAAAAGCGAAGGCTTCGGGCGGTGAAATCGTATCGCTCGGCAAGCGTATTCTGCGAACGGAGACCGCAAGCATCGCGGCTCTCTCGATATGTATGTTCAATATTGAATCTAATCTTTTATAAAGGACAAAAATATGTTACCTTCGGAATTTTTGACACGGATGAAGGAACTGCTCGGTGATGATTATGATGCTTTTATAAAATCGTATGACGAGGCACCCGTGCGTTCATTCAGAATAAATACAAATAAAATAAGCGAAGAGGATTTTCTGAAAATCAATCCCTTCGGCGGCGAGAAAATCCCGTATGCGGAAAACGCTTACTATTTTGATTATGACAAAATCGGCAACCACCCCTACCACCACGCAGGAATGATTTACATTCAGGACCCCGGTGCGATGAGTGCTGTTGCAAGCGTTGACATTCAGCCCGATTGGAAGATTCTCGACCTTTGCGCCGCACCCGGAGGCAAATCCTCACAGGCGGCAGATAAGCTGACAAACGGTATGATTGTCTCCAACGAGATTGTCCCCTCGCGCTGTAAAATTCTCACAGGAAATATGGAGCGTCTCGGCTTTAAAAACGCCGTCACGACCTGCGCTGATGCAAAGAGACTTTCGTCACTTTTCGGCGAGGAATTCGACCTCGTTATCGTTGATGCTCCCTGCTCGGGCGAGGGAATGTTCCGCAAGGATGAGACGGCAATCAGCGAATGGTCACCCGCCAACGTAAGGCTTTGCGCCGAAAGGCAGGAGGAAATTCTCGGCTACATACACAGCACAGTCAGAGAAGGCGGACACCTTCTCTACTCCACCTGCACATTTTCACTCGAGGAAAACGAAATACAGGTTGACAATTTTCTTTGCGAGCATCCCGAGTTTGAACTCGTACCCGTCAGGGAATGTGTAAAGGCAAGCACCGCGGACGGAATAAGCTTTGACGGCTGCAGAACGGAAAACATCTCGGAATGCCGTCGGTTTTATCCTCACATTTCCAAGGGTGAGGGTCAGTTTGTTGCATTGCTTAAGAAAAATTCAGGCGGCGGATTTTCACAGAAAAGAGAAAACGCTCTTGAGGAAATCCCCAAAAGCGAGCAGAAGATTGTTTTCGATTTTCTTGACGCAACACTTACCGATTACGATAAAAAATGCGTAAAAAAATACAAGGACAGCATCGTATATTTCGAGCCCGATTTCGTTGTGCCGAAGGGTGTTGCATTCTCCTGCGGTGTAACGGTCGGAACGGTTCAGAAAAATTACGTTCAGCCTCATCATCAGTTCTTTATGGCTATGGGCGAGAGCTTCAGACGAAAAATCAATCTCACTCCCGACGAAGCGGAAAGCTACCTCAAAGGCAACACTATCCCCTGCAACTGCGAAAACGGCTGGGCAGTTGTTACGGTTGACGGATGCGCCCTCGGCGGTGCAAAGGCGGTCAACGGCACGGCAAAGAATCATTATCCCAAGGGATTAAGGAAGAATTAAGCAATCAAGAGGTGAAATCTTTTGGTGAATGGAAAAGATGAATTTTTTGAACAATGCAAATTTGACTTGTTGACTAAGTATGAGGATGAAATTGTATTTTTTAAAGAAAAAAATTATAAATTGATTTTTAAGTTTAGGAATAATCGTGATGAGCTCTCTTCTTATTGTGACAGTTTAAATTCAAAACTATGGGAAAGATCTTTTCCTTTGCTTGCTGCAATTGTTGGCTTTTTTAAAAGAATATGGATAAAAAGCTTTGGCTCAAGCAGGAAGAAAAAATTTGTAAAAACCCAACAACTTTGGATAGTTGCAGAGATTTATCCGTTGTCAATAAATAGAAATGAAGCAATGCAAACAAAGCAGTGGATTTCATTTTGCGGACGTATTGCTGAGTTTAAAATGCACTCCAAGCACAAAATGCAACAGCGAAAGAAAAAAGACTTTTGGTTTGAGATATGGCTCAAAAGAAAAAAGAAGCTAATATGTAAACTTTCGATGAAAGAGTTTTATAAAAAGCATAGAAATGATTTTTTGATGAGAACCTTCTTTTATCATAGATATAAATTGCTTTTCAATAAATCTATAAGAAAAGGTTATCCGGTTATATCGCTGATATTGGTCGTATTACTTTTAGCTTTGTATTTATATTTAGACATCAGTTTAGCTGTGGACTTGTATGAAAGGTTTGGTATGCATATTTAAAGAAACGGAGACTGCCGCGTAGCAACCGAGGATTTATTTTTCCGGAACGCACAAATGCGATCCTACAATGCAAAGTAAACTTCGCGTATCATTCTGAGGCTTTGCGGAAGAATCTTTATACTCTACCATAAGATCCTTCACTTCGTTCAGGATGACACACACTTGAAATATATTCTGATAAATTAAATTGGCAAATTTCGCGGGGCGAGACCCCACCCTACCGCACAGGTATAAGCAATCGCCTTCTTTGGAAAGAAGGTGGCGCGCGCAGCGTGACGGATGATTGATTGCTGATTTAAATTTTCTTGTCAATCCTCAGTCCTTCGGACAGCCTCTAACGGAGGCCTCCCCCTTTGTCGCTTACGCGATATTCCCCCCCACACTGTGGGGAATCGGCCTTTCCAAAGGAGCCACCACAGAGAAATCGACATCAAAAAACAAAAATAACGCTGTACCGAAAATTATTCTCGGTACAGCGTTTAACTGTTTATTACAGTCCAACTCCGTTTTCAAGCAAAGTCTTTACATAATCCAGAAATGCATCCGGCTGTAACTCTGGAATATTTAACATACTTTCAAATAACTCTGTGTAGAAATCGGGATTAAAAAGTGACGGTAAAACCTCAATTCCTAATTCAAAAACCAACATCGGGATACAAACAGCGGCAATTAACGCCACGGGGATAGCACCCATAAGTGCTGCAAGAAAAGACATAAAATTACCTCCTTGATTTGTTTTATTTTCTATATAATACTACCCCCCCCGAAAAATCAAGACTAATTTTTACAGTGGGAGTTATTTCTGACCGTTCGGGCACAGAGAAATACTAAAAAGGCAGAAACGCGAGGTTTCTGCCTTTAAATATTTCTGAAATCAATCCTTAAGCGGTTTGCCATCTGCATCGAACATCTTACCCATAAAGATGTTCACGGCGTCAACGATTGCCCAAATTCCGACGCCAAGCGGTGCAACGAAGGTCCACGAAAGAGCGAGTGACAACACGAGCTGAATGATACCCTTCTTAGTGTAGCCGAGATAAAAGCTGTGAATACCGAGAGAACCGACAAGAATCGCGAGCACGCCCGCAATAATTTTTGATTTCTCACTTTCCGGCTTTGATACCGCACAGCCGCAGTTAAGGCATACTGCCGCACCGGGTGTTATTGAAGCTCCGCAATTTGAGCAGAAATTCTCGCCCTTACCCTTGGCAACGCCGCAGGCGGTGCAGAAATCTGCTACGTCACTGATTTCTTTTCCACAATTCTTACAGAACATAATCGTTCCTCCTTTTCTCTTCCTTTTGTTGGGCTATTCCTTAAAAAAATACTCCTCAACCGTCGCGCAGAGTGCGTGGTAAACGGGAAGATGAAGCTCCTGAATCATATAGGTTTCGTCCTCGTCCACGACGATTGAAATGTCACAGATTTCCTTAAGCTTACCGCCCGTTTTGCCCGAAAGCGCAACCGTTGTTATGCCAAGTGACTTCGCAACCGCTGCCGCGGCATAAACGTTTTTCGCGTTGCCCGAGGTGCTGATGCCGAGGAAAACGTCTCCCCTTCTGCCAAGGCCGAGCACCTGCTGTGCATAGACAAGGTCGGGGTCGCAATCGTTTGCAAATGCCGTTGTGAGCGCCGCACCGCTGTTGAGTGCAATCGCGGGCAAGCCCTGCTGGAGCTTTTCGATTCCAAGCTCAGAAAGCTCGGGTACAAATTCGAGCATTTTTGCTTTTTTATCCGCAGGAATCGGACGCTTTTTGAGAAAGCCCTTCATCAGCTCGCCGACGATATGCTCCGCATCCGCACAGCTTCCGCCGTTACCGCAGACGAGAAGCTTGCCGCCCGCTTCATAGCTTTTTATAACCGCCTCGCACATAAGGCGGATTTCTTTTTCGTTCGATTTGAGCACGGGATAGCGCCAGATAAGCTGTGTAACAAAATCCATATTACTCATACAAAAACTCCTCAATATTGAAATCGTCAATATCGTCAAATTCGTTTTCGCCCTCAACCTCGGGAATCTGTGCGATAACCTCGAACTTTCTTCCCTGCGACCAAAGTGACGGTGTGACGCGGATAGTGTAGCCGTAGCCGCCGGGTGTCAGCCACTCGTGCATCGAAGCCTCGGGCAGACCGAACATCGCGAGAAGCGCCATAATGACACCGCCGTGAGTGACGATCGCCGTCTTCGTGATGCCTGACTGAATAACGCCGTCGATAACCTTGATCATCGTCTGTGCAAGACGGCTCGAGAACTCCTCGTTAGTCTCGCCAAACGGCGGTGACACGCCCTGCTTGCCCGCAAGCCAATCGGGGAAAACGGGATGATTTTCAAGCTCCTCTGCCGTTTTACCCTCGAATTCACCGAAGTTATATTCGATAAATCCGTCAATTATGATAGGGTCGCAGTTCGGGTAAATGAGCTTTGCTGTCTGAGTGCAGCGCGAGAGCGGACTTGAGAAAACAGCCTCAACAGGCGGATATTTATAGTCCGTCTTCATCTGTGCAATCTGCTCGATACCCTCGTCGCTGAGGGGCTCGTCAATGTGGCCGATATATTTACCGCCCACATTGCCTGCCGTTATTCCGTTTCTTATAAGTTGGATGTAATAAGACTTCATTTTGTTTTCCTTAGGGTGGCGGTAATGACCCGAACCGTGTTTTTATCGGATGATTTCCGCCACATTTTTGTTTATATACTTGTTTTTGTCTTTAGCTTATAAAATCTTTTTAATAAAAATCTTCGACCCGAAAGTTAAGGATTTTCAGATAATTTTTGGATGTTGAGGGTGCCGACAGGCTGGCGCCTGTCAAAGCCGAAACGCCGAAAAGGGCTGAAAAGACTCACTTTCGGGCAGGTTCGGGTTGTTGCCGTCACCCTTTTAACATTGCCTTGTAGAGTTTGATATACGTGTTAGCCGAGCGGCCCCAGCTGTAATCACATTCAAGTGCGCGCTGTGTAAGTGCTGCCCAGTCGTGGTTGTAGTAAACCGTCAATGCACGGCGGATAGCGTCGAGCATATCGTGAGCATTATAGCTCTTGAAGGTAAATCCGTTACCCTCGCCGTCACCGCAGTCAGAGATTGAATCGCGCAGACCGCCCGTCTCACGGACAATGGGAACTGTACCGTAACGAAGGGCAACCATCTGCGAAAGTCCGCAAGGCTCACTCTTCGACGGCATAAGGAACATATCCGCGCCTGCATAAATCTTTCTTGCAAGGTCAGGGATGAAGCCGATACGAAGACCGACCTTATCGGGATACTTCGCCGCGATGTCTCTGAAGAAGCTTTCGTATTCGTAGTCACCCGAGCCGAGAACGACAAGCTGCATTTCGCTCGTTGAAAGAAGCTCGTCGAGAATGCCCTTGACAAGGTCAAGACCCTTATGAGCAACAAGGCGGGAAACCATACCGATAATCGGCACATCTGCCCTTACGGGAAGACCCATAACCTGCTGTAAATCCTCTTTGTTGAGCTTTTTATCCTCGGGATTCTTTGCGGAATAGTTCGCGCGGATACTCTTGTCCGTCTCGGGGTCATAGCCGAGAACATCGATACCGTTGAGAATACCGCTTAACTTATAGCGTCTCTCGTTGAGGATTCCGTCAAGTCCGTGCGAATACCACGGGTCGAGAATTTCGTCGGCGTAGGACTGGCTGACAGTAGTAACCTTGTTAGCGCATTCGATTGCGCCCTTCATAAAGTTGACACAGCCGTCATATTCGAGAAGAGATGAATATTCGCCGGGGATACCGAGAACATCCTCGAGGATTTCCTTGCCGTAAACACCCTGATACTGAATGTTGTGAATAGTGAAAACTGTTTTTATATTTTCATAGCCCGGTGAATTTGCATACATTGCGGAATAGTAGACGGGTGTAAGCGCCGTCTGCCAGTCGTTACAATGGATGATATCCGGCTTGAAGTCGATGTACGGAATAATCTCAAGAACCGCTCTCGAGAAAAATGCGAAGCGCTCCGCATCATCGTACTGACCATAGATTGTATCACGCTTGAAATAATACTGATTATCAAGAAGATAATAGATAACTCCGTTATGCTTTGCCTCAAAGATGCCGCAATACTGACGGCGCCATGCAACGGGGACACAGATGTGAGTGATGAACTTCATCGTATCCTTAAGCTCCTGACGGATAGTGTCATAAAGAGGCATAACAACACGGCAGCCGATAAGTCTCTTGCGGAGTGCCTGAGGCAGAGAGCCTGCTACATCGCCGAGACCGCCGCTCGCCATAAAGGGCAGAGCTTCACTTGCTGCGTATAAAACTTTCATAATTCAAACCTCCTCACGTCAGATTACGATACCCTTACCGATGTAAACGGGGAAGTTCTCATCACCCGAAAGCACCTTGTTCGGCTTGATAACGATATCCTTATCAGCAACAACACAGTTAAGCTGAACGTCATCGCCGACATAAGCGTTCTGCATAAGCACGCAGTTCTTGACAACCGTGCCCTTGCCGATATGAACGCCGCGGAAGAGAATACTGTTCTCTACCTTGCCCTCGATTACACAGCCGTCGGCAATGAGTGAATTCTTAACCTCAGAGCCGAGACCGTAGATTGCGGGAACGTCATCCTTAACCTTTGTATATACGGGCTGCGTACGGCAGAGTGCATTTCTGTTCTCCTTATCAAGCAAAGCCATATTAGCCTCGAAGTATGACTGCATACCGTCGAGCATTCTGACAAAGCCGGTAACCTCGTAGCCGTAAATCTTGAGCTTCTTGATGTTTCTCTTGAGAATATCGTCCGTGAAGGAATGGTAGCCGAGGCTGATCGCTTCGTTGACAAGTCTTTCAAGAAGAGACTTTCTCATAAGCACGATATTAATTGAATAGTTCGCAACGCCGTCCTTGAGTCTGCGGGAAACGGATTCAATCTTGCCGTCCTCCTGAACATCGAGAACCGCAAGCTCGGCGATATCAGGTGTCTCACCATTAACATAAGCGATTGTGATATCAGCACCCTTTTCCTCGTGGAAAGCGAAAAGCTTTTTAAGATTGAAATTATAAAGTGCATTACAGTCGCACATAAGAACATATTCCTCATCGGAATACTGCAGGAAATTCATAACGCCTGCAATCGCCTCTATTCTGCCCTTGTAAAGACCTGTGTTTGCGGAGTTGAACGGAGGAAGAATGTAAAGACCGCCGTTCTTTCGTGAAAGGTCCCAGGCACGGCCGTTGCCGACATGGTCCATAAGAGACTGGTAGTTGCTCTTCGTGATGATGCCGACCTTACCCATTCCGCTGTTTACCATTGCAGAAAGGTTGAAGTCGATAAGACGGTAGCGTCCGCCGTAGGGCACAGAGCCCATTGAACGCATTGAAGTAAGTTCGTTGAGATAATTATCAAAATTGTTTGAAAAAACAAGTCCGAGTACGTTATTGGCTCTCATCATTCTGCCCCCTTTACATCTTCGCCTATCATAGCCTTGGGTTCAACGCAGGCACCCTTGCCGACCGTAACATTGGGTCCGACAACAGCAACGCCCCAATCGTCAATGTTTGCAACATCTTCAGGACGCTTGCCGACCTGTGCACCAGCCTCAACGGTGACGTTTTCGGCAACGATTGCATACTGCACCTTTGCGCCCGCCTTGATTACACTGCCGGGCATTACGATTGAGTCCTTGACAACTGCGCCCTCTTCAACCTCAACATTGGCAAAAAGAACGGAGAAATCAACCTCACCCTCGATTTCGCAGCCCTCTGCGATCATCGAATTCTGCACCTTTGCCGTATCTGCAACATAGTGCGGGCAGGTTACGGGGTTCTTTGCATAAATCTTCCAGCTTGAATCCGTAAGGTCAAGGTCAACCTGAGGATTGAGAAGGTCAAGGTTTGCCTCCCAGAGGCTGTCGATTGTACCGACATCCTTCCAATAGCCGTCAAAGGCATAAGCGAACATTCTCTCGCCCGCCTCGTGCATTGCGGGGATGAGATCCTTACCGAAGTCGTTGCTGGAATTCTCCTTTGCTTCATCATCAAGAAGGTACTGACGAAGCTTCTTCCAGCTGAAGATATAAACACCCATCGAAGCCTTGTTTGAACGCGGATTCTTCGGCTTCTCCTCGAACTCGGAGATTGAGCCGTCCTCGTTGACTAACATAAGACCGAAGCGTGAAGCCTCCTCCCACGGCACCTCGAGCATCGCGATTGTGCAATCGGCATTCTTCTCCTTGTGGAAGGCAAGCATTTTTGAATAATCCATCTTGTAGATATGGTCACCCGAAAGAATGAGCACATAGTCGGGATCGTATCTGTCGATGAAATTGATGTTCTGATAAATTGCGTTTGCAGTACCCTTGTACCATTCTGTACCCTGAATCTGCTGATACGGAGAGAGGATATGCACACCGCCGTCGGCTCTGTCAAGATCCCATGCCTGACCGTTACCGATGTAATCGTTGAGCTCAAGCGGCTGATACTGGGTAAGCACGCCGACCGTATAAATACCTGAATTTACACAGTTTGAAAGCGGGAAATCGATGATTCTGTACTTTCCGCCGTAGGGTACGGCAGGTTTCGCAATGTTCTTCGTCAGGATACCGAGACGGCTGCCCTGACCGCCTGCAAGAAGCATTGCAATACATTCGTGTTTGCGTGACATTATGCTGCCTCCTTTTTTATTTCGTCGCATTTTTTGCGGCATTTTCTTTCTTCTTTCTTGGGGTTGGCGCTTTGAGATATATTACACTCAGACCCGGAAGGTCGAGCGAAATGCTGTTATCGAGACCGTGCATCGGCGTTTTTCTGCTCCTTACGCTGCCCGTCGTTCCCATACCCTTACCGCCGAATTCCTCAGCGTCGGTATTGAGAAGCACCTTATATGCTCCCGGTTTCGGAACACCGATACAGTAGTTTTCGCGTCTGACGGGAGTGAAATTGCACACGGCAATAACCTCCTTGCCGTCCTTATCGATTCTTCGGAAGGCAATAACGGAATTATCAACATCGTCTGCGCTTATCCAGTTAAAGCCCGTCCAGTCATAATCCACCTGCCAGAGCGCAGGAGTTGCTTTATAAAGAGCGTTGATGGTTTTAACGAAATGCTGCAGCTGACGGTGAGCCTCGTAATCAAGCAGCAGCCAATCGAGGCCCTGCTTATAATTCCATTCGATGAACTGACCGAATTCCTGACCCATAAACATCAGCTTTTTACCGGGATGAGCCATCATATAACCGAGGAAGGAGCGCACACCTGCGAATTTTTCCTCATATTCACCCGGCATTTTACCCATAAGCGAGCACTTGCCGTGAACAACCTCATCGTGCGAAATCGGAAGAACGAAATTCTCCGAAAAGGCATAGAAGAAGGAGAAGGTCAGGTTGTTGTGATTGAACTTGCGGTGAATTCCCGGTAACGAGAAATAGCGCAGACAATCGTTCATCCAGCCCATATTCCACTTGAAGTTGAAGCCGAGACCGCCGTCGCTGACGGGCTTCGAAACCATCGGCCACGCTGTGCTTTCCTCGGCAATCATCAGCACGTCACCGTATTCACGGAAGATCGCCGTGTTAAGCTTCTGCAAAAATTCAACCGCTTCAAGATTTTCATTTCCGCCGTTTTTGTTCGGTATCCACTGACCGTCCTCCCGGCAATAGTCAAGGTAAAGCATCGATGCGACCGCGTCCACCCGCAGACCGTCGATGTGGTATTTATCAAGCCAGAAAAGTGCGCTTGAGGTGAGGAAGCTTCTGACCTCGTTTTTGCCGTAGTCAAAAATCCTTGTGCCCCACTGCTTATGCTCGCCCTTGAGCATATTCTCATACTCATAAAGAGGCTGACCGTCGAACTCGTAAAGTCCGTGCGCATCCTTCGGGAAGTGGGCAGGCACCCAGTCGAGAATGACGCCTATCCCCGCCTCGTGGCACTTGTCAACGAAATACATAAAATCCTTCGGCTCGCCGTAGCGCGAGGTGGGAGCAAAATATCCCGTGACCTGATATCCCCATGAGCCGTCGAACGGATGCTCGCTTATCGGCAGAAGCTCGATATGAGTATAGCCCATTTCTTTGACATATTTTGTCAATTCATCGGCAAGCTGACGGTAAGAATAAAAAATTTCTTCTCCGTGAACCTTCCACGAGCCGGCATGAACCTCGTAAATATTCATCGGGTTATCGTAGGCAGGCTTTTGCTTGCGGCTTTTCAGCCACCTTGCATCCTTCCACTCATAACCCTCGATATCATAGAATTTTGATGCCGTGTCGGGACGCGTATCCGAATGAAAGGCGTAAGGGTCAGCCTTGAGAATCCGTCTGCCGTCCGCCGTAGTTATGCAGAACTTGTAGGTGTCGAATTGCTTTATGCTTTCAACAAAGCATTCCCACGTTGAGCCGTCGGCAAGGCGATACATATGATTTGCATCATTGTCCCACCCGTTGAAGTCGCCGACAACACTGACAGCCTGCGCGTGCGGTGCCCATACGCGGAAAACAGCCTTATTGCCGTCCGCACGGTGAGCGCCGTAGAAATCGTAAGCCTTGGCGTTATTGCCCTGATGAAAGAGATAAACAGGAACGTCATGCGGATTAAAATCCCTGTTCATTAAAATCCCCTCCTTAGCAAAAATACAAACACTTATACATCTATATTTTATCAAACTGCAAAACAAAATTCAAGTTGTTTTGACCATAATATTCAAAGGATATGTAGAAAAATATCGACCATTTTGTGTATTTTGTTACAAAAAAAGAGTCTCCCGACAGATATATCCATCCGTCGGGAGATTAATTTGTTTATTTAAGAATTAAAACAAGCCCTTGATTGCCTGCGGAAGAAGAACTGCAACGTAGCTGTAAAGCATACCGATAATCTCTGAAACGATGTTTGAAACATAAGCTGCGATATTTGAAACGTTGTCTGTCGGAAGGTCTGTCGGCTCGAGCTCTGTCTTCTGTGAAAGGTCCTTCTTGATTGCATACTGATCGATGAGAGAGATTTCCTGAGTCTCGTCGTCAACAAGATATGACTTGATGATAACCTTGTCACCGTCAACAACAGTTGTCATAAAGCAGCCGCCCATATCTCTTGTTGAGAGATTGAATGCGCAAGCATCGCCGATAGGATCGATAGCATCCTCGTTGATGCCGTATCTCTTTGTGCCTGCTGTTGAGGGAAGGATGTGAACTGTGCCGTCGGGGCTGTTTGCGAAAGTAACCTCTTCGCCCTTGTAGTTCTCTGTAACATAAGTTACGTTTTTAACAACGTCGTCACCGTTTACGGGATGTGAACGGTAGTAAACGTGGTCGTGACCTGCATATACAAGGTCGATATCAAGCTCCTCGAAGATTTCGCCGAGGACGTTACGCATAATGATTGTATCGGGCTTGTTGATGTTCTTACCCTGTGAGAAGAGAGCTCTGTGCATAAGAACGATTTTCCAGTCTGCATCGGAAGCAGACATATCGTTGATGAGCCAGTTTCTCTGTGACTGTGACATCGGATACATATCGTTTGTGTTGAGAACTGCGATATGAGCGTTGCCGTAATCATAAGAATAATAAACACCGTTTACCCAGTTAACGTTTGACTCTGTGTTCGGGTTTGAAAGGTTGAACATTGAGTTGAAAACGTTGATGTTGAGCTTGTTTGTGATGTTGCCGTCGTGGTTACCTGCAACGGGAGCAACAGTTGTTGCCATATTGTTGAATGCAAAGTTATTGAAATACCAGTCCCACTCATCGTTTGTATTGTCGTTGACATAGTCGCCGAGAGTGATTGTGAACTCTGAGCCCGGGAGAGTTGCCATAGCGCCCTTGAGAGTCTCTGCAGCCTCTGCGAAATTCTCGTCGCTGCTTGCCTGAACGTCAGCGATTGTGATGAAGGAGAAGGAGTCGTCACCGTCGTCTGTAACGAATGTGCCTGCATCACTCCAGAGATCCTTTGCCTTATCGCCTACGCGGTATGTATACTCTGTGCCTGCTTCAAGGCCGTCAACAGTTACCTTATGGCAATACTGATCGCGGAACTGATAAATGTTATCTGAAGAATAAACAGCAGCGCCTGCGAATGAGCCGTTGAAATCAGCTGTCTTTACGATCTGAACGTCAGCTTCTGAATAAATTTCGGTATACCAGCAGAAGCCTCTTGAGGTTTCAGCATCGCCGTTGAAGGAAACGCTTACTCTCTTGACAGCGTCTGTCTCTTCTGCAGATGTCGCCATAGCTGAGCCGCCGAAAACAACTGCAAGGCAGAGCATAACTGCAAGAATTCTTTTAGAAATCTTTTTCATTGGAATGTCCTCCTAAGTATTTTTGCATTATATATTATACACTATTTGTCAATGCACGGATTGATGTAAAATATGCTTTTGCGTTTGTGCAAAATAACAAGTTATTCCTCTATGCGGAATTTGCGGAACATTACGTTTCTGCGGTAATGTGTATATGTAAGGTATACGAATTCACCGTCAGTCACCGCCGCGGGGTAGGAATACTCCGCATCCTTGTCCTCGTCACGCTCGACATCCACGGGCGGGAGGAAGGTTTTTCCGTTATCCTCGGTCACGGCATAGGATATGATGTTTCTGTCACCCCAGCCTGCCTCAGCGATGGGATTGTGGAAAACAACAACCTTTCCGTCGGGAAGCTGAACGCAGTCGATACCGCTGTTGTTGTTCGGCAGGTCGGTTTTCTCGGCGGGTGTCCAATGCACGAGATCCTCACTTTCGCTTCGGAAAACAAAACCCTCCGTTGAACGGAGAAGCGCAAATACCCTGCCGTCTGCCTCCCAGAGTGTCGGCTGAATGATGCCCTTGCCCTGTGCCTTGCGGTGGTTGAATTCGATTTTCTCACTCTTCTGCCACGTTTTGCAGTCGTCCCTCGAAAAATCAACTAACGCATCCCAATGTCTTGCATTCTCAACAGATGCGGGCGCAACTGTTGTGCCGTCCTTCAGGGTTATTGCCTTATTCTTAACAGGGCCGCGTCCGCCCGAGCGGTCGCCCTTTACAAGCTCAACGGCATCCGTCCACGTTTTACCGCCGTCCGTTGACGTGCGTACAAAGGTGCGCCAGATAGGTATTCTTTTGCCGACCTTGAAAAAGAGATATATCACGCCGTCCTTTTCATAAAGCACGGGATTCCAGCACGGAACATCCTTCGTAAAGGACATCTGCACGGGGTCGGACCATTTACCGTTTTCATAAGTACAGAGATAAATACGGACGTCATCCTTGCCCTCCTCGGTGCCTGCAAAAAATGCACACAAAACTCTGTCGCCGACCTTGAGCACGGTCGAAGCGTGGCACTGTGCAAAGAATTTACCTTCTTCAAAAATCAATCCGTTTTCGATTTCAACAAGCTTCATAATTATCTCTCCGAAAGCACTTCAGCTTCGTATTTTTCGATTTCTTCAAACCACTTTTCACCGACAGGAACACCGCAGCGCTCGCAGTATTCGTTCCACACGTCGGCAAACGGATATGTCTTGTATTCCTCCTGCAGAGCGAGGAGCTTTGTTGTATTTGCGCTGTCCTGAAGCGCCTTCAGCTCAGCGTGCGGAGTGAGAAGTGCATTGAGCATAGCCTTCTGCACGTTGCGAAGACCGATTACCCAAGCCGCAACGCGGTTGATTGACGCGTCAAAATAGTCTGTTGCAATAAACACGCGGTCAAGTGCATCGTTTGCAACGATTTCCTTTGCGATTTCCTTTGTCTCATCGTCAAAGATAACAACGTGGTCGCTGTCCCAACGTACACCGCGCGTAACGTGAAGAGCAATCTTTTCGTTAAAGAGAAGGAGTGAGGAAATCTTATCGGAAACAACCTCTGTCGGATGATAGTGGCCGTTATCCATAAGCGGTGTAATACCCTTATAATTCACATAAGAAAGGCTGAATTCTGCCGAGCCTACAGTGTAGGACTCAAGACCGATACCGAACACCTTTGACTCGAGAGTGATATAAACCTTTGACTTGTCATAGGGCATCTCAAGAATCTCGTCAAGACTCTTTTTAAAGCGTGCGCGGGGTGCAAGGCGGTCAGCGGGGATATCCTTATATCCGTCGGGAATCCAGATATTCATAACGCAGGGAACACCTGTTTCATTTGCGAAATATTCCGCAATCTTAAGGCATGCCTTACCGTGATTTACCCAGAAAGCACGCACCTCTTCGTCGGGAGAGGAAAGTGTAAGGTTATCCTTTACCATCGGATGTGAGAAGAAGGTGGGGTTAAAGTCGATACCCATTCCCCTTGCCTTTGCATACTCAACCCATTTTGCAAAATGCTTCGGCTCGATTGCATCTCTGTCCGCAAATTCGCCGTTTTCGAAAATAGCGTAGCAGGCGTGAAGATTGAGCTTCTTTTTGCCGGGGATGAGTGAGCAGGCCTTGTCGATATCTGCCATAAGCTCCGCAGGAGTTGTAGCCTTGCCGGGATAGTTACCCGTAGTCTGGATACCGCCGGAAAGTGCCTCCTTCGAGTCAAAGCCGACAACGTCGTCGCCCTGCCAGCAGTGCATTGAAATCGGCAATTCTGCAAGCTTTGCAATAGCCGCATCGGTGTCAATTCCGATTTTTGCGTATAAATCCTTTGCATATTCGTAACGTGTCATTGTAAAACCTCCGTTTTTAAACTATCACATACATCTAAATATTAACACAATACATTTAAAAAAACAATAACAGATTGACTTGAATACAGTTAAATTTTGGTTTAAAATAAAAATAACAAACTTTCTCTGAGGTGATTTTATGGGTAAGATTATTGCTGTCGGCGGCGGACGCTACGATGACGGTGAAATCAAAAACATTCTTGAATACATAGCATCCTGCGCGAACAAGGAAAACCCTTCCGTGCTTTTCCTCCCGACCGCGGGCTTTGACGACATTGAGGGCGACGAGCATATCCGCGACATCTTCCTCGGCTGCGGTTGCAGCTTCGATTATCTTTTCCTGACGGACAAAACACTGACAAAGGATGATATCCGCAACAAAATTCTTTCGTCGGATGTCATTTACGTCGGTGGCGGAAATGTTGAATTTATGATGAACACATGGAACGAAACGGGTGCATCCGACATTCTCCGCGAGGCGTACGAAAAGGGCATCGTTATGTCAGGCTACAGCGCCGGCGCGGTCTGCTGGTTCAACGAGGGCTATGACGATTGCGGCCCTGACAGAAGCTTTATTTTCTGCAACTGCCTCGGCATCCTCCCCTACTGCGCGTGTCCGCATTTCGAGGGTAACGGCTGGTATAACTTCAAGGATGAAATCAAAAACCGTCCGATGTCGGGTATCGGCATCGAGAACGGCGCGGCGCTCATTTTCGAGGACGGGAAATTCAGCACAATGCACGGCAACGACGTCGGTTATGTGTGGTTTTTCAACAAAGATAAGGATTATGCGGGCTCTAAGCTCTGATTTTAATTGACTAAAAATTCCGTTTGTGATAGAATATTTGCGCAAATTACGAATATTTCAGGAGGTATTCACTATGAAAAAGATTCTCGCAGTTCTTCTTGCGATCGTGATGATGCTTTCACTTGCATCCGCTTCCTTCGCAGCAGACTCAGACTACACTCTTCAGTTCGGTGAGGACGGCAAATTCGAGCTTATGATCGTTGCTGACCCGCAGGACGGCTTCCCCATTGAGGAAGATTTCAAAAACGCTTTCAACCAGGCTCTCGACAAGGCTCAGCCCGACCTCGTAGTTTTCCTCGGCGATATCGTTATGTCCGCTGAAACAGACGAGGAGTACTGGGCAGGCTATGCAGACCTTCTCAATCCCCTTGTTGACAGAGACATCCCCTTCACACTCGTTTTCGGTAACCACGATGACCAGGATGCTCACAAGGGCTCAACAAAGGACGAGAAGCTCGCAAAGTATATGTCATTTGACAACTGCCTCGCTTACGATGCAGATCCCGCACTCCACGGCTCAGGCACACACAACCTCGAAATCCTTTCATCAGACGGCACAAAGACAGCTTACAACCTCTGGATGATGGACAGCGGTGACTACATCGAGGGCGGCTACGACTGCGTTCGTGCTGACCAGCTCGAGTGGTACAAGGGTGTCAGCGAGGAGCTTGAGGCTGCAAACGGCGGCAAGGTTCCCTCACTTATGTTCCAGCACATCGTTCCTGCAGAGGTAGCAAAGCAGGTTATGTTCACAGTCAAGGGCGACCTCGGCTCTCTCGGCTCAACAAACTTCTCAGACGGCACAGCAGCTACATACCTTCCCAACATCTTCGGCTTTGAAGAAGGCTGGATGTTCGAGCAGGCTTGCCCCTCACCCGACTGCGAGGGTCAGTGGGATGCAATCAGCGAGCGCGGTGACGTTCAGGCTGTATTCTTCGGCCACGACCACATCAACACATACGTTGCAAACGTTAACGGCATTGATGCTGTCAACGTTCCCGGCTCAACCTACAACTCATATTACGATATGCTCGCTCAGGGCTTTATGGTAATTTCTCTTGACGAGAACGACCTTTCAACTTATGAAAGAACAATGCTCTACACGTCAGAGCTTGCTCTTGAGGAAGGCTCAAAGCTCCCCGAAGGCAACCACGGCAAGGCATACTATTGGTTTGCAAACATCCTCAGACCCTTGATGAACTTCATCGTTAAGGCTATGAGAGTAGCTCTCTTCCCGTTCTTCTTCTGGGCAGCAGCATAAGTCTATACAGCAAGCAACCGCACTCCGAATGGAGTGCGGTTTTGTTTTGTTTTTTGATAATTAAAATTTTAACAAAATACAGAAAAAACTCTTGCTTTTTATAATATAGTATGTTAATATATCCGCAAGTTAATAAAAAATTAACGATAGAGGCGCATCGCATTATCAGTAGCAACTGTTTTAAGAGCCGCGGCAAGGCTTACGGCAGTTGTGAAAGGAATCGTTGCCGAAGGCAGCCGAAGCCAAGGCTGTGCTGGTAGTCGGGAATAATATCCCGCCTATTGTCGCTTATGCGGAGAGCTATCTTATAATTTTTCACGGCTGTATTGCCGGAATAATTCGGGTAGTCGATGCAAATCGGCTATTTTTTATTGCTTGCAATTTTAACCTTAAGGAGTTTTTAAAATGACAGAAAACAGCGTTTTCAGAGGTGCGGCTACCGCCCTTATCACACCGCTCAATGCTCAGGGCATTGATTACGAGAATTTCGGCAAGCTTATCGACTGGCAGATCGACGAGGGTATCGACTCTCTTGTTATCTGCGGTACAACAGGTGAAGGCTCAACACTTTCCGACGAGGAGCACAGAGATGCTCTTGAGTTCGCATACAAGCGTGCTGCTGGCAGAGTTCCGATGATCGCAGGTACAGGCTCTAACGATACCGCTTACGCTATCGAGCTTACAAAGTTCGCCTGCGAGCTCGGCTACGAGGGTATGCTTCTCGTTACACCCTACTACAACAAGGCTACACAGAACGGTCTTATCAAGACCTTTACAGCAATCGCTGACGAAAGCACAAAGCCCTGCCTTCTTTACAACGTTCCGTCAAGAACAGGCGTTAACATTGAGCCTGCTACATACGGCGTTCTTGCTGACCACCCGATGATCACAGGTATCAAGGAAGCAAGCGGCAACATCTCCAAGATTGTTGAAACAATGGCAATCGTCGGTGACAGACTCGACCTCTACTCAGGTAACGACGACCAGATCGTTCCCCTTCTCGCTCTCGGCGGTTCAGGTGTTATCTCCGTTCTTTCAAACGTTTTCCCGAAGGAAACTTCACAGATGTGCCACAAGTTCTTTGAGGGCAAGACAGACGAGGCTCTCAGGATGCAGCTTGACTATCTCCCCCTTATCAACGCACTCTTCTGCGAGGTTAATCCCATCCCCGTTAAGGCTGCTATGGCTGCTATGGGCTTCGGCGAGGATTATCTCCGCCTTCCGCTCACTCCGATGGAGGATGCACACAAGGCTAACCTTCTCGCTCTTATGCGTCAGCAGGGGTTGAACGTATGATAAAGGTACTTATTAACGGCGCCTGCGGACGTATGGGCAAGGAGGTCGAAAGACTCGTAGAATCCTCCGAGACTATGACCGTTGCTGCAAAGATCGATAAAATGGCGGCTGAAAGCGGATGCTATACGGACATCAACGATTTCAGCGGCGAGGCAGACGTTATCATCGACTTCTCAAACCACCTCGGTACAAAGGACCTTCTCGACTATGCCGTGAAGAACAGCATTCCCACGGTTGTCGCAACGACAGGCCACACTGACGAGGAGCTTGAATATATCAAGAATGCAGGCGAAAAAATTGCCGTTTTCCATTCAGCAAATATGTCACTCGGCGTTGCTCTTCTTTGTGAGCTTGCCGTAAAGGCTGCGGCAACGATGCCCGATGCCGATATCGAAATCGTCGAAACTCACCACAACCGCAAGCTTGACGCTCCGAGCGGAACTGCGCTTATGATCGCAAATGCAATCAGGACTGTACGCGAGAAGGCTCAGCTCGTTTTCGGCAGAGAGGGTATGCAGAAGCGTGAGAAGGACGAAATCGGTGTTCATGCCGTCAGACGCGGCAACATCGTCGGCATCCACGAGGTACTCGTTTCAACCGACAGCCAGACAATCACCCTCAAGCACGAGGCACATTCACGTGCGCTCTTCGCAGAGGGAGCAGTCTCCGCGGCTGAGTTCATCCTCGGCAAGGGTGCGGGACTTTACAATATGAACAGTATTGTTGAATGAGAGGTCTTACTATGATAAGAATTGGTATAGCGGGCTACGGCAACCTCGGCAGAGGTGTTGAAGCCGCTGTTAAAAATAATCCCGATATGGAGCTTGTTGCGGTTTTCTCGCGAAGAGATCCCGACAGCGTAAAAATCAGAACTGAGGGTGTCAAGGTATATCCCTATGACAAAATCACAGACTATAAGGATGATATCGACGTCATCATCAACTGCGGCGGCAGTGCAAGGGACCTTCCCGAATCCACTCCCGCTATTGCAGAGAATTTCAACGTCATCGACAGCTTCGATACACACGCACGCATCCCCGAGCACTTTGCAAACGTTGATGCAAGCGCGAAAAAGGGCAACAAAATCGCAATCATTTCCGTCGGCTGGGATCCGGGAATGTTCTCACTCAACCGACTTTATATGAACGCTATCCTCCCCAACGGTAACGATTACACATTCTGGGGCAAGGGCGTAAGTCAGGGTCATTCTGATGCAATCCGCCGTATTGAGGGTGTTGTTGATGCGCGTCAGTATACCGTACCCGTTGAGAGTGCGGTCGAGAGCGTCAGAAACGGCGAAAATCCGACACTTACAACAAGACAGAAGCACACGAGAGAGTGCTATGTTGTTGTTGAGGACGGCGCAGACAAGGCAAGAATTGAAAACGAAATCAAGACGATGCCCAACTATTTCGCAGACTACGATACAACGGTGAATTTCATCACCCTCGAGGAGCTTCAGCGCGACCATATGGGTATCCCCCACGGCGGAAGCGTTATCCGAAGCGGCTTTACAGGCTTTGACCTCGAGACAAAGCACACTATCGAATACAGCCTTAAGCTCGAGTCCAACCCCGAATTTACGGGAAGCGTTCTCACCGCTTATGCACGCGCGGCTTACAGACTCAGTCAGAACGGCGAGTCGGGCTGTAAGACGGTTTTCGACATCGCTCCCGCACAGCTTATTGCACAGTCGGGCGAGGAAATCCGCGCACATATGCTTTAATTCCCTGTAACCGCTAATCGTTCGGGTTAGCGGTTACTTTTGAAAGGATGTTTTAAAATGATCTGCAACAACCTCGGCGTAAACGAGAAGGGTCATCTTACCTTTGCAGGACACGATACGGTTGAGCTTGCTCAGAAGTATCAGACACCTGCATATATAATGGACGAAAATAAAATCAGAGAAAAGTGCCGTATTTATAAATCCGCTATGAGTGAGTTCTTCGGCGGTGATTCAATGCCGCTTTTCGCGAGTAAGTCACTCTGCTTCAAGCGCATTTATGAGATTATGCGCGAGGAGGAAATGGGAATTGATGTTGTTTCCCCCGGTGAGCTTTTCACAGCCGTAAAGGCAGGCTTCCCGATGGAAAGAGCATATTTTCACGGCAACAACAAGACCGATTTTGACATCGCGTTCGCAATCGAAAACGGTATCGGATATTTTGTCTGCGACAATGTCGAGGAGCTGAATGCTATCGACCGCGAGGCAGGCAAAAAGGGTATAAAGCAGAAGATTATTCTCCGCCTGACACCCGGTATTGACCCGCACACTCACGCTAAAATCAGCACGGGCAACGTCGATTCAAAGTTCGGCGCGGCTATCGAGACAGGACAGGCTAAGGAGCTTGTTGAGCTGGCGCTTGCAAAGGAAAACATTGCGCTTATGGGCTATCATTGCCACATCGGCTCGCAGATTTTTGAATATGATCCGTTCTGCGACGCGGCTGTTATAATGATTAAGTTTCTCGCAGATATGAAGAACGAGCTTGACTTTAAGGCAAGCGTGCTCAACCTCGGCGGCGGTATGGGTGTCAAGTATGTTGAAGCCGACCCCGAAATCGACTACGCAAAGAATATCGAGGGTATCGCAAGCCTCGTTAAGTCCGAGTGCGAAAAGCACGGTGTTGCAATGCCGACAATCCTTATGGAGCCGGGCAGAAGCATCGTTGCGGATGCAGGTCTCACCCTCTACACCGCAGGCACGCGCAAGGAAATCAAGGGCTTCAAGAATTACGTTTCAATCGACGGCGGTATGCCCGACAACCCCCGTTATGCACTTTATCAGTCAGCCTACACGGTTATGGTTGCCAACAAGGCGAACGAAGAGGCGGACTATGAATGTACGATAGCAGGCCGTTGCTGTGAAAGCGGCGACCTGATTCAGGAGGGCGTTAAAATCCCGAAGCCTGAGCGCGGCGACACGATTGCCGTCCTCACGACAGGCGCATACAACTTCGCAATGTCCTCCAACTATAACGCAATCTGCAAGCCTCCCGTGATTATGCTCGACGGTGAAAACGACTACGTTGCCGTTAAGCGCGAGAGCTTCGACGACCTTATTGCGAGACAGGTATAAAAGATCAAAGGAACTGTTCAGTCGGACAGTTCCTTTTTGTTTACATTTAAAAGCGTTTGTGATAAAATACCCTTGAATTGAGGTGGTTTTATGAAAATCAACATCGACAGCATTAGCAATCCTACCGCTTGCGAATGCGCTGTTGCTTACGAAGCGGCAACAGATTCTTTTGAACAGGAGCCCGTTTCCGCTGATATAAATACGCAGAAAAAAATCTGTAAGTGGATGCAGAAATACTACATGTCCCGCGAAGCATTCGGAGAGCTTTTTGCTGAAACTGATGAGAAAATGAGTGACTCCGAATTTCTTGAGCTTGCAAAACAATGCTTAGATAAGGTGCGAATGCTTCAGGAAGCGGAAAAAGAAAAATTCAGAAAATATGCAGTTAATCTTAACGAAGAAACAAGAAATGCTGTTGAAAAAATAGTTAACGATACCCTATATTTCACCCATTTTTATAAAGAGGGCAATAATATAAAAATCCCTGTCGACAGTGCACCTTCTTTCACCCACTTTTTAGTACTGGAAAACGCAGAAAATGTGCCCGAAGTTGCATTCCATCATTTATGGAATGCGGAAGTCTCCTTCGATAACGAATCAAATCGCTACATTTTAAGCGGCGTTCTCGATAATTGGGATACCGATACGGAATCGGATTTTGAAATAACCTTTTCAGATGCACACACCGAAATAACCGTGATGAGTGCAGTATCCGCTTTTTGGCATGAATCGCCGTGGGACTATCTTATCGAAATTGCCGAAAACATTATCAGAAAATACAGCTTCTCGGCAGATTACCTCAACAAAAAAGAAAAGGATCTTCTACCGCTGTTAGCGGAGCTTTGCAAGTTTTCCGTATACGCTCACAAGCCCGAAGAATTCAACACGGCAGATTTTTCAAATTTAAAAGGATATCTATCTAAATACCAATACACAAAAGCATTAAAGGCGTTGAGCAAAGTTGAGGAAAAGTATTTTTCTAAAAACTATTTAGCGCTTTCATCAAATTTCGTAAGTATGCTTAACCGTCAGAAATACGAGCCCTTGTGGCGCGAATTATTTGCACTCATAGCTGATACACAAAAGGATTATCCGCAGTATGCCCCTGCCTTTTACAACGAAGCGGTTCTGGAGCAGGCGCGCAAAAAAATCCAACAGCTTATGGAGGCGAACGGCTATACAGGGACTTATCCCGACTTTATAAAAACAGGCTCACTGAAAGGAATCCGCACGGTTAATTCTTACAACTCTCCGTTTACTGTCGGTTTTGAGAAAAATGTCGTTTACCATATTCATTGCACAGAGCAGTTGCTTGAACAAGAAATATCAATCAATATCGTCTGCGGAACAGAACTGTTAAAGGAATACGAAAATTCGGGAGACATTTTCTCGTGTATGTTTGCCGCAAACGGCCGCAGACTTTTCAGCACGATTACTTTTAATGTGTATGACGGCGAAAAATCATTTGTTAATAAGACAGAAAAAATCGTTGCCACGGCTATCAAAAAAGCTGAACTCCAAAAGCTCACAAAGCAGGAACGAAAGGAGTTCAACAAGCCGACACCTTCGCTCGTCTCAGTTTTTCTCTTCTGCTTATTCGTGCTTGGTCTGGGCTTTGGAATCTTATTTACAATCGCCATGATAGGCTTCACTTTCCTGATTGAAATTATCGACGGCGGTAACACTGATTTGTTATCCTTTATAATAGATGAGCTGTGGCTGAAAAGTTTCCTTTTCTCGTCTCTTGCTTTCGGCGGCGGAATGGGCATATTTATGGTATTGGCTTTAAAAAGGTAATTATAACGGACAAACCCGTAGTTTTGTGACTACGGGTTTGTGTTTTTATTTTCTTTTAAACAGCTTGTCAAAAATTTTGTGCAAGCCCTTTTCGATAACTCCGCTCGGCTCGGGCTGGAGGGGCTTTCCTCCGTTTGACCTGTATTCCATTTCCTTTTCTTTTAACGATGCAACTATGTGTTCCTCGGAAAAATGCCATTTCAGTCTGCCTGCCTTTTTAAAGCTCGGCACAGTAAAGGCGAAAAACAAAAACGCAATTACAAAAAGCAACCATATTGAGCCACTCAGGATAATACCCACCAGCGCGGGTATTAACGCCCACAAAAAAGACGAAAGACAGATGAGATAAAACAAGCTTCTTCTCTTCTGCTTTTTTGTATCTGTCGGAAGGTATTTGGTATTCAGGACTTTAACTTTTTCCGAATTAAGGTACACCGAATTATAGATAAATTGTCGGTGGTCATCGCGTGCCTCGAGGTTGTCAACTGAGATTACTTTCACCTCATCCGAGCCGTACACTTCAATCTCGAATTCAGCATCATAGTTGATATCGTTTATGATGCCTTCATCATCGGTCCAGCCGTCAACCAGTAAATCAAAAAAGTTATAATACAGGTGGTTTTTCTCCCCTGTAAATATCTTCATATTAAATCTTTCACGAATATCAACCGTTACGGTTTCGTTCTGTCTGATAAAATATTCTTTACCGCCACACAAAACCTTTATTTTCTTGTATGATGTGTTATTCAACAAATTTACAAGCATTTTCTCACTTCCCTTTACGTGATTGTATCACTCCGTTTTCCCCTTGTCAAACCGCACAAAAATCCTTTATTTTTCAAGGCCTTCGGGGGTGTTTTTAACATTCTTTAAAATACCTGAAAAAACTTGCAAAAACCGCTTGACTTTACCACACTAATGTGGTAACATACCGTCATATTGTTTTATGGAAATATGTATATTTCTACCCGAAAGTGGTGAGTTTTATGAACATTCGCAACGAAAATATCGACAAGGTCTTTGAGGCTATCCTCTCGCTCGAAAATCTCGACGAATGCTATCGCTTCTTTGAGGATATCTGCACCATCAAGGAGATTCAGGATATCGCTCAGCGTTATGAGGTTGCGCGCCTTCTGACCGACAAGAAAAACTATAACGAGATAACAAAAGCCACGGGTGCTTCCAGCACGACGATCACCCGAGTCAACAAATGCCTTATGTACGGCAACGACGGCTACAAAATGGTTATCGAAAGAACAACTAAGAATTGAGGTGGCATAATGTTCAGCGCAAGCTTACTTAAAAATGAAGAAAAGGCTGTTTTTGCCCTTCGTTCTCTTTATCAGAAATACGGCTACACGCCGTTCAAAATGAGCAAGTTTGAGGAATATGACCTTTACGTCCGCAACAAGGATTTCCTCGTTTCCGACAGCGTTATCACCTTCACGGGTATGAACGGCAAGCTCCTTGCCCTCAAGCCCGACGTTACACTTTCTATCGTCAAGAACACTAAGGACATCCCCGACACGGTACAGAAGGTCTATTATAATGAAAATGTCTACCGTGTTTCAAAAAGCACACAGGACTTTAAAGAAATTATGCAGACGGGTCTCGAGTGCATCGGCAACATCGACGATTACAACATCTTTGAGGTAATTATGCTCGCCGCCAAGAGCCTTGAGGCTATCAGCGACAGCTTCGTGCTCGACCTTTCGCATATCGGCATCGTTTCCGCCGTTATCGATTCAATCGGCTGTGACCGCGAGACGGGCAAGGCACTTCTTAACTGTATCGGCGAGAAAAACCAGAGCGGTATTGAAAAAATCTGCTCCGAAAAGCATGTGTCCCCCGAAGGCTGTCAGAAGCTCGTTGCCCTCGTCGGCACCTACGGCAAAATCGGCAGGGTACTCCCCGCTCTCGAAGAAATCTGCGACACGGCAGAAACAAAATCCGCTCTCGCACAGCTCGCGAGCATCTGCGCACTTCTCTGCGCGAGCGGACTTGAGGATAAAATCAACATCGATTTTTCAATCGCAACGGATATGCGTTATTATAACGGCGTTGTTTTCCAGGGCTTTGTGGAAAACGTTCCCACAGGTGTTCTCTCGGGCGGTCAGTATGACAATCTTATGAAGAAAATGGGCAGAAAATCGGGTGCAATCGGCTTTGCCGTTTACCTCGACACGCTCGAAAGACTTGGTCTTACGGATAAGAAATATGACGTGGACACCGTGCTTCTCTATGACGAAAACAGCCCCTGGGCAGACATCTCAAAGGCGGTAAGCGAGCTTACAGGCGCAGGCAGAAGCGTTATGGCACAGAAAAGCATCCCCGAAAGCATCAGATACAGACAGCTTTTAAAGCTCAACGGCAAAGGAGTGGAGATTCTTGAAAACAATGATTAACGTTGCACTGCCTAAGGGCAGACTCGGCGAAAAGGTTTATGCAATGTTTGAAAAGGCAGGCTATGAATGTCCCTCCATCAAGGAAGTCAACCGCAAGCTCATCTTCGAAAACGAGGAGGCAGGCGTGCGCTACTTCTGGGTAAAGCCGTCCGACGTTGCAATCTACGTTGAAAGAGGCGCGGCTGATATCGGCGTTGCGGGCAAGGATATTCTCCTCGAATACGCCCCCGACGTTTACGAGCTGCTCGACCTCAACCTCGGCAAATGCAGAATGGCTGTTGCGGCAAAAAAGGATTTTCGTGACAATACGGAAAACACCCTGCGCGTTGCAACCAAATTCACAAGCATTGCAAAGGATTATTACAGCAAAATGGGCAGAGATATCGACATCATCAAGCTTAACGGCTCGATTGAGATTGCCCCCATCCTCGGTCTTTCCGATGTTATCGTTGATATCGTCGAAACGGGCAAAACCCTTCTCGAAAACGACCTTGAGCCGAAAGAGACAATCGTTCCCATCAGCGCAAGGCTCATTGCCAACAAGGCGAGCTTCAAATTCAAAATGGAGCAGATAGAAAACATCAAAAACGGTCTGAAAGCTCAGGTGAAAACAGATGATTAAAATTATGAAATACGGCGAGGTCGACAACAAGGACATCTTTGCGCGCGGTACGGCGGCAACGAGCGTTGAGGACATCGTCACCGGTATTATAGAAAATGTTAAGGCTAACGGCGACAAGGCTCTTTTCGAATACTGCGAAAAATTCGATAAAGCAAAGCTTTCATCCCTCGAGGTTTCCGCTGAAGAAATCGATGAGGCCTTCAACACCGTTGAGCCGAAATTTGTTGAGATTATCCGTGCGGCGGCGGAAAACGTACGCGAATTCCACTCCCGTCAGGTAAGAAACAGCTTCATCCTTAACGAAAAAGACGGTATCGTTATCGGTCAGAAGGTTATCCCGATTGAAAAGGTCGGTCTTTATGTCCCCGGCGGCACGGCGGCTTATCCTTCAACAGTGCTTATGGACAGCATCCCCGCAAAAATCGCAGGCTGTAAGGAAATCGTTATGGTGACACCTCCTAATGCAGAGGGCAAGGTCAATCCCGTTATCCTCGCGGCGGCTAAAATCGCAGGCGTGGACCGCATCTTCAAGGTCGGCGGCGCTCAGGCAGTTGCCGCTCTTGCATACGGTACCGAAAGCGTGCCTAAGGTTGACAAGATTGTCGGTCCCGGCAATGCATTCGTTGCAGAAGCTAAAAAGCAGGTTTTCGGTATAGTTTCCATCGATATGATTGCAGGCCCTTCCGAAATTCTCGTTGTCGCTGACAAGACCTGCAACCCGAAATTTGTTGCAGCCGACCTTCTTTCTCAGGCTGAGCACGACAGGATGGCAAGCGCCGTTCTTGTTTGTGACGATATGGATTTTGCTCAGGCTGTCAGCGCAGAGCTTGAAAGACAGATTCCCCTCCTCCCCCGTGAGGAAATCGCAAGAACATCTATCGACAACAACGGAAAGATTATCGTTGCCGACGACCTTCTGAAGGCTATCGATATTGCCAACGAGATTGCTCCCGAGCATCTCGAGCTTTGTATGGATAATCCGTTCGATTATCTTGATAAAATCAAGCACGCAGGCTCAATCTTTATGGGCAAGTATTGTCCCGAGGCTCTCGGTGACTACTTTGCAGGCCCGAACCACACCCTGCCGACAAGCGGAACGGCCCGCTTCTCAAGCCCGCTTTCCGTTGACGATTTTGTCAAGAAGACACAGTACACCTACTACACAAGAGAGGCTCTTTCAGCAGTTGCCGATGACATTGCCTTCTTCGCAGAAAAGGAAGGTCTTTCAGCACATGCACGAAGCGCAACTATCAGATTTGAGGAAGACTAATGAGCAGATTTTTCAGTTCAAAATATTCATCCCTTGAGGCTTACACTCCCGGTGAACAGCCCAAGGATATGCAATACATCAAGCTTAACACAAACGAATCCCCCTTCCCTCCGTCACCTAAGGTAACGGAATATGCGAAGGCGGAGAGTGAAAAGCTCAACCTTTATTCCGACCCCGAAAGCCGCGCACTTACACAGACGGCGGCTGACCTCTTCGGCGTAAAATATGAAAATGTGCTGATGACAAACGGCTCGGACGAGATTCTCAACTTCGCCTTTATGGCTTTCTGCGACGAGAAAAAGGGCATCGCCTTCCCGTCAATCAGCTACGGCTTTTATCCCGTATTTGCAGAGCTCAATCATATCCCGTATAAAGAGATTCCTCTCAAGGATGATTTCAGCATCAACGTTGAGGACTACTGCAATCTCGGAATGAACATAGTTATCGCAAACCCCAACGCTCCGACGGGACTTGCATTGACTGCCGAAGAAATCGAAAAAATCGTCGTAACAAATGCGGACAGCGTGGTTATCATTGACGAGGCTTATGTCGATTTCGGCGCTCAGAGCGTTGTTGAGCTTACGAAAAAGTACGACAACCTTCTCGTGACACAGACTTTTTCAAAGTCACGCTCGCTTGCAGGTGCAAGACTCGGCTTCGGCATCGGTAACGAGGCGCTCATCGCAGACCTCAATACCATTAAATATTCAACAAATCCATATAACGTCAACCGTATGACCTCGGCGGCAGGTATCGCAGCCCTTGAGGATAACGGCTACTATATGGCAAACTGCAGAACAATTGCAGAAAACAGAGAGTATACAAAGGCGGAGCTAGCAAGGCTCGGATTTGAGACTCTCGATTCAAAAGCAAACTTTATTTTCACACGAAGCGATAAAATCGGCGGCGAGGAATACTACCTCACCTTGAAGAAAATGGGCATCCTTGTCCGTCACTTTTCAAAACCGATTATCAGCGACTATGTCAGAATCACTATCGGCACAAGAGAGCAGATGGATGCACTTCTGACAGCTACAAAAGAAATACTGGGAGTGAAATAAATGAGAACAAGTGAAATTAAAAGAGATACCGCAGAGACAAAAATCGCACTCACGCTCGACCTTGACGGTACAGGCAAGAGCGACATTGCGACGGGCTGCGGCTTCCTTGACCATATGCTTACGCTTTTTGCAAAGCACGGCCGCTTCGACCTGACGGTTGACTGCGACGGCGACATCGACGTTGACGACCACCACACCGTTGAGGATATCGGTATCTGCCTCGGCAAGGCATTCAACGAGGCTCTCGGCGACAAGAAGGGCATCATCCGTTACGGCAGCTTCACTCTTCCTATGGATGAGGCACTTATTATGTGCGCCGTTGATATCTCGGGCAGAGATTATCTTGCATACCGTCTCGAAATTCCGACAGAGAAGGTCGGCACATTTGATACAGAGCTTGTTGAAGAGTTTATGCTCGCCTTCACACGTAACGCGGAACTCAACCTGCACATCATCCAGCTGAGCGGAACAAACTCCCACCACATCATTGAGGGTACCTTCAAGTGCCTCGCAAGAACGCTCCGTCAGGCTGTAAACATTGACGAAAAATTCAAGGACGAGATCCCGTCCACAAAAGGTGTTTTATAATGATAGCAATAATCGACTACGGTGTCGGCAATCTTTTCTCTCTGAAAAGCTCATTCGGCGCCATCGGCGCTGACGTAATTGTCACCGACAGCGAAGAGAAAATCCGCTCGGCGGATAAGATAATCCTCCCCGGTGTCGGCGCTTTTTCGGACGCGATAGCAAAGCTGCGTGCAACGGGACTCGACAAGGTCCTCATTGACGAGGCAAATAAGGGCAAGCCCGTTATGGGTATCTGCCTTGGTATGCAGATGCTTTTTGAAAAAAGCTTTGAGTACGGTGAATACGACGGACTCGGACTTCTCAAGGGCAGCGTTGTTACGATGCAGGATGTTATCCCCGCGGAGCTTAAGATTCCGCACATCGGCTGGAACGCACTCATTTTCAAGCAGAAGGACTGTCCGCTTTTCAGGTACATCAAGGAGGGTGACTGCGTTTATTTCGTCCACTCCTACTTCGCGGAGAATTGTGACGAGAGCGTTGCCGCAACAACGGAATACGGCGCAGAGCTGACCGCAGCCGTTGCATATAAAAATATTTTCGGCTGTCAGTTCCACCCCGAAAAAAGCGGTGAGGTCGGACTGAATATATTAAGAGCATTTTGTGAAACGGAGGCACTCTGATGAATATTTTTCCCGCTATTGACCTTTATGAGGGTGCTGCCGTCCGTCTTTTCAAGGGCGACTACAATCAGATGACGGTTTACGATAAAAACCCTCTTAATATCGCAAAAAAATTCGAGGACTGCGGTGCAGAGTTCCTGCATATGGTTGACCTTGAGGGCGCAAAAACAGGTCTCACCCCCAACCTGGAAACAATTAAAAATATTGTAGAAAACACATCGCTTTTCGTCGAGCTCGGCGGCGGTATCCGTTCAATGGAAACGATTAAAAAATACCTTTCAATCGGTGTCAGCCGCGTAATTCTCGGCACGGCGGCGATCACGGACGAGACGCTCCTCGACGAAGCAATCGCGAAATACGGTGAAAAAATCGCCGTCGGAGTTGATATAAAGGACGGCTATGTCGCAATCAAGGGCTGGACGGAAAAGTCCGCTTTCACCTTTGAGGCTTTCTGCAAAAAAATGCAGGATAAGGGAGTTAAGACACTCATCTGTACCGATATCTCCAAGGACGGCGCGATGAAGGGCACCAACCGTGAGCTTTACAAGCAATTAAGCGAGCAGCTCGACCTTGACATCATCGCATCGGGCGGTGTTTCAAGCATAGACGACATTAAAGCCCTGCGCGAAATGAACCTTTACGGCGCAATCATCGGCAAGGCTTACTATACGGGCGCAATCGACCTTAAGGAAGCAATCGAGGTGGCAGAATGATTACAAAAAGAATTATCCCCTGCCTCGACGTTAAGGACGGCAGAGTTGTAAAGGGAGTCAACTTCCTCGGACTCGCGGACGTCTCCTCCCCCATCAAGCTCGCTGAATTTTATTCTCAGTGCGGTGCGGACGAGCTTGTTTTCTACGATATCACAGCTTCCGCTGAGGGCAGAAGGCTCTTCACAGACATTCTGACCGAGGTTGCAAGCAAAATCTTCATTCCCCTTACCGTCGGCGGCGGCATCAACACCGTTGATGACTTTGACCGCGTGCTCAAGTGCGGAGCGGATAAGGTCAGCGTCAATTCGGGGGCAATCCGCAACCCTGACCTCGTGCGCGAGGCGGCACAGAAATACGGCGATCAGTGCGTCGTGCTTTCAGCCGATATCAAGCGCGTTGACGGTGAATTCCGTGTCTTTGCCAAGGGTGGCAGAGAGGACACGGGAATGGAAGCAATTTCGTGGATTAAAAAGTGCGTCGGTATGGGCGCAGGCGAAATTGTTGTCAACAGCATCGACACGGATGGCGTGAAGAAGGGCTTTGACCTCGAAATGCTTGAGGCAGTCTGCGACGCGGTCAATGTTCCCGTTATCGCATCGGGCGGCGCAGGCGGAATTGACGATTTCACAAAGCTTTTCAAGGCACTTCCCAAGGTTGATGCAGGTCTTGCGGCATCAATTTTCCACTTCGGCGAGGTGCAGATAAAAGATCTTAAGCAGGAACTCAGAAACAACTCAATAGTAGTGAGGTTATAAAAATGAATCTTGATGAATTAAAATTTGACGAAAAAGGACTTATCCCTGCGGTTGTGGTTGACGCTAAGAGCAAGAAGGTGCTCACCGTCGCATATATGAACAGAGAAAGTCTTGAAATAAGCATTAAGGAGAAGCGCACCTGCTTCTGGTCACGCTCACGTCAGGAGCTCTGGCGCAAGGGTGAGACAAGCGGCAATGTGCAGAAAATCGTAAGCATCACAGCTGACTGTGACAAGGATGCACTTACGGTTGTTGTTGAAAAATCGGGCCCCGCATGCCACCTCGGCACGGATTCCTGCTTCAACAACACCGTATGGGAAAACGATGAGCTTCACGAATTCTCCTACGAGGGACTTATGAAGCTTATCGAAGGCAGAAAGACCGACAAGCAGGAGGGCTCCTACACAACCTACCTCTTTGAAAAGGGTCTTGACAAGATTCTCAAAAAGATCGGTGAGGAGTCAACCGAGGTTATCATTGCGGCAAAGGATAACGATAAGCGCGAGACAATCTATGAGGTTGCTGACCTTGCATATCACGTAATGGTTATGATGATTGAAATGGGCATTTCGCTCGAGGATATCTTCGACGAGCTTGCATCACGCCACGTTATCGACCATAAGGTAAAGCAGGAAAAAAGTACCGCTTCCAAATAAAAAAATAACGGAGAAACTTTTCGAAGTTTCTCCGTTTAATTTTTGCTTTGCTTTTATGCCGCTTTCTTTGCGAATTCCTCTTCTTCCTTCTTGCCGATGTTGTAGATAAACTTCATCGAAAGGAATGAGATTACGGAAGCAACCATAAGGAGGATGATGTAAAGCATCTTTACCTTATCGCCGAAGCCTGCTTCCTGAACAGCGTTTTCGCCTTCCTTAAAGTTGATAGCAACAAGTCCCCAGGAAACAACAGCCTGACCGATACCCTGAGCGAGCTTGCGGAAGAAGGAATAGATAGCGTAAAGTGAGCCTTCCTCGCTCTTGCCTGTCTTTCTTGCGCTGACCTCGATACAGTCGGCAATGATTGCCCATACCGAAATCTGGAAAACAGCGTTACCGACATTAAGACCCATAAGGCAGAGGATATAAATAATCATACCCTTGCCGTCGGGAGTCATCGGTACGAAAAGCGAGAGAATACCTGCAACTGCGCCGATGAACATAGCGGTTACAAGAACGTTCTTTTTGCCGAACTTCTTTGTAAGCTTGCCGATGAGTGCCATAACGACGATCATCGGAGCGTAGCTGCCGACCATTGCGATACCTGTCTTATCAGCAGCATTAAAGAAATACTGGAAGACCATATTGTTAAGTGACATTGTCGAGTTGATAAGACCGACAGATGCAACAGTTGCGATAGTTGCACCGACCATAGCGCGGTTTGTAAAATATGACCTTGCAGACGACATAATCGCCTTGAAGCCGGTAACGTTGTCTGCTGTATCGCGGTGAACACGTTCTTTAACGAGCTTTGTTGTTCCCCAGAGCACGAAGAACGCAAAAACTGACATTGCTGCCGCAACGGGAAGAAGTGTCTCACCCTTAAGAACGTCGATTTCCTCGCCGAGTGCATTAGTCTGCTTGTTGTAAACAATGGGAGGAAGAGCGATCATAACGATCATTGCGGGAAGAGCAGCGCCGATGCTGCGGAAGGTTGAAAGTGTAACTCTCTGCTGAGGGTCGTCCGTGATTACAGAATGGAGAGAGCCGTAGGGCACATTTACCATTGTATAAGCGATTGACCACAAGCAGTAGGAAATAAGACACCATGCATATTTACCTGCATAGGGCAAGCCCTTGACGGGTGCAAAGAGCATAACGTTGAAGATAACAAGCGTTACTGCGCCAAGGATAATCCACGGCATATACTTACTCTTTTTACCGATACGCTTTGTATCAACAAGGTTACCGATAACGATATCGTTGATCGCATCAAAAATCTTTGAAATAAGGATGATTGTTGCATAATGCTTGGCTTCAATTCCGATGTACTGCAGATAGAACAGCTGCATAAAGGTTGAAACAAGCTGGAACGAGAAGTTACAGCCCATATCGCCCATTGAATAGCCGAGCTTATCCTGCCAGCCGAAGGGGCGGACTGCATTCTGCGGTGCTTTGCTCATTTTTTCATCTCCTAAAAAAATAAATATAAATCCTTCAAGGATTCTCCTTGTTAATATATTAACTTATATCCGCAATAAAATCAAGCAAAAAATAAACCGTCAGCAATTGCCGACGGTTTATCTGTTGATTTAAGTTAAGCTTCAACTTCCTCTGTTTCGGGGTTATCCCAGTTGAGGTCGTAGTGAGCTGTTGAGTTGTAGTCGAAGGACATCGGAACTGTACCAACGCTTTCAAGTGTACCGTGGCCTGTAACCTCTGTCTCAACTCTTACGTCACGGCTGAGCTCAAGCTTGATAATGTGGTCTGTTGTCTTGTCAACAATAGCCTTGATTGTGCCTGTGCCGTATGTAGCGCTGTATGACTCAGCTGTCATAAAGTCCTTAACAACATCGAAGTGAGCAAGGATATCCTCATCCTTTTCGATCTTGTAGAGCTTACCGTAGATGCTGTTATCCTGATCGGGGTTAGTCTCGGGATTAAGCTTGATGATGATTGTATAGTTCTGGTCGCCCTTGTTGTCTGTGATGATCGCTGAACGGATATCTGTAAGAGCAAGTGCAGCAGCCTCATCTGTACCCATAAGCGGGAAGATATCGGTTGTCGGCTGACCGTACTCTGTTGACATTGCAAAGTCGTTATTTGTAATCTTGTTTGCGATAGTCTTGAAGCCACCCTTGATAGTAGCGTTTTCGCATTCGCAGCCACCTGCGCCCTGACCGAGAGAGTAAGAAATAGCAGGCTTACCTTCCTTAGCGGTCTTGATTACCTCATTAAATCTTGCAAGAACCTCAGTCTTGCCTGAAGGAATTTCAGAAGCATACTGGATTTCGGGCTCCTCTTCTTCCTCAGCTGTGTTGTTTGCACAAGAGCAAAGAGAGAAAATCATAAGAACGGCCAATGTAAGTGAGAAAAATCTCATAAGTTTTTTATTCACGCACAATCCACTCCTTAAATAGATTAGGTATATTGTAGATTATATCATAATCATTTGAAAAAGCCAATAGTTTTTTGTAAAAATTATCAAATTCCCTGCTCGTCGAACAAAAACGCTGTTTCAAGAGCAATTTTAAGTCCTGTTTCAAGCATTTTCGGATCAAGATTATCCTCTGTGTCAAGACGGGTGTGGTAATATCTTGCGGGAGAGGGATCCATTGCCGTGAAGGCTGATGCAGGGATACCTGCCTGCGACATTGCGGCAGCATCCGTTGAGCCGAGCTCGATTGCCTTTACAGGCACGTCGTGGCCGACATTTTTAGCCGCCTGCTGAAGAAGAGCTGCAACGCGCTTGTCGTTCTTCACCATACCTGTCATATCCTTATCATAAATCGCCATAAAGTCGATTTCGCGGATTGTATCAAGAGAGATAAATACCGTTTCAACACCGTCTGACTTCATTTCGTCAGCGTGAGCCTTTGCCCATGCCTTTGAGCCTCGAAGGCCTGCCTCTTCACCGCCTGCCATAAGTGCAACAACCTCTGTATTCTCAAAGCGGATGTTGTTCGCATCCATAAACTTGAGCACAGCCGCAGAAACCATACAGCCCGAAAGGTCATCGTTTGCACCTGTTACGGGGCGCTTGTAGTTACAGAAAAACAATGCCGCAGCCATAACGGGAACAGTAACGTACATAACAACCGCAATAATCTTCATTGCGAGGTTATCGTCTGTCCAGACGATGCCGTCACCTGCGATAATACCGTAGATTCCGCCGCCGATGCTAAGAAGAACGGCAATAACTGCAGTTACGATAATGCCCGCAACAACGGGTCTGCCGCCGTGATAGGTGTAAGTCCATTCGAACGCGGAGTCAACGTGACCTGAGAAGATGATTCTTCTTTTTGTCTCGCCCGTTGCCTTGCGGATACCCGTTACATTCATCGACTTTTTCTTCGGGAAGAAGATGTCGAGAACAGGCTTGTAGAAAATAAACTCTGCAAGGATAAGGAAAAGAGTCACACAGCCCGCAACGAGTGAAACAACCGGAAGACCGAGAGTGAAGAAAATTGTTGAAAGAATAATTGCAACCGCACCGATGGGCACCCATGACATAAAAGCCTTGTCAGAGCACTTATAATCCTCCTTAAGAACCGTATCGCAGGTTGTCGAAAGCTCGTTTGCAAGATATTCCTGCGCACTAAGCTCAGCCTCACTGCCGACAGGGCGCGGACCGAAATTCTTACACATCGTTTTGATGTGCTTGATTGCATAGTTGGTGTAAAGTCTTACTTCAGAATCGTATCTTGCGACACTTTCATTCGGTTTCATTGTGTAACCATTCCTTTCTTATGAAAAGTTTATACTCTTTCTTGACAATATCAGAAATACTGAATAAAATATAATAAAGGACATAAGTCCGTATTTTTAAAGCTAAGGATTGAGATTATGAATAAAAAAATGACTTCAAAGGTTATCCGCACGATTGTTATTCAGGCGGTGCTGGTAATCGTAACGATAACGGTTGTCGGCGGTGCGGTGATCACTCACCAGAAATATAAAAGCACTCCCGACCCTGACAGCACCACTTCCTCCGTGCAGGATTCAACATCACAGTCCACCGAGGTGACCGACACGCAAAGCACATCCTCTTCAACCTCTCAGCAGCCGACACAGTCCGATGAAGAAGAAGCATCATCAACCGAGCCGACCTACGACAGCAACAAGTACCCCTACGGTTACGCCGGCTTTATGCCCGAAATCACGGACACAAGCGTTGATATTTCAAAAATTCTCGTCAACGGAAAATATTCTCTGCCGGAAAACTACAAGCCGACTCTTGCTGAGGCGGTCAAGGGCTCAGGAGTAATGCTGGACTACCGCGTTGCGCCTTACTATCAGGCGATGTACGATGCCGCAAAGGCTGACGGAATCACTCTTACTCCCGTTTCTGGCTACCGCTCCTATCAGCGTCAGACAAACAACTTTGAAAACCGTATCAAGGAAAATATGAACGCCGGTCTCGACCGCAAGGAGGCTACAATCAAGGCGGCAACCGTAATTATGGTTCCCGGCTCGAGCGAGCACAACGCAGGTCTCGCAATGGACATCTGCTCACTTTCGGAAAGCTTTGAAAACACAAAGGAATTCGAATGGCTTAACGAAAATGCGGCAAACTACGGCTTTATCCTCCGCTATCCCAAGGATGCAGAATCCAGGGAGATTACGGGCGTTGTATATGAGCCGTGGCACTACCGCTACGTCGGCATTGAGACCGCAAAGGACATCAAGGCCAAGGGTGTTACTCTCGAGGAATATTTAGGAAAGGCTTAATCAGCATCCTTTATATCCGCACGCTTGAGAACCTTTATAAAGGTTTTAAAAATAATTTCTATATCGAACTTAAAGCTCTGTTTTTCGACATATTCCTTGTCGAGCAGAGCTTTTGTTTTGTCATCAATGTTATCTCTGCCGTTAATCTGGGCAAGTCCCGTGATGCCGGGAAGCACACTGTAAACACCGTATTGCTCACGAAGCTCACGGATTTCCTTTTCCGCGGGAATAAGCGGACGCGGTCCGACGATGCTCATCGTTCCGTTAAGAATATTGAACAGCTGCGGCAGCTCGTCGATGCTCGTAAGTCGGAGAAATCTTCCCGTTTTCGTGATTTTTTCGTCCGCATCGGAAAGCTCCGACGTCGCAATGTCACCGATTCCGTTACGCATCGTGCGGAATTTATAAACAGTGAAAATTTTATTATCCTTGCCGACACGCTCCTGTCTGAACAACACGGGCGCACCGTCAGTTACAAGGATTAAAACCGAAACAACAAGAAACAGCGGGGACAGTAAAATCACCGCAACAAGACTTGCCGTAAAATCAAAAATTCTTTTCACCCGCGCACCTCCGTTCAGTGCAGTCTGTTCCACAGAATATAATCGTCAATAAGTACCGCCCTCACAGGTGCGCCGTCGATAGCACCCATTTTTACAGGAAGGGCAATCAGGTAATAATCGCCCGGCTCAACCTCGGAGAGGTCGAGGTTTTCAAGTATGGCAACATCATTCTGCAAAAAAGCCTTGTGCGGCTTGAGCTGGTCGCCCGACTTGCCGATAGAATCGGCATCCGTTCCGATAAGACAGATACCTGTATCGACCGCCTCGTAAGCGGCGCTTTCCATAAAGAACGACTGTCCGTCACCCTTTATGAGAAGTCTCGCGCAATGCTTCGGAAAATACTTGTTGACGTATTCACCCGTGATTATTCCCGGAGGAACCTCAATAACCGTGCACTGACCGATGTATTTGTTAAGATCAGCCTCTTCAATCGTCTCTCCGCCCTCGAGGAAATGGCACGGCGCATCAGCGTGAGTCGCAGTATGCACGCATGCGTAGACTGCCGACAGGTTGCAGACATCGCCTTTTTCGATGCTCATCACCGTATCAAGCCTTGTTTCGGGATCTCCCGGATATTCGATTGTTGTCAGCAGCGGTCTGGAAATGTCAACAATATTCATAAATCAACATCCTTTGATGTTTTATTTGTTCTGCTCAGCAAGCGAAATCTGCTTTAAATAAGCGTTGATGAAGCCGTCGATATCGCCGTCCATAACTGCATTGATGTTACCCATTTCGTAGCCCGTACGATGATCCTTCGCAAGGGTGTAGGGCATAAAGACGTAGGAGCGGATCTGGCTGCCCCAGCCGATTTCCTTCTGCTCGCCCTTGATGTCTTCAATCTTGTCAAGATGTTCTCTTTCCTTGATTTCAAGAAGCTTTGACTTAAGCATACGCATAGCAACCTCGCGGTTCTGATGCTGGCTTCGCTCAACCTGACAGGAAACAACGATATTAGTCGGAATATGGATAAGACGGACCGCAGATGAGGTCTTGTTAACCTTCTGTCCGCCCGCACCGGATGCGCGGTAAACCTCCATCTTGATATCGTCGGGGCTGATATTGACCTCGATTGTATCATCGATTTCGGGCATAACCTCAAGAGATGCGAAGGAAGTGTGTCTTCTTCCCGAGGAGTCGAACGGAGAAACACGGACAAGACGGTGAACGCCAGCCTCACTCTTCATATAGCCGTAAGCGTTTTCACCCTCGATGCGAAGCACTGCAGATTTGAGACCTGCTTCATCGCCGTCAAGAAAGTCAATCATACTCACCTTGAAGCCGTGCTGCTCGCCCCAACGCATATACATTCTGACAAGCATCTGATTCCAGTCCTGAGCCTCTGTTCCGCCCGCACCTGCGTGGAAGGTAAGAACAGCGTTCTTTGCGTCATATTCACCCGAAAGAAGCGTGCTGAGAGTCTGCTTATCAAGCTCTGCCACAAAATCGTTAACGCTTGAACGGCACTCGTCAAACATATCAAGATCCTCTTCCATATCTGAAAGCTCGATAAGAGTGACTGTGTCGCTGAATGTTGACTTCAGATTTTCATACTTTGAAATTTTATTTTTAAGACCTGCAATCTTCTGAAGGACAACCTGAGTATTTGCAATATCATCCCAGAAGCCGTCCTGTGCGGTCTGCTCCTCAAGGGAGGCAACCTCCGCCTTCATTCCGTCGAGACCGAGTGCCTCGCCGAGCTCCTTAAGCTTATCCTCGTAACCGAGCAATTCAAGTCTTAACTCTTCAAACTGTACCATTTCATACCACTCCAAATTAAAAGTACATATTTTAACTCCATAATTATACAGTAAAATTATCCTTATGTAAAGAATTCTTTTTATTTGTTTTAAAAATATTCAAAAATACTCTACACTATTGTAAAATGTTGTGATATAATATAGGTGTAAAAATTTACAGACTGGTGAGAAATTTGTTTTTTGACGGAAAAATTTGTGACGGCTGTGCCGAGGTAATGAACGACAGCGAGGATATCGTTGTCTGCCCCGAATGCGGTACACCCCAGCACAGAGAATGCTATAAAAAGAATAACGCTTGTGTGAACGAGCATCTGCACGCTGAGGGCTTTGACTGGCGCGAGGCTAACATCAAGCCAGAGGAGTCGAAGAATGAGGATCTGCCCAAGCCCGAGGAGGCTGTCGGCAACTCCGCACCCTTGTTTAACGCAAACGGCGGCATCCCCGAGACCGCCCTCCCGATGTTCAACGTGCAGTCGGTCGTAATTGACGGCAAGACGGTCAGCACAAGCAAGCGCTTCAACGGAATCAGCGTCAAGGATGCAATGACATACCTTCAGATCAACGCAAACAGATATCTTGCAAAGTTCATCAAGAACGAGCATAAGAAGAACTTTATTTCGTGGAACTGGGGCGCATTCTTCTTTACCCCCGCATGGTTCTTCTACCGCAAGCTTTACAAGGCGGGCGCATTCTTCCTGAGCTTCATTATCGCTGCAACCCTCATCGCTATGCCGTATTCGGGCATCATCGCGGAATCGGCAGAGGTGCTCGAGCCTCTGGGTGAGAATCTCCGGACGGCAACGACCGCTTATATTGAGGATCAGAACGAGAATAACGAGGCGGCTGTGCTCGCCGCGTCAGATGCTTATATGGCGGAGGCACGAAAGGTTCTGCCCTACGTACTCGCCGTTGATGCAGTTACGTTTCTTATTCCCTGCACGCTCGCGGCAATTATGGCGAACAGCCTTTACCGCAACAAGATGCTCGAGGACATCCGCATCGCACGCCAGGCTACGAGAGACCCGAACATTCAGCGATATTCACTTATTCGCCGCGGCGGCGTCTCAATTGTTGCAGGTCTTGCGGCAATTATGGCAGAAAGCTATCTGCCCTCCATTATTATGTCAGTTATTAAAAGCTTTATATAACAATTGTTTATAGGAGGAGTTTACAATGAAAATCAAAAAGGCTATTATCCCCGCAGCAGGTCTCGGCACAAGAGTTCTGCCCGCATCAAAGGCAGTGCCGAAGGAAATGCTCAACATCGTTGACAAGCCGGCTATCCAGTACATCGTTGAGGAAGCTGCCGCTGCAGGTATCGAGGATATCCTTATCATCACAAACCGCGGTAAGGGTGTTATCGAGGATCACTTCGACCACAGCTACGAGCTCGAAGACAAGCTTTCAAAGAATCCCTCAAAGAAGGATCTCTACGAGGACGTTCTCGCTTGCTCAAATATCGCAAACGTTTATTTCATCCGTCAGAAGGAAACAAAGGGTCTCGGCCACGCTATTATGTGCGCTAAGAGCTTTGTCGGCAACGAGCCGTTCGCAATTCTCTACGGTGATGACGTTATCATCAACAACGAATACCCCGTTACAAAGCAGCTCGTTGACATCTACGAGCAGACAGGCAAGGGTGTTGTAGGCGTTAAGGAGGTTCCGAGAAAGGACGTTTCCAAGTACTGCTCACTCGACATCACTCATCACGAGGATAACGAGAAGGTTATGGACGTTCACAACATCATCGAGAAGCCGACAGACGATCAGATTATGTCCTGCTACTCAATCCTCGGCAGAGTTGTTGCTCCTCCGCAGGTATTCGACTATCTTGCAGAAGACCTTGCAAACACTCCCGAAGGCGAAGAACTCTACTTCACAGATACTCTTACACGTCTCGGTAAGGAAGGTAACCTTCTTGCTCTTGATTTTGACGGCATCCGTTACGATATGGGTAACAAGCTCGGCATTATGAAGGCAAACTGCGAGGTTGCTCTTGACCACGACGAAATCGGTGAGGACTTCAAGGCATACATCAAGGAGCTTGCTGCTCAGCTTTAATCTGAACATAACTGTGGCACACTTCGCGAGGAGTGTGCCATTTTATCAAGAGGTAGATTTATATGCATAAAAAATTAGCACCTACTCCCCCTATGGGATGGAACAGCTGGGACTGCTACGGCGCCGCTGTCAACGAGGAGCAGCTTCTTGCCAACGCGGACTATATGGCGGAGCATCTTAAGGACTACGGCTGGGAATATATCGTATGTGACATCCAGTGGTCCGAGCCGACAGCAAACAGCTTTTATTATCACTATTTTGCACCGCTTTGTATGGACGAGTATTCGCGTCTCATCCCCTCGGTTGAGCGCTTCCCCTCCTCCGCGGGCGGCAAGGGCTTCAAGCCGATTGCAGATTATATCCATTCACTCGGACTTAAATTCGGCATACATATAATGCGAGGCATTCCACGTCAGGCGGCGCATCAGAACACAAAAATCAAGTGCGAGGGTGTAACAGCAAGAGATATTGCCAATCCGTCCTCAATCTGTCTGTGGAATCCCGATATGTACGGTCTTAACACAAACAGCAAGGGCGCGCAGGAATATTACGATTCAATCTTTGAGCTTTATGCCTCCTGGGGCGTTGACTACATCAAATGCGACGATATCGCAAACACGGAAATCTTCCCCCACAATCCATATTCCGCACGAAAAGAAATCGAAATGCTCCGCAAGGCTATCGACAAATGCGGCAGACCGATGGTTCTCAGCCTTTCTCCCGGCCCCGCACCCGTATGCGAGCACGAGCATCTCGCGGCTAACGCTAATCTCTGGCGTATGACGGGCGATTTCTGGGACGAGTGGGAGAAGCTCCACTCGATGTTTGAACGTTGCTACGCATGGCAGGAGTACGTTCAGCCGGGTGCATGGCCTGACTGCGATATGCTTCCCCTCGGAAGAATCCAGAAAACCGAGGAGCTCGAGGAATACAGAAACCGCTACACACGCTTCACTCACGATGAGCAGATAACGATGATGACTCTCTGGGGCATCTTCCGCTCACCGCTGATGATGGGCGGTGAAATGCGCGAGAATGACGAATTCACGCTCTCCCTTCTGCAGAACAGAGAGCTTATCGATATGCACAAGCACTCACACGGCGCAAGACAGTTCAGCCGTGAGGAGGAAGACGGCAAGGGCAAGATTATCTGGACATCCACTGGCGAGGGCTGTAAGTACGTTGCGCTCTTCAACACGGATGACAAGAAGAGAGACATCTCTTTCGATATCACCAAAATCTCAATCGGCGGTGTAAAATACAGCGTTTGGGATATGTGGTCACACGAGGAGCACGCCGTGACCGACGGAGAATTTGCCGCAAGCGTAAATCCCCACGGCGCAAGACTTTTCAAAATTACAATTAAATAAGATAAATAAGAAAACGGTGTAGCCCCGAGGGGTTACACCGTAATTTTTATCCTGCCATATTTTTAAGCTTCTTTGCAACCTTGAGGCGGTTGAAGAAGATCTCTGCAAAAACAATCTGAACCACGGAAAGTGCAATAACCTGCCAGACACGGACCGAGATAAGGGCTTTGAAATCCGAGCTGTACATAATTGACAGCCACAGTGTATTGAGAATACCGCTGCAGAAAAACTCGTTGAAAACAACACCCACAATGATTTTCCACGTTGTGCAGTTTTTATGAAAGGCGAAGCCGTAAATCAATCCCGAAAGTGCCGCCGTCACCGTAAAGCCCGGAAAAAACGCTCCTGAAGGAAAGGCAATCGCACCGATAAGGTCGCTGATTGTTGCAACCGCAACACCGCCTGCCGGCCCGAAAAGGTATGCGGCAAACATAATCGGAATAAAGGAAAAACCGATCTTAAGGTGCTGCAGATTTATTGATAAGAAGCGGGAAAGCACAACCTGCATCGCGATAAAAAGCGCGCAGAGAACAATCTTTACCATAGTTTTCTTTCGCATTGTATTCAAAATCAAAAACCTCCCATCATCCGTAATGAATAATAGAGAGGCTTATCTCGGTACTATTCAGCGGGATGCGACAGTGGCTGCAAACGCCGACGGACAACTCCCCGTCCCGTCGGAATATAAGCAACTGTCTACTCTGAAAATAATTTTTCGAATTATGCTTACATTATATACCTGTTTTCTGAAAAGTAAAGTGTTTTTAACAGAAAAAACCCGTATGCCGTCAACGACATACGGGAAATTTTCAATTACATAAGGCTGTTGTAAAGAGCTGTGATTTCTTCAACGCTTGTGTCGCGCGGATTGCCCGGACGGCAAGCATCGTCGAATGCTGACTGTGCAAGGAACGGGATATCCTCTGCCTTAACGATTTCCTTAAGGTCTGCGGGGATACCTACGTCTGCTGAAAGCTTCTTAACAGCGTCAACTGCTGCCTTGCGGTACTCTTCAACTGTCATTGTCTCTGTGCCCTCAACGCCCATAGCCTTTGCGATTTCTCTGTACTTCTCGCCTGTTTCGGGTGCGTTGTATTCCATAATTGTGGGAAGAAGAATTGCATTAGCAACACCGTGAGGTGTGTCATAAAGTGCGCCGAGCGGATGAGCCATTGAATGAACGATGCCGAGACCTACATTTGAGAAGCCCATACCTGCAACGTACTGACCGAGTGCCATACCCTCTCTGCCCTCGTCTGTGTTTTCAACTGCACCGCGGAGGCTCTTTGCGATGATTTCGATAGCCTTGATGTGGAACATATCAGAAAGCTCCCAAGCGCCCTTTGTGATGTAGCCCTCGATAGCATGTGTAAGAGCGTCCATACCTGTTGCTGCTGTAAGACCCTTGGGCATTGATGCCATCATATCGGGGTCAACAACTGCTACAACGGGGATGTCGTGAACGTCAACGCAAACCATCTTGCGGTTCTTTTCAGCGTCTGTGATAACGTAGTTGATTGTAACCTCAGCTGCTGTACCTGCTGTTGTGGGAACTGCGATGATGGGAACGCACTTGTTTGTTGTCGGAGCTACGCCCTCAAGTGAGCGGACATCTGCGAAATCGGGGTTTGTAATGATGATACCGATTGCCTTTGCTGTGTCCATTGAAGAACCGCCGCCGATAGCAACGATGCAGTCTGCGCCTGCTGCCTTGAAAGCCTCAACGCCTGCCTGAACGTTTTCGATTGTCGGGTTCGGCTTGATTTCGCTGAACATTGCATATTCAATGCCTGCAGCCTCGAGGATATCCGTTACCTTCTTGGAAACGCCGAACTTGATAAGATCGGGGTCAGAAGCAACAAAAGCCTTCTTGAAGCCGCGTGCCTTAATCTCGTCAGGGATAGCGTTGATAGCGCCCTTACCGTGATATGATGTTTCGTTAAGTACAAATCTGTTCATTGGTTTCATTCTCCTTTTGCCGTTTCGGCTAAAATTACAACTATATTATAATACGGTTTCCTGCAAAATTCCATTGACAATTTGTTAACAATCCGTATGTTTTTTATGTTAATTTTGCCGATTTTTACAAAGCCCACAACATCTTGTAGATAAAGGAATTCCGCCCGACTAATCCGCTAAAAAAGATAAGAAAAAGCCTTGACTTTATTCACTTTTATATGTATAATATCAAGGCTGTGAAATTTTCAACACAGCATCCTTGCCACTTCGGTGGCCAAAAGACCAGAAGGAGGTGCTTTTAGATGGCAGTATGTAACTATGAGGCAATGCTCGTTTTCTCAGTTAAGGAGAGCGAGGACGCAGCTAAGGCTTTGGTAGAGAAGTTCAAGGCTCTTATAGAGAAGAACGGTACTGTTGAAAGCGTTGAGGAGTGGGGCAAGAGAAAGCTCGCTTACGCAATCAACTACGAGACAGAAGGCTACTACGCTCTTTACAACTTCAGCTCTGAGCCGGAATTCCCTGCAGAGCTCAGCCGTGTTCTTAACATTACAGACGGCGTGCTTCGTTCACTTATACTCAATAAATAAGGGAGGAAGCGACATGATTAACAATGTAGTATTGATGGGTAGACTTGTCGCAACTCCTGAGTTGCGAAATACCCAGAACGGAATTGCTGTTACAACCTTCACACTTGCTGTTGAGCGTTCATTCGCTCGTGCAGGTGAGCAGAGACAGGCTGATTTCATCAACTGTGTTGCTTGGAGAAATTCTGCTGAATTTATCTCAAGATATTTCCAGAAGGGCTCAATGCTCGCAATCACAGGCTCACTTCAGACCCGTAACTATGAAGACAAGAACGGCAACAAGAGAACAGCAACGGAGGTTATCGTTGACCAGGCAAGCTTCTGCGGCTCAAAGGCAGAAACAGGCACATCAGGTTATTCCGCTCCGGCTGCTCCGATGCCTGCAGCTCCGTCATTCTCAACAGCTTCTGAGGGTGACTTCGAGGAGATCTCAGGCGATGACGATTTGCCGTTCTGAGCAGATCGTTCCTAATTAAATAAGGAGGTATTTCGAAATGGCTTATGATAAGAACAACGGCCGTCCTAACAGAAAGGGCCGCAAAAAGGTTTGTTCATTCTGCGTAGATAAAGTTGAGTGCATCGATTACAAGGATGTAAACAAGCTCAACAAGTACACATCAGACAGAGCGAAGATTCTTCCTCGCCGCGTTACAGGTACTTGCGCAAAGCATCAGAGAGAGCTTACAACAGCTATCAAGCGTGCACGTCACGTTGCTCTCATTGCTTACACAGCAGACTAATCAGATCAATCGCACCGCAGACTTCACCGTCTGCGGTGTTTTTTTGTCCCTGTGACTGATTGACTTTTATACGATATTTCGGTATAATTTCCGTATTGTGTTTAAAGGAGATTTTTATGTCAGAAATTTTAAAAACAGGATTAAGTTGGTTTGAAAACGCAGTTGATATTACCAACACGGCACTTTACACTTACATTCTCATTGTCCTTCTTGTTCTTACAGGACTTTATTTTACCGTAAGAACACGTTTTGCGCCCTTCCGCCTTTTCGGCGAGCAGATTCGCGCCGTTATGGAAAAGCCGTCAGACGGCAAGAGTGTTTCTTCCTTCCAGGCGCTTATGGTCTCCACCGCATCGCGCGTAGGCACGGGCAACATCGTCGGTGTTTCAACGGCAATCTGTCTCGGCGGCTTCGGCTCGGTTTTCTGGATGTGGGTTATCGCTATTATCGGCAGTGCTTCCGCTTTCGTTGAAAGCACACTCGCACAGATTTATAAAAAGAAGGGACCCGAAGGCTGTTACGGCGGTCCCGCTTACTACATTCAGTCGGCACTTAAAAACCGTCCGCTCGCAGTCATTTTCTCCGTGCTTCTTATTGCAACCTACGGTGTCGGCTTCAATATGCTCGCATCGTACAACCTGCAGTCAACCTTTTCGGCATACAGCTTCTATGATGCAAAAACGACACCCTGGATCATCGGTGCAATCGTTGCCGCTCTCGTTGCGGTCTGCCTTTTCGGCGGCGGCAAAAGAATCGTAAAAATCACAAGCTTCCTCGTTCCGATTATGGGCGTTGCATATATTCTGGTTGCTCTGGCGATCACGCTTATCAACTTCAAGCTTCTCCCCTCGGTTTTCGGTAGAATTTTCACAGAGGCATTTGATTTCCAGGCGATTTTCGGCGGATTCACAGGCTCTTGCGTTATGTACGGTATCAAGAGAGGTCTCTTTTCGAACGAAGCAGGCGTCGGTTCTGCACCGAACGCTTCTGCATCCGCTGACGTAAGCCACCCCGCAAAGCAGGGTCTCGTTCAGGTGCTTTCCGTTTTTATTGATACAATTCTTATCTGCTCGGCAACAGCCTTCCTTTGTATGTGCTCGGGCGTTGAGCCGACGAAAGAGCTTTCGGGTGCCCCCTACGTTCAGGCGGCGCTGAGTCAGACCTTCGGCACCTTCGGTCCGATTTTCATTACGGTTGCGATGATTCTTTTTGCATTCACAACTCTCCTCGGCAACCTTTACTACGTTGACCAGGGTATTGCATTCATTAACGGCAAGGTGCCCGGCAAAAAGTTTACCGCGTTTTACAGAATCGTTGCATCTGCCCTTATTCTTCTCGGCGCGGGACTCAACGCAGGTCTTCTCTGGAACATCTCCGACGTGCTTATGGGTGCGATGACAATTATCAACATCCCCGTCATCATAATCCTCGGCAAGTACGCGCTCCGTACATTAAAGGATTATGAGAAGCAGAAAAAAGAGGGTAAAGAACCCGTATTCAAGGCAAAGAATATCGACCTTCCGCACGAGGTTGATTATTGGAAATAAATTTGTGGAGAAATAAAAATGAAAAAAAGGAAATCTGACCGCAAGCTAACCCGTGGAATAGTTCTCGACATTCTTTTTATAATCGTACCTTTCATTCTGTTTGTATTTATTTTTATGTTTCTTGAGGATCTCGGTGCTATATTAATAAGACTGTTTGCAGATACTGAGCTATTTTATGTCTCTATTGATGTGTCGGTTTTTGTTATACTCTTTTATGTCTTCCACATTCTTTCGATGTTGCTTTTTGGCAGTCTTATATGTAGCTCTTTTGGCAAAAAGCATAAGCCCTTCAAAATCTTTATCTCCGAGAAAAATCATAGAAACCTAATCGTTTTATTATGCCTTTTTGTTTCTCTCACCATTTCATTTATAAGCTTTTTCCCGATGTGTGAGTATAACTTTGCTGCCGATGACAAAAGCTATAAACAAAACACCTTGTTTCATAAAAATGAAACCGTTTTTGATTACGAATCTGTCACTTCGGCAAGAGTATATGTTTCCGAAGAGTTTGATGCAAAAACTCAAGGTTCATCATACGAGGTATATATCGATATTTCAGCAGACACAACTTATACTTTTGTCCCTGAAGGCTTCGGTTATAAATTTAAAAATATGTATAACCTCTTGAGCAAAATTGACAAGAACAAAATCACCTTTGACACTACCGATGTTGAATATGCTTTCAAGTCGAACAAGGAGCAGGATAAATACCTGCAACAAATGATTGATGAATACAGCTAATCAAAAGCAGAGAGAAATCTCTGCTTTTATTTATTCACAAATAACTCTTTTATTTTTCACAAATATGGTGTATAATCTAAATATCATTTATTAAGGAGAGTTTCTATGAAGAACATTCTCGTTACCGGTGGCGCAGGCTTCATCGGCAGTAATTTCATTTATTATATGCAGCGCAAGCATCCCGACTACCGTCTGGTTTGTATTGACGCTCTTACTTATGCAGGCAACCTTTACACCCTCGACGGTGCAAGAGGCGACAATTTCCGCTTCGTGCTCGGCGACATCTGCGACCGCAAGCTCGTTTTCGACCTTTGCGAGGAGGAAAAGTTTGACGTAATCATCAACTTTGCGGCAGAAAGTCACGTTGACCGTTCAATCGAAAATCCCGAGGTTTTCCTTAAGACAAACATCCTCGGCACTCAGGTTCTGCTCGACGCCTGCAACAAATATAACATCCCCCGTTATCATCAGGTTTCAACCGATGAGGTTTACGGCGATCTTCCGCTTGACAGACCTGACCTCTTCTTCACAGAGGATACACCTATCCACACATCCTCGCCCTATTCGGCAAGTAAGGCTTCGGCTGACCTTCTCGTAATGGCTTATCACCGCACCTTCGGCACACCTGCTACGATTTCCCGTTGTTCAAACAACTACGGTCCGTATCAGTTCCCCGAAAAGCTCATCCCCGTTATGATTGCGAAGGCACTTGCTAACGAAAAGCTTCCCGTTTACGGTGAGGGACTCAATGTGCGCGACTGGCTCTATGTTGACGACCACTGCAAGGCTATTGATATGATTGTTGAAAACGGAAAAATCGGTGAGGTTTATAATATCGGCGGTCACAACGAAAAGGCTAACATTGACGTTGTAAAGACAATCCTTAAGGCGGTCGGCAAGGACGAGAGCCTTATCACCTTTGTAAAGGACCGTCCCGGTCACGATATGCGTTATGCTATCGACCCCGCTAAAATCCACGCCGAGCTCGGTTGGGAGCCCGAAACACTCTTCAACGAGGGTATTCAGAAAACAATCGAATGGTATCTCAACAACCGCGAATGGTGGGAGAAGATCCTCAGCGGCGAGTATCAGAATTACAGAGGTTGATTTTATGAAAAAATTAGTTTCAATTTTGCTTCTTGCTGTAATCTGCTTTACCTTCTTTGCCTGCGACGGCAAGGACGGCGACCTCGGCAAGCAGACAACCGTTAACAAGGATAACGGCTACACCCTTGTTCAGGAGGTAAAGCCCTTCAAGTTTTCCGCAGAAGAGGATGAGCTCGAAAGCATCAAGGGCATCCGCACGGAGGGCTTCAAGGTTTCCAAGGATAACCCGAAGGGTTCAATCAAAACTAAGGATGACGTTATCGAAATCGCTCGCGGTGAGGCTTCGGCTGAATATAATCAGATTCAGGTCTACTACGACCGCACGACGGGTATATGGAAGACGGTTTTTTCCGTCACTACGGAAGCAACAGCTGAGGACGGCACGGTAACGCGCGACAGCGTTGTTAAAGAGACCGTTTACGTTGACGAGGACGGCTATACCCTTCTCGCATTCAAGCAGTAAAAAATCATCGCCCGAGTTTTCGGGCGATTTTGTTTAGGTGAAGTTATGAAAGTAATCGCAAAAATCAGAACAGATTTTCCGACAAAATTCGGCATACCGCGGCAAAGCGGACTTGTAGAAGAGCTGAAGGGAACAATCATATTTGAACCGACATACCGCAACGCGGACTCCCTGCGCGGACTCGGAGATTTCTCTCACATCTGGCTCGTATGGAAATTTTCCACAGGCGGAGGAGATGAATGGTCGCCCACCGTCCGACCGCCGAAGCTCGGCGGTAACACAAGAGTCGGCGTTTTCGCATCGCGTTCACCCTTCCGACCGAATTCGCTCGGACTTTCGTGTGTAAAGCTCGAGGGTATCGAAGAAACCGAAAAGCACGGAACGGTTCTGCACGTTTCGGGCGCAGACCTTATGGACGGCACGGAAATTGTTGACATCAAGCCGTATATCCCCTATGCGGACTGCCACCCCGATGCAACGGGCGGATTTTCGAAGGATTCATCCGCACCAAAGCTGAAGGTTGAATGTCCCGAGGCTATGCTCGCACCCCTGCCCGAGGAAAAGCGTACGGCTCTCATAAAGGTGCTTGAGCTTGATCCGAGACCCGCATATCAGGATGATGAAAGCCGCGTTTACGGCTTCGGCTTTGCGGGCTTTGAGATTAAATTCTCGGTCAACAGCGACACACTTTACGTCCGTGAAATAACAAAATAAAGCAAGAAAAAAGACCGTTGGAAAACCAACGGTCTTTAAAAATCCATTTTGAGAGAGATTATTTAATCTCGATCTGTGCGCCAACTTCTTCGAGCTTAGCCTTGATTTCCTCAGCCTCGTCCTTAGAAACGCCTTCCTTAACAGCCTTGGGAGCGCCATCAACAAGAGCCTTAGCTTCTGCAAGACCAAGACCTGTGATGTCCTTAACAGCCTTAACAACCTTAATCTTCTGGTCGCCAGCGCCTGCAAGGATAACGTCAAACTCTGTCTTCTCCTCTGCTGCCGGGCCTGCTGCTGCGGGACCTGCTACAACTGCTGCTGCAGCTGATACGCCGAACTCATCCTCTACTGCGTGTACGAGCTCTGAAAGCTCAAGAACTGAAAGAGTCTTCAACTCTTCAACGATTGCCATAATTTTCTCTGATGCCATGGTTATTTACCTCCATAATAAATTTTAGAATTTTTAAATTAAGTTTGCTGACTTAAGCCTCAGCGGGAGCCTCTGCCTTATCGGCAATAGCCTGTACAGCTCGTGCAAAACCAGCGATAGGTGCGCTGAATACATTTGCAACCATAGAGAGCAATGTCTCTCTTGACGGAAGTGTTGCGAGCTCCATAAGCTTATCCATGCTGATAACTTCACCGTCGATGTAACCTGTCTTGAGGTTGAAGTTTTCGTGACCCTCAGCATACTTGTTGAGGATACGAGCAGCTGCTACGTAATCGTCCTTACATGTTGCGATAGCTGAAGTACCGTCAAGAACGTCGCTCATTGACTCAAGAGCTGTGCCCTGAATTGCGAGCTTGATAAGAGTGTTCTTAACAACAGTGTACTCAACGCCTGCTTCACGAAGTTCACGACGAAGAGCTGTATCGTCAGCAACGGAGATACCCTTGTAATCTACGATTACACCTGCGCATGAATTGCTGATTCTGTCAGCAACCTCTGCAACTATCTTCTTCTTCTGTTCCAATACGCTTGCACTTGGCATTTTTTTCACCTCTCAAAAATGGGATACGGTGCTATAACGAAAATAATCCCTGCCCACAAACCGTGGACAGGGAACAAACATACATTTTAAGGATTTGCAGACTTTCGCCTGAAAATCTTGTATGCTCCTATCCTCGGCAGGTGGTTAAAAACCGTTACGCATAAAGCACCTGCTGTCTTTGAATAAAGAACAGCTTAGATATAATACCACACGATTCTCACCGTGTCAAGTATTAACGAAAAATAAATCAGTCTGTGATAACAGCCTTAGCGGGGTTGATACGCACGCCGGGGCCCATTGTTGAAGCAACAACACAAGATCTGATGTACTGACCCTTTGCAGCAGCCGGCTTTGCCTTCTCGATAGCAGCAAGGAGAGTCTTGTAGTTCTCGCCAAGCTTCTCTGCACCGAAGGAAACCTTGCCGATGGGGCAGTGGATGATGTTTGTCTTGTCAAGACGGTACTCGATCTTACCAGCCTTAGCCTCTTCAACAGCCTTAGCTACGTCAGGAGTAACTGTACCTGCCTTCGGTGAGGGCATAAGACCACGGGGGCCAAGAACCTTACCGAGACGACCAACAAGACCCATCATGTTGGGAGCAGCGATTGCAACGTCGAAATCAAGGAAGCCTTCGCCCTGAATCTTAGCAACAAGGTCTTCAGCACCTACGATCTCTGCACCTGCAGCAGCTGCAGCGTCAGCAGCCTCGCCCTTAGCGAAAACTGCAACTCTTACTTTCTTACCTGTACCGTTGGGGAGTACAACAGCGCCTCTGACCTGCTGGTCAGCGTGACGTGAGTCAACACCAAGACGAACGTGTACTTCAACAGTCTCATCAAACTTTGCGGAAGAAGTCTTGATTGCGAGCTCAAGAGCTTCTGCCGGCTCATAGAGTGTAGCTCTGTCTACGAGCTTTGCACTCTCTAAATATTTCTTACCGTGTTTCATTAGTTAATTCCTCCCTGAAAAGTGGTTAATCGGATTTTTCCTCCCACGCGGGAGATTAGTCTACAACAGTAACACCCATGCTGCGTGCAGTACCTGCGATCATAGACATAGCTGTCTCGATGTTAGCTGCATTCAAGTCGGGCATTTTCTGTTCCGCGATTTTTCTAACCTGCTCGCTTGTGATTGTTGCTACCTTTGTCTTGTTCGGTACACCTGAACCGCTTTCGATGCCACAAGCCTTCTTGATAAGAACAGCTGCGGGCGGTGTCTTTGTAACGAATGTGAATGTACGGTCTGCATAAACTGTGATTACAACGGGGATGATAAGACCTACGTCGTTCTTTGTACGCTCGTTGAATTCCTTAGTGAATGCCATGATGTTAACACCATGCTGACCTAAAGCAGGACCAACCGGGGGAGCCGGTGTTGCTTTACCTGCAGGGATCTGAAGCTTAATAAAGCCTACTACCTTCTGAGCCATTTTTGCACCTCCAAAAATATGTGGTTCGGCGGAGCAATTGAAAAGTTTTTTGCTCCTCCCACGGGGAACCGGAGTTCCATACCCAAAGGGGTATATAATTAAAGCGAAACCGCTTAATTATCACGTAACACTAACTTAATCGGCAACGGGTTCTACCTGATCAAGCTCAAGCTCAACCAAGGTTTCCTTACCGAACAAAGCAGAAACTGTAACCTTAACCTTGTTATTATCAAGGTCGATTTCTTCAACAGTTCCTGAGAAACCTTCAAAGATTTCATCAATGATGTTGACTGTATCGCCAACGCTGTAACGAACCTCGACAACCTTCTTTTCAACGCCGAGTCTGTAAACCTCCTCCTCAGTAAGGGGAACGGGCTTACCCTCGGGACCTACGAAGCCTGTCGCACCGCGTGTTCCGCGGATAATAAGCCAAGCCTCATCGCTGATTTTGGGCATATCGTTTTCGTCAAGGAAAGTTGCGATTTTAACCATAACGTAGCCGGGGAAGATTTTACGCTCAACCTCACGTGTCTTACCGTCCTCGCGGACCTCGACAACAGTTTCGGTCGGGATTTTAACCTCGAAAATCTCGTCCTGCATCTTACGGTTTTCCGTAGCTTTCATAATGTTCGATGCTACTTTGTTCTCGTAGCCTGAGTAGGTATGCACAACATACCATCTGGAGTCATTAGACATTGCCTTTCCTCCGTATACTCTGAATTATTCAGCAGCCGCAGTAGTTGTAGTTGATGTTGCTGCTGTTGTAGTCGTTGTAGTTGTAGTTGAAGCCTCTGTTGTTGTAGTTGTTCTGTTCTCGGCAACGGTGCGAAGAGCATCGATACCGTTAGTAAGACCAAAGTCAACAAGGAAAACTGCAATACCGATTACAGCGATACAAGCGATTGTGATAGCTGTTCCCTTGAGAACATCCTTTGCGCCGGGCCAAGTGATTTTCTTGACTTCGCCCTTGAGATCCTTGAAGAAGCGTGCGATTACCTTGAAGATATTCTTCTTATTCTTCTTCGGCTTATTAGCTGTCTTATCCTTTTCAGCCTTGGCAATCTTCTTTGCTGCTTCTGAACTTTCTTTGTTAGCCATAGCAGTTAATCCTCCCAGCTTACTTCGTCTCTTTGTGGAGAGTATGCTTCTTGCAGAATCTGCAGTACTTGTTCATCTCCAACCTGTCGGGTGAGTTCTTCTTGTTCTTCATTGTGTCATAATTGCGCTGTTTGCATTCTGTGCATGCGAGTGTAATTTTAACTCTCATTCTTTCGGCACCTCCATTTAACCGGTAAATCCGGAATTATAAGCCTCCCTCGTAACGGAACAAACACCCTGTAAGTTCCTAAAAGAGGGCACAAAAAAAGAACCCTCTACAAGAGGTAGAGATATTCTAGCAGATATATCAAGTTTTGTCAAGCGTTTTTGTGCAATATTTTCAAAAAGAGCCTTGATTTTACGGGCTTTCGCGATTTTCGCAAGCAGTAGTGGAAGCATTGCTCTTTTGCCACAAAATGTACGAATTGACTTTAGCGTTATGATTTGATAAAATACTCCGTGACAAAAAATATTTTGCGTGGCGATAAATTTATGATAAGAATTAACGAAATCAAGCTCCCGCTCGAGGGTACACCTGAGGATCTGCTCGCGGCTGCTGCAAAGGCACTCCGTATCCCCAAGAGAAGGATAACCTCACTCGACGTTGCGAAAAAATCACTCGACTCGAGAAAGAAGGATAATCTCTTATTCGTTTTCAGCGTCGATGTAACCGTCGACGGCGACGATGCGGAGATCCTCGAAAAAAGCAAGTGCAAAAAAGCACAGCTCACTGAGCCCTTTTATTATAGTATACCTGAAAACAAGAGAAAAAGCAACCTCCGACCGATTGTCGCAGGCTTCGGACCGGGCGGTATCTGGGCGGCACTCACGCTCGCACGCGCAGGACTTCGTCCGATTGTTCTCGAGCGCGGACGCGACGTTGACTCAAGAACGGCAGATGTCAACCGCTTCTGGCAGACAAAGGTCATTGACGAGACCTCGAACGTTCAGTTCGGCGAGGGCGGTGCAGGCACATTCTCGGACGGCAAGCTGACAACAGGCATCAAGGACAAGCTTTGCAGAAAGGTTTTTCTTGATTTCGTCGAATTCGGCGCACCTGAGGAAATACTTTACTCGTGGAGACCGCACATCGGTACGGACAAGCTCGGCCAGGTTGTTAAAAATATGCGTGAGGAAATTAAGCGTCTCGGCGGCGATGTGCTTTTCTCGTGCAGGCTGACAGATATCATCATCGCGAACGGCGTTGTTCACGGCGTGACATATATAAATGAAAAGGGCGAGACTATCGACCTTGAGACGGACAGCGTTATCCTTGCCGTCGGCCATTCCGCAAAGGACACCGTCGAGATGTTATATAATAAAGGTATAGACCTTATGCAGAAGCCGTTTTCCGTCGGTGCAAGAATCGAGCATCCCAGAACGATGATTGACCGCGCACAGTACGGCGATTTTGCAGGACACCCCGCACTCGGTGCAGCAGACTACAAGCTCGCGTGCCATCCGCCCCACGGCAGAGGCGCGTACACCTTCTGTATGTGTCCCGGTGGTACGGTCGTTGCCGCGGCAAGTGAAAACGGCGGTGTTGTTGTTAACGGAATGAGCGACTTTGCGCGAAATAAGGAAAACTCAAACTGCGCACTCCTCGTCGGCGTTGAGCCCGAGGATTTCGGCAGCGAGCATCCGCTGGCAGGCTTTAAGCTCCAGCGTGAGATTGAGGAAAAGGCATTCCGTTGCGGCGGCGGAGATTTCACCGCACCCGCACAGCTTGTCGGCGACTTTTTGCAGGATGTGAAATCGACACAGCTCGGAAGCGTCAACCCCTCCTGCCCGACAGGCGTTAAGATGGGTGACATCCGCGAGGTTCTCCCGAAGAAGGTGACGGACACCATGGCGGACGCGATTGTAAAAATGGGCACACAGCTCAAGGGCTTTGACCTTCCCGATGCGGTGCTGACCGCACCCGAAACACGCTCCTCCTCCCCCGTCAGAGTTCTGCGTGATGAATTCTATCAGGCACTCAAGGTAAGGGGTCTCTATCCCTGCGGTGAGGGCGCAGGCTACGCAGGCGGAATCGTCTCCGCGGCAGTTGACGGCATCCGCTGTGCACATGCTGTGCTGAGTGATGAGTTTTAATAATATATAATGTACAACAAAACGGACTGTCTCAGGCGAGATAGTCCGTTGTATTTATTTTTCAGCAAAGCCCTTATATACTTGTATAAATGTATATCCTGTTTTTAAACGGCGGCACTTGAAAATTCCGTCAAAACATAGTAAAATATTTTTATTATTTAATCAGCGAGGATTTAACTATGCTTTCGGAAAAAATTCAGAAAATTTTGCTTGAGGTGCAGAAGCCCGGACGTTACGTCGGCGGCGAGCTCAACAGCGTTATCAAGGATAAGGACAGCGTAGCGGTACGCTATGCCTTCTGCTTCCCCGATACCTACGAGATCGGTATGTCGCACCTCGGAATGAAAATACTTTACTCCGTTGTCAACGACCGTGACGATGCGTGGTGCGAGCGAGTTTTCGCGCCCGATAACGATATGGAAGAAAAGATGCGAGAGCAGGGCATCCCCCTCTGGGCACTCGAAAGCGGAGACAGCATTAAAGACTTCGACCTTATCGGCTTTACCCTGCAGTATGAGCTGAGCTTTTCAAATGTTCTTAATATGCTCGACCTTGCAGGCGTTCCCCTTTATTCAAAGGACAGACCCGACCTTTCTCCGATCGTTGTCGCGGGCGGTCCGTGCGCGTGTAACGCGGAGCCGATGGCTGATTTTATTGATATCTTTATGCTCGGCGACGGTGAAGAGACAACTGACCTTCTCATTTCTCTTATCAAAAAGCACAAGGAGCTCGGCTCATCGAAGCTCGATTTCCTTCGCGAGGTTGCACAGCACAAGGGCTTTTACATTCCTGCCTTCTACGACGTTGAATACAACGAAGACAATACAATCCGGAGCGTGACCGCAAAGGAAACTGCTCCCGCAAAGGCGGAAAAGGCTATCGTTTCGGATATGGACAAGGCAGTTTATCCCGAAAAATTCATCGTACCCTCAATCGAGGTTGTTCACGACAGAGTTACGGCGGAAATCTTCCGCGGCTGTATCCGCGGCTGCCGCTTCTGTCAGGCAGGCTTCCTTTACAGGCCTATCCGCGAAAAATCTCCCGAGGTGGTCGAAGAGCAGTGCAAAAAGCTCTGTGAGACATCGGGCTATGACGAAATCTCTCTCTGCTCCTTAAGCACAAGCGACTATACGGGACTTCAGCCCCTTCTCAACTCGATGCTTGACTGGACAACAAAGGAAAAAATCAACATCGCTCTCCCCTCTCTGCGCGTTGACAATTTCTCCGACGAGCTTATGGAAAAGCTAGCAGTTGTCCGCAGAAGCTCGCTGACCTTCGCCCCCGAGGCAGGTACACAGCGACTCCGCGACGCTATCAACAAGAACGTCACCGAAGAGGACGTTATGTCCACCGTTGATAAGGCATTTATGGGCGGCTGGACTGCGGTCAAGCTTTACTTTATGATCGGACTTCCGACAGAAACCCTCGACGATGTTGCAGGCATTGCACAGCTCGGCCAAAAGGTTGTTGACGAATTCTACCGTCTGCCCGACAGACCGAAGGGCAAGGGTGTTCAGGTCAGCATCAGCGCATCCTCCTTCGTGCCGAAGCCGTTCACTCCCTTCCAGTTCGAGCCGCAGGACACTCAGGAAATGCTTGCAGAGAAGCAGGAGCACCTGATGAACAGCGTTACGACAAAGAAAATCAAAATTTCTACCCATACAACACAGACGAGCTTTATGGAGGGTGTTCTCGCACGAGGCGACAGAAGACTTTCCAAGGTTATCGAGCTCGCGTGGAGAAAGGGCTGCAAATTCGACAGCTGGGACGATCAGTTCAAATATGACAAGTGGATGGAGGCCTTCGAGGAGACGGGCATCGACCCCGCCTTCTATGCTAACCGCCGCCGTGACTACGACGAAATCCTCCCGTGGGATCACCTCGATTACGGCATCAGCAAGTCCTTCCTTATAAACGAAAACAAAAAGGCTCACGAAAGTGTGACAACACCGCACTGCAGAATCAAATGTGCAGGCTGCGGCTCAAACAAGCTCAACGGAGGTAAGTGTGATGCGCTCAGTAAGGCTTAATTTTTCCAAGACAGGCAGAGCGATTTACATCTCTCACCTTGACGTAAACAGAATGATGACACGTGCCGTGCGCCGTGCTCAGCTTCCGATGTGGTACACCGAGGGCTTCAACCCTCACCCGTACATCGCCTTTGCTCTGCCCCTCTCCCTCGGTCAGGAAAGCGACTGCGAATATATGGATATCCGCATCGAGGGCGATATGACAAATGCTGAAATTATGAAGCGTCTCAACTCCACTCTGCCCGAGGGCATAAAAATCCTTTCCGTCGGCTCTCCCGTACACGATGCGAAGGATATCGCCGCCGCGCAGTATTTCGTGAAGCTCGTTTTTGAAAACGAGGAGGAGGCTTCTCTCTTCTGTGAAAAGGCTGAGGAGCTGATGAATGCCGAGGAGCTTATCGCAGAAAAGCCGGGCAAGAAGGGGCACCGCAAGATCATGAAGCAGGTCAACCTTATCGAAATGATTTTCGACAAAAAAATCACCTGTGCAGGCAGCATTGTTAACCTTCAATGCTCTCTTGCGGCAGGAAATTCCACAAATCTCAACCCCACCCTGCTCGTGGAGACCATCGAAAATTGTGTAGGCATTCATCATAAGCAACAATATGTTGTGCGCAAAAAGCTCATCACAAAAAATAACGAAAATTTCCGCTGATTTTTTCAAAAAAACCTTGCAATCCTCAATGGTTTGTGATAGTATATATGAGCATTTCTGACCACCACGGGATAAGTATGCCCTGTGGCGGGGTTTAATGCCCAACATTAAAGCGGACGGTCCTCTGAAGAGTAATCTTGTATGAACGCCTGAAATTCTATGGGAGGTGTCTGTAATGGACGCACTTAAGTTAATCGCACAGGACAGCCTCAAGTCTGAGGTATCCGAAGCAATCAAAGTCGGTAACACCATCAAAATCTGGGTTAAGATCCGTGAAGGCGAGAGAGAAAGACTCCAGGCTTTCGAGGGTACTGTAATCGCTCGTAAGGGCAGCGGTGTTTCCGAGACCTTTACTGTTCGCCGTGTATCTTACGGTGTTGGTGTTGAGAGAGTCTTCCCGATTCACTCCCCCAACGTTGACAAGATCGAGCTTATCAGAACAGGTAAGGTACGCAGAAGCAAGCTCTACTATCTGCGTGACAGAGTCGGTAAGGCAGCTAAGGTTAAGCAGCAGATCGGCTAATAAGCAAGAGCTGAGGGTACGCAACGTACCGTTGAGGGTATGGGAGGCTTACGGCTTCGCCATGCCCTTTTTCCTTTTTAAAGGATTTTTAATTTTTTCACGGAGGTTGAGCTTATGTTTTTAAGCAAGCGCCGCGTTCAGCTCGAACGCACTCAATATCTTGCCGACGGTCTTACTCCCGAGCAGGCAAAAAAGAACAGGCTCAGATGGCTTCGTATTTTCGATCTTTGCAGCTCGGTTGCAACTGCAATTATTATAATATTTGTCGTGTTCACCTTCATCTGCCGTCCGACGAGCGTTGTCGGCGATTCGATGGTGCCCACTCTCCACAACGGCGACTGGCTCATCACTATGCCGAAGGCTGAATACGTGTACGGTGACATTGTCGTCGTCACACAGCCGAACGTCCACAACGAGCCTCTCATCAAGAGAGTTATCGCAACCGAGGGACAGACGGTTGATATCAATTTCGCTTCCGGTCAGGTTTTTGTCAACGGAACAGAGCTCAACGAGCCCTACATCAACGATCTGACACACACCTCATCCGACGTAACCTTCCCGCTTATTGTTCCCAAGGGTCAGGTTTTCGTTATGGGTGATAACCGTAACCATTCCTCTGACAGCCGTTCAAGCGGCGTCGGCTTTATCGATACAAGATATATCCTCGGCAAGGCACAGCTGAGAATCCTCCCCTTCGGCGAATTTGACATTTACGAAAACTTCAACTAAGGTGAATTGAAATGGAAAACAACGAGACAAAAAAAGAAAAGTACGGGTTAATAAACCTGGTTTTTGATGTTGTTTCAATTTTTGTTACAGCTCTTGTGTTCATTTCGATTCTTTTCACCTTCATCATCCGCTTTGTCGGTGTTGACGGAGATTCAATGGAGCCCACGCTTCAGGATAACGACTGGCTTATAGTTTCCTCGGTCAATCCCGAAATCGAACACGGCGATATCATCATCAGCACTCAGCCCAACGCCTTCAACGAGCCTCTCGTCAAGAGAGTTATCGCAACCGGCGGACAGACGGTTGACATTGATTTTGCCAAGGGCGAGGTTTACGTTGACGGTCAGCTTCTTGACGAGCCGTATATCGCCGAGCCCACACACACGACAGAGGGTGTCAGCTTCCCGATTCTTGTGCCCGAAGGCAAGCTTTTCGTTATGGGCGATAACCGTAACGAGTCCTCGGACAGCCGTTCACCAATGGTTGGCTGCGTGGACGAAAGATATGTTCTCGGCGTTGTCAAATACCGTGTTGCGCCCGATTTCACAAAAATAGACTGATCAATGGGGCTGCTCATCAGCCTCATTTTGCTTTATACAGGAGAAAAATTATGAGTGATACACAAAAACAGGTTGTTCAGTGGTTTCCCGGCCATATGGCAAAAACCCGCAGACTTATCAAGGAAAGTCTTTCGAGAGTTGACTGTGTGACGGAAATTCTCGATGCAAGAATACCTCTCGCAAGCCGTAACCCCGAAATCGAGGAGATCACGGCATCGAAGCCGCGCATCATTCTGCTCAACAAATGTGATATGGCGGACGAGAAGGTCACCGCCGACTGGATAAGATATTTCAAGGCTCAGGGCTTTGAGGCTCTCGCGGTCGACTGCCGTACGGGTAAGGGGCTGAACGGCTACCACGCTCTCGTGCGCAAGGTGCTTGCAGATAAAATCGAAGCCAACAATGCGCGCGGTATGGTCGGTAAGAGCCTGCGCGTTATGGTTATCGGCATTCCGAATACGGGAAAATCATCCTTCATCAACAAAATGGCAGGCAGGGTCCGTGCAAAGGTTGCCGACAAGCCCGGCGTTACGACGAGCAATCAGTGGTTTTTTATCGGCAACGGCATCGAGCTTCTTGACACTCCCGGCGTTCTCTGGCCGAAATTCGACGATCCCCTCGTCGGCGACAGACTCGCCTTCATCGGCTCAATCAAGGATGCTGTCCTCGACATTGAGACAATGGCAGTGCGCCTTATCGACGTTCTGCGCGAGGGATATCCCGACAGACTTGCGGAGCGATATAAGATCTCCGGCTTTGAGGATCTGCAGTCATGGGAGATTCTTGAGCTTATCGGCAGAAAAAGAGGAATGCTCATCAGCGGCGGCGAGGTCAACACGGAGAGAGCCTCCGTTATGCTTCTTGACGAATACCGCGGAGGCAAGCTCGGCAGAATTTCGATGGAATTCCCCGAATTTTAAATTTATTTTTGATTAGTTCATAAATTAGACAAAATAAGACTTATAATAGTAAGTGTAAGCTTGACTAAAAACTTATCAGGAGGGAAAGATTATGGCAACAGAAAAAATTCTTGTAGTTGACGACGATAATAACATCTGCGAATTGCTCCGCCTCTACCTCGAGAAGGAGGGCTATGCAGTAACTCTTGCACATACGGGAATGCAGGCCGTGCGCGTTTTTGCTGAGCAGCAGCCCGACCTTATGCTTCTTGACATTATGCTTCCCGAGCTTGACGGCTGGCAGGTCTGCCGTGAAGTCAGAAAATATTCCAACAAGCCGATTATTATGCTCACAGCAAAGGGCGAAACCTTCGACAAGGTTCTCGGACTTGAGCTCGGCGCGGACGATTATATCACCAAGCCCTTCGAAGCAAAGGAGGTGCTTGCGAGAATCAAGGCGGTTCTCCGTCGTTTCTCGAACACCGCACAGACAGAGCTTGCGGAGGAGATCAAGCAGGTTTCCTACGACAATCTCACAATCAACCTTACCAACTACGAGCTGACAGTCAAGGGCAAGCGTGTTGACGCTCCGCCGAAGGAAATGGAGCTTCTCTACCACCTTGCAAGCAACCCGAACCGCGTTTACACCCGTGATCAGCTTCTTGACGAGGTGTGGGGCTTTGACTATTACGGTGACAGCCGTACGGTTGACGTTCATATCAAGAGAATCCGCGAAAAGCTCGAGGACGTCTCTGATAAATGGGAGCTCAAGACAGTATGGAGCGTCGGTTATAAATTTGAAACCAAGGACTGATAGTCTATGGGCAGAAACAAAGCAAAAAAAGGAACGAAGCTGTTCCGTAAATACCTGACGGTTATCACCTCAGTTATTCTCGCCAGTGTTATTCTTCTCTGCTCGGTTTACCTTTTTCTTGTAACAAGGCACTGGAATTCCGAACAGATAAACACACTTCAGCACAATTCGAACATACTCGCACAGAATGCACAGGATCTGCTCAGTCACGCGAACGCTGACGGAAGCGGAGAGAAAACGGACATCACGCCCCTGCTGATGATATGCAACACGATGCGGATTATGTCCGAGGCTATTGATGCCGATATTTTCATCACCGATATGAACGGTAAGGTTGTCGTTTGTAAGGATATGATGAATGACCGCTTTACATTCGAGGAAAACGCGCGGTGTATGCTTCACGACAGATACCATATCAGTGAAAGCATCATCACCGAGGCGGCAAAGGGCGGCTTTATTGACAATTCCAAGCTTGGCGGAACCTTTATGAACAGCCAGATAACCACCGCATCGCCGATCAAGGTCGGCGGGAAGCCCGTCGCAATCGTCTTTGCGACCGAGCCGATAACAATAAGCTGGTACAGCTATGCAAAGCGGATTATGGAGGTCTTCCTCACCGCCGCAATGCTTGCTCTTGTCGTATCCTTCCTTATGGTATACTACCTTTCCTACCGCTTCACGCGGCCGCTTAAGGAAATGTCGCAGGCAGTAAGGCATTACGCGGAGGGTGATTTCAGCTTCAAGGTCAATGTGCGCGGTAACGACGAGGTTTCCGAGCTGGCGCAGGCATTTAACAGTATGGCGATGTCACTTTCCTCGCAGGAAAGCTCGAGACGAAGCTTCGTTGCCAATGTTTCACACGAGCTTAAAACGCCGATGACCTCTATCGGAGGCTTCATTGACGGTATTCTCGACGGCACAATCGGCGACGACAAGCGCGACTACTATCTCCGCCTCGTCTCCGACGAGGTAAAGCGCCTTTCGCGTCTCGTGACGGGGATGCTGAATATGTCAAAGATCGAAGCGGGTGAAATGCAGATAAACCTCAAGAGCTTCGACCTGAGCGCAGATATTTTCAAAACTCTTCTGAGCTTTGAAAGAAAAATAAACGAAAAGCAGATCGAAATCGTCGGTCTCGATGCAATGCAGAGCATCACCCTGAACGCCGACGAGGATATGATAATGCAGGTTATCTACAACCTCATCGATAATGCGGTCAAATTTACGCCGCAGGGCGGATATATATTCATCAAGGATTACAAGGACAGCGAAAAAACCTTTGTCAGCATCCGTAACAGCGGTGACGGCATTGAAAAGGACGAGCTGCCGAAAATCTTTGAACGCTTTTACAAGGTTGACCGCTCGCGAAGCTACGACGTCAAGGGTGCAGGCCTCGGTCTCTTCCTTTGCAAGAGCATTATCGAGCTTCACGGCGGCGAAATCAGAGTAGACAGCAAGGTCGGGGAATACACCGAATTTGCTTTCTGGATTCCGAATAACATCTAAACCTCATAAAAGGAGCAAGCTATATGAACGACAATGAAAAAAACTGGGATACACCCGAAAATCAGAACACGGAAAACGGATATTCCTCCGCAAGCTATTCTGATTTCGGCAAATACAGAGACCCTGTTGATGATACCCCGAAGGCAGATGCAGAGCCTGCATACAGCCCTTATTCCAATCAGAGCTATTCCCAGCCGAATTATTATACGAACGCTCAGAGCTTTGACAGCCGATCCGAGCAGAAGAAAAAGAACAAGGGCTTCAAGGGCTTCCTGATTGCGGTTGTTGCTGTTGTCCTTTGTGTCGGCATTCTTCTTGCCGTTTATCCCCGCCTTTCCTCCGGCGATGTCAGTAACACTCCGCCGAAGGGCGATGATACTCAGCTGAGCATCAGCAATACTCCGTCAGCCGACAAAAGCTCTGACAGCCTGAACACAATCCAGATTGCAGAAAATGCGGAGAAAATCAACGTCGGTATTCTTATCTACGGTAAGGTTCAGTCCTTCCTTTCCAACGCCTCCAGCTCTCTTGTCGGAGAGGGATCGGGCATCCTTATGGGCGAGGACAAGAGCGGTAAATATACCTACATCCTCACCTGCGCCCATGTTATCAGTGAGGCAGCAAAGGACGGATATACAATAACCGTTCAGGATGCTGACGGCAACACCTACGACGGAAATATGGTCGGATTTGATGTTAAGACTGACCTCGGCGTTATCAAAATCGCAAAAACAGGCTTGCCGAAGGCTGAATTCGGCGACTCCTCACAGCTTCGCAAGGGACAGAAGGTCTATGCAATCGGCAACCCCGGCGGTATGGAATTTTTCGGCTCCTTCACGGACGGTATGGTTTCTTCAATTGACCGTCCCATCAGCAGTGAGAGCGGATACGAAATGAACTGTATCCAGCATACGACACCCATCAACTCAGGCAACTCGGGCGGCGCGCTGCTTAACGAGTACGGTCAGGTTATCGGCATCAACTCCTCAAAGATTGTCAGCACCGGCTACGAGGGTATGGCTTTCGCTATTCCCATCAGCGATGCAAAGCCGATTATCGATGACATCATCGCAAACGGCTATGTAACAAACAGACCGAAGCTCGGCATCACATATTCGTCGGCAATGGAGTTCCAGCAGTTCGCAATGCTCATAAAATATGAGAATCTGCCGACAGGCTCGCTCATCATCCGCGAGATTTCTCCCGACAGCTCACTCGCAAAAACCGAGGCTGAGGTATATGACCTTATCGTTGCTGTCAACGGCGAAAAGCTCGACACGGCAGATGTACTCCTTGAAAAAATCGAAAACGGTAATGTCGGTGACAAGCTGACACTCACTCTTTGCAGAATAGTTGACGATAAATACAACATCAAGGAATTCACAGTAACCGCAACCCTCGTAGAGGATACGGGAACGGGCACTGAGACTCAGGAGCAGCAGACACAGAACTACTGGGAGCAGTATTTTAACAACGGCTTCTGAAAATAAATTCAAGCACCTGCCTTTCGGCGGGTGCTTTGCAAATGAGGAATAAAAAATGATTGATATCATATCTCTCGGTGAAATTCTGATAGACTTCACCTCGCAGGGCAAAAACGGGCAGGGACAGCGTCTTTTCGCGCAGAATGCGGGCGGTGCGCCTGCAAACGTGGCGGTTGCCGTTGCAAGGCTCGGCGGGAAATCCGCATTCATCGGCAAGGCGGGCAACGATATGCACGGCAGCTTCCTTAAGGAAACGCTCGAAAACGGCGGTGTCGATTGCACCTCACTCATTCTTGACGGAAATTATTTCACAACTCTCGCCTTTGTTGACCTTAAGGAAGACGGAGAAAGAGAATTTTCCTTTGCGCGCAAGCACGGCGCGGATAAAATGCTGACAACGGAAGATATCCCCTGCGATATGCTCGAAAAAGGAAAAATATTCCATTTCGGCTCGGTATCGCTGACCGATGAGCCTTCGCGCCCGGCAACGCTTTACGCCGCCGAAAAAGCACGCGCGCTCGGGCTGACGGTTGCCTATGACCCGAATTACAGAGCATCCCTCTGGGAAAACGAAGAAAAAGCAATAAAAGAGATGCGAAACGGCGCAAGGCTCGCGGATTTAATTAAAATCTCCGACGAGGAGACCGCACTACTGACGGGCGAAGCCGACTGCGAAAAAGCGGCAGAAAAGCTGATTGAAGGCGGCGCAAAAATCGCCGTTGTAACTCTCGGTAAGGACGGCGCTTACGTCCGCACAAAAGACGGCGGAGACTATGTAAAGGGCTTCGAGGTAAACGCCGTTGACTGCACGGGCGCAGGCGATGCCTTCTGGGGCGGATTTCTGCTCAAATTTGCTCAATGCGGTAAAAACACAGACGAAATCACGCTCGAAGAGGCAAAGACCTTTGCGCGCTTCGGCAACGCGGTCGCAAGCCTCTGCGTTGAAAAGCACGGCGCAATCCCCTCCCTGCCCGATTTGGGTGCGGTTGAAGAAAGATTAAACAGATGACAAAAACCCTGCTTACATCACTCGATGCAAGCAGGGTTGATTTTTTATTTGTTCAGCACGGGCAAGCCGTTCTCGTCCCATTCGACGGGGCGGAATCTTGTGCTGCGGCACGGGTCATAGAGGGAATCCTCGTGAGAATATCCGCATCTGCCCTTGTAGCAATCCTTGCCTCTTGAATGGTAAACGAACAGCCAGTTTCCGCATTCGTCCTTGACGAACGAGTTGTGGCCGGGGCCGTATTCCTGATAAAGATCGTCCGATGTGAGAACCGGCTTTTCAAGCTTCGTCCAGCTTTCGGGCTTTGTAAGGTCGGCATTTTCGTCAGCATACATAAGACCTACGCAGTATTCGGGACCCGTTGCGGATGCAGAGAATGTAAGGAACACCCTTCCGTCAGCCTTGAGAACGGCGGGACCCTCGTTGACGGGAATATTCACTCTTTCCCAATCGTATTCGGGCTTTGTCAGAAGCACCGCAGGACAGGTCGTCTTCCACGGCTCGGCGGGGTCAACCGTCGCGATGTAGACGTTGGAGTTGACGTCATTCTGCGCCCACGAGACGTAGGATTTTCCGCCCGCCTCAAAATACGTCATATCGAGCGAGAACCAGCGGAAGGAGAAATTGTCACCCTCGCACGCCTGGAAGGTACCCTTATCAACCCACTTGTCTGTATAAGGATCGTCACCCTCGCAGGCGATAACGTGACAGCGGATATCCCAGACGTTATCCGCGCTGTTGCTCGCCGCAAAATAAACATACCACTTGCCGCCGATTTCGTGAATCTCGGGTGCCCAGATGTAGCGGTGTGCCGTCGGATTGTCCTTCTCGTCCCAGATTACGATTTCCTCTGCCGTTCTGAGATCCCACACCGTTCTTGCACGGCGGAGGATAATTCGGTCGTAGCCCTCGGGGTCAGCACCGCCGTACATCGGATACGATGCCGTGAAATAATACCAGCCGTCGCTTCCCTTTGTTATATACGGGTCTGCACGGTCAGCGATGAAAACATCGGTCTCGTTCTTTTTAAGAATGCCGCCGTTATCCTTGAAATCCTGAATATCCTTTACAAGATAATCAATCTTCGCGTAAATCCAGCCGATAACCTCAACAACCTTATAGAGAAGTCTCTTGAGCACGTTACTGAAGGACTTTTCATTATATTCCTCATTATGAATAATCGTGATTGTATCGAGAAGCTCGCTGTTGTCGCCTCTGCGGGTTTCAAGAATCATCTTGTCGCCGTCAAACTCGAGGGTCGAATATGTCGTAACGTCGTTTTCGAGGAAGCTGTAAGCGAGGTGGTCTGCCTCGTAGCTCTCGTTCGTCGGTCTGCCGCAGACCGAGTTGGAATTAAGATAAACAACGCCCTTCGGGTTCGTGAAAACTCCGCCGCTTTCAGCAGTCTGAACTACCTTTGTATCGCTCATAAAATGCGAGCGTCCCTGCGAATGAGTGTGTCCCGTGATAACAAGGTCAAGGTCGAAGGACTCAAAAATCGGGGCGAAAATTGTTTTGAGGAGGATCTCCGTCTCCATATCGCCGATTGAGTCACCCGCACCGTAGATGCCGTGGTGAATAACGCCTATACGCCATTTAGCATCCTGATTTTGCTCTACCGCCTCTTTCGTCATCGCTCTGTGGTCGGGTGCGTTACCCGAGGTTGAGTTGTAGAAAAGATAAAGCACATCACCGTAGCGGAACCAGAAATCGCGGTCAAGGCGCTCGAAATTCTTTCCGTAATATTCGTTGGGCATATTGGTGTAATATTCATACATCATACCCTTTTTATCGTGGTTGCCGATTGCCATTGCCATCGGAAGTGAGCGCATTGCCTCGGGCATAAGAACAGTCTGCCATTCTGCCGCCGATGAGCCCGTCGAGGTGTTGTCACCGGGCGTTACAAGATAACTGATGTCAGGATTCTTTGCAAGTGCTTCCGCAAGGATATTGTTCCAGCTGCGTCCGTCGTACTCCTGAGACGCACTGTCTACCCAATCCTCAGAAATCTGAATATCGCCGACAATCATCGCCTTATGTCTGCCGAAGGACTTTGTTTTGTATTCCTCAACAGCGCTCCAACCGTCTCCGAGATGCCAACGGTAATAATATGTTATATTTTCTTCAAGTCCCGTCAGCGTTACACGGCAGACGCGCTGAAATCCCGTTTCCGCGGGTGTAACCTCGCCCTCGAAAACAGTTGACTCTGTCATATCGGCATTCTTTGAAAGCTCGACCTTTGCCACCGCCTTCGATTTATCCGCATGCCAGCAGAGGCTGACCTGAGTTTCGTCCGCACCGACGTTGAGTGTCGGAAGCGTGTTGTCATAACGGTAATTTTCGTAAACCGTATTCCATTCTTTTTCTGAAAGCTTCGGCGCATCAAAGGCTGCCGATGAATTAACACTAAGTTGCATAAGCATCATTACGCTCATAAAAACAGCAATAACCCTTTTCATGATTTCCTCCTGTTAAAGTTATAATTATGTATTATACCAAAAATTCACATTGATGTAAACTAAAATCTGTCGTTTTTTTATATATTCCATTCCGTATTGATTTAAATTCTTACATCTGCTATAATTTGTTAAGTACTTTTAACGGAGGGTTTCTAATGAAGGTTATAATTTCACTCGTTCAGGCTTTTTTGCTTGTGTTTTCATCCCTTGCTGTTTCGGACTCCGATTTCAAGCTTCTTGTTGACCGTGCCGCTATGGGACTCGGTGCGACGTCAGATATTACCTTCGAGGCAATGAGTGCCGATAAATATAACGTTTCTGACGATGAAAGAGAGACTTGCCGTGATTGGTATGAGGAAAACATCCTCACAGCCGTGGCTCCCGCATATAACTTCAGCGTCGGCACAAAGGATTTGCAGAGCTGTATCGACGACTGGTCATTTGATATCGGCAAGGAAAGTACCGAGAGCGCCGTTTACCGCGGAGGAAAGACAACCTATATCACTCTGACACATAAAAAGAGCGACCTCATCGCAACGGTTGAGGCTACAATCTACGAAAAGCACGCCACCTGTGACTGGACGGTATTCATTAAAAACACAGGCGACGGAAATTCGCCGAAAATTTCAGATTTTCTTGCCGCTGACTGTTCTCTCCCGACAGGAAAAAATGCCGATGTTTATTTCAGTAAGGGCAGTAACCCTGCGAACGATGATTTCGAGCTTCTCACCGCTCCCGTCAGCCTTACTCAGATGAAGTTCAGCGCTAACGGAGGCAGAACAGAATCCTTCCTTCCGTATTTCAATCTTATCGGTGACAACGGTGGTGTTGTTCTTGCAACAGGCTGGTCAGGACAGTGGTTCACCTCTCTTCAGCAGAAGGGCGAAGGCGTTAAAATCAAGGTTAAGCAGGAAAAGCTCAAGGGAAGCCTCAAGCCCGACGAAAGCATCCGCTCACCGCTCGTCAGCCTTTCCTTCTATAACACCGACAACGCTCTCAAGGGCTTCAACACATACCGTAACTTTACGATTGACTGTGTTTACCCCGAGGGTACAAAACAGATTACAACATCGGGTGTCGGCGTAGAGTTCCCCGAATCGACAATCGACAGTCTTGTTGCCAATATTGAATCCATCCCCGATTGGTTTGCTGAAGCAGTTGACTACTACTGGGTCGATGCGGGCTGGTATGAGATTAAAAACGACTGGGGCGACAGCGTAGGCAGCTGGTATGTTGACCCCAAAAAGTTTGACCGCCCGTTCAAGGAGGTTTCTGATGCCGCACACGAAAAAGGCATCGGCTGGCTTCTCTGGCACGAGCCTGAGCGCGCAGCAGAGGGAACCGAGGTTTACAACGAATGCATAAAGCATGACGGCTGGCTTGTTCTTAACAAAAAGGACACCTCGCGCAATCAGGTCAACCTCGCAAACGAGGAATGCCTCGAATACATTACCGGCATTATGCAGCGTTCTATAACGGAAAACGGTGTAGACTATCTGAGAATTGACTCAATCCCCACCCCCGGTCCTTTCTGGGATGAGGCCGATAAGCTTTGGGAAAAGGGCAGAAAGGGCTTTACGGAAAATCATTATGTCACTAATTTTTACCGTATGCTCGACACGCTGACCGAAAACAACGAGGGTCTGCTGATTGACAACTGCTGCTCGGGCGGAAAGAGACTCGATATCGAAATGTCCCGCAGAAGCATACCTCTCTGGAGAACCGACTACAACTGTATGGACGGCGAGGGTAAATCGAAGCCCGATATTCTCGAGGCAACTCAGGCGCAGACCTACGGCATTTCCTTCTGGCTTCCGTATAACGGCACCTGTGCTTACATCGAGGGCGAATATGCCGACAGAACAAACATCATCTCATGCTCGCAGAGGCTCGGCTATCAGGACGTCCGTCCGTATATGATCGGCAACTATTACCCCCTCACCTACGGCGGTCTTGACACCTCAAGATACCTTGCAATGCAGTTTGACAAGGATGCAACTGAGGGTACGGCACTTATCTACAAGCGCGAAAACGTGACGGATAACAAATATACACTCCGTCTTAACGGTCTCGACCCCGATAAGAACTACGAGATTTCCGACTACGATAATCCCGAAGCAAAAATCATCCTTACGGGCGAAAAGCTGATGAGTGACGGTTATACAATCACAATCAACAAAACGCCGAAGGCAGTTATTATGCTTTACAAGGCTGTATAAAAAATTAACGCTGTTTCCGAACCGAAACAGCGTTTTTTATTATTCTGCAAGCTCTTTTTCTATTAAATCCGTAACCTCGGGAACGATAAAATCGGCAAGCGCCTTTATCTCTTCAACGCCCGTTTCCATCGCATAGGAACGGAATTCGGCAATCATATCACGGTCATTGATATTGTCGCCGACGGCTATGATATCCTCATATTTTGCACCGACAATATCCATCAGTATGTAAAGCCCTTTCGCCTTGTTCATATCAACGCGGATAATATCGAGACATTCGCCGTTCTGCAAGGGATTAAGCTCCTTGCAGAAAGTCTCACGGACACTTGCCGTAACCCCCGCCGACTCTTCAAAGGTGGGAAGCTGGGTGTTAATCTGAGTAAAATACGGGATTTCGGGCATCGTTTCAAGCGTATAATGCCACGGCTCGGTACAATCCTTTTCATCGAGAAAAACACGGCATTCAAAGGCTGTCTGCACGTGCGCCCAGGTGCATCCGACCGAAAAAAGATGCTCAAGAAGCGGAACGGCAAGCGAAGCATCGCACCGCGCCTCAAAAGCCGACACTCCGTCAGGCTTTAAAATCACCGCACCATTATTGGCGATAAGATAATCACAGCCGAACTGCTGTTCCTCGCGCAAGCAGAGAACTCCGTCGGGGCCTCTTCCGCTGACGAGCACAAAAAGATTGCCTGCATCACGCCATTTTTTGATTGCGTTTCTCTTTTTATCATCTATTCCGCCGTGATTGAGCGTTCCGTCGTAATCACTGCCTATAATTTTCATAAAACCTCTCCTAATGCACCCCTCGCCCACAGTATCCACTTCGAGCGGTCGAGCGGATTGACTCCTCGTCTCGGGCTGATATGCTCCTCCCCGTCACGGCATTCGCGGTAGCCGTAGAAGGACTGCGAAAGCACCGCCTTGCCCGAGGAAAGCGTTGCGAGACGCTCGGGGAAATTCATTGATGTTGCAACGGGCACTATTGCCTCAAGTGTTGCAATGCCCGAACGGATAACAGGCGCGTCATATTCTCCGCCCATTTTGATAATTTCCGAAAAGACCTTGCCCGAAAGCTCCTCGGGCGCGGTCACTCTGATTTTTAAGAGCGGCTCAAGGACAGTTGAGCCGATTTCCGACAGACCGTTCATAAATGCCATCGGCGTGCATACGAAAAAGTCGAGCGGATGCGTATGTATCGTATGGTGCTCACCGCCTACAAGCGTACATTTAAAGTCCGTTACCTCCCAGCCGTAAAGCCCCTGCTCAAGGCAGGAATTGAACGACGTACGGATATGCGACTGATACCTGTAAAAGCATTGATTTGACGGCAGTCTGCCGTGATACGAAACGCCGTATCCTCTCGGCATCGGCTCGAACAAAAACTCGACAACCGCCCAGCACGGCTTCGGCATCGTGTACCTTGCCCTTGCAAAGCCCGTGCCTGACGGCGTTTCTTTATAAATGACCGTTGGCGGAGAAAAATCCGCCGAAAGGTCGTAGCGCTCCTTGAGAAGATTCGCAAGCACCTCGAGCTGAATTTTGCCCGTTGTGCTGATTGTGATTTCCTTTTGTCCGTTTTCCCATTTCGCATCGATGTAAGGCTCCTCGTCCGAAAGCTCAGCGAGTGCCGCCGCCAATGCAGGGATTTTAAGCGGATCTGAATCCGACGGAGTCACCTTGACGCGCAAAAACGGATTGACAAGCCTTGCCGAATCGCTGACGGCAAGAGAGCCGATAAAATTACCTGTCCGCGCCGAAGGCAGACCGCAGACGGCGGCAACGTCACCGCCGACCAGAATACCCGTATCCGTACTGCGCGCGCCGCAGAATTTTTTAATCTGCGAAACCTTTTCCCTGACGGGCGGCTTCGCTTCAACCTCAACCGCATCCGTCTGAGCCGCCGATTTTTCCTCAGGTGTGAAAAGCTCGACCTCGTCACGGTTTGCGATTTCTCCGCCGAAAAGACGGATGTGCGAGATTTTTCCGAGCGTTTTGTCATGCTCAATTTTAAAAATTATTCCGCAAAGTTCATCGGTCGCCCTGCGGGTTGAATCGGGCATAAATTTCACGAGAGTGTCGGCAAAATCCTCGATACCTATTGCGTATTTTGCACTGCCGAAAACAACGGGTGTCAGCCTGCACGCCGAAATCTCTTCGCGCACAAGCTCCATCGCCCTTTCGCAGGAAAGCAGCTCATCACAAAGAAAAGCATCCGCCGCCTCATCACATATATCGGCAAGCGCCTGCGTCGTGCGAAGGCGGAATTCTTCACCGTCAGCAAGGCTCACCCTCGGATTTTCCTGCCCCTCATTTTCAATATCGGACAGCACGAGATATGCCTGCGAGGTAATGCTTTTAAGCTCGTTTATCACGCATTCGGTATCCGCGCCCGTTCTGTCAATTTTATTGATAAAAACAATTCTCGGCAGCTTTGCCGTGTCGAGTAATTTCAAGATGTTCTCCGTATGAGCGCGCACGCCCTCAACAGCAGAAACAATAACAACGGCGTAATCGAGGGCAGAAATCGCACGCTCGACCTCACCCGCAAAGTCGATGTGACCGGGAGTGTCGATGATATTTATTGTAACACCCTTCCACTCGGCAGAGGCCGTCGCAGTACGCACGGAAATGCCCCTCTGCTTTTCAACAGAAAGGCTGTCAGTTGCCGCCGTGCCTGCATCAACGCTTCCCGCATTGCGGATTGCGCCCGTCAGATACAGCAGCTGCTCAGTCAGAGTCGTCTTTCCCGAGTCAACGTGAGCAAGTATTCCTATATTGTGAAAGGTTGCCATTGGTTTTGCTCCTTAAAAAATGCCTTTGTTATACTTCTTCATCGCGCGGAACATAATTACAAATCCTACCGCCATGCCGATAATCATAACAACTGAACCGATTATCATAAAAAGCTGATTGCCCGTCTTAAGAGTAACGGCTGACATACCGCTGAAAAAGATAATCGATATTCCGACGATAATCATTCCGATTCCGACCCTTTTCCCGAAGGGCAGAATATCCTCCTCTGCAACGCGGTTGCGGTGATAGGAATGAAGCATAGATATATTTCCTCGCATATTCATAATGCCGATAACAATACAAACAACACCGACAACAGCCGTCATTAAAAATTCTGACATAACGTCTCCTCCGATTTAAAAGCCGTTTATTTCTCTGTACTTTCTTTCAAAAAGCGCCCTGTCCTGCAGGAGAGTATCTATATATTTTCTGAAAACGGTGTATTCCCCGTCCTCAACATAATGCTTCGCATATCCCTCCCTGCCGTACTTGTCGAGCGTATGCGAGTAAGCGCGTTCAACAATCTGATCTGCCGTGCTTTCGGGGAAATATTTAAGCGTATATGCGTGAGTACGGCGCAGAAACTCCTCAGCGTCGGTCGAACGGTCAGCGGAGGAAAGGATTTTTCCGTAATCACTCCGCGGCACTCCGTCAAGAGATGCGCGGTGATCCTCAATCGCTTCCTTGATGATAACGCGCTGTTCATCGGTAAAAAAACGCTTCATCTGCTCATCCGCAAAAAAGATTTCAGCAGAGAGCTTTTCGTGATTTTTCTTGTCGATATGATGCGCGATATCGTGATAAACCGCCGCCGCGTATACCATATCGGTATCTGCACCCTCGAGCTGTCCTGCAAAAGCAAGGCTTCGCCGTATTACGTACTCTATATGCTCCGCCGAATGTCCGCTGTCGTTTTTCGCGTATTCGGGGAGGATTTTTTCTGTCAAATATTTCTGCAATTCGGGATTTATCTGCATAAAATCACCACACAAAGGGTATCAGTCTGTATTTTACCTTGTTCTTATATTCCGCGTAGCCGTCAAGCTCTCTTGTCAGAAGCTCCTCCTCGTTTTTGATGCGCTTAGCGATGATGAACGGATACGCAAGGAAAATCACAAACGAAATCGCTGAGCCGAGAACGAGCGGCATCGAAAGAAACAGGAGCAGGGTCACGGCATACATCGGATGTCTCACGATGCCGTAAAGCCCCGTGTCGATAACCTTCTGCCCCTCCTGTACCTCAACCGTGCGCGAAAGATAGGTGTTCTCGCGCAGAACCTCGGCGTAAAGCGCATAAGCAGCAAGGAATACCGCCGCCGCGCCGATCGTAACGCCCTTAGGAAGAGGAAGCCATCCGAAGCGGAAATCCAGCCCCGCAATGATGAAGCCCGCAATAAACATCAGTCCGCTGAGCTTGACAACGAGGCTCTGCTCGTTTTCCTTTTCCTTCGCGTTGAGGCGTTTTTTAAGCAAATCAGGATTTTTGAACATCATCACGATTCCCGCCAGGAGCATCGGCACGAAAAGCACACCCATAAACAGCCAGCCACCGAAAAATTTCAGCGTTCCTGCAGGCAGGAAAATCAATACGCCGACGAGAATGATGCCGAGCAAAAGCTTGGCAATCGCCTGCACGAATAATTTTTTGTTCATAAAATCACCCTGAATCAATGGAAAATGTTATAAACAAAGCCTAATGCCTTATAAAGTCTGATTGCAATCGGATTAAGGACATCCCAGAACCATTCCTCGTAAAGCGTTGTCCACTTTGACGGAACTCTGTAAAGATACAGCAGCTCGCAATCGGAAAGCGGCAATCCGCCCTCGGAAAACACTCTGACGCCCATTTCCTTTAAATCATTGTAAAGCCTTTCGCTCGCATTCATATAAACATACGGGAACTTCCATCTTGAAAATTCACCGCACTTGTTGGCGCATTTCCAATATCTCCACGAAAGCTCCGAGCGGAGTATCTGCTGAAGCTGTTCATCTGTCTGTGCCGCCGCCTTTGCCTTTTCCCAAAGCTCGTCACAATGACTGATATCCTTTTTCTTCATATCGTAAAGGGTTGCCGTCGACGCCTGATAAATCGAAAGATGCTTGCGATTTGTGACAGCGTGCGCTGTTGTAATGTCGATAAATTCGCGGATATATTTTCCGCCCTCACCGTAAACAGCATTGAGGTAGCCGTCCATTTCCGCACTGTAATCAAGATACGGATTCTGCATAAGCTTTGAAAGAAGGTAGGTTCGCAGCTCACCGAACTCTGCATCGCAATCCGCGATGTAATAGTTGCCCTCTTCATAGACACCCTTTACGTTGTTCTCTGCAAAAATCTGAACGTTCCTCTGCATAACACCGAAATTGGGGAAAATGCAGACTGTATCCCTGTAATTGTTGACATAGTCCCAGATATAAATTCTGTTACAGATTTTGCCCCATTCCTTAAGATCGTTCATAAAATCTGCATTCAGCTCACAGTCCTCATCGTCGAGCGTATGACCGAAGCAGCATTCAATCGAGCAAAGTCTGACGATAACGTCCTCACGTGGAACAACCTTCGTCGGAGCCTTTCTCGTATACTGATAAGCAAAGGTGTCAAAAACAATATTGTCATAACCGCCGTGTGCCTTGACTCTGCGCGCGATTTCGTTGACGAAGCTGATCATTGTGCCCGAATGTGAGCCGTTCTCCTCATCAACCGCCTTGCATTTATCACACTGGCAGAACATCTGATTATCGTGCTGAGTAAGAGACACAATCTGCATATCTGCATCGGGATTGTGGTTTACCTCAAGAGCCGCAAGCACCTCAGCCGTAACGATATCCCTTACCTCTTCATTGGTAAGGCAAAGCTGCTTAGGAACTCTTTCAAGTCCGTGCAGGGCATAATACTCGGGATGCTCGTCGAAATAAAGCTCGGGCTTGCAATAAAAAGTCGCGAGCGTATGCGCAAAACTGCCGACATAGCCGACGTGCGAGCCCTGCTCGGGGGTAAAGCTTCTGTAAACGCCGCCCGTAAGACCGTTTGCGAGCGAAAACTCGATATCGCGTGAGCTTGTGGTATCCGTTTCCGTGTATTCAAAATACGGGGTGTATTCAAAATCGATATCAGTCGGCACGGTAAGCGCTCCGTTTTCGGGAACAACGATAACCTCCGACTCGTACCAATGGCATCCGCAGTATTTTTCGAGGAAGGCATAAACGCCGTTTATCGTTCCCTTATTGCCCGCGCCGTCGATAATAATTTTATCCGACGATGATTTGATAATATAGCTACCGTCCGCCTTGCCGGAAGGGTCAAAATCTGAGCGGTTTGTTGCGCCGACGCTGATTTCAAAAGAAGCCCCGTCGCCGTCGGTGATAATCGCGATATCGCCGCCGATGATTTCATCAAGGTAGTATTTAAGCCTTTGTGCGGCATATTTATCCGTCTGTGATGCGTTCTGCGCAATCACAATAACAGCATTCGCAACGCCGAAGCCGTCAGCAGCTGTAGCCGCAACCGACAAACCGGCAGCCGCCGTCAATAATGCGAGTAAAACACTTATAATCTTCTTCATAAAATCGCCTCCTGACTTAAAAATATAATACCATATAGGAATAATATTTTCAATTGAAAAAATGTTGACTTTTTCGTTGACTGTGCTATAATTTCCGAGTTGCCGCTCAGGTAACGGATTTGCTTTTTTCAGGTGACTTGAATGAAATTTAACGATAACAAAAATATATCCGAGGGCTTGCGCCGCTCTGCCGAATGCGCAGTGCTTCTCGGTGCCGCTATCCTTCTCGGCTTAATCGGCGGTGCAGTCGGCGGTTTGTTCGCACGGAGCATCACCTTTGTCAGTGATTTAAGAGCAGAAAACAGTTGGCTTATATATCTTCTCCCCGTCGGCGGTCTTGCTACCGTTGCGATATACAAGCTGACAAAAACCGAGGGTATCGGCACGGACCGTGCGCTCGAAAGCGCGCAGGGTGAGGCACGGACACCGATTCTGCTCATTCCCGCAATCTTCATTTCCTCCGTCATAACCCACCTTCTCGGCGGCTCAGCGGGCAAGGAGGGCGCGGCACTCCAGCTCGGAAGCGGCTCGGCTGAGCTTGTTTCCAAAATAATTAAAGCGGACAGCAAAACCCGTTCAATTCTTACCATCTGCGGTATGTCGGCGCTTTTTTCCGCCGTTTTCGGAACACCTATCGGCGCCTGTGTTTTTGCACTCGAGGTTGCGGTAGTCGGTAGCTTCAACGCCGCCGCGATCTTTCCCGCGCTCGTTTCAAGCGTTACCGCTCATCTGATTTCAACGGCAATCGGTGCCGCGCACGAGAATTTTCTCCCCGAGGCAGTACCCGACACCTCACTTATTCCGCTCTTAAAAACTCTGGCAATCGCGGCGATCGTCTCGCTTGCAGCCAATGTCTTCTGCCGTCTTATGCATGGCGGTAAAAAGCTTTTTGCAAGCACGTTTAAAAATCCGTTTTTACGTATTTTCGTCGGCGGATGCGCAGTAATCGCGCTGACGCTTATCTTCGGAACAGATTATAACGGCGGCGGATTTTTTGTAATCGAGCGCATTTTCGAGGAAGGCACGGTTCGCCCCGAGGCTTTCCTTCTGAAAATTCTTTTCACCGTTATCACTATCAGCGCAGGCTACAAGGGCGGTGAGATTGTACCGTCATTTTTCATCGGTGCAACACTCGGCGCAACGCTTTCGGGACTTTTCGGCTTGCCGATGAGTTACTGTGCGGCTATCGGAATGACCGCATTTTTCGGCGGTGTAACGAACTGTCCGATTGCATCTGCGGTGATTGCGGTTGAGCTTTTCGGCGCAAACGGATTTATACTCTTTACCGCCGCGGCATTCGCAACGCGGGTATTCTCGGGCAAGGTCAGCCTTTATAACAAACAGAAAACCGCTTAAAAAGCCGAAAGCGGAGACCGCTGAAGCAGTCTCCGTTTTCAATATTATTTGCGTATCAGATCTTTAACAAGTGTCGCGATTGTATCGAGCTGTTTATCGTCAAGACACTTGAGGTCTTTTATAATCGAATCGAGCTTTGTCGGATTTTTAGACTCCGTATCAAAAAATTCAGCGGGAGTTACACCGAGAAAATGACAAATGTAAAAAAATACCGTCATTGACGGGAAATTAACACCGTTCTCAACATTGTTAATATAACCTGCACTCTGCCCTATCGATAAACTCATATCTCGTGCGGATACACCTTTGTTCATTCTTAATTCAACCAATCGTTTGATGAACTGCTCTTTCTCCATACAACTCACCCACCTTTGCATATAATTATACTAAACATATCGCTCATATTCGTCTAATTAAATCATCAATATGCATTGACACATATAATTATATTAGATATAATAGATATATATTCTATTTCAATTAGTATTATATGCAAAAGCTGTTATTTAAATCTTATTCGACGGCTATACACACGGTTGCTTTGATAGCGCGCTCGATAAGATAGCCCGACGAACTTCAGAAGTCCGTCGGGCATTTTTTATATCCTTTTTTTCATCAGTCCGTGCTTGTTGCAGTAAATGAACAGATATCCTCTGCCTCGGAGCTGAAGGCGCGTTTCCGCATTACCCTCGGGATAGAGCTTCACGAACTGTACCCTGTCCGACGTCAGATGCGCGATGAAGGAAATGAAATGTGTTTTCGTCATCTCGTGCCTGACCGTAACGAAATATTCGTCCTCTACCCTCTCAACGGTGACCTCGTGAGCATCGTCGGTTTCCTCCGCCTCGAGCGGCGGCAGAGTAATTCCGCAGCAGCTGATAGCCGCCTCACCTGTCGAGCGGATGATGTTACCGCACACGGGACAGACATAAAACCTCGAGCGCAGTATGTTTGCGGAAATATTTTTATTGTTGACCGTGTCGCCCGACATAAGCTCCATAACAGACACCCCCAGCGCCCTCGCAAGCGGTTCAATCAGAGTGATGTCAGGCAGTCCCTTCGCCGTCTCCCACTTCGAAACAGCCTTGCTGCTGACGCCGATTTTTTCGGCAAGCTGTGTCTGCGTTATTCCCTTTGCCTCGCGCAGACGCTTTATCGTCGCACCTGTGATGTAGTTATCCATTCAGATCACTCCTTTGCAACGATTATAAGCTCTCCCGTTAAAACATACAACCTACGCTTCGTGGAATAGGATATTCTCAGAATCTTGTCCAGAAATCAACACCCCACGGGTGTGACTGCTCCTGCCATTCGTCGCGGTGGCGGAGCAATTTTTCGCGCATCTGAGCAACCTTGTCGGCATATTTTTCGTCGTCGGCAAGATTTTTTGTTTCCCACGGATCGTTTTCGATATCATAAAGGAAGGTCCACTTGTCCTCTTCCCCGTCGCCGTTGCGGTATTCGATGAGCTTGTATTTTTCATCCTTCACACCGCGGACAAATTTATCAAAAATCAGATAAAGCTCGTCGCGGAAGCGGTCGCCGTGTTCACCGTCGAGAAGGTGTGCAAAGCTCCTTCCGTCAACTGAGGACGGCACGTCAATGCCGATTTTTTCACACAGCGTGGGGAAAATATCGTAAAGATAAACGTAGGCGTCGTTGCGCGCATTTTCCGCAATTCCCGGCCCCGCCATAATCAGCGGAATACGGACACCGTGCTCGTAAATATCCTCCTTACCGAGCCAGCCGTGCTGACCGACGGCAAGACCGTTGTCGCCCGTAAAGACAATAATAGTGTTGTCCTCCTCGCCCGAAGCGTGAAGAGCATCAAGAAGTCTGCCGATTTCGTGGTCGAGGTGAGTTATCATCGCGAAGTATTCCGCTATATGTCGTCTTACCTCCCTTTCGTCACGCGGATATGCCGCGAGATGCTCGTCGCGGTGCACCATAAGGGGGTAGTTCGTGTCGATAATCTCCTGAAAATTCGGCGGCAGCTCGATTTTTTCGGGATCGTACATCTCACGGAAGCTGTCGGGCATCGTGCGCGGATCGTGAGGCGCAAGATAAGCAAGGTACATAAAAAACGGCTTTTCCCCGTTTGCGTTTTCACCGAGCAGCTCTATCGCCGCATCCGTCAGCAGAGTGCTTGAATGCTTGCCCGGGTCGAACTCGTCGCAGTGCTGTGACTGCGGATGATTGTCGCTGTAAAAATCCACCACAAAATTGATCACATTGTCATATTTGCCCGTCGGATCATATCGGCAGGTCGGCACATTCCAATGGTCCCACATTCCGCCAAAAAATATCTTTGCGCCCTGCGTAAAGCTTCGCGCATAGGCAGGACAGCCGTTATGCCATTTGCCGAGTCCGATTGTCTCGTAACCGTTATTTCTGAACGTTTCGGCAAGGGTTTTGTGTGCCTCGGGGATATTTCCGCCAAGCTCCTCAAGGTGAAAGGGATTTCTGCCCGAAAGAATCATCGCACGGCTGGGCATACATACCGCACCGCAAGTTCCGCCCGCAATATGCGCACGGACAAACGACATACCACGTCCCGCGAGCCTGTCGAGATTCGGCGTAATAATCTCCTTGTTGCCGAGAGCGTGAATCGTATCAAAGCGCTGATCGTCGGTAACGATAAACAGCACGTTTGGCTTTTTGTTCATAAGAGCACCACCCATAAAATGCAGAATGAGAATTTACAGAAAAAATTATATCACATACCTGCATCCGTTTTCAACCAAAAACGAAGCACGGGAGCTTGTAAAAATACAAAAACCTCTTGACTATGACGTTACGTTATGGTTTATAATGATCCTGCGAGGTGAGGATATGTATATCAAAGAATTCGCAAAGCTGACAGGTGTCAGCGTCAGAACATTGCACTACTATGACGAAATCGGGCTTCTCTCGCCCGCGTCCGTTGACGGGCAGAACAGATACCGGGACTATGACGAACAATCGCTCGGAAGAATGGCGGAAATTCTTTTTTACCGCGAGCTTGATTTTCCGCTCAGCAGTATAAAATCGATTCTTTCGTCACCCGATTATGACAAAGCAGATGCCTTCCGCAAGCAGAAGGAGCTGTTGACACTCAAAAAAGAACGTCTCGAAGCGCTGATTTCGGCACTCGAGCAAGCAGAAAAAGGAGTAATATCTATGAACACTTTTAACAATAATGAATACGAGAGAGCGCGCAAGCAGTATGCCGACGAGGCAAAGCAGCGCTGGGGCGCCACGGATGCATACAAGGAATACGAGCAGAAAGCTGCAGAATATTCCGACGAAAAAAAGACGGATGCAGCCGACGGAATGAACGCAATTCTTGCTGAATTTGCGGCGGCGCGCGCTGAAGGAGCAACACCCGACAGCGAAACAGCGCAGACGCTCGTCCGCAGGCTTCAGGCTCATATAACCGATAATTTCTACACCTGCACGAAGGAAATTCTCGCAGGTCTCGGGCAGATGTACGTTGCCGACGAACGCTTCAAGGCAAATATCGACAAGAACGGCAACGGCACCGCCGAATTCATATCCAAAGCAGTTAAGTCTTACTGCAGATAAAAATACACCCGCAATCGTTCTGATCGCGGGTGATTTCTTTTTTCGTTTACTCCCCGAAAACTTCCTTTATCGCTTCGAGGTAGCCGTAGCCGTAGAGGTCATCGGGCTGGAGGTAGCTCGTCTCCGTCCACTCGTTCCAGCTGTTCACCGTGATGAACGGTGCTTTCATTATACCATTTTTCATCGATTCGTCCGCGAAGGATTTGACCTTTTCGCACGCATCCTTGAAAAGCTCAGGCGGATTGTTCCGCACAACGCCCGGCATAAAATCATAAAAACGAACGTTGTTGTCCCAGCCGACGGAAATGTTCGGATAATACGGCACGCTTATCTTCTCCGCTTCGCCTGCAAGGTTTTTAAGGTAATCCTCCGTTACGTCCGCATACTCACCGTCAAAGTCGGCGCATCCGCCCCAGTTATAATTCGTTACGGAATCAATACCGAGGTAGTCGTAAAGCTCTGCGGAGGTCATTCCCTTGCAGTCGTCGCCGTCATTGAGCCAGTTATAAACCCTTCCTCGCCAATGAACAACCTGAAAATGCAGACCGTTGAAGCCTGCCTCGGCTGTCTTTTTACGGAATTCGTCGAGCGCCTTTTTGCACTCCTGTGTCGTACCGAAGGAACGGATGAAATTATCAATTTCAAAAATCATATAGACGGGACAGCCGTCGATCGTATAATAATTCTCTTTTTTGAAATATTTTTCAATCGTTCTGTCGCAGATACCCGAAAAAACATCGGGCGTAACAACTCCGCTCCAGATGACCGTCGAAAGGTCGCGGTCGGAATTGCGCTTATCCCAGAGATGTGTTGCATCATGGTTCGCCCACATCAGCATAAATTTCATATCCTTATTGTTACGCGCCTTAAGGAAGCCGTCGTTCAGGCAGTTTTCAAGAAACGGACGGTTATCGTACCAATACCAGTCATAGATAAACACATTGACACCGTGCGACACGGCACAGTCAATCTGCATTTCCATAACACGGCTGTCCGCCTCGTTGACATAGCCCCACGTCGGGATTCTCGGCCAACGGCAGCCCTCGTAGCCCTTATTTGTCATCGCCTTTACTGTCTGCCACTCGCCGTAGCCCTCGGGCCAGAAAATGCGTGTGCGCGGCTCGTCACCCGTATATGACGGCCAGATAAATGCCGCAATATCATATTTCATAAGCATACCTCCTGATTTTGTTATAACACCTCAGAGAGATTTTGTCAATAAAGTAAAGCTCCCCACCGAGGTGAGGAGCCGTATATCCAAAGCTTAAGCAATCGTTTTGGGTTTATCTTTAGTTAAGAATTTCTGCACGATGAGAATAACTGCGATAGCAACAACGCCGATGATATCCGTTGTGATTCCCGGGATAATCATACAAAGTCCGCCTGCAAGAGCAAGTAATCTCTGCCACCACGGCATATTTTTAAGAAGGTAGCCCTCCATACCTGCGGAGACAAGGAAGATACCGCAGAGCGCCGTAATAACAAGAAGCACGATTTCGTACCACGGCTTATCCGAGCCGACGATAAGCATCTCGGGGCTGAAGGCGAAGATGTACGGAACAATGAACGCTGTGATAGCAAGTCTCGTTGCCGTAACGCCCGTCTTCATCGGGTTGGACTTTGCGATAGCGGAGCCCGCATAGGCTGCAAGAGCAACGGGCGGTGTGATATCCGCAACGATACCGAAATAGAACACGAACATATGAGCCGCGAGAACGGGAATGCTCAGGCTTCTCATAAGAATCGGTGCTACCATTGACGCCATAATAACGTAGTTTGCGGTTGTCGGAACACCCATACCGAGTACGATACACATAAGCATCGTAAGAAGAAGTGCAAAAATCGGATGGAGTCCTGCCGCAGACTGAACGAGTGACGAAAGCACGTTAGCAAGACCTGTCTGCTGAACCATAGCTGAAATACAACCCGCAACAGCACAAGCGAGTGCAACGCCGATTGCATTTTTCGTGCCGTTTGCAAGAGACTGAAGATAAAGACCGAAGTCCATTTCAAATTTCTTATGAACGACAGATTTTACGATACCCTCAACGAGCTTTACGGCAATCGCACAGAAGATTGCGAGAATAGCCGACTTTGCGGGAGAGTAATGGTTCATTGCAACAACAAGTGCAACAACGGGGAGAAGAAGATATCCCTTTGAAATAATAAGCTTGAAGAAATTCGGAATGGATTCCTTCGGAAGACCCTTAAGTCCGAGCTTCTTTGCCTCAAAGTGAATCATCATAAAGATGCCCGTGAAATAAAGAACGGCGGGAAGGATTGCCGCAATAGCAATCTGTGCATACGGCATACCTGTATACTCCGTCATAAGGAACGCCGCCGCACCCATAATCGGGGGCATAATCTGACCGCCGGTTGAAGCAGCCGCCTCAACAGCTGCAGCGAATTCGGGCTTGTAGCCGCAACGCTTCATTGTGGGGATTGTAACGGAGCCGCTGCCGACAGTATTTGCAACGGATGAGCCCGAATACATACCCTCCATTGCGCTGGAGATAACTGCAACCTTTGCAGGTCCGCCCGTTGACTTACCTGCGATGGAGTTCGCAAGGTCAACGAAGAATGCACCGATACCCGACTGCTCGAGGAAGGATGCAAAAATGATAAACAGCACGATGAAGGAAGCGCAGACATTAAGCGGTGTACCTGCAATACCCTCCGTTGTATAGAAGAGCTTATACATAATCATTCTCAGCGGATGATTAGTCTCGTTGATAATGAAGGCATAAGCGATGAATGCGCCTGAAACGCAGACAATCGGCAGACCGACAACTCTTCGGCATGCCTCAAACAAAAGAAGCGTACCGACGATAGCGATTGCGATATCAACCTCGTTGATTCTTGATGCTCTGTCAACGATAGCCTGACAGTTGATTGCATAATAGAAGAACGAGCCTGCGCCGAGAAAAGCAAAAATATAATCATAGAACGGAACGCGGTTGACTCTTTTCTTTTCCTTTTTGCTGACGGGGTAGATAATAAACGCCATAAAGACGATTATACCGATGAACCACGACATCTTCTGTCTTTCCTCCATCGTTCCCGTCCAGCCGTCGAACATAACATAAACAGAGAAAAGAATCATTGCGATCTTGATGATTTTTTCAAATATACCTTTAAAATGACGGGTGTTTGACTCCTTGTCAAAGTCCGCCATCAGCTGGTCAACGTCAATAACCTCATCCTCGTCAACCGACATAGTGATGGGCTTTGTGTTTGTGTCTGACATTATTTCATTCCTTTCGTCAGAATTTCGAAGCCCGTGACGATTTCAAAAGCAACCCTTGCATTTCTGCCGCACATATCGCGCAGGCTGATTTCCTCGCCGCCGAGCGTTAGTATATGGTCGGAGACCGTACCGACAATATACCGCAACGGGTCATAGGTGATATCAAAACCCGTTATAATCATATTCCCCTCTTCATCGTAGGACATTTTCTGGTCGCCCTCGAGTGCCGTCTGCACTCCCGCGCCGAAGGAGCGGTAAAGAGTGGAGTGAGCACGGATTTCTCCGTTTTCGATAATATAAGTATCTCTCAGGGGAGTCTGATTTACCGAATGGATAAATTCCACGGAAAACAGCATTCCCTCCTCTGCCCTTTCGGTTATATGCACCTTACCGGTATCGGTATCGTATAACATCAGATAATCCCGAGACAGAGCTTTGACAGAAACAGCAGCCGCTGTAATGAATATCATTAAAACGGCTGCTACGATTAACTTTCCGGTTTTACGCGAAAGCCTTTGGCTCATTATTTAATAGCGCCAACCTCTTTGAAGTATTTTTCTGCACCGGGGTGGAACGGAACGGAGATGCTTGAAACAGCATACTCAAGGCTCATTTCCTTAGCCTTGTCGTGTGTGTACTCGTCCTTGTTCTCAAAGATAGCCTTTGTAAGCTCGTAAACAACCTGCTCTGAAAGGTTGTTGCTTACGATGAATGTAGCCTTAACTGCAACAGTCTTAGCGTCCTTGTCAACGCCCTTATATGTGCCTGCAGGGATTGTGTACTCAGCATAGAAGCCGTAATCCTGCTGAAGAGCTGCAAGATGCTCAGCATCAATTTCAACGATTACGATTTCTGTTGTTGTTGCAAGGTCTGTGATAGCAACTGTCGGAGCACCTGCTGTGCAGAAGAATGCGTCGATCTTGCCGTCCTTGAGAGCATCTGCTGATGCCTGGAAGCTGAGGTTCTGCTTGTCGATATCCTCGAATGTGATGTCGTAAGCGCCGAGCATCTGCTGAGCGTTGAATTCAACACCTGAGCCGCTGTCGCCTACAGAAACCTTCTTGCCCTTGAGGTCAGCAAGTGTCTTGATGCCTGAATCAGCTCTTGCGATAACCTGGCAAACCTCAGCGTAAACTGCGCCGAGAGTTGAGAATGACTTGATAGCGCCGTCCTTCTCGAAGAGAGAAGTTCCGTTGTAAGCGTAGTCCATAACGTCGTTCTGAACGATAGCCATATCAACGATACCGTCATCAACGTCAAGGATATTAGCCTTTGAAGCACCTGATGACATAACTGTAAGCTGTGAGCCGACCTTCTCGTTAAGAACGGTTGCTACTGTGTTACAGAAACCGTAGTATGTACCTGTTGTGCCGCCTGTACCAACGTTGATTTTAACTGATGAGAGACCCTGTGCAGGATCAACGTCGGGAGTTTTTGTGCAAGCTGTGCAGAAGAGCGTTGCAAAAACAAGTACGAGAGAAATTACGATTGCTAACTTTTTCTTCATAAAAATTTCCTCCATATTTTATTATTTTGAAACCGAGCGAACATGGTTTCATAAAATATTTAGCCTATTATAAACTATATTTTATTTTTTTGCAAGACTTTTGCAATTTAAAGCATACAACAATTATCAAAAAGGCGTCTTTTTTATACAAAAGTGCTTAAAAATCTATACTTTAAGCATCAACAATCAAAAAAGAAACGCCCTTTTCGGACGTTTCAATGTTTTATATTATCCGCGTTGCTCTTGCGATCTCCTGACTGTCAACGAAAAGAAGCACATTCGTCATACCGTCAAATACCGCCTCGAATTTCTGTCCGCCGATACATGCCGTAAGGGTGTGCGCCGACTCTGCCAGCGCCTCGTATTCATCATAAACCATGCCGTTGATAACAAGCTCGTTCGTACGCTTGACACGGCGGAACTCGATATGCTTTCCGTTATAATCCGCCTGAACGAAAATCCTCGCCTTTGCCTCGGTGTCCGCCATTCTCAGAACAGATGTGTCAGGCTGAAAAGCTGTTTCGCTAACAACTTCAGCACCGAAAACCTCAGTAACAGGCTCCTCATCAGGCAGATTTTTCATCTTGTTAAATGCATAAACACCCCTGCCGAGCGAAACGAGCACCCAGACGTGGAAAACGATATCGAAAATCGAATCTGTTCCGATTTCTATTAAAAAGAACATACCTATGGTATCAATTACAAAAAACACAAGTGCAAAAACCAACCAGCCGATCTTTTTCTTTTTAGCAAAAATCCAGCTGATGAGATAAAGACCAATCATAACCGCCGCCACGGCTATCATCGCAAACAAAAATGCTTTATCATAAAAAATCTCGTCGCCGTAATAATACTCTGCAGGATACATTCCGCAGAAATACATTCCGTAGTCAACCGCGGCATAGGGCAGAATCGCAGAAAACAAAAAGTATGTATTTGAATTTAGCAAAAGAAACACAGAGTTAACCGCCGTAAAAGCAACCACAAGAAGTATGTTTGCAATACTGCTTTTATACTGATTTTCAAGAATAGCCTTCTGAGTCATCGGTGCGGAGGCATTACCCTTTTTAAATAATGACATTTTTCTCTCTCCTTTGTTTTTATATCCCCATATTAGACCCGTTTTTATAAATTGTCAAGATATCAGCATAAAGGGCAACGCCTTTGCAAATATCCCATATCGGGATATTTTAATTATACCAAAGTGGGATAATATTGTCAAGAGGTGACGATATGAGGCTCAAAGAACTGCGCACAGCAAAGGGAATATCACAGCTCAAGCTGGCACTCGACCTTAATATGAATCAGAACAGCATCAGCCGTTATGAAAACGGAATACGCGAGGCTGACTATGCGACACTGATAAGGTTTGCCGATTATTTCAATGTTTCAATCGACTATCTGCTCGGAAGAACAGACAACCCGACCTTTCATAAATAAGTAAAACCGTACTCGACCGAGTACGGTTTATTTTTTAAGTGATGTCCGCTTCAAAAATGCCGATGCTTTCTCTGCCCGTGAGGTTGTTTGAAACGTTGCGCGCGTTGAAATAAAGACGGAGCTTATTTTCGTGATAAGTCAGACAGCAGGCATAAACATACTGTGCCATCCATTTGCTGTCCCCGCATTTCTGCGGAACGAGAAATGGCTTTACAAATTCGAATTTTTCTCCGTCCTCGCTTTTAAGAAGCATAATCGCGGAATGGCTTTTGCCGTCCTTCTCGAAAAGTCCGTTCTGCAGACCGATGTAGCAATCCCGCAGCTTATAGACCTTAAGACAGCCCGAGCATAAATTCAGCCATTCGACATTTTTATCGGGCGATATAATCGGCTCATTTCTCGCGGTATAGTCTTTGTTTATCCTTTCACTTTCGGCGAAGCTGATGTGCCTCGGCTCGCAGAAGCCGCAATCCTTGATAAATGTCTGTCCGCAGGAATAATAAAGGCGGTAGCCGTTATCCTTTTTTATCAGAAACGGATTGGAAAGCGCCGTGCCGTTTTCGTCGCGCTCATAGTCTCGCGTATTTCTGAGAACAGGATAAGGCTCGCCCCAGCTGACAAGATCAACACTCTCAACGCAGTAGATTTCGCTTTTCCATTTTACACCGAGAAGCGTCATCGCATTGAGTATAACCGGTCGCGTCCTCTCATAGAAGAGATAATATCTGCCGTCGATATAATTGATATTCGGGCGCATCGCTCTGCGGACGATTTTACCGCGCTTTTTAAAGTTAATTCCGTCTGTTCCGTCATAATGAAAAACGCCGAAAAAGGTGTGGCAGAAAAGGTGCCATTTTCCGTCGTGGCTCTCGTCGGGCGTAAGCACGCTCGGGTCCGCGATAACGAAGCTCGACGGCGGATTGTGAATTATGGGATTACCCTCGTAAAGCTTAAATTCAGCGTTGTTTATATCGTCAAAGCAAAGATTTTTCAAGTTAATCCCCCTAAACCGCATACAGCACATGCAGATTGCGGATGTTGTTATCCTTTATTTTATCGTTGACCGAATACGCGTGCATTTCCAGCTCGTTCGACGGTGCCTTCGTAAGGCTCTGAATCCGCAGCTCCTCGACAACCTGAGCGGAAATATCCTCGATTATTTTCTGCTTTTTCTCCGCCTCGTCCGCCGTGTTTCCGCTCGAAATAAGATACTCGAGATTTTCGTGCAGACCGCCGAGGATTTCAAGCTCCCTGAGCGCACGGAAGGTCCACTTATAATAAGGTATATATTTTTTATTAAGAAGAAAAATCACCTTAAGCGCCGCGTTCACAAACTCACCGACCGCAAGCTGTGCCGCCGCAGTCTCTCCCCTCGCGATGCACCGGCTGTAATTATACTGACCCGACTGCGCCATAAGAAGGATGTTGCCCGCAAGCTTTTTAATCCGCACGTCCTCGGGCAGATACGCGATTTTTTCGCGAAGCTCAGTCATTTTTCCGTAATTATCAAAGAAAATTTTACCGTTCGTCGCCTCTGCAGGGAACTGCTCCGCGATATGAAACCACACATCCGTCGGGATATCCGCATTTTTGCTGCCCGTTTTTGCTTCAAAAAATCTGCTGATACGGATAACACCGTGACGGTTGCCTCCGACGGGATTCATTGGACTGCGCTTGAAACCCATAAACTCCTTCGGAAGCTTTGCATACGCTCTTTCAAGTGCAAACTCCGTACGCGAATCAATCACATCCTCATCGGGGATGAAAATGCAGAAGCCCGGCTCAAAATCGTGGTCACGTGAAAGCCCGTCATCATAGCCGAAGCATTCCGAGCCGCTGCCGACAAGTCCGACGGCAAGGTATTTTTCCACATCAGCGAAATTTTCCTTAAGCATTTTTTCGCCGTATTCATAATAAAACTTTTCTGACAGCTCAAGACCTTTCATAAATCTCACTTGCTCTCCTGCTCAATTCTTTTTCGTAAACAAAATATCCGAAATAACCGAAAACCGATGCACATTTTTCGCATACAAAGGCGTAATATCCGTCCCTTACGGGATGATTGTCAAGAAGCTCCGTCGCCCTTTCAATGCACTCGCGCACCGCGGCCTCGCTTTCCTCCGCGCCGAGCTCAGCTTCCTTTGCACTCGCGATGTTAAGATAAGTTATAGCAACCTCGAGACCGCCGTCCTCGGCATTCTGCATAACCTCGATCGCCTTGTCATAAAGCGCATAAGCCTCGCCGAAGCGTTCAAGGTCAACAAGGGCGAGCGCCATATTGTTGTAAAGTCCGCCGAAGCGCTTGTCCGTCGCAGGCAGATTTTTTTCGTAAACCCCGCGCGCCTTTTCGAATATCGGAAGAGCCTCCTGCGCCCTGCCGAATGCCTTGTAAACCGTGGCGCAGTTGATGTAGGTCGTGCCTGCGCCGATATTGTTTTCGATACCCATTTCTTTTATAAGCTCAAGAAGGGATGCGACCGTTTCTGTTGCCTTTTCCTCCTTGCCAAGCTTACGGTAAAGTCCTGCAAGCTCGTTGAGACAAAGGAGCGCACAACGCTTATCGCCTACCGAACGCGCCTCGCCGAGCCAGTATAAAAGATGTCTTTCGGCGGAAGCGTAATCGTTTCTGCCAAGGTGCTCGTCGAGCTTTGAGAGCACACGCTCGGTTGAAATAAAAGCCATAATCAGTCCCCCTTGATATGAGTTTAATTATATCATATCCCGTTACAAGTGGCAAGATGTTGCAAAAGCCACATTATTATATTATAATGGAAAAAAGCCAGGAGGGATTTTATGAAAATTACAATCAATCCTCAAAATGAATACCAGACCTTTAAAAGCATAGGCGCAAGCGGTGCGTGGTGGGCACAAATTGTCGGCGGTTGGGATCACCTTGACGAAGCCTCGGGCAAAAGTGTCCGCGACAGAATTGCCGAGCTTCTTTATAATAAAGAAACGGGCATCGGTATGGGCGTTTACCGCTACAACATCGGTGCCGGCAGTAAGAATTCAGGTAAGGGTGTTTACAGTCAGCCTGCGCGTGCGACAGAATGCTTTGAGGTGGCAAAGGGTCAGTATGACTGGTCGCGTGATGCAAATGCCGTTTATATGATGAAAAAATGCGTCGAAAACGGTGCAGACGAGGTTGTATTTTTTGTCAACTCCCCTATCGAAAGACTGACAAAAAACGGTATGGCACACAACAAAAAGCATCAGCTTTTTCACGAAAATATAAGCAAGCGGAATTATAAGGAATTTGCAAAATACTGTCTGGACGTTACGGAGCATTTTGTCAGAGACGGTATCCCCGTGAAATATCTTTCTCCCGTCAACGAGCCGATATGGGTATGGAACGGCGGTCAGGAGGGTTGCTTCTACCGTCCGCGGAGTGTGAAAAATGTTTTCAGGGTTTTTGCGCGTGAAATCGAAAAAAGAAGCTCACTCGATGCCGTCCGTCTTTCGGGCGCGGAGTCGGGCGACGTTCGTTGGTTCAACAAATCCTATACACGTCAGCTTCTTAAAGATAAAAACGTCCGCAAGCGCCTCGACGGAGTAGACATCCATTCCTACTGTCTGCCCCTTCCCCTGCCCGTGGAAATCCCCTTCCTTAACGACAGGCTTGCTTTTGTCCGCCGTTTCAGAAAATGGATGGATAAAAAATATCCTGATGTACCTGTGGTTATGAGTGAATGGACTCATATGCAGGGCGGCAGGGATTACGGTATGGATTCCGCTCTCGTCACCGCAACAACGATGTATGAGGATTTCACCCTGCTGAATGCCGTTTCGTGGCAGCATTGGATTGCAGTCTCTGAGGTTGACTACTGCGACGGACTTATTTACATAAACCTTGAGGATAAAACCTTTGAGATGACAAAGCGCTATTATGTCACGGGCAACTACACAAAATTTGTAAAGCCCGGTGCAAAGCGCATTGAAGCGGCAAGCGACGACAAGGATGTCCTCGTCACCGCCTTCAAGCAGGACGGCGAGACCGTGCTCGTTATCGTCAATAACTCCGAAAGCGAAAAAAGCTTTTCTCTTCCGGTGCAGAACGATGTTACCCTCTGCGTTACGGATAAGTACAGCGACCTTAAAACGCTGACGGTAAAACCCGACAGCATCGGTCTTACACCAAAATCTGTTACAACTGTGGTGATGAAATGAAAAACAAAATTTTCAGCTTGTTTTCCTCGTTAAAAAACAACTGGAAAACAGCACCCGAAGGTAGATTTATCTCCTTTAAAGAAATCGTATCGCTCGCAGTCGGAGGTATCGGCGTCAAGTTTATCGTCTACTGTGTCAGTGCAATGATAATCAGTATCGGCAACACGCTCGTCGGTAACACTATCGGTATCCCGCCATCGGCGATTTACGTTATTTATATCATCAGCGTGCTTGCAGGCTTCCCTCTCACGGGAATCCGTGCAAAAATGATTGACAGCTCACGGAGTATGAAGGGTAAATACCGCCCGTACATACTTACTATGGGTCTGCCGACAGTTTTGCTCGGCATCGGCTTTATATGGGCACCGTATGAAATCATGAGCATGCCCGTAAAATGTATAACCGTACTGCTTTTCAACATAGGTTTCCAGTTTTTTTACAATTTTCTTATCGATGCCAATGACAGCATCATCAACGTCCTTTCACCGAACACTATTGAACGAACGGACGTTTATGCCGTCAAATCCGTTATCGAAAACATTTCGCCGTCGATTGCAAACATCTTCCTTCCCATCGTCGCAAGGCTGATAACAGGCGATAACACTCTTTACAACATCACGGTATATCGGGTGCTTTATCCCCCTATGCTTATTGTCGGCTTCCTTATTTCAATCATAATCTACGTCAACACACAGGAAAGAATTGTTCAGCCGAAAAACCATACGGTAAGTATGAGCTTTATCGACGCATTCCGCGCGGTTGCGAGGAATAAATATTTCTGGATCATCTCGCTCGCAGGCTGGATAGGCTTCCTCGAGGGCTCCTTCGGAACAATCCTCGGCTGGATGTATAACTATCAGCAGCCCTGCTCACCCGGTCAGTATGCAATCATCACGGCTATCGCAGGCAACGCATCACTCTGGCCCAACCTTTTTGCGCCCTTCCTGATCCGCCGTTACGGTAAAAAGAAGGTTCTGATTTTCAGCAATCTTATGAACATCATCTTTATCGCGATGATGCTTCCCGTTCTCAGAATGCCGGGATCAGGCATCATCTGGATTCTGCTCGTGTTTATCTTCATCAATCAGCTTCTGACCTCACTCGGACATTTTATGAATCCGAGCCTCAATGCGGATATCCGCGACTATCAGCAGTATATCAGCGGCGAGCGCATTGACGGAATGTTTTCCGCAATCGGGCTTGTCGGCAGTGTCATCACCCTTGCGACATCATCCGTTCTGCCTGCGATCTATGAAAAAGCGGGGCTCAACGAGGAAACGGCGGTCTCGCTCGGCTACAGCGCAGAGAACGTCTACGATGTGCTTTACAATCCTGAGCTGTTCCGATCAATCTGCTCCGTGCTGATTATGGCATCCGTCATCGGAGCGGCACTCAATGTTATCCCGTTCTTCTTCTATGACCTTACGGAAACAAAGCAAAAGGCGATGGTAAATGTGCTTCGCATCAGGGCATATTTTGAGGATGCGATGACAAAAATTGCAACACCCGAGCAGGAAAAAGAGGTTGCTGAAATTATCGCCAACGCTAAGGAATACGGCAAAAAGAGCGTAACAAAAATAACAAAAAATACGGACAAGGCAGAAAAGAAGCGCATCCGCGAGGAAAAGGATTTCCGCAGAAAGATGATTTCCCGCGTCAAGGATTTCCGAATTGCGGAAAAGACAAAGAAAAGCAAAGCCTACCGCGAGGCCGAAGGCTTTGATGACATCATTTTTACCGAGCTTTTCGGCGCCTATGACAACATTTCGTTGAAAATTGCCGACCTTCAGAATAACATCCGCAATTCGTCAGATTCGCGCGAGGCAGTAAAGGAATGGAAAAACGAGATTTCCGCCCTGCGCATCGAGCATAAAAAGCTTGACATAAAAATCAAGCAGGCAAGAAGACAGAGCATACTCCGAAACAGGGCAAACAAGCCGATTATCGATGCCCAAAAATGTCTTGCGCGCTATGAAAGCTACCGCGATTATATGACAGTTTAAAATGTTAAACCCGAGGTTTATCGCAACCTCGGGTTTCGTTTTATTCACCGCTGAAATAATAAACGTAATGCTCGTCGAAATCCTCGTATTACTTATCCACTGTTGATTTGCATCGCCTTTTGTTATAAAAACGGGGTAGAATTAAAGTAGAAATTAAAAATCGAGGTTTTAGGCCTCGATTTTAACTGCTTTATTTCATTTTTGCTCTTTTCTTTGCCATATACTTCTTATAAAGCGTGATAAGTCCACTTGCGCCGAGGTTAAGGATGATTGAACCAAGCACAAGTGAAAGAAGGTGGCTCGGAAGATTTGCTACCATTTTGTCGCTCTCAATGAATGAGCAGACAAGATAAACAAATCCGACATCGTTGAAAAACATCGGAATAAACGGTCTTGTAAGAATAAGAATTCCGATGATTATTACAAGCGGAATACAGACCGCAGTAAAATGCGAAAGTCCGAAGCCCATAAGAAGCTTTGCAAAGAAGCTGACCGCCGCCGCAAGAAGAAGACCTACCGTACCGCCGCAAAGCGTGTACCAGAAGCGCTCCTTATATGTAAGCTCCTCCTGAAGGAAAAATACCGCAACGCTGATAAAAAATGCCCAGTTGATAACGCGCAGACCCTCGTGGGGCATAACGTCGTGAAGTGCCTGAAAAATCACGTTCCACAAAGCAATCCAAAGGAAAACAAGACAGAGTGCGGGAAGCTTGCCCTTCGGCGGTTTGTGCAAGAGCTTGATGCTCTTTTTCTCGTTTGTCTGACTCATTAAAATACCCTCCATACATAAAAAGAAGCTCCGCGGATTAATTTTTGCGGAGCAACCTTTGGAATTGTACTACAAAACAGCGATTTTGTCAAGAAAATTGCTCAAATCTTATCTTTATTAAAAAAATCGGGTTGGCACTCACGCACCAACCCTCATTTTTATTTTATCAGCTTTTCTGAGCTTCTGAGAATTCTGACGAGCGGAACAATAAGTAATCCGCAGCACAAATTGCTGATTCCGTGTATTGCATCAAACGGGAAGCCCGCAACAATCCAGGCAAGCATACCCTTGAAGCTCAGCCCGAACATCAGCGCCTGCGCGGGAGCATAAAGAACACCGTAGCCAAAGCCGTGAAGCGCACTGACCGCAATATAAGCTATCGGCGCAATTTTTTTCGGCATATTCTTCGGCAGAAGCATCACCGCCGCCCAGAGAACAGTCCAGATATAAAGATACGGAATCCACCACATCGCAAAGCCCGAAATGAGTCCGTTGAGCAGAACATAAACATAAATCGGGTAAAGCGCTTTTTTTCGGTAGACGATTGTTACAGCAACAATCAGTGTTCCCAGCAGATGTATGTTCGGCAGAAGCTCCATCAGCATTTTCGATGCAAACATAACCGCACCGAGCATTCCGAAAAGAGCAATCTCCTTTGTTTTCATCCTCATTTTTCAGCCCTGAACGAGTAGACGGCATTTTCTGCAATCTCTGTCGTGTCAACGCTTGAAGAAGCGTATTCACCGTTGACATAGAACGCCCAATACATTTTATCCGTATCGTAGTCGTAGGTCTTGCCGTTTACCGTTTTGACATAGAGACCGTAGGGGCCCTCGTCGCCCGAAATAAGTCCGAGCTCCTGCAAAGCATCGCCGACAATTGCTTTGTCGGTATGCACCCTGAAGCGGGCTTCGTTGCCGTCGCCATCGGTTACCGAAAACTCAAAGGCTTTTTCGCCCTTGCCGATTTCCTGCACCGTCTGAGCAGACGTTGTTGTCCCGTCAGGGGTTTCCTGATTATTTTTATCGGTACATCCGCTTGCAAAAAGTGCCATAGCCGCAATAAGCACAACACAAAGGATAACCGACAAAATGCGTACTGATTTTGTCTTCTGCATAAAGCATTTCTCCTTAATATTAAATTCCTCCCGAAAGGCACTCGCAATCTTTAATGGGAGTTACACATCGTTACCGGGTATTTCGACTTTGTGCTTCGTCTCTCAGCCTTCTCGGGCGGCTGCCCAATGACTCCTTCCCCGATTTGCGGCATCGGGTAAGAAAGACAAAATTAAACGCACATCACGGCGACGGGCTCGTACAGGATTCTCACCTGTTTCCCCGAAATAACTTCGTAATTATATCACTGCGATAATTATCTGTCAAGCAACTGACCGCTCATCAATAATAAGCGGCTACCGTTTCACCAATTGATCTGAGGAGCGAATCCTCGTGGCTGGAGGGAAGGTCACAGTTATAGTGCCATATCATCACACCGCCGAAGCCGTTACGGATGCAATAGTCCGTTTTCTGCGCAACAACCTCCAGCGTATTGAACCAGAAATCCTTATCAATATCATCACAATGATACCAACCGTCTTCCGTCATTTTTTCATAGCAGCCGTTATAGCCATACCAATATGCAGACAGATCTGTAGGTCTTGAATAGAAGGGAATTCCTACGTTGACCTTATAAAACGGTATACCCTTGAGTCCGAGCTGATGAATTTGCTCGAGGGTATCCTCGTATGTCGCATGTCTGCCCTGCTCATCAATATAGTCGTAGCTCATAAGCTCAAAGGTGTCGATTGCTTCAATTGCGGCGTTTGTGAATTTGATGTTCCAAGCATTACCGGCTACGCCGAGCGTGTAATCGTCACCCAACCTTTTATCAAGCGACACAAGGAACCGGTTGTAATAGTGCCACGCCTTGAGCGAAAGCGGATATTCGTAGTCAAAATGGACACCGTCGAAATCATACCTCTCAAGCACGGCAACGATATTATCCTCCAAGACACCGCTTTCAAAGGCCTTGTTGTGCTCATCGCTCTGCGCTTCCATCTGATCTTCATAAGCATCTGAATCCGAATTGCCCCACGGTCCGATTAAATTGAGCGTAAGGCGCACGTCTCTGTCGCCTATTGCACCGCGCACCCTCTCAAGAACAGTCTCCATTTTTTCTGCATCGTATTCAACCTCGCCCCTGACGTTGAAGGTTGCGCACTCAAAAATTATGGCATCCGTGATAATGTCGAAATCCTCCTCGTATATCTCACCGCCCCAATACATAACAGCATCGCCTCTTATGTAGGTCGTAACCTTGAAATCGTCAACCTTTTTATCGGTGACATTAAGGCTTATGCCCAGAAAATTTGATATAACCATCCCGAGCGCGGTAAAAAATCCGATGACTCTCTGAATAAATATAAGCATACTACAGCCTCCCTGCATTTTAACGATGTTATTGTATCACAACGGTGTGCTGTTTTCAACCAAGCGGAAAGACTGCAGCATCTAATATTTAATCCTCAACAAGTTGACATCGGACGGAATCTGTGATATTTTTCTTATATAACATATAATGTCAGGAGGAAGCTTTATGAAGAAAAAAGCGTTATCCGTTATTCTCGCAATCGTTATGGTATTTTCCGCCACCGCCGTACCTGCTTCTGCAATTGACTTTGAAGCAACGGCAGAGCCTGTCACAAAGGTGCTGGCAAAGATTGTCGGCACGGTGTTTGAAACTCTCGTCGGCACGGTCAACCTCTTTTTAAAGGAAAACGATAAATTCGTCGCGGAGGACGAATATGTTTACGATAATTTCTACGAGGGCACAGCCGAATTCATTGATGAAGCGAAAAAGGGCGCAAAATGGTCTCTCGGTCAGAGCAGTATGAGCCTCGTTCCCGAAAACTGGGAGGAATATGACCTTTTCTGCGGCGGCTTTATCAGCGAGCAGAACTTCTTCACGAACGACGTCCGCGAAATCCTTGACGATATGAAGGTGCGTGTTATCGCCCTCAATGACGGCTCGGGCAGGGGCACGGCTGTTTTCGCTACGATTGATTCAATCGGCGTTTCTAACGGCGACATCCGACATATCCGCGGTCTCCTCAATGATTTTGCAAAAAAGAACAACCTCAATTCTATCAACCTTTTCGCAACCCACACCCATTCGGGCGTTGATACTCAGGGTCTCTGGACGGATATCTTCCGCAAGTGGCCGAAGAACATCTTCAGCGCATTCACGGGTCTTATAGAAACCGAGCAGGGCACCGATCCCGAATATATGGAGTTTTTCTACGGCAGAGTCTGCAAAGCTATCACCGAGGCTGTCGATTCAATGGAAACAGGTACGATGACCTTCGCAAGAAAGGACATCGGCGCAAGATATTTCAGCAACAAGAACCGCCCGTCCTGCGACTCACTCGACACCGAGCTCAAGCGCTTCGTTTTCACTCCGGATGACAGCTCCGTAACACCGACAATCATCCTTAATATGTCCGCACATCCCGACGTTGTCGGCCTTGCAACCGAGGATGATCCGACGAAGGGTCACGGCATCTCGGGTGACTACATCTACTACATCGGCGAAACAATCAATAACGCCGGCTATAACTTTATGTTCTTCAACGGCTCAATCGCAGGTATCTACATCGGCAGAATCAGCGCAAAGGCTGACAGAAGAGTTGATATCGCGGCTAACTACGGCAGAGAAATCGGCAAAATGACTCTCGGTCTTACAATGAGCGAGGAGGAAATCCTCGACGACGATTATCTGATGAGCCTCAACCTCACAGCAGAGCAGACGGAGGGCACAAACTACACCCCGTGGTATGAGGGCTGGAAGCCTGCAAAGGAAACGAAGGTCGAGCCTATCCTCAACATCAACATCGATAAGGTTGAAATTCAGGTAACAAACCCCGTTATCAAGGCGGCAGGCAAGCTTGGCGTTGTCAACTACCTCATCAAAAAATCGGGACGCGACTATTACATAACAACCGAAATCGGTTATATGGAAATGGGCAAGGATATTAAGATTGCCTTTGTTCCGGGTGAAATCTGCACCGACCTTATCTACGGCGGTAACGCCCTTACGGCTGAAGGCTCGGTCAGCAACAAGGATTACGATGGAAAGACGCTCTGCGAAATCTTCGGTGATGACGTTATCATCTTCGGTCTTGCAAACGATGCCCTCGGCTACATCGTTCCCGAAAACGATTACTGCACCGCACTCGCCTTCGGTCATTATCAGGAGCTCCTCTCCCTCGGCAAAAAGGAAGCAACAACAATGTTCGAGGCTTACGAAAAGCTGGTTGGGTGATAATTGACACCGATACGGATACAATTTGGAGGCAGATAAATTATGAAAAAAAGCAAGGCGTTTACAGTCAGCTGTGTTTTTTCTGCTTTGATCGTCGTTGTTCTTGCGGTATATGCCATATTCTGTCTTATAAACAGCTGCATCGTACCCGATATTCTGATATTTCTGACCGCAGTATCTTTTCTGTTGACTTTACCGTTCATTCTTATCAAGAAAATCCCCGACAAGCTTAAAGCCGTGATTACAAGCTTGATTTTCGTTCTCTTTTCAGCCTGCTTTGCGTTCTTCAATTTTTGCGGAGGACCTGTTCAATTCAAAGAAATTGAAGAAACGGCAAGCATCAACAGATACCGTATCGAATTCGGCGATTTTGATGACATCACCTCATACAAATATTACAGTCCGGGTATTTTTTCCGATTTAGCTTACACAACAATCGCAAGCTACGACGACGATGCTTTTGAAGATCAAAAAACTCGGATTGATCATAAATATGAGTTTTATGACACAGATCCTGTTGATGATAATCCTATTCCGCCGTTCACAGTTCAGGACTTTGAATTCAGAATTACCGTCAACGACGCGTATTCTTTGGGATATCCTAAAGAGCTGTTACTCATAGGAATTAATGAGAACTCAAAGAAAATTGCTTATGTTGATTTTGAAAATAACGATCTTGACAGCATAAGCGACTATGCAGATTTTCTTGATTTTTATTGTGGTTGGACATATATTTTCAAATAAATTTTTCTCGAATAAACCCGATGCTTGCGGACTGCAGGCATCGGGTTGTTTTATTACGCACCGAGTAGGGACGGGCGTCCCCGACCGTCCGGATTTCTGTAAAATTAACGGATAAACATTTATATTGTGATTAAACACCCCGACAAATTAAAATTTGCAACCAAAAAGAAAACCTCCGATATCAAGCTGTACCTGATATCGGAGGCTGTTTGTTTTTTCTTATTTAACCTTAATCTCGTGAATCCAGCCTTCGGGAGCTTCGATTCTGCCCATCTGGATACCTGTGAGTGTATCGTAAAGCTTCTTGAGAACGGGGCCCATTTCGTCCATACCGCTCGGGAGGCAGATTTCCTCGCCGTGGTCAACAATCTTGCCGACGGGTGAGATAACTGCTGCTGTACCGCAAAGACCGCATTCTGCAAAGTCCTTAACCTCTTCAAGAAGAACCTCTCTCTCCTCAACCTCCATACCGAGGTATTCCTTTGCAACGTAGCAAAGTGAACGTCTTGTGATTGAGGGAAGGATTGTACCTGACTTCGGTGTAACAAGCTTGCCGTCCTTTGTGATGAAGATGAAGTTTGCGCCGCCTGTTTCCTCAACCTTTGTTCTTGTTGCGGAATCAAGATACATATTCTCGTCGTAGCCCTTATCGTGTGCATCAACGATAGCATACATACTCATCGCATAGTTAAGACCTGCCTTGATGTGGCCTGTTCCGTGAGGTGCAGCACGGTCGAAATCACAAACGCGGAGAGTGATCGGCTTTGCACCGCCCTTGAAGTACGGGCCAACGGGTGTTGCAAAGATACGGAACTGATATTCCGTTGCGGGCTTAACGCCGATAACGGGATTGCTGCCGAACATAAACGGACGGAGATACATTGTTGCGCCCGAGCCGTACGGCGGAACGAAATCAGCATTTGCGGCTACAACCTGCTCAACAGCCTCGATGAACTTATCCTCGGGGAAAATGGGCATCTTGAGTCTGTCTGCGCTGTCAGCCATACGCTGAGCGTTAAGGTCGGGACGGAATGTTACGATTCTGCCGTCCTGTGTGCGATATGCCTTAAGACCTTCAAAAACTGTCTGAGCGTACTGGAGAACGCCTGCGCACTCGCTGATAACAACGTTAGCATCCTCTGTGAGTCCGCCTTCCTCCCATGCTCCGTCCTTGAAGTTTGCAACAAATCTCTTGTCAGTCTGAATATAACCGAAGCCGAGATTTGACCAATCGATATTTTTGTTACTCATATTATTTCCTCCGTAACAACATTATTTTTTCACAACTCATATTTTAACTCTGTACGGAACATTTTGTCAAGTGTTAACGCAATCATTATGCCGAACTTGAGATATTTTTTAACAACGTGTTGTTGATTTGCGTAAGCTGTGCTATAATGCTAAGAGTGAAATAAGTTATCCGAAGAAAGGCAAGTGATATATTATGCTTAATAAAATTATTGAAATCGTTAAGGAAGCAGGAAAGATTATCCTTTCTGCGCACAATCAGGAATCGACAATAACCGCCAAGGAGGGCAAGAAGAATTTTGTAACGAAATTTGACGTTGCCGTTCAGGATTTTCTTTTTACAGAGCTCGGCAAGGCGTTCCCCGAGGCTGAATTTGTCGGCGAGGAGGGCGAAACCAACCTTGCAAGCGCCGCCCTTCGCTTCATAATCGACCCGATTGACGGCACAACTAACTTTATGCAGGATTACCGCTGCAGCTGTATTTCCGTTGCACTCTGCGAGGGTAACGATATCATCGCGGGCGTGGTGTACAACCCCTATTCAGGCGAAATTTTCAGCGCAGAAAAAGGAAAGGGCGCATACCTCAACGGCAACAAAATCACTGTCAGCGACCGTCCCCTTTCCGACGGACTTGCTCTTTTCGGCACGTCGCCCTATCATCCCGAGAACACGGATGAAACCTTCGCACTTCTGAGAAAAGTTTTTGATTTCTCACGCGATATCCGCAGAAGCGGCTCGGCAGCATACGATATCTGTATGGTTGCCTGCGGCAGATGCGAGATCTTTTTCGAAAAAGCACTTCAGCCGTGGGATGTTGCGGCTGGCGCTCTGATTCTGCAGGAGGCAGGCGGACTCGCCCTCAACTACGAGGGTAAGGAAATCAACTTTTCAACACCGAACGATGTTGTTTTCGCAAATCCCAAGGCCTATGAGGAGTTCGCAACCCTTCTCTGATTTAAAAAAACAAATGTATTTTATTTAAAATTTTTCTAAAAATAATAAACAAAAAGGTTTTGGAGATAAAGCAATGGAAATTACTGGAGCAATATTTGATTTTGACGGCACGGTCTTTGACTCAATGCATGTCTGGAAGGGAATACGCGATAAATTTTTCAACCGTATCGGACTTGTTCTCAGCGACGAGGACAAGGAGCTTTTCAAGGGACTCTATCTGCGCGAATCTCTGATTCTCGTTAAAGAGCGCTTTAATTTTACGGAAACCTACGAGGAGCTTTTCAGTTTGTTTTTTGACTATGTCAAGGAGCTGTATCTTGAGGATACCTGTCCGAAGAATGACATTATCGAATTTCTCGAAAAGCTCAGAGCCAAGGGCGTTAAAATCGGCATAGCAACCGCCACGGGCGAGCCTGCTATCGAAGCTGTTCTTAAAAAATTTGATATGCTCCACTATTTTTCCGCGATTTATTCCACCTACACGGTCGGCGCAGCAAAAACTCAGCCGAAGGTATACGATGTTGTTCTTGATGCACTCGGCACGGACAAGAGCACAACCTGGGTTTTCGAGGATGCTCTCTATGCAGCAAAAACTGCAAAGGCCAACGGCTACAACCTCGTCGGAATTTACGATAAAAGCGAGCCCGACACGGCAGAGCTCGAGCAGCTTGCGGATATTTATATCCATAATTATTCAGAAATTGACCTCTAATACAATACAAAACGCAACCGACCTCCCGCGGAATCAACCAAGGGAGGTCGGTTTTATAATGATTATTTTTTCAGCAGAACACTGTCAGCTTTGGATGAAGCTGTCAAAATACAAAATGTGAAATAAAATAAATCCTTTATACGCCGCAGCGTATTTCATAGCGCAAGCTATTTCATATCCGTAGGATATTTCACAAATCCGCAAGGATTTGTTTCATTGAAAAAAGCAGTTCTTCGGAACTGCTTTTTTCTTGTGTTCGCACCCCGATTTTGAAGCCCATTATAAATAAACTTGTTAGAAAAGTTCAAATTCTACCATAAGTGGAGTGAGATTTGATGCATTATATGTTATAATAATTTCAGCAAGGAGGTAAAAATATGGACAATAAAAAAACTGGCAGATTTATTTCACAACGAAGAAAAGAATTGAACATAACTCAAAAACAACTCGCCGAAAAACTTAATGTTACCGATAAAGCTGTCTCCAAATGGGAAACAGGCAACGGTGCCCCTGATATTGCTTTACTGTCTTCACTCTCTAATGCATTAGATGTTACTGTAATCGAAATACTCGACGGCGAATATGCTGAAAATACTTGCGAGAAATTACAAACAGAAAAAATAGTAATTGAAGCACTGCAAAAAGCAAAAAAAATACAAATTAAAACAGTTATAACTATTTTTGCAACATTACTAATTCTTTTTACTCTTGTAAACGCTGTAACATATGCCTATTGGGGGAACCGTCATAAAATACTGTATGATGTTGACACAGTGTTTGTGCATCAACGCGAAGATGATGCAAATATGTACGATATATATTATAACTGCTCTGTTAAGAACTGGTGGTTTGATTTTAACGAATATAATTACAATCTTACAGCAGACCTACGCGGTGAACCGGGAGGTTGGTATTTCGAGTCAGAAAAAGTTTCGTTTTTATCAAATAATTTAAAGAAAAACACTTTTATCATTCATGTAGAATTTGATAAATCAACAGTAATGGGTACTACACCTACTTTTAAGGAGCTTATAATGATGAGTAGATTTTCTGCATATGATAGTAATGGTGAATATGATGACCGTGCAAATTTATATATGAATGATTTTAAAGATGTCAAAATTGTTATAATATAACATATATAACCTGTGACCTTTGCGGTCAGAAACATTGTCGCGCCACTTCGCTTGGAGCGCTTCGCAATTCTCCCTATTTCTTCCTACTCGATGACCTGACGATTCGTCCACCGGACGGTCAGGTCATCTCGTCAGTTAACAGCCGCGGTGCTAACGAATGTGGCGTCATAGGTGAGAGCTATTTGAAACACAAAAGTAAAGGACAGAAACCCGAAAGTTCGGATTTCTGTCCTTTGGCGCCTCAAACAGGGCTCGAACCTGTGACACCGCGGTTAACAGCCGCGTGCTCTGCCAGCTGAGCTATTGAGGCATTTAAATAA
>JAFNVC010000026.1 GCA_017379935.1 Clostridia bacterium
CGCAAGAAAGTCCGCATCGTGGACTTCTGCGACACTCTGGCTGACATTCTCAGAAAGGCAAAGACGGAACAGCACAAGAACCGCTTTAAGTATGGCGAACTCTACCACCTCAATTACTACAAAGAGGTCAAAGAAAAAGACCGTACTTACTATGAAGTCTACAGCCTGCCGAGAACGGATGAAGTGCCGGACGGATACAAGGAAATATCCTTTGTCTGCCTGAGACCTGATGGAGCATACGAGTCACCGAGTACAGTTGGTGTTATGACAAGGTCGGCAAAAAAGAAACTGGAAGGATTTGAAGATTTCCATTTTCATATGCTGAGACACACATTCACCAGCAATCTGCTCAGTGGCGGTGCAGCACCAAAGGATGTGCAGGAACTGCTCGGACACGCTGACGTAAGTACCACAATGAACATCTACGCTCACTCTAAAAGGGAAGCGAAACGAACTTCCGCAAGACTGCTTGATAAGGTGGTCGGGGAAGCCTAAACAAAAAGTTTCCCTTGTTTCGGCTCATAAGGGCAAAAACAAGGGAAAATACATAAGGAACGAACATTAAAATGCCGATTTTCCTTGAAAATACAAGGGTTTCGGAGGATTGATTAGATAAATTCCAATTTATCAAATAAACTCCGATTGTTTTCGTAGGGCACGACGCTTGCGACGTGCCGAAAAACGCGACGAATCCGACGGATACGCTATGTATACAGTTGTCATACGGCATTCGTTATGATATAATTCTTTCAGGAGGATGATAATATGGATGCAATTTTCGAGTTTTTTGCCGAGCTGTTCTTTGAAGCATTCGGCGAAATATTTATTGAGCTTTATCTCGAGTTGATGTCGCTTTTCGGCCGTGACGGTAGTAAGGTAAAAAAAGAAAACTTAAGAATGTTCGTGGTTTTCGAGTCCGTTGTTCTTGTTATTATGTTTTTCTTAGGTCTTGGTTTTAGTCTGGGTAAAGAGTGGACAAGTATATTATGGAAATCCGTATTCATCATTTCGATTGCAGTTCCCGCCGTGCAGATTACTTTTGTGTGATTTTAATGCTTGTCAAAAAGCGGAGAAAAAAGAAATAGGAGGCGCGGCTATGCCTTATAACAAAAAACCGAAAATGATACTTTTTGATGTCGGCGGTACTCTGTTTGACGACGGAAAATTCGTTGCAAAAGACGGACTTTCTGCGCTTCGTAAGGCGGCGGAAAACCCCGAGGTGACGGATGACGAGACTCTCCGCAAGCTGTGGGATGATTATACGGCAGAAGCTCTTGGCGGCAAGCCGAAAGCAAAATCGGGAATCAACCTCGATTTACCGCTTTGCGCGTCTATTAAATTTGTGACAATGCGAGCGGGGCTTCGATTTAATATTTCTATGGCTGAGCAGGAGGAAATCTTTGACCGATACAATTCTACGAGAAGTGTTCTTGACGAAACGGCTCAGCTTCTTCGCACGCTCGATGCTATCGGAATACGAATGGCGGTCATCAGCAACAACGCGATGAGCGGTGAGAGCCTCGCGCTTGCAATAAGGCGTTGGATTCCCGAGGCGAAGCCCGAGTTCTGCCTGACAAGCGCAGACCTGCTTATCCCGAAGCCCGACAAAACGCTGTTTGAATGTGCGGCGGCTTATGCCGACATTGACCCTGCCGATTGCTGGTACTGCGGTGACAGTAAGGTGCCCGACGTTGACGGCTCGTCGGATGCGGGAATGACTCCCGTTCTGATTGATACGAAATCGCCGCTTGCGCGCGAAATCCGCACGGACGGCAAAAACGGAGAATATCTCACCATCAATCATTGGAGCGTGCTGACGGAGATTTTAAAGGAGCTTTAAGAGGGATTTTTATGCACAAGGTTACGCTGAACAATTCAATAATCCTTGCGCCCGACGGTGCCTTGCTTTCCGACATTATTATGCAGTCGGGCGGAAGGATTGCACACCCGTGCGGCGGTAAGGGCATCTGCAAAAAATGCCTTGTAAAAGTCAATGGCAAGGACGAGCTTTCGTGCCGTTATATTATCCGCTCGGATATTACAGTCACCTTTGACAACGAAGATATAATCTCCGAAACGGGCGCGGACGAATCGGCAGAAAAAACGGAAAATCTCTGTCTTGCCCTCGATATCGGCACAACGACTCTTGCGCTTGCGCTCGTCTCGCACGATACGGGAAATATCGTCAGAGCGGTAACAAGGACAAATCCACAGCGCGTTTTCGGCGCGGATGTTATGTCGAGAATTGAATATTGCTCGAAAAACGGTGTCGACCTGCTTCAGCGGCCGCTCATCGATGTTATCAATTATATGATTGCCGAGCTTGGCGCAGAGGGGCTCGATATGCTCGTCTCGGGCAATGTCACGATGCTCCATACCTTCCTCGGTGTTGATTGCTCGTCAATCGGTGTTGCGCCGTATACGCCCGCTTTTCTTGAAAGCAGAACGGTCAGCGGCGGCTCGCTCGGTCTTAACGCGGGAGAGGTGACAACGCTTCCGTCGGTTCATTCCTTCGCCGGCGCGGATATCGTAGCGGGTATGAATTTCGTCGGCTTGCCGAAAAAGGGTAAATATAATCTCCTCGTTGACCTCGGCACGAATGCGGAAATCGTGCTTTTTGACGAAGGCTCCGCACTCTGCACCTCAGCGGCGGCAGGTCCCTGCTTTGAGGGCGCAAACATCTCCTGCGGAATGAGTGCGACCGAGGGCGCGGTTTATTCTTATTGCAACAAAAAGCTTCAGACCGTCGGCAATGTCCCCGCAAAGGGTATCTGCGGTACGGGGCTTGTTGATATCATCGCCGAGCTTGTCCGTGACGGCACGGTTGACGAAACGGGATATATGGAATGTGATACCTTTCCGATTGCCGAGGGTGTTGAAATAACGCAGGCGGATATCAGGGAGTACCAGATTGCGAAATCGGCGGTATATTCCGCAATCGTTACGCTTATAAAGGAAAAGGGTATCACCTTCAGCGACATTGAAGCGATGTATATTTCGGGCGGCTTTTCAGCGAAAATCAATGTAGAAAATGCCGTTTTCACGGGACTTCTTCCGAGGGAGCTTGAGGACAGATGTATCGCCGCGGGCAATTCAAGTCTGCTCGGTACGGTAAAGCTTGCCGCAGAGAAAAGCGACCTTTCTCAATTTACACGGAATGCGGTCTACACCGACCTTTCCAGAAGCGCGGATTTCTCGGATTTGTTTATTAAGAATATGAAGTTCTGAAAAAAACGCTCCTCCGTTCATTCGGAAGAGCGTTGATTTTTCATTTCTTTTTCGTCAGCTTTATCGCCGTTTCGTTTGCAATAAATACGCCGATGCAAAGCGCAAGCATAACGAACGGTGTTATTTTAAAGGTTGTACCCGTTGCGGCATAACCGAAAATCAGCTGAACAACAAAGCCGATTCCGTAAGCACCGCCCATATGGTAGCCCGTCAGATCTGCTGAATATGTTGTGCCGAATCGTGCGGGTACGCTGTGCAGAATGCTCGGGAAAATCGGGCCGAAGCCCGTGCCGATGAGCAGGAAGCCTGCGAGCGAAAGCTTACCGAGAGGCAGTGCGAATACGATGATTCCGATGAGTGCCGTGACGATGCCCGCCTTGATGAGCGTTTTATCGTCGAATTTGATTGAAGCGAAGCCCGCGATGATTCTGCCGAGCATAATTCCGCCGTAATAGAGCGAAACCCACATTGCCGCCTCGTCGGGCGGAAGGGAAAAGACGTTGACCGCATAGGTTGCGCCCCACGTTCCGAGCGAAAATTCCATCGAGCAGTAAAGTCCCATCGAAAGTATGCTCGGGATAACGCCCTTGATTTTCAGCAGGTCGAGGAGCTTGGCGCTTCCTGCCGTTTCCTCCGATTGTGCGTCCTTAATACTGTTTTCGACCTTGTCCCATTTCTTTATAGAGAAAAGAACAACAATTGCAATCGCAAGCTGAAGCAGGGCAACGATTCTGTAGCCTGCGCGCCACGAGCCTTCCTCGCCCGTGAGAAAAACGGACATTATCAGCGGGCTTATCGTAACGCCGAGTCCCCAACAGCAGTGAAGCCAGTTCATGTGCCTTGCCTCATAGTGAAGCGAAACGAAATTGTTGAGTCCCGTGTCGATCGCGCCTGCGCCGTAGCCGAGAATGACCGAGAAAATCAGCATAACAATGATGTTCGGCGAAAGGCTCATACCGAAAAGAGCGATAACTGTCAGTAGCGTTGAGAAAAACGTTACCCTCGCCGTGCCGAATCTGCGCAGCACCTTGCCTGCGACGAAGCTGACTCCGCCCGTGCAGATACCCATAATGATTCCGTAGTAGGATGCGAAGCTCTCGTCAAGACCGAAATCCGTGTGTACAACCGGCCACGCAACGCCGAAAAGCGAATCGGGCAATCCGAGCGAAACGAATACTATATATATAACAATGAGTAAAGCTGCCATTTGTTCTCCTTATTTGTATTGATAAACTCTTACATAGTCAACGATGAAATCTGCCGTATCGCCCGGCTTCATTCTCATCTTACCTACGCCGTGGCGGTCAGCGTGAGCAATGCCGTTTTCGCCTGCGATCTCACAGGAAAGGATGAGATATTCGGGATTCTGTGAAACTCCGCCCTTGGACAGTCTGCCTGTCTCGACACCGTTGATGTAGAAAATGTATTCATTCTCGTTCCATTCGAGACCGTATGTATTGTATTCCTCATAGGGGTTGTTGACGAACCATTTGCCGATGCTTGCGCTCTGCTGTCCCTCGCCGTAGCCGTCGTAATGGATACCGCTGATAACAGCTCCGCCTGCGCCCCACCAGTTGTCCTTGTAGTACATTGATTCGAAGATGTCGACCTCGGTTCCGTCCTGACCGCTGCCGTCAACCTCCTCGACATGGGTGTTCATCATCCAGAAGGCAGACCACATTCCCGTCGAAGCGGGCAGAATCGCGCGGCATTCATAGTAGCCGTAGGTCTGCTCAAACTTGCCCTTGGTTGTGATGCAGGCGTTGTACCAGCCGGGCTTGTACGTATGTGCGTTCGGCTGTGATGCAAAATAATCCTCGTAATAGTTGGGTAAAGGCTCTTCAAAATAAGCGGTAGTGATGATGAGATTTCCGTCCCTGACATCAACCATATCCTCGTGCCAGTAGCCGCCCTTGCGCTCAACCTCCCACCAGTTATGGTTCCATTTTGTCATATCGAGCTCAGTCCCCGTGAACTCATCCTCCCACACCAGCTCGAAACGGCTGAGGTCGATCTCCTGTCCGTTCGGGATTAAAGGCAGGCTCAGAAGCTGAGGTGCGTTCTGCGAGAATAACAGCAGGAAGGATACGAACAGACGGACAATTTTTGATAAGAATAATGTCATACAGGATTTCTCCTTTGCCCAAATTTCTTTTATAGTAAAAATATACCAAAAAACTCAAGGCAATGCAAGTCCCCGCAATTTGCAAAAATCCCGAAAATATGGTATATATATAAGGAAAGGGGAAAACGAAATGATTTATGTAACCTCTGACCTGCACGGATATCCGCTTGAGAAATTCAGAGCGATGCTCGATAGCGTGAGCTTTTCACAGGACGATTTTCTTTATATCCTCGGCGACGTCATTGACCGCGGAACGGATGGAGTCGAGCTTCTGCGCTGGATAATGCTTCAGCCGAATGTCGAGCTGCTGCTCGGTAATCACGAGGCGATGATGCTTGCGAGCGATTTCGTATTTGAGGAAATTACGGAAAAGTCGATAAGTGATCTTACGGGAACGAAGCTCAGCGTTTATTCAAACTGGGTTGCGAACGGCGGTCAGCCGACTCTTGATGCGCTCCGAACTCTGCGCCCGAAGCAGATTGAATATATTCTGGATTTCCTGCGCGACTGTCCGCTTTATGAAACTCTGACCGTCAACGGCAGGGATTTTATTCTGACGCATAGCGGTCTCGGCAATTTCAGCTGTCATAAAAAGCTGTCCGAATATACCTCGCAGGAGCTTCTCTGGACACGCCCGAGTCTGACGGCGAGATATTTTGAAGAAATTACAACCGTTTTCGGCCATACCCCGACACTTTATTACGGTGACAAATATAAAGGGAAAGCGGCAAATACTGAAACGTGGATAAACGTCGATACAGGTGCCGCAACGGGGCTTGCGCCGATGCTCCTGCGTCTGGACGATATGAAGGAATTTTATTTTGAATAATAACATTGAATGCGGAAAAACCCTTCCGCATTTTATTTTTTGTTAGTTATACATATAGTCTGTAATACTCTGTTTTAACCGTTAAATCAACATATAGTATACAAAAAGAAAGAAAACAGCTAAATATCCACCGAACACGCGGGAGGGTTGAAAGAGAGAAAAAATAAGTAAAAAAAGTTTAAAAAAAGTGTTGACAATGGGGAATGTGTTTGATATAATAGCAAAGCTGTCTCGGGGGAATACCTCTGAGAAGCGGTTTAGCACCTTGAAAATTAAACAACGATGAAACAAAAACCCTGAAAAGATTTCTAGAGTTTTGCTAATAGCAAAACGTACTTTACAGA
>JAFNVC010000027.1 GCA_017379935.1 Clostridia bacterium
TGCCTGCCTTACGGGTATGATCTGCAGCGGAAACGTTGTTGTTCCCTTTGCACCCGACATCAGTGTGGATGAGGCTTGTATGCTTTTCGAGGATGCGGATATCGAAATGCTCTTCTGCGAGGAGGAGTTCAGCGAAAAGGCTCAGCAGATAAGCGAGCGCTATAAGGGACTTCGTCAGATCATTTCCCTCGGCGACTGGCACTGGTTTGATAATGTATTCAGAACATATTCCTCTGATTCGGAATACGCTTCTCTTTCCGATGTGGAGATCGATCCGCATTCCTGTGCGCTCATCATTTATACATCGGGAACAACGGGCGAGAGAAAGGGCGTTATGCTTTCAAACTCAAACCTTACGTCGAACTCCTGCTATGATACATATAAATCCAGAGAAGGGGAGGTTAATCTCTCCATTCTTCCGATGCATCACGTTTTCTGCTATGCCTGCGACGTGCTTAAAAATCTTTACGACGGCAGCATAGTCTGCATTAACGGCTCGCTTCTCAATCTTTATAAAAACCTTCTTGCTTTTGAGCCTACGGTTACAAGAATCGTTCCGCTTCTGTGCAAGTCTATTCTTACGAAAATCAAAATCACGGAGAGAAGACATCCCGAGCTTTCACCGCGCGAGGTTGCTGACCTTGTTGTAGGTAAAAAGCTGACGAGACTTCTTGCGGGCAGTGCCTTCCTCAGCGGCGCGCTCATCGACGAATTCCTCAAATACGGTATTCACGCGCGTCAGGGCTACGGTATGAGCGAATGCAGTCCGCGTATCACAACCTCTGACTTTTCGGATGTGTGTAAATATTCCAACGGCGTGCTTACGGGTGTTGATGATGTACGCGTGGTTGACGGTGAAATTCAGGTCAAGGGCCCGTCGGTTATGCTCGGCTATTATAAGAAGCCCGAGCGCACGGCAGAGGCATTCACCGAGGACGGATACCTTCATACTGGTGACCTCGGCTATATTGAAAACGACCATATTTTCCTCGTCGGCAGAAAGAAGAATCTTATCATTCTTTCAAACGGAGAAAACATTTCTCCCGAGGAGATTGAAAATAAATTCGTTGATGACGGCATTATTAAGGAGGTTGTTGTATTCGGCGAAAAGGACAGCATTATTGCAGAAATTTTCCCCGATGAGCAGCTTTCGGCAGGTCTGAATGTTGAGGATGAAATTGCGAAAATCGTTGACAGAGTCAACTCCACACTTAACAGCGACAGACAGATTCACTTGTTCAGAATAAGAGAAAAACCGTTTGACAGAACATCAACAGGCAAAATCAAGAGAACTCAATTCCATTATTCGGAGGATGAACGAAGATGATTGAAAAGGTTTTACCCAACGGCGAAAAGGTCAATGCGTATCCCATTTCAAGCTCTCAGCAGATGATGTATCTTATGTCCCTTAAATACGGCTCAGGCTATCCTGTTAACAACATCGGATGCGGCTATTACTGGAAAGGTGAGCTTGACGTCAAGGTGATGAAGGAAGCCATTTACGAGGCAATTGAGCGTTGCGATACAATGCGTCTGCGCTTTGTAATGGGCAAAAAGCTTCAGCTTCTTCAGTATGTTACAGAAAAAAGTGAATTGAAGGTTGAGGAATGGGATTATACCGATATGACCGTTGATGAGGCGGAAGAAAAGCTTACCGCTTTTTCCCGTACAAACATCCCTATGTTCAACTGCGAGCTTCACAGAATAGCGATCATTCATTTTGCTGAAGGCTACAAGGGTCTGTTTATGAGAATTCAGCACCTTGCAATGGATGCATATTCACTTAAAATTTTCATTAACGATATTATGGAGATTTATCTTCATAAAACTCAGGGCACACCGTACCCGAAGCCGATGCGCCCGTATATTCCCGCACTTGAGGCTGAGCTGAATTACATCGGCTCCGAGCAACACTCAATCGATAAGCAGTATTGGTTCGATTCCCTTGCAAAGTCAACTGAGCCGATTTTCACGGACTATATGATTGAGAACAGACTCAAAATACAGCAGATAAAGCACCCCGAGCACCGCTTTGCGGATATTCATTCGGGTCTTCCTGATGCAACCTCAATGCATTTTTCAATGAGTGCCGAGGATACGCAGAAGATTATGAAGCTTTGCGCTGAGCGTAATCTTTCAATTTTCTCGCTTATCTCAATGGGTGTCAGAACGGGTCTTTCCTGCTTCAACGATAATCAGGAGGATGTTTCCTTCAAAATGATTATCAACCGCCGCGGAAATCTTGCAGAGAAAAAGTCGGGCGGACTTCGTATCAACTTCCTTCCGATGCGAAGCATAATTAAGCCCGAAGAAACCTTCTGCGAGGCAGTCGCAAAGATTTCTGATGTTCAGAACGAAATGTATCAGCACTCGAGCCTTGCCTTCCTTGAAACTCTCAAGGAAAGACACAAGTCTATGCCCGAGGATGCAAAGTTCGACTCAACCTATGACAGCTTCGGTCTTTCCTATCAACCGCTTATGAGAATAAAGAGCATTGATGAGGAAATGGAAAAGTCCGTCAGAAGCATCTGGTATAACAACGGCGCGACAATGATTCCGCTTTATGTGACGGTTAAGCACCGTTCACACGATGAGGGACTCGATTTTGTCTTTGAATTCAGACAGGAGCCCGAGGCGGAATACGACCTTACAATTCTTTACAATAAAATTGCACAGTCTCTTGTTATCGGTGCGGAAAACCCCGATATAACAGTCGGTGAGATACTCGAAAAAATTGCATTGACAGATGCGGAAAGGAACGGTAAACCCGAATGCAGACATTCGAAAGACTTGTTCAAATCCTTGAAGAATACGTTGAAGTTGACGAAATCAAGGCTGAAGACAATTTTAAGCTTGATCTCGGCATGAGCTCCTTTGACACAATGTGTATGGTAAACGATATCAAATCGGAATTTGGTGTCGAGCTTAAGGCGAACGATTTTGTAAACAACAAAACCGTCGGCGAAATGGCAAAGCACATTGAGAGCATTGCAGAATAAAAATAAAGGCTGTCAACCGACAGCCTTTTATTTTTTACTTTTCAATTCCGTAGTGCTCGACCATTCTTTTATATTCGTCCTCCGTAATCGGAACAACCGAGCCGTGGCGTGGCTTGAGGTGGTCGATGCCCATGGTCGAACGCTGTACCTGACGGAAATTTTCAAAATCTCTTGTCATCTGCGTGAAGAATGTTCCGTTGCCGTACTCATCCATAATCATAATCCAGGCGTCGCTGCCCGTTATGCGGTACATCGAGCTTCCCTCAACACCAAACCAGTTCAGCGAGCATATTGTATAATCCGTGTTGTACGGACCCGTCAGATTCTTCGAACGGACGTAGGCGATTTTCTGTGTCAGATCCTCTTTGAAATAAAGATAATAATATCCGTCCTTTTCGTTGTAAATGATATCGCCGTCTATGCACTGGATGTTCATTACCTCGTCACGCTCGGGTACATATTCGTTCCATCTGCCGAAAAGCACCTCGGGAGCAGTTTCAAAGGTCTTGAAATCCTTGGTATAGGCATAGTAATGTCCCGCGCAGTCGTTCTCCTCGGTCGAGTTTGCCCAATAGACCATATACATACCCTTGCTCTCGTCCCAGATTGCCTGCGGTGCCCACGCTCTTGTCGTGGTCTCAAAGCCCTTAAACTGACGGATATCGATGACGGTCTCGTCAATCCAGTTGACAAGGTCGTAGGACTTCCAGGTGATAAGGCTGTGATTTGAAAGCCAGCCGAGTCCTGCATCCATATCCGTCGCGATGATGAAATAACAGTCCTTGCCGTTCTCGTCAACGCCCTTTAAAATATACGGGTCGCGTACGCATTTTGTGCCGAGATTCTGAGTGATAACGGCCTCGTTATTATTAAGCGCCTTGAAATTATATCCGTCCGTGCTGACGGCAAAGTGGAGCGTCTGCTCGCTTATCTCATTGCCGACAAAGTAGCAGAAAAGATACGCACCCTCTCTGCTGTAAGCAGGGTAGGCGTATTGATTGAAAGCATAATTGAAAAGATAATACGGCATCATAAGAATTGCCATAAGCAGTCGGGTAAAGGATAACCAGCTCATAAAAGCACCTCCGTGTTTTTTACAATTCATATTATAGCGCAAAAGAATAAAAATTGGAATACAAAAAAATGGCATCCTTCTTGTGAAAGATGCCATAAATAATTATGAATTATAAGCCGAGAATTCTCTGGAAGATGTTTACAATCTTGAGGAAGAAGTTACGGACAACTCCGAAGATTGAATCAAAAATTGAAACATTCACATTGCCTGAACCGTCAGCAACACCGCCGTCAAAGTCAGATGAAAGTGAGTTCATCCACTTGATCATACCGTTCGGGCTGACGAGCGAAACTGTCTGTCCGTTACCGTTCTTTGTTGTAACGTTCGGATATGTACTGCCGTCGAGCATATGGAAGTCATAGGTGACAACCTTTGCCATATGGTGGTTATCGCTTGCCGATGATCCTGCAGGCTCGACAACGCTTTCAAAGCTTGAAAGTCTGCAGTTTTCGGGATGTGCGTTGTATTTAACAACCTTGTTCCAGAGCGGAGTTGTGATTGTAGCGTAGTTGACAACGGGATCCTTCTTGCTTGAAATCATCCAGATTGCAACATCGGAGCAGTAGAGAACATCACTCTCGGATACCGTACCTGTGGATGCGATCGGAAATGCGCCTGCGAAATACTCGGGGAAAGCAACGATCATATTCCATGTCATTTCACCGCCTGCAGAGCTGCCGCCGATGAAGATCTTGGATGTGTCGATGTTGTCGCCGTGCTTTGCGATTACGTCGTCAATAACTGCGCGGAGAGATTCGATGAGTGTCTCACCCCAGTAAATGAGCTTATGCTCGGGTGCACGGGGAAGAAGGATGAATGCGCCGCCCTCTTCAAAGCGTCCCTGAAGCTCAGCGGATGCCCAGTAGGGGAAATCACTGTCGTCGAGCTGTGCGCCCTCGTAATCAGCGTGACCGATACCGTGAAGGAAGATAACGAGAGGATATTTTGTGTTATCGTTCTTGCCGACGGGTGAGTAGTAAGCGTAGTCAAGCGCATGGCCGCCTGCCTTCGGAGCAACGTCGTGGTCAAACTCGTCACGAAGAGCCTGGATACCGGCGGATGTGCGGAGTGCGGGCTTTCTGCCTGCAGCATTTGCACCCACAACGAGCGGGATAAGGCAAATGCAAAGTGCCATAATTACTGCGAAAACCTTTTTCATAACTTTCACAATTATCACCTCAAAAAATTTTTATAATTAATTCTACCAATTATTATTTTGTATGTCAATAAACAATAATCAATAAAGTGTTGCTTAAGCAATTTGTACTCCTACCGCACTTAAAATAATAGTTACAGCTTCAAGAGCCGCAATCACAACCGCGATTGCAATCATAATCTTCCTTATGAAGCTCTCGTCGTCAAAGGGTTTGAAGCTTTCTCCGCAGTGCGGACAGAACTTCGTTTTTCTTTTAACGCGTGCAGAGCAGCTTTTACACCTTGCGGTGCGGATTTTTATGATTGAGAAAATGAACGGAATCAGCGCCCACGAGGCAAGCACCAGAGAGGAAAACAACCACCATTTAACGCTCATTTGATTTTTGTATGCGCAAAACGCAATAACAACGGCTTGCACTATGATGCAGAAGATAACCAGCATCATCATCGGAATACCGGTTGCCATACCGACAAGCATCGCTCCCATATGTACGCCTCCTTAATTCATAAGACCTGCTACGGAAAAAGCAAGCGGCATAATTATGAAAAAAGCCTGCTGAAAAGCACAACAGCTGACTATAAATCTGCCGACGGAGTTTTTGATCGGTCGTACGGACTCAAGCTCGATCCCGCACAGAATACAGCTTTCTTTTCCCTGCGGAATTTCAGCGCCGCAGACGGGACAGCGTCGGCTGCATTGCTTTTTTCTTGCGTGCCAGTACAGGCACAGACCGATAAACTGAAGCAGAATAACGACAGCTATCCAGAATCGGGCGTTCATCCTGTATTTCTTTGCGTCACGGGTTATGTAAATGCAGACAACAGCAATTAAGCCTATGATAACTGCGCCGACGAAAAGTGCGAAAAAGAAACTGAATATACCCGAAAGAACATAAAACATTTAAGTCACCTTTTATCCCTCTTCAACAGCTCATACGCCACAAAATACTCCCGCGCATAATTTTTAATGATGTCGCTTTTTCCGGGAGAGCTTACCTTGCCGATATTCTTAAAGCCGCATCTCTTTGCGATAATACCTGCGCGGTGCAGATGATAGTCGGATGAGAGAAAAGCAACCTTCACTTCGTTCGGATTTTTACCCGAGTGAGCCTTGATAATTTCAAAGGCATTTTCAAAATTTTCGAAGGTGGTTGTCGACTTATCCTCAAGCACAAATCGGCTTTCGTCAATTCCGAGCTTAACAAGATGCTCCTTGATTATAAGTGCCTCACTTTTCTTCTGTCCGTCACGGAAGCAGCCTCCGCAGGGGATAACAAAGCATTTTGTATTTTTCTTAAGGTATTCCGCCGCCGTATTGATTCTTTCAAGTAAGTGTCCGCTCGGTGTTTCGGCACCGACAACAAGACCGCCGAGAACAAGCAGATACTCGCAATCGTCGCTGTAGCCCTTTTTGGCATCCTTTATCACAAAGGGGAGGTATGCGCCCGCTGTTACGGTCAGATATCCCGCAACACCACCGACGGTACCTAGCAGAATTTTTGAAAATGTGTTCATTGAATCACCTTAAATCTTTAGGCAAGGGGCGCTGCTTTGCCGTGTATTCAGCCACATCAATACGGATAACGCCGACAACAGCTGCCATTTTATCATCAAAGCTGAAATCCTTACCCGTCTGTGTTTTCATCAGGAATGAAAGCGCGGCTTTTTTTGTTTCGACATCCTCGATAATTTCAGCCGTACCTCTGCCCATAATCGATGAGTATGTGATACCGTACTTGCACGCAACCTCACCCTCAAAGGGCTCAATTCCGTATTCCATTTCAAAGAAAACCTTCGGATTTGCACGCATAGCATCCATCTTTCTGCCCTGACGTGCACCGTGGAGCCAGAGTGTGAGCTTGTCACCGTCGAGCGTGTAGCCGTAATTCATCGGAACGACATACGGCTCGTCGCCGTCAATCATTCCGAGGTGAAGCACCTTGGAGTTATCAAGGATTTTGATAATCTCCTGCATATCGGTAACCTGTCTTTCGCGTCTTGTCATTCCGTTCATATTTAAACCTCCGAAAGTTTTTCGTTCTGTTGCTTATTATATAGCTTTCTTGCCTCGAAAAAGGCAAAGCAGATGCAGATAAACGAATATATAGCAAAAATAAGGTATGTCACCGTTTCCGGCTCATCGGGAATCATTGCGATATAAAGCACAATTCCGATTATACCGTTAACAACCATACAGAAGGTGTATTCGATAAATGCAAACATCGTCAGGAAAAGCACGACGATACCGAGCAGGGTAGTGGCACTGTCGAGAAAAACGTACTGAGCACCGATAAGCGGAAGCACAGCCCACATAACGGCAAGTCCGACCGAATATCCGAGGCAGGCAAGGAATCGTTGCTTACGGGTCATTTTGCGAAGCTGAGTGGAATGCTCCCACTTGTTTTTGTTCCAGCGGATGAAGGTGATAAGCTGCATCGGGAACGAAAAAAGAAGTGCTGAAAAAGCGGAGGCGTACAGATGATAATAAATGTAAACCGCGGTATAAATCAGCGAATTGATACTGCCGATAAGATTGCTGTATCGGTTAACACGGGATTGAAGCATCGCAACAATCAGTGAATTATAAAGGGGGAGAATACGGAGAAAGTGCTGTCCGTAATGAATTCCCGCAACGGTGATTGAAATTCCCGTCAGCCCCATAAGTATGTAGATAACTATATCTTTTTTGCTCAGCTTTTTATCGGCGTTCAAAATTAATCTCCCTTTTATCAGATGTTATAAAAGAATTATAGCACACTTATATAAAAGTACAATACTTTTCTTGTGTAAATCGATTTATTGACTAACAATCAGTCAGGTGTTATTATATTATAAAATTTATTGCTTACATTGTAAAGGAGCAGATAGTATGACAATTTTTGCAAGGATTATGAGTGTTCTTCTTTTTATTCCCGCACTTTTCGGTCTTTATATGAACGATGCGAAGGATACCGAGGAGGCTTATCTTGAGCGCGTTGAGAGTGTAGGATATGAAAACACAATTGAAACCGCGATTCCGCAGACAGAAATTTATGATATGATTGTCGGACATTATAAAGCTGCGTTGCCCGAGGGCAAAACGGAGAAGAAGGCTATCGTTATCGGATATGACGGCTGCCGTGCAGATGTTGTTTCTCTTGCAGGCGGTAAGTACAGCGGTATAACGACGATGCTCAATGACGGTGCATCAATAAATCTCGGTTACTGCGGCGGTGTGAACTATCCTGACGGTGAGAACACACAGGCTACATCAACAGCTCCCGGCTGGTGCTCGCTTCTTACGGGTGTCTGGGCAGAGAAAAACGGTGTTTTCGGTAACGGTCAGCCGAAAAATCTTGAATACAAAACCCTTATGACCGAGCTTGTTGAGGACGGTACGATCGATTCTGCATCATTTATCACAAAGTGGGGCGGACATTTCTCAAATGATGATTCAACATATATCAACGAGAAAGAGTACTGTGAGGATAAAGGTCTTGCGGTTTCCTTCAACAAGACATCGGGTAACGAGGGAAGTATGATTAAGGCGAAGAATGAGCTTTCAAAGGCTGACTGTCCCGATTTCACAATCGCAATTTATGAGAACACGGACAGTAATGGCCATAACCTCGGATTCTCGTTCAACAATCCGTATTACAAGGCAGGCTTTGATCACTGCGAAAAGTTTGCGTTTGACACAATCCGCACAATCAAGAACAGAGATACATTCGAAACAGAGGATTGGCTTATCATTATTACATCAGATCACGGCGGCTTCGGCACAGGCCACGGCGGCCCGACAATTCAGGAGAGAATGATATTTATCGTTGCAAATAAATATTGATTTGGCAACACTCAACATTATTGTTGCATAAAGCGTTCTGTATCCGCTGAATGCAAGATTTGCAAACCGCAAAGGATGTCAGATATGATTAACAGCTTTGAAATTAATACCGATGTTCTTGTTCTGGGAAGCGGTCCTTCGGGCTTTGCCGCGGCGTATACCGCAGCAAAAAGCGGAGCAAGTGTTATCCTGGTTGAACAAAGCGGAGATGTCGGGGGAATATCGACGTCAGGTCTTATGAGTCATTGGACAGGCAGCTGCGGAAGTCCGCTTTATTACGAAATATTAAAACGGAGCGCAGAGAAAAACGAAGGCGATTTCAAGGACAGGCTTGATAATCTGATTGATCCTGAAAAGCTCAAGACGCTGTATCTCAAAATGCTCGACGAGGTTGGCTGCAGGCTGATGCTTTATACCTTTGCAGAGGATGCGATCTGTGACGGTGACAGGGTTCTGGGCGCGACGGTTGTCAACAAAACGGGCAGAACGGATATATATGCGAAGATTACCGTTGATGCAACCGGGGACGGAGATATAGCCGCAAGAGCCGGAGCTGAATTTGTTCTGGGCAGAGAAAGCGATAATAAGATGCAGCCCGCGACGCTGATGTTCAAGGTCGGCGGTGTGGACTATGAGCGCGCTGTGTTTTTAGGCTCGTTCGAATCAACCTATGAAACTCCGAAAGGTGAGCTTCAGGCACTTGCAGGTGAGCATATACCTTTCCCCGCGGGACACATTCTTACATATAAATCCACGCTACCGGGTGTTGTTACCTGCAATATGACGAATGCAATTGATATTGACGGCACCTCGGCAGAAGACCTTACAAGAGCAACTCTTACCTGCCGAAGGCAGATGGACGATATTGTCAGCTATCTGCGAAAATTTGTTCCGGGCTACGAAAAATGCTTTGTCATCAGCTCTGCATCGCTTATAGGTATCCGCGAAACAAGACATTTCAAGGGAAAATACACCCTCAATGAGCAGGATATTCTTGAAGCAAGGGTGTTTGACGATTATGTTGTGAAGGATGCTTATTTCAATTTTGATGTCCATAACATAACGGGTGCAGGACTCGATGAAACAGGTGTGCAGAAGCATTTTAATCAGGATAAGGGCTATACGATTCCCTACCGATGTCTTATTCCCGAGGTCAAGGAAAATCTTCTGCTTTGCGGAAGAAATATATCGGGAACTCATATGGCACATTCGAATTTCAGGGTAATGCCTATCTGTGTGGGTATCGGTGAAGCGGCAGGCGCAGCGGCATATATTTCGGTGTCACAAAACCGCAGTCTTACTGAGATTGATGCCTCGGAAATCAGAGAGCTTACAAAAATTTAATTTATGAAAATCATACAGTCTTCCGTACATACAAAGAGCGGACAAATATGAATCAAAGAGGTAATACGGTTTAACCGTACTACCTCTTTTTGTCGGTAATCCTTTATTTTAATGGCTTTAAGCGGGCTTGTTCAGCTTTCCGAATTGACGCTGTTTTTTCAGATATATGATAATAAGCGGAATATCGGCAAGAAGCCACGCCGCAGGTCCTGCATAGCATACAGCGTCAAAGCCGAGAAGGGGCGTGAGGATGAAGGCAACGGATATTCTTCCGAAAAGCTCTCCGATTCCTGCGATTGAATTAGCATACGTGAAGCCCATTCCCTGCAGAGTGTTACGCATTACAAAAAGAATTGCAACAAGGCTGTAGCACTGAGCGATTGCGAGAATATATCTCTTGGCGGCAGCCATAATTTCAGCATTGATATTATCTCCGAAAAGCATTATTACAGGCTCTGCGGAAAAACAGAGTATAAGACTCATTGCGACGGATACGAGCAAATCAAGAATAAAAATTTTTCTGACACCGTCTTTTATACGGTTAAATTTGCCTGCGCCGTAATTCTGGCCGACAAAGGTCTGTGTAGCAACACCGAGTCCGGACATAGGGATGTTTGTGATGCCCTCAACACGTCCTGCGGCGGTAAAGCCTGCAATAACATTAGTACCGAATGAGTTTACTACACTCTGCAGACACATTGAGCCTACAGAGGTGACGGTAAACTGAAGAGAAACAGGTATACCTAACCGTATCTGATAAAAAACCGTACGCTTGTCAGGTCTGAAATCGCTTTTTTGCAGTCTTACGCTCTTATTGAAGCATAAAACGTATATGCCGTTGAGAATACACGCGACCAAATGAGAAATCAGCGTTGCCACAGCCGCGCCCTCAACGCCGAGGGAGAGGTGCTTTACGAAGATTATATCAAGAAAAAAGTTGAAAACCACGCTGACACAGAAAAAGTATAACGGCTTTTTACTCTCACCCGTACAGCGGGAAATTGCCGTGAAGTTGTTTGAGAGCATCTGAACCGGAATACCGTAGTAGAGAATGTTGATATAAGCTGCGGAAATACTTCTGATCTCCTCGGGCGTGCCGATTAGTCTGAGCAAAAAAGGAGAAATGAGGTGGGACAAGACCATAATCGCACAGCCGATGACAAAAGCAAGAAAGATGCTGTTGCCGGCAAAATGGCAAAGCTTTTTTCGGTTGCCTTCACCGAAAGCATGGGCAACGGGAATGGTGAAGCCGGTAGTCAGTCCGAGTGCGGCACCGATTATAAAAGAATTTACGGGTCCCACACATCCGACCGCCGCCAGAGCCTGCTCGCTGACGTATCTGCCGACGATAATGTTATCAACAAGTGAGTAGTTGAACTGAAGCATTGAGGATGCCATAATCGGCAAAGCAAAGAGAATTATACTTTTCAGCGGGCTGTCCGTGAGCATAGAGCGTTGGTTTTTCTTAAACAAGTGACTTACCTTCCCATTCTTCGTCGGGCTCGGTTCCGAGAAGCCTTGCGACGGTGGGAGCGATGTCCAGAATGCTGACGTTTTCGATTACCTTGCCTTTTTCAAAAACGGAGCCGTTCATAATAACGGGTATGGTCATATCCTCGGACATTTCACTGCCGTGTGTTCTGTCGTGTCCGCCGTGGTCGGAAACGATGATATAAGCGTATTCATCACCGAGCGTGTCCATAATTTTTTCGATGTTGTTCCAGCTGCTTTGCATTGCTGAAAGATATTCGTCACTCATCCAGCCGAATTTATGACCCGCCCAATCGGTGTAGCCGAGATAGAGGAAGGTAAAATCAGAGTTGAAGGTGCTGACATAATCAAGAAGCTCTCGTGTAAGCATTTCACCCGTCTCGAGATAGCCGAGCTGTCTGCCCGCGTAAAAAGCGGCGTGCGTGAGCGAGTTGGGCTCGGAAACGTCGCGAAGGTCCTCCCAGTTATAGAATATCGCACACCTCTTGCCTGCATGCTTGAGTACCTCGAAAAGACCGTCGATAGGTCTTACCTGCGGCATAAAAATGTTGGTGGTTGTACCGTGTCTCTGAGGCTCAACGCTGTGGAAGAGTGACATATGACAAGGCAGCGTAACTGAAGGAAAGACAGTCTGAGCGCTCATTGTATATGTAGAATTTGCGATGATTTTTTGTGCATTTTCAATGTTTTTCAAAGCGTCAGGCCGCATACCGTCAACAACGAAAAGAATAATTTTCAAAATAAACACCCCTTATGTAATCTATATTTCGATTTAAGGATATTGTGATTATAGCATCATTTACCGAGCTTTGCAATATACAGAACACGCCCTCCTTATGTTTGATAAAGGCTATTTGAATATTTATACAAAAACACCTCACCGATTTTACGATGAGGTGTCTGTCATTATTTTGCTTGAATGGTTTGTGCTTATTCCTTCGGACCGATCTGAAGCTCGTCGGCATATTCCTTCATCGCACGGATACAGATTTCTGCAACATCACGGACCTCCATACCGAGCATTTCACAGCCTTTGCGGATTACCTCTCTGTCACACTTTGCGGCAAATTTCTTGTCCTTGAATTTCTTCATAAAGCTTGAAATTTCCATATCCGTAATGCCCATCGGACGCATACGTGCCGCCGCCTGGATAATACCCGTCAGCTCGTCTACCGTGAACAATGATTTTTCAAGATTCGTCAGAGGCTCAACATCGTTACAATGACCGAATCCGTGAGCGAGAATTGCACGCACCTCGGTCTCCGTAACGCCCTGCGCAAGAAGCTCCTTTTCAGTATGCTGAAGATGCTCCTCGGGGAACTGCTCGTAATCGTAATCGTGCAGATGGCCGATTGCCATCCAGAGCTGCTTGTCCTCGCCGAAGTGGTCAGCCATACCGCCCATTGCTACCGATACATTTTTTGCGTGGAGAAAAAGATGCTCCTCGGTTGTTGTGGTGTTCAATAATTCCTTTGCGCGTTCTAATGTCAGCATACCTAAAACTCCTTTTACTGTTGTGTGATTATTATACGACAAAACCTTGCACCTCGTCAACAAAAACACCTCACCGATTTCTCGATGAGGTGTGCATGTTCAATATAGGGCTTTATTTCAATATCTCGACAGGGGAGAGGAGGCAACGTTTCAGGTATCCGCTGATTCCGAAACGAATCCGTAAGATAGTTTTATGCCTTCTTACGATAGCGTATTAAAGAGATAATAATCGATATAATTGCAATCAGCGAGCCGAGTGCAGGGCCGTAGGCGTGGGAAATGTAATTGTATACCAACCAGAAGGGCGCACTGCAAAGTCCGAACTTGCGGATAGTCTGCTCTTTGTCGCACCAGAGACCTCCTGTTTGAAAAAGCGCACCCGCGATAGGCAGAAGCTCAATCCATTCACGCTGCAAAAAAGCTGAAATCAGACCGACCGCCGCGATAATAATCATATTAGACCAGGCAAGAGCATGGGAATATTTTCTGAACGCAGCAGAGTTTTTCCGAGCGGCAAAAAATGACGAAACCGTCGACATAATATCCATAACCGCACCCGAAAAAGCACCGAGCAATATGTACTGCAAAACATACAGAGCGTTTGAGATGCAGGTAACCCAGACTATCTGATTACGCCTTTTCAGCTGGTAGCTCAGAAGATAAAGCCCCACTGCCGCAAACCCTATAATCTGCGAAATAGCAAACACCCCTATACACCCCTTCGTTATATGTGAACCACTATATTTTACATTACCGAAACGGTTTTGTAAAGAACTGTTGAGGGTTAATTTAAGTTTATGGGTAGATATTGCAATAGACACTTGTGGGATCATTTGTAACGCATACACAAAATCCCCTTGGATTGCTCCAAGGGGACTCGTTTATTTATTGCTTATTCCGTAATGAATAAGTTAGACTTATTTCATCTCAGCGATTGCTGCCTGAGTGGCGGTTAGCAATGTGGGGAAATCACTTTATTTACCATACTCTTTACTATGTATATATTCCTTTTTGAAAATCCGACGAAGTGATTTTTCTATACTGAATTTTTTTGGTTGCAAAAGAATTTTTTTATAGTTTAAATTTTTCTCTCTGTTCTCATAATAAAAATCAAGCAACCGTTTCTCTAAATCTTTGTTTTTTTGTAAAGGGGTTCTAGTAATCCAATCATCTGTATCTTTACTAATAATATAGTGATCAAACTCATTATTATCAAAAACATTATGATGTACAAGATATATAATTCTGTTTTCGGGGCAAAAACTTTTTAACATCTGCTCGATTCGGTTTCCTTCAGTTATTATATAATCATAATCATTTTTACTTATCACATATCTAAAAAATATAGTCGGTTCAGATATATCTTTTAAAAAACGTTCTGACCTTCGCTCATACTTTGTTTTAACTTCGGCCAATTGTTTTGATAGAGGTAAATATTTACTAAAATCATGAAAAAAAGAAAATTTATACTTTTGGTTGTAATATCTACTTCTGTTATTTTTATGTTGAAACAAAAGGTGTTCTGTTGTTAAATCTTTAAAACGGTCTTCAATCGCCAAAACAATACCAGAAAAATCAGCGCTAAAAAGCCAATCAAAAGGATATGAGCAATCCCTCAATCCCATATGTGACAAGTCTTCGGCTACATAACAATTACCGCCTAATGAAATAAAATGTTTATATTTAGAAAAATCTGTATTTGAGCATAGATTCATATTTTCACCTCTTTTTTATCATTATAACACTACGCAATAATATTTTCAACACAAAACTCCCCATATTCTTTCGAATACGGGGAGTTGATTGTTTATTTATGAATCAAGTCGAAACTTATTTCATCTCAGCGATTGCTGCCTGAGCTGCAGTTAGCAAAGGGAGAGAATTATCATTAACACTAATCTTACTTGGGTTGTTTAATCTTCGAGGAAAAATCTGTTTAGTTCGAGCAATTTATCCTTACAAAGTGTCCAGCAGGGGTCCTCGGGTCCGCAACAGGTGCGTATCACCGTGCCCCACACACCTGCCTTTTTGTATAAGTTTAAACCATACTTTACCAAATTCCAGTATTCTTCGGAGTGTTCTTCCCAAAGAATGTTTTTTGATGCGATATAGCTTACACCCTCACCGCACACAAGCTTTCTGCCACCGCACAGGCGAATCGCATCATCAAGCATAGCCTTACAGATTCCCTTGTACTCGTCACAGCTTGCCTTCAGTTTTTCCTCAAGTGCTTTATCTATTTCGGGCAAACACATAGGATTAATGTCATTGTGCTTTGCCACACGCTCGTACCAACCATAATCAACAGGTCTGCGACTCTTGCGCGTATTCATAACATCCTGAGGAGTTATTTCATTCCTGAACCATTCGCGGTGCTCAGCAAAAACACTTTCGTAAATTCCCCAGAGGTAGTAGGCGTGAAAATTATAAACATACGTGTTTCCAGGCAGAGTTTCTTTTACCTGGCAAGGTCCGGCTGTATCATAGGCGAATATGAGATTCGGGTGCTCCTTCTGCAGAAAGTTTATCACTTCAGTATGCTGTTTACCGAACATCGCTGCTTCTTCATTGGTAACATTTTTGTTTGCTCCCCAGTCACGCTCACCGCAGTAATAAGGGTGCTCGTTTACTTCGTTGAAGATTTCAACAAATGCAATCTGACTGTCAAGATTACGCTTTTCAAGTTCAAGCAGAATATAGTGCCAGAATTTTCCGAAAGCATCAAATCTTTCTTCGAGAGGAATGGAAAACAGCTCATCCGCAACAGGGTCATCTGCTTTGTGATACCAATAGGTGTGCAGATAATACCATTGCGAGAGGATGACATAAATACCGTATTTCTTTGCACATTCAAACGTTTCAATCAGTCGGGAAAGAAGGTCACATGGACCGCCGTCGCCGATAATGTGCTCTTGACGGGGAATTTTTTCGTATTCGCCGAACATATCGCCTATGTTAAACGGCTGACGAAGATTACCGTCAAGGTCGTGGATAAGTCCTGCACCACTGTCAATGCGTATACAGTTGAAGCCTCTTTCAGCGTGCTCACGTATAGCTTTATCAATATCGTAATACGGTGAATTTTCACCCTTTGTGCCGTAAATCAACCACAACGGAAAGCTGATAGTAAGCCTTTCAGGAAGCCTGTCAAATGTATGATGATTCATAATACCACCTCAGGATTATTATAGCATTCATAACAGATATTTTCAACAAACGACAAAAATCCCCTTGGATTTCTCCAAGGGGACTGATTGTTTATTTATGAATTAAGTGTTTTGGGTCAAGTCTCAACACCATTTTTCGGGGCATTGAAATTTGAGTTTTGCATCTTGGAAAATGTCAATAAAATCATAGTTTTATTGTCAAAAATGCGGGATTTGCAAGGCTTTCAGCGTAAAAAAAGACCCTGCAA